>JANKMU010000003.1:50737-126125 GCA_024650045.1 Mycoplasmatota bacterium | reverse complement strand
CCAATTCAATGTTGGGTAGCGATTAATATATTAAGAGAAATGAATTTTGACCGCAACGCTCCACTTGTCAACAAACTGGTTGACTATTTGGAAAATGCGTTTGATGAGAAAACATTAAGATGGCCATTGCTAATACCATCTAATGATGATTATCCACATGCACCATGGTGGTCATATCGTGAAATGGAGCCTCAATTTAACCCCTCAGCCTCAATTGCAGGATTTTTGATTAAATATACCAATCCATTAAATAAAGCGTTTAAATACGCAAATAAAGTTGCTAGAGAAGCCATTGATTTCATTAACACAGTTAAAGAACCGATTGAGTTTCATGAACTTATTTGTTTAATCGAAATGATGAATGATGTTAGTGATTTATTTAAACACTATCAACCTTACTTAGATGCGAAACAAAAAATGATTTTAATTATGGAAGAAACGATTGAAAAAGATGCTTCAAAATGGTTTACTGATTATTGTGTCAAACCATCATTTTTAATTCATTCTCACCCTTCTATAGGTTCTGAACTATTTTTTGATCGTATACTTGAAGAACTTGATTTAGCCGTGCAAAATAGAAATGAGCATGGTCTATGGTCAATTACATGGAACTGGGATGGTAATTACCCAGGGATCTATGAGGAAGCTGCATCCATTTGGGAAGCCATTATCGCACTCGGTTACTTAAAATTGATGTATGAGTTTGGATATATAAAAAAATAAAAGTGCGAATGCGCACTTTTTCATTATTTAGAGTCTTTTTGCTGATTATTTTTAGGAACAAACTTATATTCAGTTCCCATTTGAAGTCGTTTATAATTTGCTTTATGTCGGATAAAGATGAGTGTGCCAAGAATTGCGACTACACATAAATCCATAATTCTTGTTGCTTGATTAAACTCATGAACATCTAAGAAGACACGAATAATAAAGTAAATTAATGCGCTTGATGCTGCAATTGTTGATGATAGACTAACATATCGTGTTGTAAAAAAGACAATTAAGAAGATAACGATAACAGCAACAGCTAACCATGGTTCAATGGCAAATATCATACCAGCACTGGTTGCGACTGCTTTTCCACCTTTGAAATTGATATAAATTGGAAATACATGTCCTAAAACAGCTGCCATTCCATATATGCTAGCAATATTAATTTCATATTGGCTTACTAAGTATAAACTAGTATCACCAATAAAGAAGACAAGCATAATCACTAATGCACCTTTTAGGGCATCGAAGATAAATGCAAAGATTCCATATCTAAATCCTAGAACACGGATTGCATTGGTTGCTCCTGTGTTTTTTGAACCAAATTGTCTAATATCTACGTTTTTAAATACTTTCCCAATTACGAGTCCACTTGGTATTGATCCTAGAAAATAAGACAATAACATCAGAAGACCTATCCATAAATATGTCATATAAGCACCCCACTCCTTAATCATTATATCACGAGTGCTTTCAGAATAAAATGAAAAAACAAAACAAAATTAAAACATAATCAAAGATTGTAGTTGACTATATTTTTTGGTATAATAGAGACATAAAATGAAGATGGTGATGACGTGAATAAAACAAACAAAATTTATGATGAAAAATCGATTCAGATACTTGAAGGGTTAGAAGCTGTACGTAAAAGACCTGGGATGTATATCGGATCGACAGATGCAAAGGGGTTGCACCACCTCGTGTGGGAAATCGTTGATAATTCAATTGACGAGTCCTTATCGGGATATGGAACTGAAATCACTTTGACAATTAAAGCTGATAATAGCATTGAGGTTTCTGATAATGGTCGCGGTATGCCATATAAAATGCATACATCTGGTAGACCTACAACAGAAATCATTTTTACTGTTTTACATGCCGGAGGAAAGTTCTCAGATGCAAGTGGTTATAAGGTATCTGGTGGTCTCCATGGTGTTGGTGGATCAGTTGTTAATGCTTTATCACAATTTTTAGAAGTTACGATTTATCGTGACCATGGTATATGGCATCAACGTTTCTCTGAAGGTGGTTCTAAAATTAGTCCTTTGGTACGCGTAGGTGATACTAAAAAATCTGGAACAACCGTTTGGTTTAAACCAGATCCTAAAATCTTTTCAACAACACTTTTCATTTATGATTTGATTAAAGAAAGATTAAGAGAAGCTGCCTTTTTAATTAAGGGGTTAAAAATCAATTTAATCGATCAAAGAAAGCCTCAACGTGAATCATTTAAATATGATGATGGTATTAAGGCTTATATTGAATTACTTAATAAAGATAAAAAAGCAATTAATGAAACATGTTTGATTTCATCTGTGTACACAATACCTGATAAGAAGAAAAAGACAATCGATATTGAAATTGCTTTACAGTTTACCGATGCTTATCAAGAAAATATTTTATCATTTGTCAATAATGTTCGCACCAAAGATGGTGGAACACATGAAATCGGATTTAAATCCGCTTTAACGAGATCGTTAAATGATTATGCAAGGAAATATGGAATTCTAAAAGATAAAGATAATAATTTGGATGGTTCAGATATTCGTGAAGGATTAACAGCTGTTTTATCACTCAGAATGCCTGAAGATGTTTTAGAATTTGAAGGACAAACCAAAGGTAAATTAGGAACACCTGAAGCAAGAAATGCAACGGATACGGTTGTCTATGAAAAAATGACAACTTATATGGAAGAAAATAAAGCTGTTGCAAGTCAAATTATTAACCGTGCTTTGTCAGCTCAACGCGCTAGAGATGCAGCAAGAAAAGCTAGAGACGAGGCAAGAAATGGAAAGTCTAAACAGAAAAAAGAAGTTTCTTTAAGTGGTAAATTGACACCTGCACAAGGTAAGGATAAGAGTTTAAATGAGTTGTTCTTAGTCGAAGGGGATTCAGCTGGAGGTTCTGCTAAACAAGGGAGAAACCGCCGTTTTCAAGCCATCCTTCCACTGCGTGGTAAAGTCATTAACTCCGAAAGAAGTAGTTTAGACACTATTTTGAAAAACGAAGAAATTTCAACAATCATTCATACAATTGGTGCTGATTTTGGTGCTGACTTTGATTTGAAAAAATGTAATTATAATAAAGTCATTATTATGACAGATGCTGATACTGATGGTGCACATATTCAAATCTTATTACTCACATTCTTCTTTAGATATATGCGTCCATTAATTGAAGATGGCAGATTATATTTAGCACAGCCACCTTTATATAAATTAACGAGAAAAAAAGGTAAAAAAGAAGAAATATATTATGCATGGAGTGATGAAGAATTAAAAGCATTGATTGATGATAGTCCTTATAATCTTCAACGCTATAAAGGACTAGGAGAAATGAATGCTATTCAACTTTGGGAAACAACAATGAATCCTGAATCACGTTCTTTAATCCAAGTAAAAATTGATGATCTAAGTGCATCTGACAAACGTATTTCCATTTTAATGGGAGACGATGTTTTACCTAGACGTTTGTGGATTGAAGATAATGTAGACTTTGAAATCAGTGACGATTTCGACTTGCAAAATGGGGGATTGGAATAATGTCAGTCATCGAGCGTATCGACAAATATGTTGAAAAAATAATTGAATCCACACTTGAAGATATTGTTTCAGAACGTTTTGCAAGATATTCAAAATATATTATTCAAGATCGTGCACTACCTGATGCTAGAGATGGGTTAAAGCCTGTTCAGCGTCGTATTTTGTATGCAATGCAACAAATGGGTATGTTACATAATAAACCTTATAAAAAATCAGCAAGAATTGCTGGTGAAGTTATGGGTAAATATCACCCTCATGGTGATTCATCAATCTATGAAGCCATGGTAAGATTAAGTCAAGATTTTAAAATGAGAGTTCCTTTAATTGATATGCACGGGAATAATGGTTCTATTGATGGTGACTCAGCAGCTGCAATGCGTTATACGGAAGCTAGACTTTCTAGAGCATCTGAGGCTTTATTAGGCGATATTGATAAAAGAACTGTTCCGTTTGTTCCCAATTTTGATGATGAGGAATTAGAGCCTACAGTTTTACCTGCAAAATTTCCGAATTTATTAGTTAATGGGGCTACTGGTATTAGTGCAGGTTATGCAACAAAGATACCTCCTCACAACTTAACAGAAGTTGTAGAAGCTACACTTTTATATCTTGATAATGAAAATGTAACGATTGAAGAAATTTCTAAAATCATTAAAGGACCTGATTTTCCTACCGGTGGTATTGTCCAAGGACACGCTGGTATTTTGTCTGCTCTGGAAAAAGGTTCTGGAAAAGTTGTTATCCGTGCGAAAACAGAGATCGAAGAGATTTCTAAAAGTCAGGATCGTATTATAGTTACTGAAATTCCTTATGAGGTCAATAAAGCTGATTTAGTAAGATCTATTGACGTCCTTCGTATTGATAAAAAAATAGATGATATCTTAGAGATTCGTGATGAATCTGATCAGCAAGGCTTAAGAATTGCCATTGATTTAAAAAAAGGTGCTGATGCACAATTTATTCTAAACTACCTTTTTAAATCTTCTGATTTACAAGTAGCTTATAACTATAATATGGTCGCAATTCTTAATCATCGACCTGTTTTAGTTGGTGTACTTCCTATTTTAAAAGCATATGTTGATCATCAAAAAGATGTTATAACAAACCGCTCAAATTATGAGCTTGCTAAAGCAAACAAGCGTCAACATATCGTTTTAGGTTTAATTAAAATGGTTTCTGTGGTCGAAGACGTTATTAAAATCATTAGAAAATCACAAAATAAGCAAAACGCTAAAGAAAACATTATGGAAGCTTTCGGTTTTTCTGAAGTCCAAGCTGAAGCAATCGTTACTTTACAACTTTATCGTTTATCAAATACCGATATCTTAGCTTTACAACAAGAAAGCGATAGTTTATTAGCATTTATTAAAGAACTAGAACATATTTTATCTAGTGAGCAAGCATTAAGACGTGTTATTAAACGTGAGCTTGTCGATATTGTTAAACTATTAGGTGAAGATCGCAGATCTGAAATAGAAGCTGAAATTGATGTTATTAAAATTGATCAAAAAGAATTGATTAGTGAAGAAAAAGTTATGATTGGTATAACCAAAGAAGGTTATATTAAACGTGCTAGTACAAGAAGTCACCAAGCTTCTCAAACCATTGGTTTAAAAGCATTGGATTCATTAATCTTTGAACAAGAATTAAATACATTAAATACCCTATTAATTTTTACAAGTTTAGGTAACTATATTTATTTGCCTGTCTTTAAAATAGATGAGCAAAAATGGAAAGACTTAGGTATCTATATTAATAACATTACACCAATAGATAGAAATGAACGAATTATTAAAGTGATTGCAGTATCAAACTTTAAAACTGATGAAACCATTTTATTAGCAACACTTCAAGGCATGATGAAACAAGCTAAACTTCAAGATTTTGAAGTTACAAGATATAGCAAACCTATTAAAGCCATGAAATTATCTGAAGATGATGAATTAATCCATGTCGATATTCATGAGAAACCAAATATATTATCTTTATCTAAAAAAGGTTATGCATTGCGTTTTAGAACCGATGATTTGCCTTTATATGGCCTTCAAGCAGGTGGTGTAAAGAGTATGTCATTATCAGAAGGTGATGAGGTTGCTGCTGCACTTTACGTGAATCCTTCCGATGATTTTGTTATATTAACTTCAAGAGGTCATGTAATTAAAGATGTTGTTGAAGAACTACCGATTTATAATCGTAATAGACGTGGCATCTTAGTCATTGATCATCAAAAAACAAATCCACACTTTGCTGTTTCAGGTGCAAGACTCTCAAGACAGCAACAAAAAGAAAATGTTGAGGTAAGAATTGTCACTGAAAAAGGTTCACTGATGTTAACTGTTAGTGATCTAAAATATACTGGCAATAAGTTTGGTAAAAAATTATTTGATGAGGAAGAACTTGGCAAAGGATTTATCATACAAGTTTTTGATGCAAAAGATGATGATTTAGAACTTAAAGTTACCAAATTACCACCAAAAAAAACACCTAACCCTATAGAAACCATAGACCTTAAAGAAGAGGTTGTTACTGTAGATGATAAAAAGATTCATTTAAATAGACTTGATCTATTTGATGAAGATGATGAATAAGGAGTAACTTATGAAATTAACAATTAATGAAAAAGCATATAACTACGATCAACCTATGGCGCTTAAAGATGTAGCAAAAGAATTAAATGAAACTGATGTTTTAGCTGCTACAGTTAATTTAAGATTAAGAGAGTTAAGTTATATTGTTACTAAGGATGCTACCGTGGAGTTTTTAAAATATAATCATAGTGACGCAATCCGTATTTATGAATCAACACTGCGATATGTGATTGCTATGGCCTTAAAAAACCTCTATCCACAGGTTAAAATTAAATTTAATTATAGTATCTCAAGATCAATTCTAGCTGTCTTAGATGGTTTAGATGAGGTTTTAAATGCTGCTATAGTATCAAGTATTGATCAAGAAGTGAAGCGTATAATTGATCAAAACTTAACAATTACAAGAAAAAGAGTATCCATTGGTGAGGCTGTAAACATCTATAAAGATTTAGGTATGGAAGATAAAATATCGATTTTAAATTATCGTGAAGAAGATTATGTCAATCTATATGAATGCTCTGGTTATATCAACTATATGTTTGGATACATGTTACCATCAACAGGATATTTAAAAGATTATAAACTCTTCTTATATCATCCAGGCTTTATTATCCAATATCCTAGAGCTGAATTTAATGGTAAAATCCCTGAATTTAAAGATGAACCCACTTTTGGTTCTGCTTTGAAGGAAGTCGCTAAATGGGGCAAGATTATTCAAGGTAACACCATTCCAAAAATAAATGAATATGCTAAAGATAAAAGACTTGCTGTTGACTTTGTTAACATGTGTGAAACTAAACATGCACATCAACTTTCAGAACTCGGTGAAATGATTTCAAACAATATTGATAACATCCGTTTAATTGGCATTGCTGGACCGTCATCATCAGGTAAAACAACATTTTCAAATCGTTTGAGAATTGAGTTAATGACGAGAGGCATTAAGCCAGTAATGATTTCTATTGATGATTATTACCTGGGTAGAGATGCAGCGCCTAAAAATGGAGATGGATCACCAGATCTAGAACATGTCTATGCTCTTGATGTTGATTTATTTAATCATGATATGCTTGCTTTAATTCAAGGGCAAACAGTTGTGTTACCACACTTTAATTTTATGACTGGAAAACGTGAAGAAGGACATATCATACGTTTACCTGAGGACTCACCTATTATTATTGAAGGTATTCATGCTTTAAATGAAAAATTAACATCTAGTATTCCTAAACATCAAAAGTTTAATATCTATATATCTCCTCAAACGCAACTACATATTGATAATCATAATCCAATCAGTATAACTGAGTTAAGATTGCTTAGAAGGCTTGTTAGAGATCAAAAATACCGTAATTCATCTGCAATTGATACACTAGACATGTGGCCATCGGTTAGACGTGGAGAATTTAAGTGGATTTATCCAACTCAAAAACAAGCAAATTATGTTTTTAATTCAGAATTGACTTATGAGTTTGCTGTTTTAAAGAAACATGCTGTACCTCAACTACAAGCAATCCCTAGAGATAATAGACATTATATAACTGCAAATCGCTTATTAAAATTTTTGAAATATTTTGACAACATCGATGATGATATTGTTCCATGCAATTCATTACTTCGTGAGTTTATTGGTGGATCAAGTTTCAACTAAGAAAGGGTTTTGTTTATGAAAGCTTTAGCAAATATGGATCGCATTCAAATATCTAATGAAGTGATGTTATTACTCTTATCACTTTATGAATCTAAAGGAAAATCGTATTACTATGATGATCTTTTTAGTCGGGATGCCCATGCATTTGAGAAAAAAACAATGGAGAGCAACTTAATCGCAATAGCACGTTATCTTGATTTAAAAATGACGGATGCTAGAATTAAATTATTCGCGAAAAAGCCTATGTCTCCAAGAACAAAAGATGAACATTTATTATTAAACTTAAAGACTGCTTTATATCAATTGCATAAAAGTCCTGAATCATTTGAGCTTCTCGTTAATGAAGTTGGAAACTTGATTAAGCTTTTATCAAAAAATACAGATCCGATTCAATTTAATGTTTATGAAAAAAATGAAGAGGGGATGTTGAAACTTAAGAAGCATTCAAAAAAAGAAGATTTAGAACAGTTGATGAACTTGTTTGAAAGAATTGTTAAAACTAAAAAATATGAGCTTACACAATTAATTACTAATTTTTATGTCGATTTTTTAAATTTAGAGATCTTATCAAAACATAATGATTTAGTCGGATTAATGATGTTATATTCTCTGCTGGCTAAATATTTCAATGTTTTCAAGTACGTTAGCTTCTTTAAGCACTTTTTAAAGGATAAAGATGGGTGGCAATCAGGTATTGTTACTGCGAATTATTACTGGTCATCAGGCTTTGCCCAAACAGAAATGTTATCAAGAATGTTACTTAATCTTTTATTAAAATCATATGAAGAAGTCGATGACATGGCTCATGAATATCGCTTTGAAAAAGATTTGAATAAATCAGATAATATTGAAAATACTGTAATGAAACTAGAAGAGATTTTTGCTAAAGAAGACATTAGAAAAAAACATCCAAATGTCAGCGATGCAACCATTGATCGAACATTAAAAAGATTAAAGGATGAAGATAAGATTCGCCCTTTAGGTAAAGGACGTAGTTCGAAATGGCAAAGAATTGTTACCGGTAATAAAAAATTAGGAATGGAACAATTATCCTTATTTGGCGATTAAAGGCAAATGCCTTTTTTTGTTTGATGCATGATGTTAACAAAAAATCATTTATTCGATATTAAAGATTGTGTTATGGATACTAATTTAATAAAAAAACTAAGAGAAAAAACCAATCGTGGTATGCTTGAATGCAAAAAAGCTTTGGAAGCTAATCATGGCGATTATGATTTAGCATTAGCATATCTTAATAAAACATATGAAGTACCTATAACAAATGATAGGGTTGCTTCCAAAGGATTATGTAATGTTGTTGTTAAAGATAATGAGGCAATTTTATATGAAGTTAACGCTGAAACTGACTTTGTTGCTAAAAACAACGATTTTATAAAGCTTGTTCATGACTTAGGTGAAAGATTAATCGACTCAGATGTTAATCATGTTAAATCAGCATTAAAGCTTGATATATTTGATACTCAGATTGAATCTCATATTAAAAAGATAAGTGCAACTATACAAGAAAAAATAAATTTACGCCGCTTTTATCGTGTAGTTAAACAAGATGAGCATAGTTTTGGTTTTTATATTCATGGTGGAGGAAAAGTAGTCACTTTAGTGATTCTAAATCGACAAAATAAAACATTAGCACGTGACTTAGCACTACAAATTGCAGCAACCTCACCAAGTTATATATCTTTATCCTATATTGACCATGACACCATGAATTATGAAAAATTTATGTATGAAAAAAATCACGGATCATTTGATGAAAAGGGATTTAACAAGTATTTAGAAAATATTACATTATATACACAACCTTTTATTTACGATGATCAAAAAACTGTTGAGACAATTTTATATGAACATCATGTTCAAATGATAGATTTCTTAAGATTTGAACTCGGACAGGGCATTGAAGATAAATTAAACTGTAGACTAGATATACCTTGTGATCGTTCGAAAATCTTAATAAAGCCATTATATTAATCTTTATAAAGGAAGGAACTTGTTTCCTTTTTTTATTTATAGAACATTTACATATAGGGTCTTTAATGCTACAATATTATAAGCGAGGTATATACGATGATTGAACTTAAATGGATAACGAAGCTATATCCAGCTTCAAAAAAAGAGCGAGTTATTGCTCTGCATAACGTTTCTATATCATTCCCAGAAAAAGGGATAGTTTTTCTTGTTGGTCCTGAAAAAAGTGGGAAAACAACTTTACTTAGAATTTTAAGTGGTTTAGATAAACCTTCATTTGGTGATGTTTTATATGATGGTAATATCGTTGGTTTTGAACGTAAAGGTGAAAAAAGTAAATTTTTAGTTTCTACTGTATCAACAATATTTAAAAACCATAATGTTAAAAAATTTGAAAGTGTTCGACAATCTATTAAATGCATTACACAAAAAGATGAAACCATAGAAAAATCTCTTTATCAAGCTGATATAATCTTTAAATCTAAGACTATTGGATTATTTTTAACCCGCCTAGAAGGGCAAAAAGCAGCTTTAGCAAGAGCAATTGCTAAAGAATCAAATGTGATTTTAGTTGATGACCCTGATTTAATGCTGATGAAACATTTAGATGAACTGGCTAAGGATAAGTTAATCATTGTTGCGACTGAAAATAAAGAATTGGCTCAAATCTATGCTGATCGAATTGTTGAATTAGAGTTTGGTAAAGTAATTTCTGATAAAGTTTCTCAGAAGAAAAAAGTTGAAGTTACTCCTACCGATGATCATCAAACAGCTTTAAACGCATTAAACATCCCAAGGATTTCATTACTTCAGATGAGTAAAAAATTAATTGCTTTTGTGTTGTTAACGATGTCGTTAACACTTGTTCTATCGTTTTTTGCTTCATTTTTTGCATTAAGAGATTTTGAGTTAAATCAAACGATGTCTTATGCAATGGAACAAAATGAATCTTATATTGTTCCACTTCAAAAATACCAAGAGAGAGCTTATACTTTTGGTTGGCCATTCATTGTACGTGCTGGAACCCATGCCGTTGATGATGTCAGTCTAGACTATATCTTAGGTATCAAGGGAAAAACAGGCAATTTAATGCACGTATACCCTGCATATTATTTCAATAAATCCATACGAGATTTCTTTGAATATGAAATTTCTATTTCTACATTCGATTTTTATCGTAATTATGATTCACTACACTTTACTGAAATCATTGTTGTAGATGATTACGCATTATTTCATGAACCATTACTTTATGGAACGCATCCGACTGAGGATCATCAAGTTTTAATCTATGATTATATGGCTGATCAGTTATTGCAAACAGGATTCCTTAGTGTTGATTCTAAAGAAGATATGATTGGTTATGTATTAGTCGATCGTGATACGAATTTAACTATGGAGATTTCAGGTATCTTAAAAAGCATTTATACTCAATTTGACTATGTTAAGCAGAGTGCTGAATCCAATTACCCAATAGAAAAGACATACTTAGCTGAATTACAATCTATTTATGGTAGTTCTTCATTATTATCAGCTGTTATTGCTGAAGAAAAATCGTATTCAGTTATGGAAACGATTATGTATACATCTATCACATATGGATATGCTGTTAATACCGAAGTTCGTAAACTAAACGTCGTTAAATCAGTCGATGATTTGACATTTATTGGTGATATTTCACCAGACTTTAGAAATCCTCAAGGTATGCTAATTTCAAATCATCAACTGGCAAATCTTTTAGATGTTGATGTTTCAGAAATAACTGAAGCATTTGTTAATGACCTAGATCTATATGAATCATTTTCATTTAGTGCAGCAACCTTTTATTATAATTATTTACAATCAAAATCTCAATTTCGCAATTTTAATATACCTATCTATGGAATTTATGAAAGTACTGAGTTAGATGAAAATCAAATGAAAGTATATTTCCCAGAAACAACTGTTTTCAAAACAAATGGTGAGCTTAGAAGATTATACTTATCTCTCAGTGATGATTGGGAATTAAATGAAGAAGTCTTGAGTTTATTTGTCTGGCCAGAAGATAAGGCAGTCACATTTTTCTATGAAAATGTTGGTTTCTTAAATGAAGATATCGGTATCTACTCAGCAGATCGATTAATAGCTTCACAAACACAAAGTTATATTAATGGATTTGCATTGGATTACGCATTAATATCTGTTGGTTTATTATTAGCTACTTTGTTGGTATCCTTTGGTTATGCTAGAGTATCTATTAGATGGGATTATCATCAAGTATTATTAAACCGATCTTATGCACATAGTGATCGAAAATTAAGTGCCTTTTATAGTTTAAAGAATTCAATATGGATCATCTTATCGATTTTATTATCCGTTTCTTTTGTGAATTATTTATTGGATCGATTAAATCAAAAAGGTTTTAACATTTATGAATATATGTACTTTAACTTATCACTTCATGCTAAATATTTGATCTATGCAACAATGATTATCATACCGATACAACTTCTGACATTATACTTACTTAGATATATTCATTTAAAGAAATTATCTAAACTCAACATAATTCACTAAAATATCATTGTTATGTAATATAATAAAAGCATAAAGAGGTGATGGTATGAAGTACAATGAAAATGTTGGGACATTTGATCAATACATTCGTTATTTCTTAGCGATTGTATTCCTTGTGTTATCATTTGTTTTTAATTTGTGGTTCTTTGTTGGAACAATCATCATGTTTGTCACAGGATACTTTAAGTTTAGTGGATTTTATAAACTTATAGGTATTAGCACTTGCAAAATAAAAGAATCCTCCGAAGAGGACGTAGATTAGGCCTTTATAAGGCCTTTTTTATTGCATAAAAAAAGCTCTATAAGAGCTTATTTAAACATACCTGATTTTAATAATTTCATAACGTTTTCAGTGATTCTATCTAAATCAGCATCGGTTAATGTTTCTCTAAATAATACTTGCAAACCAACGAAATTCGAGATTCCCATAAGGATATATGATAATGTTTCTAGATCTATATCTTCTCTAACTTCACCATCATTTACAGCATGACTTAATTGTCTAACATAATCGTGACTAAATGTTTGATAATACTCTTTAAAAAGTTCTTTATCTGCAAACATAGATTCCCAAATGATTCGGTATGCTAATGGATCATCCCAGGCGAACTTTAAAAATGCTTTAATCCCTAAACGTTCTTTTTCATATCGTGTTTCTGCGTATTTGATACCTTCAGAGATTGCTTTTCTAATGGACTTGCGGTATTTGTTTAATAAGTATGAATACAATGCGAATTTATCGTCAAAATAAAGATAAAATGTCCCCGTAGCAATACGTGATTTTTCAATAATTTCGTTAATTGAAGTTGCTTGATATCCATTTTTTGAAAACAGTTTTCTTGCAGTTTCTATAATGTTATCAAATGTTTTTTGTCCGTCTTTACGCTTCGGAAGACGATAATTCGTTTGATTCATGTTATCACCTAATATAAGTGTATACCAAACACTAGAAAAAAACAATGAAAAAATATTGAAGCAAAAAACGTCTTTAACTTATAAACAATATCAATCTATTTGTTTTAGATTAGACTTTGTATAACAAAGGTTTAGCAAATTTGAATTAATTTTGCTTTATTTACTTCTCATATCTTTTATTTAATTTTTTCGAGTCATCTAAAAATTTATACTGTTTTAACATAAGGTGTACAATTATTCATAAAACGTTATAGAAATCATTGACATTATTTATACACTATGATAAAATATTACTGAAATATGAACAACTATTCATGTTATGAAATTCGAGTTACACGATAAAGAATATCTTGTCTAAGCCAATGGTATTCTTGGTACTTTGTGTAATCTATTTTTTACAAAGTTATTGAAAACGCTTTTAAGAAAGGAAAGTAAAAATGAAAAAAGTTTTTGTAGTTGGCGCAAAGCGCAGTGCAATCGGTTCTTTTATGGGTACATTGGCTTCAATGCATCCCGCTGAGTTTGGTTCACAAGTCTTAAAGGTTCTTCTTGAGGAATCTAAAGTTGATGTAAGCAAGATTGATGAAGTTTTAGTTGGTAATATTTTACCAGCTGGTTTGAAACAAGGTGTCGCAAGACAAATATCAATTTATTCCGGTATTCCTTCAACTGTTCCTGCATATGGTGTAAATATGGTATGTGGTAGTGGCATGAAAGCAGTAATGAATGGTTTTTCTAATATCGCATTAGGTTTCCATGATTTGGTTGTTGCTGGTGGTGTTGAATCAATGAGTGGTACACCTTACTTAGTACCTGCTCAAGTAAGATCGGGATTAAAGATGGGTGAACAACCTTTAAGAGACCATATGCTCTATGATGCATTAACTGATGCATTTGAAGGATATCACATGGGTGTAACTGCTGAACATATTGCACAAAAGTACAATATTACACGTGAAGAACAAGATGCCTTTGCCATTAATTCACAAGAAAAAGCAGCAAAAGCTCAAGATGAAGGTAAGTTTAAAGATGAAATCGTTCCTGTTTTAATTAAAACTAGAAAAGCTGATATTATTTTTGATGCTGATGAATATATTAATAGAAACACATCTTTAGAAAAATTAGGAACTTTAAGACCTGCTTTTCAAAAAGATGGTACAGTAACTGCTGGTAGTTCATCAGGTATTAATGATGGAGCAAGTTTTATGATTTTAGCAAGTGAAGATGCTGTTAAGCAATATAATTTAAAGCCATTAGCTGAAATCGTTGGTGTTGGACAAGGTGGTGTTGATCCTTCCATTATGGGACTAGGTCCAACACCTGCTATTAAACAAGCTTTAAAACAAGCTCAATTAGATATTAAAGATATCGAACTCTTTGAGTTAAATGAAGCATTTGCTGTTCAATCATTAGGTGTTGTTAAAGAACTAACAGATGCATTTGATATAACTAAAGAAGATTTAATGTCAAAAACTAACGTCAATGGTGGTGCTATTGCATTAGGTCACCCTGTAGGAGCAAGTGGAAATCGTATTATGGTTACCTTACTTCATGAAATGCTTAGACAACCTAGTATAAACTATGGTTTAGCAAGTCTTTGTATTGGTGGCGGTATGGGTACTGCAGTTATTTTAAAAAAAGTTTAGAAAAAAACTAAAGGAGAAAAGATATGGGAAGATTAGATAATAAAGTTGCTGTCATTACTGGTGGAGCAAAAGGAATCGGTCAAGCAATCGCAATAGCTTTTGCTAATGAAGGTGCAACAGTCATTGCTGCTGACATGAGCGATTTAGAATATAGTGAAAAAAATGTATTTGGTTATAAATTAAACGTAACTGATGTAGAAGGTGTACAAAAATTTTATGATGACGTTGTAGCA
The DNA here is from genome assembly GCA_024650045.1 of Mycoplasmatota bacterium. GTDB lineage: Bacteria > Bacillota_I > Bacilli_A > Acholeplasmatales > Acholeplasmataceae > Peloplasma. The sequence goes on along the minus strand of JANKMU010000003.1, from coordinate 111,017 downwards.
AAATATGGTAAAGTTGATATTTTAGTAAATAATGCAGGCATTACACGTGATGCTATGACAAGAAAAATGACAGATGATCAATGGAACGCTGTTATTGATGTTAATTTAAAAGGTGTCTTTAACATGACACGTTTATTTGGTCCATTAATGGAAACCAATCAATATGGCTCAATTATTAATATATCATCAGTTGTTGGTATCTTTGGTAATATTGGTCAAGCTAATTATGCAGCTACTAAAGCAGGCGTTATTGGGTTAACAATGACATGGGCTAAAGAGTTTGCAAGAAAAGGTGCGAACGTGAGAGTTAATGCAATCGCTCCTGGATATATTATGACTGATATCTTAAAAACAGTTCCACAAGAACTATTAGATAGTTTTGCAAAAATGACAATGCTTGGACGTCTCGGGCAACCTGAAGAAATTGCAAATGCAGCACTATTCTTAGCATCTACTGAATCATCTTATATTACCGGACAAACTTTAAACGTTAATGGCGGCATGCGTTTATAACTAAAAATACAAAAGAAAGAAGGGGTTCCCTGTGAATCAAAACAATGTAGGAATCGTCGGAACAGGAATCTATTTACCAAAAGGTAGAATGCAAGCAAGTGAAATTGCTGATGCGACTAAAGGTATTTGGAGTGAACAAGCTGTGATTGACAAATTAGGAATTAGAGAAAAAGTTGTTCCAGGAAATCTTCCTAACGATGGAACCCAAGAGATGGGTGCGTTAGCAGCACTTGATGCACTTAAAAATACTGGTGTTGATCCATTAACTATCGATGTTATTTTAAGTATCACTGAAGAATGGAAAGAATATCCATTAACAACTTCAGCTTTATATATTCAAGATCGTATTGGTGCTTTGAATGCTTGGGGTATAGATGTACAAAACCGTTGTTGTACAACTGTATCGGCAATGAAAATGGCTAAAGACATGTTGATTGCAGATGATGAAATCAACGTCATTATGATTGTTGGCGGATACCGCAATGGGGATTTTATTGACTATACTGATAAAGATATGTCAATGATGTATAACCTTGGTGCTGGTGGCGGTGCGATTATATTAAAGAAAAACCACAATAAAAACTTACTTTTAGGATCTCATATGATTTCAGATGGTTCTTTATCAAGAACTGCAGGTGTTGAAATTGGGGGTTTATGCAATCCAATTACGCCTGAAAATATTGGTGAAGCCAAAAAATCTTTAAGATTAATGAATCCTGTTAAAATGAAAAATCGCTTAAATGAAGTTTCTATGCCTAATTGGTTTAAATGTATTGATGAAGCACTTAGAAAATCTAAGGTAACAAGAAAAGATATTGATTATTTAGATATTCTTCATATTAAGCGTTCAGGTCATGAAGCGATGCTTAATGAATTAGGTTTATCAGATGATCAATCCATTTATTTAGAGGATTATGGTCATATTGGACAAATAGATCAAATATTATCACTTCATTTAGCTCTAGAAACTGGACAAGTTAAAGATGGTAGCATCGTTTGTATGTTAGCAGCTGGTATTGGCTATGTTTGGGCTGCAAATATCATAAGGTGGGGTTAATATGACTTTACAGCAAATTTTATCAATGTTTTTCCAGGGATTAACCGGTGCTGCATTTTTGGCACTTGTTACCATGGCAATTGTATTAATCTTTAGAACATCGTTTACGACGAACTTTGCACAAGGTTCGATAGCGATGTTTTCAGCATATACGATCACCTCACTATTTAGTAAATTCTTTATCGTTCAATTTCCAAATATAAGTGCGGTTCTGTTATTAATTGTATCGATTCTTATTGGGATTATTGTTGGATTTCTATTTGGTATCTTTATTGATGTATTCATTATTCGTAAAGCTAAGTATTCAAATGCTGTAACCAAACAAATGATTACCATGGGAATTATATTAGTTATTTCAGGTATTTTACCAATTGTTTTTGGAATCTTCCCTTTAGCAACACCGAGATTTCTATCAACAAAAGTATTTAGAGTCAATGTTGGTGGGACAGTGCCTTGGTTTATTCCAAGTCACAATTTGATTTCTATTATTATTGCTGCTGTGGTCTTAATTGTATTATTCGTCATGCTTAAATATACAAAATGGGGACTTGGTGTACGCGCAACTGCATCTAATGAAGTTGTCGCGAGTATGATGGGTGTCAATACGAAGTTCATTACTGCAATGAGTTGGGGTATTGCGGGTGGTCTTGGAGCATTAGCTGCAGCACTTTATGCACCTACTGTTTATACGTTAGCACCTGATATGATGATAGGACTGCAAGTAAATGGGTTTTTAGCAGCGATTTTAGGTGGATTTTCATCATTTGGTGGACCAGTGATTGCAGCCATCATTATTCCATTTGCAAGAGTTTTAGCATGGCAATTCATTTCTAATACATGGGCAAATGCTATTGTTTATATTTTAGTATTATTACTTATCTTAATTAAACCTGTTGGTTTATTTGGGAAAAAGATAGCGAAGAAGGTGTAGTTATGATACTTGAAAAATATAAGTCAAAAAAAGAAAATAAAATACACCAAAAATTGATTCAGTTTACGAAACATCCATTCTTTGGTATCTTTGTTGCAGCTTTCTTAATGGTTTTAGTTCAAGTCTTAGGTACTGCTGGATTGATTAGACCATCAGCTGTTGATATATTAGCAAATATGTGGATCTATATGATTGTTGGATTAGGTTTTACTTTACTCCTTGGTTATGCTGGATTAGCATCACTAGGAACAGCAGGATTTATTGGTGTTGGCTCTTATGTAGTAGCCTTTAGCTTAGGCAAACTAGGTCTACCATTATTGATTGCATTTATCATGGGTATAGTGATAGCAATCATCTTGGGAACCATTGTAGGCTTTATATCGCTTAGGATAGAGGGTATGTACTTAGCCATTATTACTTTAGGTTTATCAGAAGTCTTAGTTGAATTCTTTAAATTTGCAACACCTATTACAAATGGGTTACTTGGATTTCAAATTGAAAGATTTTCTATCTTTGGAATTTTATTTAGAGAACATATGGTCTATTACATCTTAGTTTTATTCCTAATCTTAACCATGATTGCTGTTGTTAACTTAGTTAATAGTCCAACAGGTAGAGCGATGTTATCGATTAAAAACTCAACATCAGCTGCACAAGCAATGGGTATAAGTGTTTTAAAATATAGACTATTAACATTTGTAATCGCAACCGTACTAGCCGTTATTGGTGGAATGCTTTATATGTCTTATAGTAGATCAACCATTCCAAACTTATGGAACTTAGCCTTATCACTTAATATTTTAGCAGCGATTGTCATTGGAGGTTCAAAATCTATTTGGGGTGTTGGTTTAGGTACATTTATCATTTTTGGATTTGATCAACTTGTCTTAAAGAGTATTCCATTTTTTCAAACCTATGGTAATGCTTCATATATTATTAATGGTGTTTTAATCATACTAGTTGTTATGTTTTACCCTGGTGGGTTAATCAGACTCTTCAAAGATTTAAACCTAAAGACTATACGACTCTACAAAAAATTAATGACATCATGGAAGGAGTATCGTTATGGCAAAGATTAAATCAACACTTGAAAACAAGTTACTCAATCAAAAAATTGAGAATATTAGACAAAAGATTGAAAACAACTTATCTTATCCTGAAATATTAGGTGAGAAATATACAGAAAAAAGAAACAAAAAACTTCAAGAACTAAAAGATCAACATCAGTCTTACTTAATTGAACTAGAAAGTAAAACATTATCAAAAGATGATTATTTAAAAACATTCTCAAAAGAAGAAATCGATAAACTAGATCATTGGTTTTACTGGAAAAAAAGAGCAATTGATCAAACACTTAAAAGACAAACAAAAAAACATCCAGACCAAAAAGAACAGTTTAAGCAAAAACATCAAGAAAATTTAGAATTTCTAAGTCAAAAGTATAACGAAAACAAAGAAAAGATATTTAACAAATATACGATTGAAGGCTATTCAGATCAAGAAATTGAAGAAAATAGAAAATTCTTTGAAACTGAAAAACAAAGGTTAGCGTTAAAATATCAAACCTATGAACAACAACTCATCAAAGAAGATCATGAAAAATTAAGTAAACAACAAGAAAAGATTAATAAAGCAAATGAATTACTTAATCAAAAACTTATCCAAACTATAGAAAAGAAAAAAGATCTACAAAAAGATCTCCCTTTACTGGAAATGGATGATGACGTCATTTTAAAACTTGAAGGATTAACAATGAAATTTGGTGGTCTTATAGCAGTTAATGAATTATCATTTGACGTTAAAAAAGGTGAAATATTTGGACTCATCGGACCAAATGGTGCTGGTAAGACAACTGTATTTAACTGTATTACACAGTTTTATAAACAAACTGGAGGTAGGATGTTATATCGTGACAAAACAAATGATGTTGTTGATTTATCCCAATATCAAGTTCACGATGTTATTAAACACGGTATTGTAAGAACTTTCCAAAATGTTGAACTCATATGGGAATTATCGATTTTAGATAACTTATTAGTTGCATCACACAGACAATATCAAACAGGATTCTTTGGACATTTAGTTCACAATCCGAGATTTAAACGCGAGGATGAAATTTTAAAAGCTAAAGCCATTAAAATTTTAACTGATCTTGAACTGATAGCTTATAAAGATTTTTATCCAATCGGTCTACCTTATGGTGTTTTAAAACTAATTGAACTTGCAAGAACATTGATGTCAAATCCAAATTTAATCATTCTTGATGAACCAGCAGCTGGACTCAATGACCTTGAATCTCAAAAGTTAGTTAAAACAATTAGAAAGATTCAAAAAGAGTATGACTGTACAATCTTCTTAGTAGAACACGATATGGGTTTAGTTATGGAACTATGTGATACCATCTGTGCAATATCATTTGGTAAAAAGTTAGCCATTGGAACTCCAAAAGAGATTAAGACAAATCCTGTTGTCCAAGAAGCTTATTTAGGAGGCGAATAATATGGCAATTTTAGAAATACGAGACTTAATTATTGATTACGGTATTATTCGCGCAGTCAAAGGTATCAATATGGATGTTGAAGAAGGAAGTATTGTTGCTATATTAGGTGCTAACGGTGCAGGTAAATCAACAACTATTCGTTCTATATCTGGTGTTGTAAAAGTTAAATCAGGGCATATTACCTTTGATGGAGAAAATATTGAGAATAAAGACCCCTTTAGAATAACTGCTAAAGGTATTGTACAAGCTCCTGAAGGTAGAATGATCTTAAATGGTCTTACAGTTGAAGAAAATTTATTAGTTGGTGCTTACTCACTTAAGAGCATAAATAAAACAACTAAAGATAAAGATGGTCATGAAAAGGTTGAAAAAATAACAAGAAAAACATTAATCAATCAATTACTTAATGAAGTCTATGGATATTTTCCAATCTTAAGAGAAAGAAAGAAACAACAAGCTTCTACTTTATCAGGTGGTGAGCAACAAATGTTAGCCATTGGTAGAGCATTGATGGGAAATCCGAAAGTTTTATTATTAGATGAACCATCATTAGGTCTTGCACCACTGATTGTAAAAGATATCTTTGAAATTGTTAAGCGGATTAAGGAAGAAGGACGAACCATCTTAATCGTAGAGCAAAATGCTTATCAAACGCTTAAAATTGCTGATTATGCTTATATTTTAGAGTTAGGCAAAATCATCTCAGAAGGCACTGGAAACGAGTTGCTCAACGACGAACAACTTATCAATGCTTATTTAGGTTCATCACATTAGGTTTTAATTGTTTCCAAGAAACAAGATAATATAATAACTTGCCAATAAGGCAAAAGAAAGAGGAGAAAAATTTTATGAAAAGAATCGTAGCTTTATTTATCGTTTTACTTGCTACATTCGGTTTGGCTGCTTGCGGCGAAACAGAAGTCGGAGTTGACCGCATAACTGTAACTCCACCAACGAAAGTAGAATACGTAATTGGTGAAGGTTTAAGTTCTGCTGGTATGGTTGTCACTGTTATTTATACAGATGGCACTGATCGTGTATTGACATCTTCAGAATATACTGTGACTGGTTTTGATTCAACTACTACAGGATTAAAAACTGTAACAGTAACTCACGAAGGAGAAACTGCAACATTTGGTGTTGCTATATTTGATCCTGAAGCTGAAGAGGAAGCATTAGGTTTGAACATCTTATCTGTTCCTACTCAACAAATCTACAACCGTCAAGAAGAATTCAACCCTGCTGGTTTATCTGTAGAAGTTATTTACAATACTGGTAGAAAAGAAGTTCTAGAATCAAGTGATTATACACTTTCTGGATTTGTTGCTGGTGTTGTCGGTATTTATGATGTTACCGTAACATTTGAAGAAGTAACAACTAGTTTCTATGCTGAAGTACGTGCAGTAACAGTTCAAGGTATTACTGATACAACGATTAAAGTTGGTAACACTGCAGTTCTAGCTGGTCCTTTATCATTTGTAGGTTTACCATTTAGTTATGGTATGCGTGCTGCATTTGAAGAAGTTAATGAAGCTGGTGGTATTGGTGGTCGTGAAATCGAATATGTTAATAGAGACGATGGATTCGATGGTACTGTTGGTTTAACAAACACTAGACAATTAATTAATGAAGATAAAGTCTTTGCATTAGTTGGACATTTTGGTACTCCTACAGTAAGTAGTACTCTTGGTGTGATTAGAGAAGCTGGTATACCTATGGTATATGCTGCAACTGGTGTTAACGTATTATATAGCGAAAGAGCTCCACTAGATCCTGTTATGCCAGTTCAACCAATTTATTTAACAGACGGTCGTATTATGACTGCTCGTGCTATTAATGAAGAAGTTTATGGTACAGCTGGTGACGAAGCACTTCCTGCAAACGCAAAAATTGGTGTTCTTTATACATTAACTGATGATGGCGTATCGATTAGAGACGGTATCGAAATTGAAGCAAGAACTTTAGGCGTTAATGATAACTTTATTTATAGTTCATTTGCTGCTGCTGAAACAGCTGCATTAAGTACTGCGATTGAAAACTTCCGTTCTCAAGGCGTATCTGCTGTTATCGTAGCAAGTAACCAAGCTCCTTTCAAGGCAGCTATTGGTGTTATGGAAACTCTAGATATGGAAGTTCCAGTATTTACATCTTATGTTAATGCTGATCCAACTGCTGTTGATCCTGATACTGATTATGGTTTCCCAATTTATACAAATGCATGGGTTGATGTGTTTAGTGACTCAGGGCAAGTGGATGTTGCTGCTTATGCTGCTGCAATTACAAATGCATCTTTCTTAGATGAAACAACAAAAAATAATATGTATGCTAATGCATTCGCAATCGCTGGTTATATCGCAGCGAAAGTATTTATTCAAGGTTTAGAACGTGTTGGTGATGACACATTAACTTGGGAATCATTTATCAAGGCAATGGAATCAGCTCCAATTAATATCCCTATGGGTGGTACTGTAGATTTCGGTGGCGGTAAACGTCATGGTATCGATGCAATGTCATTATTGTTATTCAATACAACTACAAACACATTCGATAAAGTTAGAGAAATCGAAACTATCGGACAAATTAGAGGATAATTTATAAAAAATGTTAAAATGATGGGGAGGGGAAACTCTCCCCTCATCTTAATTTAAATTAAGAAAAGAGGCATAACATGAAATCTCCAAAAACAATCACTGCTCAAGAAGCAATCAAACTCGTTAAATCTAACGATATTATTGTATCTGGTATGGCAGGTGCAGAACCAAAAGAGTTCCTAAAGATTTTGCATACACGTGCAAATGAATTAGGAGGCGTTCGCGTGACAAATTGTTTACCATTTGAAAATGCTGAGTTTTTTACAAATCCTGTTTACAAATCATCATTTTCAGTTGACAGCTGGTTCTATGCAGCATCGTTAAGAAAAGCTCATCAGAACGGAAATATAAGCTTTATACCCAATCATTTACACCTAGCTGGTCGTAAGCGATTCGAACACGCTAGACCGAATCTATTTGTAGGAACTGCAACACCACCAGACAAACATGGATTTGTTTCTTTATCGTTATCTAATGTTTATGAAAAAGATGCTTTAAGACTTGCTGATATTTCGATACTAGAGATTAATCCTAATTTCCCTAGAACATTTGGTGATTTAGAAGTTCATATGAGTGAGGTCGATTATTTTATTGAAGTTGATTATCCTGCACCAGTGCTTCCTGACATTGAACCGAATGAAAAAGATATTAAGATTGGGAATTATATTGCAGATAAAATTAAAGACGGTTCAACATTACAACTTGGCATCGGTGGTATACCTAATGCAGTTGCACATGCGTTATTGCACAAAAAAGATTTAGGGATTCATACTGAAATGTTTACATCTGGTTTGATGCATCTTGTTAAATCTGGTGCAGCTAATGGTTTAAAGAAAAAAACACATAACGGAAAACATGTTTGCTGTTTTGCTTTAGGTACTCAAGAACTTTATGACTTTATCGATAACAATCCAAGTGTTCAAATTCTTAATGGACACTATGTTAATGATCCTGCAATCATTGGACTTAATGACAATCAAGTTTCAATTAATACAACCATAGAAGTTGATCTTACTGGACAAGTAGCATCTGAGTCTATTGGACATAAACAATTCTCTGGAACTGGTGGTCAAAGTGATACAGCTGTTGGTGCACAAAATTCTAAAGGTGGTATGAGTTTTATTACACTCTATTCAACTGCTAATGTTAAAAATCCTGAAACCGGTGAAAGAGAAGAAATATCTAAGATTGTTCCATTCTTGAAACCAGGGGCAGCCGTTACATTATCAAGAGCTGATGTTGATTATGTTGTTACTGAATATGGCTGTGTATCACTAAGAGGAACATCTGTTGCAGAACGTGTAGAACTTTTAATTAGCATTGCACATCCAAAGTTTAGAGATGAACTAAGACGTGAAGCAATCAAACTTGAGTATATAGGTGCGTAATCATGGCTATAATGAATTTTAAAGGAAGAAACATATATTATGAAGTTAATGGAGAAGGAACGCCTATACTCATTTTAAACGGCATTATGATGTCTACAAAATCATGGGAACCTTTCTTAAAAAGTTTTACACATCAAAACCAATTAATCCGTTTGGATTTTATCGATCAAGGACAAAGTGATAAACTTGAAAATAGCGAGTATACTCAATCGATTCAAGTTGATATTATTGAGTCTTTATTAAAGGAACTAAAAGTTTCTAAAATCAATATAGTTGGTATTTCATATGGTGGAGAAGTTGCTATATTATTCGCGATTAAACATCCTGAACTTGTTGATCGTTTAGTCTTGTTTAATACAACACCTTATACATCGCCATGGCTTCAAGAAATTGGAAGACAATGGAATGCTATAGGAAAACTAAGAGATGGAGCAACCTACTATAAAGCAACCATTCCAGTCATCTATTCTCCAAGCTATTATGAAAAGAGATTAGACTGGATGAAAAAGCGTGAAGCTTACTTAATACCAATCTTTTCAAATCCTGTATTTTTAGATGCAATGGAAAGATTAACCAATAGTGCTGAATCATATGATGCAAGAAAAGATTTAAATCAGATTACTGCACCAACATTAATTGTTGCTGCAGATGAAGACTACTTAACACCTATTGCAAATCAAAAAGAATTACATCAGGCAATCAAAAATTCCAAGCTTGTTATTTTACCTGGAGTTGGTCATGCATCAATGTATGAAGTACCATTGTTATTTGTTAGTTTAGTTTTAGGTTTTATCAACACACTAGAATCAGAATATCAAATATAAAAAGGTAGGTAGGATTTATGGAAAAAAGAGAAATCGTTTTATCGAATGGCGAAGTCATTAGATATCTAGAGCAAGGTCAAGGTGAAAAAACAATTTTATTAATTCATGGTAACTTTTCATCAAGTCAACACTTCACACCACTATTTGAAAGATTGCCTAAAGACATAAAAGTCATCGCTCCAGATTTAAGAGGTTATGGAGATTCAAGTTATTATCGAAGAATATCTAGCTTGTCAGAACTTGCTGAAGACGTCTATTTATTTATGAAAGAAAAGGATGTAAAAAAAGCTTTTATTGTTGGATGGTCACTAGGTGGTGGTGTAGCATTAGAACTCGCTGCAGCTCATCCAAAAGCTGTTGAAAAGATGATTCTCATTAACTCAACAACACATCGGGGATACCCAGTATTTAAGAAGGATAAAAATGGTGGATTTTTAGTTGGACAAGTTTATGAGTCACCAGAAGAATTAGGTAAAGATCCAATCCAAGTTGTTCCGCTTTTAGAAGCTCAAAAAAATAAGAATTTTGATGTGATGAGTTATATATTTGATAAGACAATTTATACAGTAAAAAAACCTACAGAAGAACAGAATAAATTATGGATCAATGAATCGTTAAAGCAAAGAAATTTAATTGATGCTGACTGGGCACTTGCTAATTTAAATATGTCAGATCAGCATAATTTCTATAATGCTGGAACTCAAAACATTAATAAGATCAAATGTCCTATATTACATACATGGGGAAAGAAGGATATAGTTGTTCCCGAGTATATGGTATTAGAAAATGTTAAAGCATTAGAAAAATTATCTAAGTATGTTGCATATGATGATTGTGGTCATTCACCGTTGGTAGATGTACCTGATCAATTGACAAAAGACATCTTAGAATTCATAAATGATTAAAGGGGTAAAACCCTTTTTTATTTAATAGCTCTCTTTATATATATAGAAAGAAGATGGAAGAAAAAAATAAAGCATAAAAATGTATGTTTAGTATATATAAACTTTTTATGCGTTTTTTGTTATTTATAATATTCCTATATAAATGAAATAACTATATCAAAGTGTAGAAAAAACGAAAGAATCCATTGAGTTAAATAGATACATATTGTTGTATAATAAAAGAAGAAACAATAGACTTCATCATATAGGCAAACTAATGATAGCTATAACAAAAAAAATTTAAATGTTGATAGACATTCGATCAACAGCAATTAAAACAATATTTTAAAAAATGGAAAGATTAGAAATACGAAACACATGAACACTCACAAAAAAAATATGATCTTAAATAAAAAATGCTAGAAGATCAAATAAAAATAACACATCCATAAATAACTAATTGATTCTCAAAATCACGGTATTGGTAAAAACTGAAAAACCATCAAAGGCAATTTTCAAAAAACTTATAAAATTCTAAGTTTACAAAAAACAAACTTTCAATAGATATGATAAAACAAGAATCGTGATAATCAGTAATGGTAAAATTATAAAGATAAAAACTTTGAGAATTTTTGATAACATCGTATGAGCAATTGAAATTCTAAAAAACATACTTTCCCCAATTTCAAATTACACACATGTATACTTGGTAAAAGAAGAAGAACTCAAGAGAAATTGGTAAAAAATAGAAATCATCAAAAACCACCGAAATACGTAATTTCAGCCTGTGAAAGCATCAGTAGGACAATAATACGTGTTTAATACTTTCAATCTCTTAAATCGCACTCTCCATATTCTTTATTATACTCAAATTAAATATATGATAATGATTAGTAATGAAAGAAGCACTTAAATATGCATACAAACATATGAATTAGGAAATCATAAAGGTGATTAACCCATAATTCTTTTATTTTTTTATTCTTTATTTGTTCGTATAATATATATTATGTTAACCATTAGTTAACACACTAGTTGTGCGAACATTGGGTTTTATGTGGGTATGTTGATTAACCACTTATCTTCTAATTTCGGCTTCTAGGTTGGGTGTGGGGTGTGAACTATCGAAAATTGACTATAAGTAAACTTATCTTTTTCAAGACTCAATAAATGGCTTTTTATGATACAATATTGATGGTGATCATATGAAAAATAAGACGATTTTAATCATTTTTACTGGTGGAACCATATCAATGGCTAAGAATATTGAAACCAGTAAGGCAATACTTAAAGATAATAAAGATGAACTCTTGCAGAGCATATCCGCGGAACTAAGCGATATTTCTTTATTGTCAATACAATTTTCTCTTAAGCCATCTCCAGCGATTACGCCTGAGGATATGTTTACGCTCGCTAAACTTACCAAAGAACAGTTGGATAATCCAGACATAGATGGCATCGTAATTACTCACGGAACTGACACTCTTGAAGAATCTGCTTACTTCTTAGACCTCTATTTAGACATTACTAAACCTGTTGTTTTCACTGGATCTATGCGCAACTTTTCAGAGCTTGGATTTGATGGACTAAGTAATTTGCTTTCCTCAATTCTTGTCGCAGCGTCTCCTGAATCGACAAAAAGAGGTGTAGTTGTGATGATGAATGATGAGATTAATTCTGCTTCTGAAGTTACAAAATCTCACACATTAGCACTTGATACTTTTAAGTCAATGGAGTTTGGACCAATCGGAATCGTTGAACAAGATAACGTATTATATTATAGACAAACACATTATCCACGTGTTTTATTAACTCCAAAATCTATCGTTCCTGAAATAGAAATTGTCAAAGTCTATTCTGGTTCAAGTTCACTTATACTAAACTTACTAATTGACAATGGAATTAAAGGTATTGTTATTGAAGCATTAGGTAGAGGTAACGTTCCACCTCAAATGATTCCAGGAATCACAAAAGCTATTGAAAATAATATTCCCGTACTAATTACATCTCGCTGCCCCAAAGGTCGTGTACTAGATAGTTATGGATATGAAGGCGGTGGACATCACCTCAAACAACTTGGAGTTATTTTTACAAATAATCTTTCTAGTCAAAAAGCAAGAATTAGATTAATGCTCGCTTTAGGTATGACTAACGATATAGAACAAATAAAAAAATATTTCTAATTTTTTTCTGGATGTGATCAAATGGATCTTCATTTACTAAAATTAAGAGACAACAAAAACATTAAAAATTCATTTACCGTTTTTGTTTTTTTATGGGGAGTTACAGGCACTGTTTTGGCTATTTTTCGTGCAGCTTTTGCAGACTATCAACTTGCTTACTTCTTGATTACAATTTCATATTTTACAACTCAAAGTAACCTATTTATAACACTTATTTCTTTATTCTTTTCATTAGGTTTTTCAAATCGAAAATGGTTTAGTTATTTATCATTTATAGCACTGATTAATATAGTGATGACTAGTATTATTTTTCATAGCTTGCTTGTACCATATGTTGATCATGTCTCTTTTCTTCAACAGATCCTACATACGATAAATCCAATACTTTTTATCATCTTGTATTTTCTATTCATTGATACAAAAATGCATTATAAAAAATTATGGATATCCTTAATCTATCCACTGATTTATTTGATTCTTGTATATTCTATCGTTGAACCATTTTTAGGTAATTACTTAGAATCAAGATTACCTAATCACCCAAGTGTTAGGTTTGTTTATCCATTTTTAAATCCAAGTAATTATGAGTATGGAGTTATTGGATTAATAGGTTTTATTGTAGGAATATTGACCCCCATTATTTGTCTATTTTCACTAATAATGATTTATTTAAAACGGCGATTAGAGAAGAAATTAACTTGAATTCAGGTACAAAAAAAAGACTATTTTCTATAATTTAATGGTCTTTTTTTTGTATTTATTCTTATATTTTTATCTCTTATTTCTTGTCTTTTTCATCGATTTTCGATGCTACACCTTGTGTACTATCTTCTTCAGCATTAACTTTTTCTTCATTTAATTTTTCTTTTTTAGACTCTTCTTCTAGCAATTTTTTGTCACTTTCAACCTTTTCTTCTTTAGCTATTTTGTCTTCTTGTAGATTAACTCGTTCATCTTCTTTACGCTGTAGTGCAGCTTGTCGAACCTCAACACCTTTAGCTTTTCTTTCTTCATCTATCTTAGACTCTACCTCTGCAATTTCTTTTTCATGTCTTTCCTCATCTGCTAAAAGTTGCATTTCAATCTGATGATTTCGCTCTTTTTTTCTAATCTCAACTCTAACTTCACGTTCTTTAAATTTGCGATTTGTCCATAATCTAAACGCTCTCACACCTTTAGTTATTGGACTAAAAATAAACTTAAATGCCAATCCAATACGTTCGAAAAACAGATAGTTTCCAGTTTCGTATCTTTCTTTTTTTGCTTCTTTTCTTGCTATTTTTCTCTCAGTTCTCATAATTTTTTTTAGCATCCTCATGCTGTTTTTTGCTTTCTTGAAACTACGTCTTCCTAGAATATCTTCAACATAAATGCTGACTTTTTTTACCTTATTGCTAGTTCCTAAAACAAACGATCTTAAGTCTTTTAAAGGTATTGATATCTTATGTGTATTTCTAGCAAGAACCATAATTCCTTCCTCATTAAGAGGCAACAAAACTTTCTTGTAGACAAACCCAACTGCACCGGTTTCTACATTAACAAAACTCGTATTTGCGATGATAATATCAACAACATCTTCACCGTCTCTAACCAATAAATCCTCTGTTAAATTTAGAGCTTTCTTACCAATTAAATTTAAAACTCTCTGTACTTTTCCAATTGTAAAAATAGAAAATATGAGTAACAAAAAGAGTGTAATAAATATAATTAGAAACTCTGGTTCTAATTCCTGAATCCATTCTAGCATAATCATTTACCTCCGATATGCTTTAAAAACGAAGTCCCATTTTTGGGTTTCTCTGTTCCAAAATTGTCAGCAATTGTATAACCAACATCAGCAAAAGTTTTTAATATTGGCATCTTGTTGCCAACCAAATATTTCTTAGAATATACCAACAATGGTACATATTCTCTTGTGTGATCTGTACCTGGTGCTGTTGGATCATTTCCATGGTCTGCAGTTAAAATAAGTAAGTCATCCTCTTTAAGTTCCTTGATTAATTCAGGAAGTTGTTCATCAAATTTTTCGATTGCTTTACCATATCCTAATGGATCTCTTCTATGTCCATATAGTGCATCAAAATCAACTAAATTTAAGAAACATAAACCTGTGAAATCTCTTTTTGCAGTTTCAGTAATCTGTTTCATTCCGTCATCATTTGATACTGTTTTACTGTATTCAGTAATACCATAACCATCAAAAATATCGTTTATTTTTCCTAATGCTATAACATCATAACCAGCTTCACTTAAAAAATTAAGTGTAGTTTTTTCATGTGGTTTTAAGGCGTAATCATGTCTATTAGATGTTCTTGCAAAGTTCTTTTTGTTCTTTCCTTTAAATGGTCTTGCGATAACTCTTCCGACTTTCCATTCAGGTTTCATGGTAATTTCTCGTGCTATTTCGCATATTCTATACTGCTCTTTAATAGGAATTATATCTTCATGCATAGCAATTTGAAGTACTGAATCTGCAGAAGTATAGACGATTATATCGCCTGTTTTCATATGATGTTCGCCTAATTCTTTAATGATTTCAGTCCCTGAGGCACTTACATTACCGACAGTTTTACGACCTGTTTTTTGTTCTAATTCATCGATTAATTCTTTAGGAAATCCGGTATCAGTAAAGGTTTGAAATGGTTTTGTAATATACATACCCATCATTTCCCAATGTCCTGTCATCGTATCTTTACCCAGTGATGCTTCTTGCATTTTTGTATAAAAAGCTTTAGGTGTATCGACTGGATCTACATTCTTTATAGGTGCAATATTTCCGTAACCAAACTCTCTTAAATTAGGTATGTTAAGATCCATCAATTCAGCAATATGACCAATTGTATTCGCTCCTTCATCATTATAATCTTTTGCATCTGGAGCTTCTCCAATTCCTAAACTATCAAGTACAACTAAAAATATTCTATTATACATTTTCTTCCTCCTTTGCACGCGGATGCGCACTCTTATAAATCTCTTTAATTCTCTTTTGACTAATATGTGTATATATTTGAGTAGTTGATATATCTTCATGACCTAATAAGGACTGTAAGGTTCTTAAATCCATACCGTTTTCTAGTAAGTGTGTAGCAAATGAATGTCTTAATGTATGTGGTGAACAATCAGTTTCTACACCAGCATCTTGAGCAAGTTTCTTCAAAACTTTGAAAAAACCTTGCCTAGATAACCGCTTCCCATTTTGATTAACAAAAAGGTAATTAACCTTAGTATCAGCTATTAATGAATCTCTAGATTTCACGATATAATTTCTTAATGCAATGGCTGACATATCAGAAATTGGAACCATTCTTTCTTTATTTCCTTTACCTTTAACCATAATATATCCTTGGTTTAAATGGATATCTTCCATTAGAATATCAAGAAGTTCACTAACTCGTAAACCTGATCCATAAATAAGTTCTAATAAAGCTAGATTTCTTAAACCTAAAGGTTTACTTCTATCGACTTGTTCAAGAATAGCAACAACTTCATCAACAGACAAAACCTTAGGTAAAGATTTTTGAACTTTTGGTGATGCTATACTCTTAGTAATGTCTTCATCGACTTCTTTTTCTATATCTAAAAAGTGATGAAAACTTTTAAGCGCTGTTAACTTTCTTGCTAAACTTTTAGAGCCAACTTGTCGTTTTAAACTTTTTAGAAATCCCTCAATATGTTTTTTTTCAATATCTTTAGGTTTTGTTATTGAATGATACTTTTCCAAAAATAATGCATATTGATTTAAATCACCTAGGTATGATTCAATCGTATTTTTACTAGAACCTTTTTCATTCTTTAAATAGTATTCAAAATCTTTAAGTAAATATTTCATATAAACACCATAAAGACTTGATTTCCTAAGAATATTCCTCTATCCGTAAGCATCAATCTTCCATCCTCAACTTTAATAAGTCCTAATTCAATTTTTTCTTTTAATTTTGGATATTTTTCAAAGATATCGATATCATATCTTTCCTTTAAATACTCTAAGGATATGCCTTTCATTTTTCTCAAACCAAAAATCATTTCATCCTGAAGCATTGTTTCTTCATTTTGAAGTTCTTTCTTTTCAAGTGGCTCATTCAAATACTTTGGTAACGATTTATGATTTAATGTTCGGTACTGGTCGATAAATCCATGAGCACCTAATCCAACTCCAATATACTCTCCCAATGTCCAATAAATCATATTGTGTAAAGAATAATGGTTTTGTTTTGCATAATTTGATATTTCATAATGTTCGAATCCTTGTTTTTTCAATTCATCCATAACGATCTGATACATTTTAGCTTCCATATCTTCATCCATTTGCTCAAATTTGCCTCGCAAATATTGATGATAAAAATACGTTTTTTCCTCCAATATTAAAGAGTAACAAGAAACATGTGAAATATCTAATTCGTTTATATATTTAAGATCACTATATAAATCTTTTAAAGTTTGTCCTGGAATAGCATAAATAAGATCAACACTTATACGTGGAATATCAATTGATTTTAAATGCTTAACAACACTAAAGACATGATCTTTTGTATGTTTTCTATTTAAATACTCAAGCAGTTGTTGATTAAACGTTTGGACTCCTAAACTAATTCGATTAACACCATATTTTTTAAATAAAATGCCTTTTTCTTCAGTATAGCTTTCCGGATTGACTTCAATAGTAAACTCAACAGGAGATATCTCTTTAATAGACTCGAATAATATCTCAAATTGATTGACATCTAACATGCTTGGAGTTCCCCCACCTATATAGATTGTCTCTATGGTTTTAAAGTGATTATGATAGCTACTTATCTCTTTAACAAGAGCATCTATATATGTGTCAACCATTTCCTTATTCTTAGGAACTCTTTTGACAAAATCACAATAGTGACAAATAGATTCACAAAATGGAATATGGATATAAAGTCCCTTCAAAATCAATCACGTCCTTCTATATTCATTATACCCTATTTGGTTTACATAATAAAGAAATAGCGACGAGTTGTTACTCATCGCTATTGGATAGGATTGCCATAAATGCTTCTTGTGGTACGTCTACACGTCCAATTGACTTCATTTTCTTCTTTCCTTCTTTTTGTTTGGATAGAAGTTTTTTCTTTCTGGTGATATCTCCACCATAACATTTTGCTAAAACATCTTTACGCATTGCTTTTATCGTAGACCTTGCAATAATTTTGTTGCCCAATGCAGCTTGTACTGGAATTTCAAACATTTGACGAGGTACTAACTTCATCATTTTTTCACATATGATTTTACCTCTTTGATAAGCAAAATCTCTATGGACAATCACTGATAGTGCATCTACCACTTCATTATTTAACAAGATATCCATCTTTTGTAGTTTCGATGTCTTATATCCTGCCATCTCATAATCAAATGAGGCATAACCTTTTGTTGATGATTTCAATTTATCAAAGAAATCATAAACAATTTCTGATAATGGAAGTTCGTAAGTGATGTGAACTCTATTTTGATCAACATAATTCATATTTCCAAAAATACCACGTTTTTTCTGTGAAATATCCATTACAGCACCAACATATTCTTTAGGTGTCATAATTGATGCTTTCACATAAGGTTCTTGTATATAATCAATTCTTTGAGGATCAGGTAGTTTGGATGGATTATCAATACTGATCATCGATCCATCTGTTAAATATATATTATAGATTACCGATGGAGCAGTCGCAATTAATTCTATATTAAACTCACGACTAATACGTTCTTGAACAATTTCCATATGAAGTAATCCTAAAAACCCAGTTCTAAATCCAAATCCTAACGCTTGCGATGTTTCTGGTTCATAGATTAATGATGCATCGTTTAACTTAAGTTTTTCTAGTGCATCCTTAAGATCATTAAAGCGGTCACTATCTATAGGATATAATCCACAAAAAACAACAGAGTTCATCGTTCTATAGCCTGGTAATGCTGTTTTTGCACGATTGTTTGTTTGAGTTATTGTATCACCAACACGTACAGTATTGATATCCTTGATTGCAGCTGTTAAATAACCAACATCTCCTGGTCCTAATATATCTCTTTTAACGATTTTAGGTGTTAAAACACCAACTTCTACAACTTCATATTTTGCTCCTGAAGCCATAAATTGAATTTGATCACCTTTTGCTACTGTGCCATTCACAACACGAATCGATGGAATAACACCTTTATAAGCATCAAATAACGAGTCAAAAACGAGTGCTTGCATTGGAGCCTCCGCATCACCTTTAGGTGCTGGGATATCCGTTACAATTCTTTCTAATATTTCTTCAATTCCAACACCATCTTTTGCAGATGCTAGAACTGCATTTTGTGCTGGAATACCAATGATGTCTTCTATTTCTTTTTTTACCTTCTCGGGATCAGCACTTGGTAAGTCAATTTTATTAATAACAGGGATGATTTCTAAGTCATTATCAATAGCTAAATACACATTTGCTAATGTCTGTGCTTCAATCCCTTGTGCTGCGTCTACGACTAAAATAGCACCTTCACAGGCTGCTAGTGATCTTGATACTTCATAAGTGAAATCAACGTGTCCTGGAGTATCAATTAAATGCATAATATACTCTTCACCATTTTTGGCTTTATAAAGCATTTCAACTGCGTTTAATTTAATCGTAATGCCGCGTTCTCTTTCAAGATCCATAGAGTCTAAAAGTTGCTCTTTCATTTCTCTTACACTCACTGTATTCGTCGTTTGTAACAAGCGATCAGCAAGGGTTGATTTCCCGTGATCAATGTGAGCGATAATCGAAAAGTTTCTGATTTTCTTTTGTCTTTCATTCAAAGTTGCTTTACTCATTTATACACATACCTTTCCGCTTAATTATTGTATCATTATTTTCATTTTAATGAAAGTACAAATAACTAATTTAGTTAAATTATATCGTTTTATAAACTAGTAAAACGCTTTTATGAAAATAAGTATAAAATACATTGCATATTTGTTGACTTTTATAGTATAATAAGTGTGTTAAGAAACAATTCATAGGAGGAATTTAATAAATGAAAAAAGTATTATTGTTGTTTTTTGTTGCGTTCGCTGCAATTGCACTTTTCGGTTGCAAGAGTAGTGAGTTCAAAGTAGATGGTGAGTTCATGGCATACGAAGAAACAGTTGCTAGAAATGCACCACAAGTTACAATGGTAACAGTTACCATTGAAGATGGAGAGATTGTTGGTTTCAATATTGACACTCGTCAAGCTCGTAGAACTGCTACGACAACAGGTGAAGGTGAAGAAGCTGTAACAACTTACTCATGGGCATGGAATGCTATGACTAAGAAAGAATTAGGCGATGATTATGGTATGGCTACTGAACCAGGTCAACTTGAATGGTATGAACAAGCTGCTTTAATCGAAGCACACTTATTAGAAAATGGTGTTGATTCTATTACATTTGATGATGAAGGATATACTGCTGATCTAGGCGCAAGCGTTTCAATTACAGTTGATACTTACATCACATTAGCTCAAGAAGCTGTTGAACTAGCTAAGTTAGGTAAATTCCAAGCAGTTTATGCTTCTGGAAATGACTTATATAGTGCTCATATGGTGGTAACACCTAAAGGTGAAATTGAAGAACTATTATTAGACGTTCGTCAATCAACTAGAGATGAGTCAGCAGGTACATTTGCATGGAATGAAAAGACTAAGCAAGAATTAGGTTTTGATTATGGTATGGTCGGAGCTGCTGGTTATACATTAGTTAATGGAGAATGGGTGCGTAGCACTGAAACTCCATGTACTCTTGAATGGTTTGAACAAGCTGCTTTAATTACTGATTACGTTATGGAAAATGGTTGGAATGATGATTTACAACCAGTTGCTCAACGTGCTGGATCACTTGATGGTTCTACAGTAATTGATGCTTTAGCTGGCGTAACAATCCGTACTGGTGGATACTTCACAATTCTTGAAACTTTATTTGGTTTTGCTGGAGATTCAGTAGAATAATCAATTATCAAAAACTGAGGTTGTACAAATGTACAGCCTTTTTTTTGTTTAAATGGTAAAAAAAATAGAGTTAATAACTCTATTCTTCATCAACCTTATTTAAATTTTGTGAAATTTCAATATTAACTTCAAGTACTCTTTTTGTATCAGCACTTGTAACTGTAATCTTAAAATGCTTGAAATCGAATGAATCACCTATAGCAGGTATTCGTCCTAATTCAGCTAGAACCCATCCATTCACAGTTGAATATTCAAGTTCATTCTCATCTTCTTCAATTCCTAGCAAATCAAATACATCTTCTAAATCTGCAGTCCCTTTAATTCGGAAATTAGATTCATCGATCTTATTGATCTGTTCAACAATCTCGTCGTGCTCATCCCAAATGTCGCCAACGATTTCTTCTAAAATATCTTCCATCGTTACAACACCTAAAGTGCCACCAAATTCATCTTTTACAATTGCCATATGCGATTTATGTTCTTGTAGCAACTCTAATAAATTTGTTACTCGCATGTATTCTGTAACAAAAACTGGAGGTTTAATAATCGAATCTAGTGGTTCTTTATCAATTAATACTTTATTATAAAAGTCCTTATGATTAATCGTTCCTATAACATGATCTATATTTGTACCATATACTGGTAATCTTGAATAACCAGAATGTTTAAAAGCATGGGTTATTTTTTTATTATCATCTTTTTCGTTAATTGCGATGATTTTAACTCTTGGTGTAAATATATCTTCAACCTTTAAGTCATCAAAATCAATCACACTTCGTATCAATTCACCTTCGTTTTCGTTAATTCCGCCTTCTTGTTGAACTTCTGATACATAAGTTAAGAGCTCATCTTCTGTAATAGCTGGTTCTTTTTGAAACTTGAACCACTTGTTCATTAACTTTTGCCATAAACCAAATATTAAGTTTAATGGTGTTAAAATAAAGATAAAAAACACTAATGCTGGCGTTACTGCCATAGCGAATCTTTCTGGCATTTTCTTAGCAATACTTTTTGGTGTAATTTCACCAAAAATAAGTACTAACGTTGTCATAACTGCTGTTGATATCGTTACACCTAAGTTGCCCCAATACTGAACAAATAATACGGTTGCTAATGATGCTGCAGCTATATTTACAATATTATTACCAATTAATATAGTTGTTAAAACTCTTTCAAAATCATAAGATAAAGCCAAAGTCTTAGTTGCTCTTTTTTCTTTATTTTGAATACGGTGTTTTAATTTGATTGGATTAAGTGATGAAAAAGCTGTTTCTGTTGCAGAGAAAAACGATGACAACAGAATCAAAACAACTAAAACACCTATTTTAATAAATTCTTCTTTACCCATAATGCCTCACTTCTTATTCTTCAGTAATATCTTCTTCGAATATTTCTGGTCTAATTACTTTAATCTTTGTAATAATCTTATCATTTGTATCAACAACCTCAAATGTAAAATTGTTATAAACGATAGATACATGTTCATTTTCTTCAGGAAATCTTCCTAATTGTCCTAGCATAAATCCACCTAATGTATCATAATCATCAACCGGAAGATTAGCTTCTAAGAAATCTTCTGCGTCATGGATATTGATTAAACCATGAATTTCATAAACTAAATCATCAACTTGTTTGATTTCGTCTTCATCAATATCATATTCATCAAATATATTACCAACGATTTCTTCAATCAAGTCTTCAATCGTAACAATTCCTGCTGTTCCACCATATTCATCTAATACAATAGCAATATGATTTTTTTGTTGTTGCATCTCTTTGAATAATTCACTTGTATTCTTTGACTCGGGAATGAAATAAGGTTCTCTTAGTAATGATCTTATTGAAAATGAATCTTCTGGATCATCAACATATTTTAAAAGATCCTTTACATGCAATGTCCCTACTATATGATCAATATCTCCTTCGTAAACAGGAAATCTAGTAAATTGCTCTTCGCTAACATATTCAAATAATTCTTTTTTAGTTGAGTTAACATCCAAAGCTGATATTTCGGTACGATGTGTCATGATATCATCAACATCAGTATCACTGAAATCAAAAATATTTTGAATCATTTCACTTTCTTGTTCATCGATGTTACCTGTTTTACTGCTTTCTTCAACGATAGTTCTAATTTCTTCTTCAGTAACCGTTCTTGTACCTTCATTTGGTGCCAATCCAACCAAACGTCCCAGTATACTAGATAATTTATCAAGTATCCATACAAATGGTGATATCATCTTAGTCAGCGTGGTTACAAAACCAATGGTTCCATATGCAATATGATTTGGATATTTATTAGCTAAACGAGTTGGTAACATTTGTCCTAAAACCACATGAAAAACAAGCAAAATAAATGCTATAATTGTAATAACAAGTGGCTCTACAACAGGATTTGTTGCATCAAACCAACTGATTACATGATGGCTAAAGGTATCCAGTGCTATTGCTCCATTCACGATAGCAATCAATGTTATGAGTACCCGTAGAGTTGTTATATAATTTTTAGGATTTTCTGTATATTTTTGCACTTTTAATGCTCTTTTATTTCCAGTTTCTGCATCTACATTTACTTTATTATCACTAATAGCAACTAAAGCAACTTCTGAAGCGGAAAAAACAGCTGACATAATAATTAAAAAGAGCATGAAAACACTAGATGTTATCATATGATTTCCTCACTCTCTAAACAAAAAAAGACACCAAAAAAAGCGTCATGCTCATTCATTTTAAGACTCGGATATATTGGATCGTCGATCCTACTACTGCAATCTTCCATTTTAGTTGTTCTGTCCTCCATCACACGGTGATAGATATATGATACTATTTTTTGCTACATAAGTCAACAATTTATAAAGATTAACCATTGATCTAACTAAATAATATTTATTATTGTCATGTTAATTAAAGTATGCTAAAATAGAGTCATGAAGGGGAGTAGTTAACCCTAAATTAATCGTCAGTACGGTTGAAAAACCCGGTTAATTTCAAGTATACCTTGTAACGAGACCTTCAAGACTTTTTTCTTGTCTTGAATGGTTTTTATTTATATATATAAGAAAATAAAGTCAATCAAAATATTAAATCATCAGGAGGTAGGCATTTTGGATATTTTTATACATATTTTGTTTTTACTTATAGGATTTGTATTTCTGATTAAAGGTGCAGACTTCTTTATCGTCTCATCAGTATCGATTGCTAAAAAACTAAATGTATCTCCATTGATTATAGGTTTAACATTAGTTGCTTTTGGTACTAGCTTACCTGAGTTAGCAGTTAGCTTTGCAGCATCCATTTCGGCAAAAGCAGCTGGAACAACTGCTGACATTGCAATGGGTAATGTCATTGGTTCTAATGTTGCTAATTTAACTTTAATTTTAGGTTTTAGTGCAATCATGATGCCAATTGCTGTTAGAAAATCAATGAATAAGCAAGAGTTTCCATTTCTAATTGTTATTACTATATTGATTTCTGTTCTCGCATTTTTCTTTCAAATTGATGCACAAATAGTTTGGTGGGAATCACTTATATTACTATTATTCTTTTCATACTATATGTATTTGATGTTAAAAACTAAACGAATGCCTCCGGAGATTGAAGAAATCCATGTTGTTGATGCTAAAAGAGCAATTATATTATTATTAATCGGCTTAGGTGGCGTATCAATTGGTGGTTATTTAGTTACTGCAGGTGCTGAGTTTATTGCCATTGAGTTATTAGTTTCAGCATTTTCAATGAACATATCAAGAGCCACGACACTCGTTGGATTATCAATTGTTGCATTAGGTACATCACTTCCAGAGCTCGTAACTTCCATCATGGCAGCGAAAAAAGGTGAAGGCGAAATTGCTTTAGGTAACGTAATAGGATCTAATGTGTTCAACACTTTGCTTATTGTCGGTTTAGCTGGGTTAGTGACGCCTCTAGGCATCAACAATGATGTCTTAATTGATACTGTAATATTAATTGGTATAACTGCTATCACAATTGTTTTCTGTATCACAGGTGGTAAAATCTCGAAACTTGAGGGATATTTACTATTAGGAATTTACTTCTCATATATTATTTACATCATCTTAAGAGCATTAAGTATACTTCCATTTTAATTAACTTAACCTCCAATTGGAGGTTTTTTTATGCAAAAGAAAAGGTCCCAAAGTGGGACCTAATTTTTGTCAATGTGCATAAGCCATGTTCTGTTCCCTTAAAAAGGGTGTGACCATTTATCTCTACGTAAGTAGCGCATATCGATTTTGATTCATCTTTATACGTGCCCCTACCAAATTTTGGGTTGCTAGCTTGAGGGGTTTACCGCGTTTCATCTATTTATTTCTAAATAGCTCGTCTCTGTGGCACATTAAGTCTAGATCATAGTTTCCCTTAGATCATTGATCGCCGTTACGATTTCTCGTACCCTAGGTTATTGTTTCCCTAGGCACAAACACTACATCCATCTCAGGATGTGCTAGCATGGACTTTCCTAACCTGTAAAAACAGGCTCGATCACTTCCACTGACTAAAATATTATATCATATTCATGATTGAATTGATAGTTTACTCTTTTTCTTTTGTTTCTTCTTCTTGCGCTTCTTGTTCTTCTCTAATCATATCGCCTAAAGCATCAGTATCTTCAGTAACTTCTTCTTCCTCAACAATATGAACTTCCTTCATCACAACAACTGCTTTATCAGGATCTTCTTTTAATGTTAGATTTTCACCAATGTTTAAATCTTTAACATAAATAACATCACCTAATTCAAGATTTGATACGTCAACATCAATATGTGACATACCTTGACCAGGAACATATTCAGCAACAATTTCATTCAATTGCAATTCTGGATATACTTCTTGACCGTGGAATACTTCTTTACCAAGAAGTTCAATACGGATATGTGCTGAAATCTTTTCAGTCGCAGTAACACGGTGTAAATCAAAGTGAATGATTTCACTAGGCTTTAAAATGTTTGATTGAAAATTTTTAATGTATACGTTATGTGTTTTTCCATCAAGTTTAGCTTTAAATGTCATACTTGTTCCAAATTCTTTTAAAGCTTCTTTAAAGTCTTTATCAAGTACTTGTACAGAAGTTGAGTCAATTGATTTTCCATACATTACACCAGGTACATAACCTTGTTTTCTTACTTCTCTTAATTTTTGAGTTCTTAATTCTAATTTCATAATAGTGCTCCTTTTATTGTTCTCCATAATATTATATCATTTTTATCATTTGTTGTAAATTAGCAAACATAAATACTTTAAATATAAAGGCTTAATAAGGCCATTTTGTTAAAAAATGAAGCTCAGTGAACTTCATTTTTTATTTTTTATTTAACAGCTAATGCATCTTTTCTAGATAGATCAACTCTACCTTTATCATCAATTCCAATACATTTAACTAAAATTTGATCACCAACAGATACGATGTCTTCAACTTTTTCAACACGTTCTTTAGCTAATCTAGAAATGTGAACTAGTCCTTCAGTTCCTGGCCATAATTCAACAAAGCAACCGAATTTTTCAACTCTTGTAACTTTACCTTCATAGATTTCACCAACAACAGCAACTCTGACTAATTGTTTAATCTTCTCAGCTGCTTTAAGTAACCATTTTCTATCATAATGCATTAAGAATACACGACCATCTTGTTCAATATCAATCTTAACTTGATTGTTGTCTTCGATAATTTGAGTAATAATCTTACCACCAGCACCGATAACATCTCTAATCTTATCAGGATTAATTTGAATCATCATCACCTTAGGTGCATAATCTGATAATTCTTCACGCACTGTAGGTATCGTTTCATTCATATGATCAAGAATGTGTAATCTAGCAATCCTTGCTTGTTCAAGTGCTTCTTTTAAGATTTCTTTAGTAATACCTGAAATCTTGATATCCATTTGAAGTGATGTAATACCATCTTTTGTTCCAGCGACTTTGAAGTCCATATCGCCTTCATGATCTTCCATACCTTGAATATCACTTAAGATCGTATAATTTTTACCTTCCATAATTAAACCCATTGCGATACCCGCAACTGGTGCTTTTATCGGTACACCTGCAGCCATTAATGCCATTGATCCAGCACAAATTGTTGCTTGTGAACTTGAACCGTTAGATTCAAGTATTTCAGATACGATACGTATTGAATAAGGGAATTCTTCTTCACTTGGTAAAACTTGAAGTAATGCACGTTCACCTAATGCACCATGTCCAACTTCACGACGTCCTACAAAACCATAACGACCTGTTTCTCCAACACTAAATGGTGGGAAGTTGTAATGTAACATGAAACGTTTTCTATCTTCTAAACCAAGTCCATCAATAATTTGATTTTCACCTAATGAACCTAAAGTTACAACACCTAATGCTTGTGTTTGACCACGAGTAAATAATGATGAACCATGTGTTCTAGGTAATACATCAACTCTTGAGAATAATGGTCTGATTTCATCAACTTTACGGCCATCAGGACGTACTTTGTCTACTGTAATCAGTCTTCTAAGTTCTTTGGTTACGATTGCATCAACAGTCTTTTTAACTTGAGTCAAATACTCGTTTTGAGCTTTTTCGTCATAAACTTTGACACCATCAATTTCTTTAAAAAATGAATTTTTTGAAAAATGTTCAACCGTTTCATCTTTAATTGAATCAAGCGCTTGATATCTTTCTAACTTATCAAAAATAGAAACTGCTTTAATCAAACGTTTTTCTGCAAACTTAGAAACTTCCTTTTGTACATCTTCAGGAATTGCAAAATCGTCAAATGCCATTTTTTCTTTGAAGTTTTCAGATTGAATCTTTTCTTGGAATGCAACTAACTCTTTAATTGCTTCATGTGCAAACATAATAGCATCTAACATAACATCTTCATTAATTTGTTTTGCTCCTGCTTCAACCATGTTGATTGCAGTTTTTGTACCAGCAACAATTAAGTCAATATCACTTAATTCTTGTTGTTCTGGTGTTGGATTGATAATAAATTCTCCATCAATACGACCAACCATGACTGCTGCTACTGGACCATTAAATGGAATGTTAGAAATACCTAAAACTAGGGATGAACCTAGCATTGCAGCCATTTCAGTTGTACATTGTGGATCACTTGATAAAACCGTGTTAATGATTTGCACATCATGCTTGAATCCTTCAGGAAACAAGGGACGAAGTGGTCTATCAATTAAACGAGATGTTAATGTCTCGTGTTCTGATGGTCTACCTTCTCTTCTTAAAAATCCACCTGGGATTTTACCTGCTGCATAAAGCTTCTCTTGATAAACTACCATTAAAGGGAAAAAATCTTGAGTTGAAGCTTCATTTTTTGCTGTTACAACACTTAATACTGTAGAGTCTCCGTAAGTTATCATTGCAGCACCGTTTGCCTGCTTTGCTACCTCACCAATTTCGACACGTAGAACTCTACCACCAAGCGTCGTTTCATAAATTTTTCTTTCCATGATATAAAATCTCCTTCATTTTATATGTCTATTTTCTTATCTATAGCCTTATATATATTACCACAAAAACACCTATATGTATAGGAATTAAAAAAAAAGATTGCATAAGCAACCTTTTTAACGACGTAATCCTAATTTTTGTATTAATTGTTGATAACGATCAACATCTTTACTACGTAAGTACTTAAGTAAACGACGTCTTTGTCCGATCTTCATATAAAGACCACGACGTGAATGGAAATCATGAATGTGAATTTGTAAGTGAGCATTTAAATCTGCGATTTCTTGACTAAGAACTGCGATTTGAACTTCTGGCGAACCAGTGTCACCTTCTTTGGTTGCGAACTTCTTAATGATTTCTGTCTTCTTTTCTTTTAATAGTGCCATGTGTTTTCTTCCTTTCTCGAATAACTAAAGATTGGGTTGGCGTTCCCTAATCCTTGTTACCGCCTTTTATATTGTAGCATTTTTTCGTTTAAATGCAACGATATTAATTATATTTTTACAAATTGGTCAACATTGACCACAAATACAGTTGCTCCTCCAACTTCTACCTCAATTGGTAAAGCTGAGAATGAACCAAATTCGTTTACAATTGTGTTTGGTACGAGTTTTGTACGTTTTTTACTGTGTGCTTCGATAATCTCCAAGGCTTGCGGAACTTTTTCATCATTGACACCAATGAGGAATGTCACATTACCAGCTCTCAAGAAACCACCTGTTGTTGACAAGCGAGTTGAAAAGAATCTGTCTTTTACTAATGCTTTTTGAACTTTGTTTGCATCATCATTGGATACAATTGCAATGATCAATTTCATAATACCACCTCGTTATAATTATTATAGCATATTTTTTTAAATTGTTAATTTCCTTACTGAAGTTTCATCTTTTTTTAGCTGTTCTATGAGTTCATTTCGGGATTTAAACTTCAATTCATTGCGTAAGTAGTGCATAAACACGATATTTATGTTTTTCCCATAGATGTTCTTATTGAAATCTAAGATATATATTTCTAACCTTTTTTCAAAGGTAAAATTTAATGTCGGATTGTTTCCAATATTCGCCATTGCATGATACCAAACATCATCAATTAATACCTTCACATAGTAAACACCACTCATTGGTAAGAAATAATGATCATAATCAATATTTGCTGTTGGAAAGCCTAATTTATGTCCAACTTTATTTCCATGAACAACATAACCTTTAATATGATAATGTCTATTTAATAACTTTCTTGCTGAACCTAAATCACCAGTCGATAAGAAATCTTTAATATATGTTGTTGAAACTCTTGTATGGTTATATACCAAATCAGGAACTACATCTACGATAAAATATCTTTTTAAATCTTGAATGGTTCCCTCACCACGATATCCAAATCGTGCATCACGACCAATTACTAATCTTTTCACGTTAAGACCACGTAAGAAGTCAATAAAATCTTTAGTAGATAATTCTGAGAATTTTGTATCAAATTCAACAATAAATGCGTAATCTAATGGGTATCTAGCAAATAACTCAATTTTATCATCTTTTTGAGTAAGTGTTTTAAAAGGTTGTTTTCTTAAGACTAATGAAGGATGAGGATCAAAAGTTAAAACCGCATGTTTAGTATCTTTGTAAGATAAAACACGCTCAATAAGCTGTTGATGTCCCAAATGTAGTCCATCAAAATTACCTAATGTTAAGGTTAATGCTTCTGTATTTTGGATTAAATTATATGTTGAAGAAATAATTTTCATGTTAGCTCCTAAAAAGTAAGTATTGGCTTATATTTGTTTAACCCAATAACATCATAAAATGCAATCATCTGATTCTTCTCATCCGTAACAATAAATGGAGTATTAATCGTTGTCTGTCTTTCATCGAGATATACACCATTTTTAACTAGTTTGATCATGTAGTCATTTAAAGCTATTTTTGGATAAGGCTTAAAAAAATCATTTAAAGAAATTAAGTGTTCTGGTTTAACTTCTTCTATTGTTAATGCATCTTTGAGATTATAACTACCTATAGATAAACGATTTAAGGATGATAAAGCAGCAAAAGTATTTAACTTTTCTGCTAAATCAACAGCTAGACTCCGAATATATGTTCCTTTAGATACCGAAGTGTAAAAATCAAATTGGTTCTCATTAAACTCGGATTTCATATCGAATTCATAAATCTGAACTTCTCTAGTATCCCTTTTAACATCAAGACCTTTTCTAGCAAGTTGATAAAGTTTTTGACCATCTACCTTGATTGCTGAATACATTGGGGGTAATTGTTGGTATGTTCCTTTAAGTGATTGCATGGCTTTAATAAGCTCATCTTGATTGACTGCCACTTGCTTTTCATCGATGACTTGTCCAGTTGTATCATAAGTATCATAATGCTTACCAAAAACAATAGTTCCCTCATATGTTTTATCTGAATCTTGAAACATATAAGCTAATTTTGTTGCTTTTCCAAGGCATAAAATTAAAAGACCACAAGCAAATGGATCTAAGGTTCCAGTATGACCGATTTTATCAACATGAAGCTTTTTCTTAATCTTGAAAACGACATCATGTGATGTCAATCCTTTAGGCTTATTAATTAATAAGAATCCATCCATGATATCACCATATCTATTATACTAAATTTATGGAAATAAAAAAAGCACCAAAGTGCTTTAATTATTTGTATTGATCCATCCAAGCAGAAATTCTTTCTTTTGGTTGATATCCACTCTGACGATCTACTTCTTCACCATCTTTGTATAAAACTACTGTAGGAACGCTACGAATACCAGCTTCGATTGCTTGTGTTCTATAAAGATCGATGTCTAAGCGGTAAAACTTAGTTTCTTGCATTTCTGTACTTAAAGCATCTAAAACTGGCTTAAGCATCTTACATGGTCCACACCATGTCGCATAATATTGTACAACAACTAACCCTTGTTGTCCAATGACTTCTTGATACTCTTGTCCTTGATATTCAATCATTCAATTTTCCTCATTTCTTTATCAATTTTATATTACTCATTATATGCTATATAAGAGATTAATTCAAGCCTTTCGCATTATTTTAGGGTAATAATTGTTACCCCATTTAATCCTTCTCCTTCACCACCAAATCGATGTGTTTTTACATAGGGAGAACTCTTGATATAATCATATACAGCTTTTCTAACTGCCCCGCTACCGAAGCCATGAATAACTCTTAAAGATGATAAGCCACTAAGTAGAGCACGATCAATTGCTTGTTCCATCGCATCTTTGACTTCTTCGAATCTATAACCTCTTAGGTCAAGTTCAAGTTTCGCATTTCTTTCCGGTGTTTCTCCTTGTGTTGTTTTAACTTGTTGTACTCTTTTTTTAGGATCTACCTTAGGTTGCTCTTTTCTCAAATCTGATGCTTCAAACTTTAGATCAAACTTTCCAAAGATGACACGATACTCATCATTTTTAATTGATTCTATTTTACCATATTGTTGATAAGGAATGATATAAACTTCGTCACCAATTTTCAATTCATCGATAAATCGATGCGATTGATCATTATCTAACCCTTGATTTAACTGATATTTTAAAGTAGCAACTTCAGGTTTAGAGAGTTCTTGTTTGCTTTGAAGCTCTCTGATAATTTCTCGTGCTTCATCTTTTAAATCGTCCCATTTTTTCTGTTCTTTAACTTTAATGGTTTCAATAATTCTTTCTTGATCCTTCATTAATTTTTCTCGCGAAAGCTGATATTCTTGTTTAGCTGTTTTGAGTTCATTAATTTCAGATGCAAGGTTTTCTTTTTGTTTTTCAATGTATAACATTTCATCGTTTAGCTTTTCCATTACTTTTGCTAAATCCGTTTGTCTACCTTGATAAACCGTTTCAGCATCATGCACAACTTCTTCTTTGAGTCCAAGCCTTCTTGCGATTAAGAAAGCATGAGATGAACCTGTTGTTCCCATTTGAAGGTAATATAAGGGCTTTAAAGTCTTTTTATCAAAAGCAACTGATGCAGTTTTCATATGACTTTGTTCATATGCATAACTCTTTAATTCAGAATAATGGGTCGTTACCATCATTCTTACATCGAAAGATTTAAAATAATTTAAAATAGCCATCGCTAATGAAACACCTTCATTAGGGTCAGTACCACTACCGAGTTCATCTAAAAGAACTAATGTATTATCTTTAATATGATTGATCATATCTATAATCTTATTTAAGTGTGATGAAAATGTTGATAATGATTGTAAGATGGATTGCTCATCTCCAATATCTGCAAACACTTGATCAAATACTGAAATATTTGAGGCTTCGTTTGCTGGAATTAAGATACCTGCTTGAGTCATTAGTGTTAATAAACCAACTGTTTTTAAAGCTACTGTCTTCCCACCAGTATTTGGTCCTGTAATTAAAAGCGTTTTAAAATCTTTATTTAATTCCATTTGAATAGGAACAGCTGTTTTTTGTTCTAAAAGTGGGTGTTTAGCTTGAATTAATGAGATTGTTCCTTCATTATTAACTTTAGGCTTAACTGCATTTAATAATATTGCATATTGTGCCTTTGCAGATATAAAATCAAAAGTTAAAAACAAGTCTAGATTATCCTTTAATGATGCATGAGCTTGATGTATTTCTTCACTTATTAAAGCAATGATTTTTTGAATTTCTTTTGCTTCTTGGATTTTTAATTGTTCGATTTCTGCAGTGATTTGTCTAGTTGCTTCAGGTTCTATATAAACTGTTTGCTTACTTGATGAAACATCATGGATAACACCTTTAATTTTGTTCTTAAATGTATCCTTAACTGGGATACAGTAACGATCATTTCGAATTACAATAACCATTTCATTTAAATATGTACTATAGGTGGTTAAAAGTTTTTGTAATTTATCCTGAAGATTTTTATCGAATCTTGACAAATCTCTTCTTATCTTTAACAACTCTGGTGTTGCATCATCTAAAATCTGGCCATCCTCATCAATTTTAGATTGAATGTATGCAAGTAAACGCTCATGTGTATGTAATGATGCAAAATACTCTGATAATGATAAAGTAGAAATCTTATTTATTTGGATTTCTTTATAGTATTTTAATATATTACTTTCCATCACGAGAAATAATCTAATATATAGTAATTCTTGTATTGAAAATACTCGATCCATACCAGCATATTTAAGCAATTCGTGAACATCATAATCCTCAATTAATGGTAAAAGACCCGCTCTTTGTATAAGCGTAGCCATATCCATGACTTCGTCAAGCTGCTTATTAATCATGGGCATATCTGTCATAGGTTCTATATTCAGAATTTCATTTCTTATCGTATCAGATTTTGCATACTTAGAAATCATATCTAAAATTTGGGGTAATTCCAATGTTTTTGTCATAAATCGCATAAGTAACACCTTTTTTTCGTTTTTTATGGTATAATATACTTTGATAGGAGATTTGAAATGAAACATTATACTATATCCGTTACAGATAACGAACTAGAAAAACTCAATCGTGTATATCAATATCATCAAATAGAGGATGATAATCCCTATTTGCTTTTTCATGCTGTTCATAATGGCATCGATATTCTCGCATATAAGACTGGAAAAGTTTTAATGCAAGGTAAAGAAGTCACTCATGAATTGGTATCTATTAAAACGCATCTTAATCGTGAAGATTATGCAGCCATCGGATCTGATGAAGTCGGTACAGGTGATGTATTTGGCCCAATCGTGGTTTGTGCAGCATACGCAAATGAAAGCGACATATCATATTTAGAAAGTCTCAATGTTAGAGACTCTAAAAACATGAATGATAAGGCTATTATTGCAGTTGCACCAAAGATTGCAAAACGTTTAATTCACTCTTTACTCATCTTAACGCCTAAGAAATATAACTCATTAGTCGCAAAAGGGTATAACTTGAATAAAATAAAAGCGTTGCTTCATAATCAGGCAATTGTCAAGACTTCTTCTAAGTTAAAAGAAACCGTCCCTGTCATTGTCGACCAATTCTGCACACCTCAATTATACTTTAATTATATTAAAGATGAAACCCTAATTTATAGAGATATTGATTTTCATGTTAGGGCAGAGCAAATTCACTTAAGTGTTGCTGCAGCTTCAATCGTAGCAAGATATGCTTTTTTAGTGAAAATGAATGAGTATAGCGAAAAAGTTGGAGTTACCTTACTAAAAGGTGCAAGTAAAGAAGTAGATGAACAAATTAATGAACTTCATGATAAAAAGGGTTTGCAAACTTTAGGATTAATTGCAAAAATGAATTTTAAAAATGTTACTAAACAGAATCTTTCTTAAGTTCAGTTAAAAAATCTGTAAACACTTGGGGCAATTCGGCTGTAAAAGTCATTTGCTCTTTTTTTGTCGGATGAATGAAAGAAAGTTTTTGAGCGTGTAAAAACTGTCCTGTTGAACCAACAACATCTTTTGGTCCATAAATAGGATCACCAACAACTGGATGGTTAATATAAGCCATATGCACTCTTATTTGATGCGTTCTTCCTGTTTCAAGTTTACAAGATAGTAATGTATATTTATCATATCTTTCTAAAACTTTAAAATGAGTGATTGCTTTTTTACCACCTGAAATAACAGCCATTTTTAATCTATTTTTAGGATGCCTTTGTATTGGTGCATTAATAGTACCTTCATTTTCAGATAGAGTACCATAAACAAGTGCAATATATTCTCTTTCAATTTCATGAAGTGCTAAATCTGCACTTAATGTTTGATGTGCAGTGTCATTTTTTGCAACAACCAATAAACCTGAAGTATCTTTATCAATGCGGTGTACGATACCTGGTCTTATAATGCCATTGATTGAACTCAGTTCATCTACTTGATGAATTAAACCATGCACCAAAGTCGGTTCATGATATGAAGATGCAGGGTGAACAACCATGCCCTGAGGCTTGTTGATCACTAAAAGATCATCATCTTCATAGATAATATCTAAGTTTAAGTCTACACCTTCTAGATCAAGTTTTTTCTCTTCAATTTCTTCAATTTGAATGAGGTCATCGGCTTTTAAAGTATAACCAGTCTTAACTTTTTGTTCGTTTACAGTAACAAAACCATCTTTAATGGCATGTTGAACATAGCTTCTACTCTGATTTGTATAATAGTTTTCAAGTAAAAAAAGGTCCAAACGAAGACCCTGAGACTCTAGTTTTACTTTAATGACTCTCTTGGACATCAATTTTCTCCTTTTTCAATCTTTTAGGTTCTAATATAAATAGATCTATAGCAAATAAGACAATTGCTGCGCTCAAAAATAAATCAGCAAAATTATTATGAAAACTACCATATCTTCCTAAAATCATTTCTAAAAATGGGTATTTCATAAAATCAATAACATAAGTATGCATCGCACGATCAATCGCATTACCAAAGGTTCCGCCTATAAACAGTGCAATAGCAATACTATAAACCTTCTTATGTTTATAGTCAGATTCTAAGAATAAATATCCAAAAATACCTAAAGCAAATACTGTGATAACCATAAATGTAAATTGCTCACCAGCAAGGATATTTAAAGATGCTCCATCATTTTCTACATATCCAAATTCTAAGATATAAGGAATAAATGTTTGCCCAGATGATCCAGCAAATGCAGCTTGTGCAGCGTATTTAGTTGTTTGGTCTATAATGATGCAAAATATGATGATAACTAATCCAATAAGCATATCTCTCTCCTAAAATATAACAGCTAATACAACAATACCAACAACTAAGAAAAATATAGAAACCAAAATACTTTCTGTTAGTTGTGGTAATAAAGTATTGATATTATTAATTTTTTCATGATAACTCTTTAGCAACCTATAATAAAAGAAATAATATAAAAAACTCCATCCCATAACAATAATAACTAAAAAAACAGATAAAATAAATGTAAGTTTAGTATATATAAACATATTAACAACTACCAAAACTGGAATTGCAATACAAATAAGTGATAAAATTAATGCACCTGCAACTGATTTTAACACGGTTTTCATGGTCGTTTCTCTATCAATTAATTTTAATAGCTTTTTATATCTTCTAAAAAATGAAAATACTTTATCAATCATTGCGTTCATTGAGCCAATTCACCGCCTCTTCAATCGTATCTACTATAACCAACTCATATGGGAATATAACGCCAGGAATATCATCAATATGTGCTTCTGGAACGATAAATACATCAACTTTTTGATATAATCCAGTATACATTTTTTGAGGAACACCACCGACTCTACCAATCTTTCCAGACATCTCAATCGTACCAGTTCCAGCTATTTTTAAATCACCAATGTTTAGTTTTAGTAAACTTGCATAAATACTAAGTGTCTGAATCATCCCTCCACTAGGACCACCAATTAAGCTACCTAATCCTGGTAAAGTAAAGCTTGGAGACGCACTTGCTATCTCATAATTGGGATAGAAAATCATCCGAGCATCGTTATCATCATATTGATAAGTTACTGTATGATAGACACCTAAATCTTCTTCTGTTCTCAATATTGTAAATGTAACTTCGTCTTGATATGCTAATGCAAGAAAATCTTCATGATTCTGCCCTACGTAATTAATTCCATTAATCGCAACAATCTTATCTCCAACTCGCAGATCTATTAAACGGCTTGGTCTATATGTCAAATATAACCCAGCATAATAATAATCAATATCAATACGATTATCTTGTTCATGAGCAAGCTCATATGCTTTAATAATTGATGTTTTTAATGAAACTAACTTTTGGATTTGTCCAGCTGTATAATCATCTTTCCATGATGTGTCTTTTTGTCTGTCTGTCATTTCATAGATACTCATTGTTTTGTCGTTAGATAATACAAATGATTGAAATGGTGTAATAGGGTTATATGAATATACGTATACTGTATTAAAATTATCGACAAAATCAACGTTTTCTAATTGAATAGAGTCAACAACCCGTGTTAAGCCTCCTGGTGCAGTAACAGCCATCTGAGTAGGTACAACAAGCACCATTAATAAATAAACATATGGAAAACTTAACATAATAAGTAGTTTTTTATATTGCTTAAGTAATTTTATCATATCTCAACTCTCCAACCTGAATCTGTCTAAAGTTGACATTAGAAGCTTTTAGCATTCTTACTGCAGCTTCATGTTCCTTTGAATTTTGATATTTATTTGATTCATAAATAATTTCAGTAATACCACTTTGAATAATTAATTTAGTACATTCATTACATGGAAACAAACTTACATAAATGGTTGATCCTTTTAAGTTGGTTGTTGCATTTAAAATAGCATTCGCTTCAGCATGAACAACAAAAGGATATTTTGTTTGAAGATATTCACCTTCATTTTCCCAAGGGAAATCTTCATCTTTACACCCTTGTGGTAAACCATTGTATCCAATACCTACAATACGTTTTCCTGCATTCACAATACAAGCTCCAACTTGTGTTCCAGGATCTTTACTGCGCATTGCTGATAGCTTAGCAACACCCATAAAATATTGATCCCATGTAATATAGTCTTTACGCATTACTTGATTTCCTCCTTTTTTGCGAGGTTCAAGTCAACGTGACAATAACCGCCTGGATTCTTCTTTAAATAATCCTGGTGATATCTTTCAGCTAAATCATAATCTATGTTTTTCTTAACTTCTGTTTGAACACGATCATAATCTTTTCCAAAATGATTTTTAATATATTCAATGATTTTTTCTTGATCTTCTTCATGGTCAAAATAAATACCAGAACGATATTGTCTTCCAATATCATGCCCTTGACGATTTTTTGCAAATGGATCAATTATTCTAAAAAATTGTTCTAAAACATTTTCTAATTTGATAACATTTTCATCATAAAAAATTTGGCAT
This sequence comes from Mycoplasmatota bacterium, assembly GCA_024650045.1. Classification (GTDB taxonomy): domain Bacteria; phylum Bacillota_I; class Bacilli_A; order Acholeplasmatales; family Acholeplasmataceae; genus Peloplasma. Next base: position 72,879 of record JANKMU010000003.1, on the reverse strand, counting down.
GCTTCTGTATGTGTAGCAACACCTCCACACACTTCTTGGTATGTGGGGTTTCTTTTATTCCCATCAACATAACCTACAGATGTCTCAATGACGCCTTTAAGTTGCTTAAAATAAGCTTCTACACCCCAGAAACATCCTCCACCTAAAACGATACTCTTCATATTATTTACCTACCTTTAATTCAAGTTCATCTAATTGTTTTTGATCAACATCAGATGGTGATTGCATCATCATATCTTTTGCACTTTGTGTTTTTGGAAATGCAATAACATCTTTAATGTTACTTGTATGAGTCATTAGCATTACTATTCGATCCAATCCTAATGCTAATCCACCATGTGGTGGTGTTCCATATTTTAATGCATCAACGAAAAATCCAAATCGATGTTCTACATCTTCTTTTGTTAATCCAAGTGTATCAAACATTAATTTTTGTACATCTTGATTATGAATTCTAATCGATCCGCCACCGATTTCATAACCATTCAAAACGATGTCATAAGCTTTAGCCATGGCTTGATGTGGATTTTCTTTTAAGACTCTAGCATCAACTGGTGCTGTAAATGGATGGTGTTTAGCATAAAATCTTTGTTCTTCTTGATCGTATTCTAATAATGGCCACTCATTAATCCATACAAATTTATAGATATCTTTAGGAATCATATTCAATTGATTCGCTAATTCTATACGCAAAGCCCCTAATCCTGATGTAACATCATCAAAATGACCAGGAACTAAGAATAGTACTTGATCTTCAGAAAGATTTAAAGATTGCAGTTGCTCTTCATTTAAGTATTTAATGATACTCCCAGTATATGTACCTTTGCTATATTTAATAAAAGCTAAAGCCTTCCCATGATTTTTCTTAACATGTTCAGTTAATTGATCAACTTTTTTTCTTGATATATTTTCACCATGTTCTAATACTAAACCTTTAATTAGAGGTTCATCGTTGAATAATGGAACATCTATTGATTGAAAAAAGTCTGTATAATCTTTTAACAACATTTCATAACGTAAATCTGGTTTATCTGTTCCATATAATTCCATTGCTTGATGATAAGACATGATTTGAAATGGTGTTTTCACTTCTACGTTTAAGACTTTTTTAAATGTATTTACCATGATTTTTTCAATAATACTTCTTACATCTTCTTCATCAACAAAAGATGACTCGATATCGATTTGAGTAAACTCTGGTTGACGATCAGATCTAAGGTCTTCATCTCTAAAGCATCTTGCAACTTGGAAGTATTTCTCAAAACCAGCAATCATAAATAATTGTTTATAGATTTGTGGTGACTGTGGTAATGCATAAAAGTTGCCAGGATATAACCTTGATGGCACCAAATAGTCTCTTGCTCCTTCAGGTGTAGATTTACCTAAAATAGGTGTTTCTAGTTCATAAAAACCTTCATCAACAAGCGTTTGACGTATTGCTTGAACAATTTCATGTCTCTTAATTAAGAAATTCTGCATAACGGGTCTTCTTAAATCTAGATATCTATATTTTAGTCTGGTTTCTTCTAAAGCATCTGTATCATTAGCTATAATCAGTGGTGGATTTTCAGAAGAACTTAAGATGACTATATCAAAAACATCAACTTCAATCTCCCCTGTTGGCATATTTAAATTTTTATTTTCACGTTCAATAACGATACCTTTTGCTTCAATAACAAATTCATTTCTTATCTTAAGTGCTGTTTCATAATTTTTATTTTCGGGTTTAACAACAAGTTGTGTCATCCCAAATCGGTCTCTTAAATCAATAAAAAGTAAACCACCAAGATTTCTTGTCTTAGCAACCCAACCTTTCAAATGGACTTCAATACCAATATGATTTTTATTCAATTCATTATTATGATGCGTATACTTCATATTATTTTTTCTCCAGTTTTTCTGTCATATATTTTTTAATTTTCGAAATGACAACTTCTTCTTGTTTTTCTGTCTTTGTATTTTTAATACCCACAACACCTTTTTGGTATTCGTCATCACCTAAAATAATTAAATATTTAGCATTCATTCTTAATGCTTGTTTTAATTGTGCTTTAAATGATTTTTGAGTAAAGTTTGTATCTGCAGTAATTCCTGCAACTCTAAGGTCATATAAAATCTTTGTAGCAACCATCTTTAAATCTTCATTAAAGACGATGACATAGGCATCTAATTCACTTTCTTTAGCAAATGCAACATTTTCAGCATCCAAAGCTAGAAGTAGTCTTTCCATACCACATGCAAAGCCAATACCACCTAAATCAGGTCCACCAAGTTCTGATACAAGTTTTTGATAGCGCCCACCACCACCAAGTGCGTTTTGAGCGCCAAAACCTTCGATATCAGCCTCTATTTCGAAAACTGTATGACTATAGTAGTCTAACCCGCGAACAAGTTTATGAGCGATTTCATAGCTTATTTTCGCAGCATTCAAATGTGTTAAAACTTTTTGGAAGTATGCTCTTGAAGTAGCGTTTAGATAATCTTGAGGCGTAGGTGCTTCTTTAACTGCTTTATGTTTTTGGTCAACTTTGCAATCCAATATTCTTAATGGATTTTTAGTTATTCTTTGTTGACAATCTTCACATAACTCATGAACATGTGGTTGAAAATGTTCAACCAATGCTTTTCGATAGTCTTGTCTTGATTCTTCATCACCTAAACTATTGATTTTAACGCGAACACCTTTTAATCCTAAACGTTTCATAAAATCATAAGCTAAAATAATCATTTCAGCATCTAAAGCAGGATCAACTGTTCCTATGGCTTCAACACCAAATTGATAAAATTGACGATATCTACCTTTTTGAGGACGTTCATATCTAAAATTTGGACCGATGTAAAAAACTTTTTCTAATTCTTGTGTTGCATAAAGTTTATTTTCAACATAGCTACGAATAACACCTGCAGTACCTTCTGGTCTTAAGGTTAGATTTCTATCTCCACGATCCTCAAAATCGTATGTTTCTTTTGTTACCATGTCAGATAGTTCAGTATGACGATGAAAGACTTCACTATATTCCAAAATAGGTGTTCTGATTTCTTTAAAGTTATATTGACCAAGAACCTTTCTGATTTGGTCTTCTAATGCTTGCCATAAATACGATTCATTTGGTAATACATCATAGGTTCCTTTAACTTTGTTTACTGCCATAATAATCCTCCTTGGATAGCTCATATGTGAGCATTTCATCTTCTAAAACTGAATTTCTTTTCTCTAAAACATATTTTTCTTTTTGAATGAATTTAAATGGTGTTTTTTCAATTACTTTTTGACTTGCTATATTTTTCTTTAAATGTCTAATTCTTAGTATATCGAAATTTAAATATTCAAATCCTATTTCGATCATTTTTTTAATTGCTTGAGACATAATGCCTTTATTCCAATAATTTTGGTGTAACACGTAACCAATTTCGGCTCCATTTTCACCTTTTATTTTACTATGGAAATCAATCGTTCCAATCATTTTAGATGTTTTAACATCGACGATTGCATATCCAATAGGTAATCCATATCTAACTCTTGGGTAAAATATCTGTAAGATTGAACGTTTTGCTTCCGATGGAATAATGAAAGGTCCCCATGACAAATATCTAGTGACTTCAGGGTTTTTACCATAATCATACATGTCTTTGTAATCGGTTTTCTTTAGTGTTCGAAGTACATAATGATCAAAATAAACAACAGGCATTTGCTTATACGGTTTCTTCATCTTACACCTCAATCAAAATAAAAACGTCCTTAAAAAACTCTAAGGACGTAAAATATACGCGGTACCACCTTAGTTCTAGAAAACTTTCTAGCCCTCAATTACTTGTTTTTGTCTCAAAAGGTGTCACTGCCCTTAATCAGAGCTCCTTTATCATTGACGATTCATTTATAGTACAATATTATCTTAAAAAGATAATTTTGTCAATTAGAATTCAATCAGGATTGTCACAGGTCCGTCATTAACTGAATGAACTTTCATGTGTGCTTGGAAAACACCTTGTTCAACATGATGATGTTTTTTAAGTTCATTGACAAATAATTCATATAATTTTTCTGCTTGATCAGGTCTAGCTGCTTGAATAAACGATGGTCTGTTGTTGCCTTTAGTATCCCCATATAATGTGAATTGTGAAATTGCAAGAATGTCACCATTAACTGTTGTTAAATTTTGATTCATTTTTTGATTTTCATCTTCAAAAATTCTTAGATTGTGAACTTTTTCAGCCATCTTGATGACTTTTTCTTGATTGTCATCAATATGAATGCCTATATACAATAAGTATCCTTGATTAATACTTCCTACAACTCTTGAATCAACCTCAACTTTTGCACTTGATACTCTTTGAACGATGACTCTCATTTGTAATCTCTCTCCACTGAATAGATCTCACTAATTTTTCTTAAGTTAACCATCAATGACTGTAAAGCATTTAAATTTGTAATTGATACTTTGATTTTAATTATTATTTCAAGACTTGAGGTTGTTATAGCATTAACTTCTGCAATAGCGACACTTGATGCGTTGATTGTTGTAACAACTTCCGTGAGTAGAGTTGTTTTGTTACCACCAACAACTTTAATCCATGTTGGATATTTTCTTGTGATATCTTGTGACCAAAATGCTTCAATTAATCGATTTTCTTCAAACTGTTTCGTATTTGGACAATCTTTGGTGTGAATAACAATGCCGCTTTGTTTACTCACATAGCCAAGAATAGGATCTCCAGGAATTGGTAAACAACAGTTTGATAATTTGAGTTGTGGACTTGATAGTCCTTCAATGACTACACCTGTTTCATGGTGTGTTGTTAATTGCTTAGAAGCTTTTTCCATTTGTCGCTGTAACATAAGATTTGGGTCAACTTCTTGACCTAACATCTTACTAACAACAGTTTTAGGACTAACATTTCCTTTTCCGACTTCTAAATATAAATCAGAAACGGTTGTAATCATATTTTTTTCGAAATGTTTTTTAACAAATGCATCATCTAATGATTCATGGACTTTATTTGCTGTAAACTCGCGTTCTAATGTTTCTTTACCCGTTTGAGTTAATGAATCCTTGTTTAATTTATTTAAGAAACTCTTGATTTTATGTCTTGCATGTGAGGATTTAGCAATCTTTAACCAATCTTCACTTGGACCATAAGAATTTTTATTTATTTTAACACTAACGATATCGCCAGTATTGAGTTCATAATCTAGTGTAACAATTCGGTTATTAACTAAAGCACCAACCATTTTATTACCAATATCCGTATGGATTCGGTATGCAAAATCAATAGGTGTAGAGCCTTTTGGAAGTTCAATAACTTCACCTTTAGGTGTAAAAACATAGACATTTGCATCAAGAATATCGCCTTTAATTGTACCAACGAACTCTTCAGCTCCACCTTCAGTCTCATCTGTGTCTTCACTCATTTTTAGAAGTTCACCATACCATTTAAGTTTTTGAGCAATTTCAAATTGTTCTCTTTCTTTTGAGTATGTTTTATTTTCTTTATAAGCCCAGTGAGCAGCAACCCCAAATTCAGCAATTTGATCCATTTCTGGAGTCCTAATTTGCACTTCAAATAACGTTCCATCATCAGATAAAACGGTCGTGTGAAGCGATTGATACATATTTGGTTTAGGTACTGCAATATAGTCTTTAAATCGTCTTGGTATCGGTGTAAAGTTGGCGTGAATAATACCTAGTGCCTGATAACATGTCTCAACACGGTCAACAATCACTCTTACAGCTAATAGATCATATATATCTTCAAATTGTTTCTGATCTTTAACCATTTTTTTATAAATACTATAGATATTTTTAATGCGACCTTTGATTTCAAACTCGTTTAACTCACTCGTTTTAAATAAATCAGTAATGTGTTCAATCACGTGATCAATGGATGCTTCACGTTCTGCCTTTTTAGCTTGAATCATATTAGATACACGATAATACATTGGAGGATCTGTATAGCGAAGTGAGCGGTCTTCTAACTCAGCTTTGATTCTAAAGATACCTAACCTATGTGCTAATGGTGCATAAATCTCTAAAGTTTCTGTTGCTATTTTGTATTGCTTTTCTGGAGCCATTGAATCTAGTGTACGAACATTATGTAATCTGTCTGCAATTTTAATCAAAATAACGCGAATATCTTTAGCCATTGCTAATAGCATTTTTTGATGATTATCAGCCTGAGAGGCTTGCGTGTTAAAAGATAATTTACTGATTTTAGTCACACCATCAACAAGCAATGAAATATCTTTACCAAATATTTTTTCAACGTCAACTAAAGTTAATGCTGTATCTTCTACTGTATCATGCAATAATGCTGCGATTAAAGTTGCAGGTCCACCTCTTAAATCCGCTAAGATTTTAGCAACTGCAACAGGATGTGTAATATATGGTTCTCCACTTTTTCGCATTTGCCCTTCGTGTTTTTCTTTCGACAAAAAATAAGCTTTTTTAATAAGCTCAATGTCTGATTCTCTTTTGATGTATGTGTCGAATGATTCGAAGAGGGATTGAAACAGTGGATCGTTCATAAAAACACTTCCTTTAGTAAGTGATTAATGTTAATATATCATAGTTTTTTAAATTGTCTCTACCTTTAAGTTCAGAAAGCTCAATAAGAAATGCTAAACCAACTACTTCGCCACCTAGTTTTTCAACTAATTTAACAGTTGCATCCATCGTTCCACCTGTTGCAAGTAAATCATCAACAATCAATACTTTATCACCTTTTTTGATTGCATCAGAATGTAGGCATAATTCATTAGATCCATATTCCAAATCATATGATACACTAACATATTCTCTTGGTAATTTCCCTGGTTTTCTAACTGGAGCAAATCCAATACCCAAACCAGCAGCAACAGGACATCCAAAAATAAAGCCCCTTGCTTCAGGACCAACAATTAATGTTGCTTTCTTATCTTTAGCAAATTGAATAAATTGGTCAGCAGCATATTGAAATGCTTTACCGTCTAACATGAGTGGTGTTATGTCTCTAAATAGAATACCTTTTTTGGGAAAATCTGGTACATCTGCAATGTAATTTTCTAATTTCATTTATAAATCCTCCTAGGTGTCTCTTTTAATAAAAAAAGAGCATTGTTATACCGTTCTATTTTAACTCATTTCTAAACTTTTAGCAAGTATGCTATAATCTAAATAGGTGATGAAATGAAGCCATTAGCTTATCGTATGCGACCACAAAAATTTGAAGATGTTTTCGGACAAGACCATCTTGTTGGTAAAGATGGTGTTTTGGTTTCAATGCTAGAAAAAAAGAAACTGCTTTCTTTTATTTTGCACGGTCCTCCAGGAACAGGAAAAACAACAATTGCACAACTATTTGCACAATTATCGGGTCTTGACTTTTATTTTTTTAATGCATCAACTGATAATAAAGCAAAACTAAAAGATATTATTGAAACAACAAATTATCACGATATATTAATCGTTATCGATGAAATTCATCGAATGAAGACAGATGTTCAAGATTATTTACTGCCTTATATGGAAAATGGCAATGCCACTGTGATTGGTTTAACTACATTAAATCCTTATCAAAGTATCAATATGGCGATTCGCTCAAGATGTCATCTATATGAAGTTAAAAAATTAGATGATGAAGCGATTGAAAAAGCTTTAATGAGTGCGATAAAAGAGTTGGATGTTGATATTCGTATTGATAAAAACGCACTTAGTGCAATTACAAGATATTCCAATTCTGAAGTTAGAACTGCTTTAAACATTTTGGAAAGTGCAGCATTAGTATTAAATGATGGTGATTTATTAACTGCACAAACAGTTTATCGTGTTGCCGGTAAGGTGAGTCATGATTTAGATGATCATGAAGACCATTTTTATAATCTTTTATCAGCTTTACAAAAATCAATAAGAGGGTCAGATGTAGATGCAGCTATACATTATTTAGCTCGATTAATAACATTAGGTGATCTTCAGTCAATTATTAGAAGACTTTTAGTTATTGCTTACGAAGATATAAGCTTAGCAAATCCCTTAATGGGGGGCAAAGTTTTAAATGCATGCGATGCAGCCATCCGTGTCGGTTTTCCTGAAGCTAGGATTATTTTAGCAAATGTCGTTATTGATATGGCAATATCACCAAAATCAAATACTGCTATAGCAGCAATCGATGATGCAATAGCAGATTATGAAAACACAGATACAGGAACTGTACCTGATCATGTTAATAATAGAAAGATTAAATTGAATCCTGAAATTTATCATTATCCTCATTTAAATCCTGATAGTATTAATGATCAAACTCATTTACCTGATAAGATTAAGGATAAAACATATTATCATCCTAAAACAGAGTCCAGCTATGAAAAAGCTTTAGCTGACCGTTTGAAAATTATCGATAAAATTAAAAAGGTCAAACGATAAAAAAATACCCAAAATTTTGGGTATTTTTAATTTTCAGTTGATATAATAACTGGTATCGTAATTGGAGATCTTCTTGTTTCTTGATAAATAAAACGATTCACTTCATTACGTACATCTCTTTTATATTCATTCCAGTTGATATATTTGCCTTCTAAATGTTTTTGACTAACTTCAATAAACTTTTCTTTAACTCTATTTAAAATTTCTTCAGATTCTTGAACATAAACAAAACCTTTAGTTATGATTTTAACTTCTCCAATAATCTTCTTCGTTCTTGGACTGATATGTGCAACAACCAAAAGTGCCCCATCTTCTGCTAGTAATTCGCGATCTTTCATCACAAAATCATTAACGTCTCCAACAGCTGTTCCATCAATCAAAATTTCTCCAACATTGATTTCATTTCGCGAAACGTATGTTTCCTTATTATCAAATGTTAAGACATCTCCATTATCTAGAAGAAAAACTTGATCTTCTTTATAATTAATCTCTTGAGCTAATTTCCTAACACCAAATTGATGGCGATATTCTCCTATCGTTGGAATAATAAATTTAGGTTTAAGCAGGTTAATCATCATTTTGATTTCTTCAGCAGTCGCATGTGCAGCAGTTAACAATCTTTTATCTATAACTTCAACTTTAGCATCACTGCGATATAAAATATCTAATGTTCTAGCAGCCATTTTTTCAGTACCTGGAACAGGTGCAGTCATTAAAATAATCGTATCATCTTCTGTAATGTTAATTAATCTATCAACTTTTTTGCACATTCTTTGAAGCATAAAGAATGGTTCATGACGATTACCCGTAACAAGAGCAACAATATTTTTATCATCGTTTTTATTTTTGTCATCAATATAACGTAAAGCGATTAAAGATTCTTTTGGAATAGTTAAGTATCCGTTTTGAATTGCTATGTCAACAATTCTTTGTGCTCTTCTACCGATAATTGCTATTTTTTTACGATGCATCAATGATATGTCAATAATGCGTTGAATCTTTCTTAAATCAGAAGAGAACAATGAAACAATAATTCTACCTTCAGCATTCGTATATATACTATTAATCTTATGATTTAAATTTGTTGATACTCCACCTTTTAGTTCTAATGTAGAACCTAAAGACTCAGTTAGTAATGCTAAAACATTTTTTTCAGCCAATTCATTAATCTTTCTAAAATCAGTTTGGTATTTAACATCACCACTTTGATCAAAAGTAAAATCACTTGTATAGACAATGACACCATCTACAGTATGAACTGCAATCCCAACTGATTCTGGAATTGAATGTGTTGTATTAAAAAATGTTACTCTAACATTTCCGAATTTAATAATACTATTTTGTGAAATTGTATTTAAAGTTAAATCATCAAGATTATAACCTTCATCTTTTAATAAATCCTTTAAAATTTGCATTGTAAAATTCGTTGCATATACAGGTACATTTAAATCTCTTAATATATGTGGAAGTGCACTGATATGGTCTTCATGAGCATGCGACAAAAAAATACCAGCGATGCGATCTTTAGCACGAATCAATACTTTATAATCTGGTATGATTTCATCAACACCATAAAGTTCTGCACTTGGATACTTAATACCAGCGTCTAATATAAATAATTGCTGATCAACCTCAACAACATACATGTTCTTTCCGTTTTCGCCTAGCCCACCTAATGCGAAAAATCTTATTTTACTCAAGCTAACACTTCCTTCTGTAACGTTTTTTACTAAAAATATTATACCATGTTTTTCAAATTACACAATGAATTTGTCTTATAACTATGTTATGATTATAGTAGGTGATCAACATATGGTAAATTATCCAATTAAAAGAAAAAAACAAGTTAAATCAACGAATTATGCAAATCTTGGAATGACACTAGAATCTGATATTGAATCTACGAATTCCTATTATCTTGATATGGGTATTGCAGTTATTCATAAAAAACCAACACCAATACAAGTCGTTAACGTCAGTTACCCTGCAAGAAACAAAGCAAAAATAACTGAAGCTTATTATAAAACACCATCAACAACAGACTTTAACGGGATATATAAAGGTCTTTATATCGATTTTGATGCAAAAGAAACGAATTCTAAAACATCTATGCCCTTAAAAAACGTTCACCCTCATCAAATCGATCATTTAAGAAATGTAGATAAACAAAAAGGAGTTTCTTTTTTGATTGTCCACTTCAAAGCATATAATGAATATTACTTATTACCAGCAAGTATTTTATTTGAATATTGGGATATGCAGCATGATAAGGAAAAGGGACGAAAATCCATCCCTTATTCTGCTTTTGTTGAACATGCTTATTCAATTCCTTTTGGATATCAACCAAGATTAGATTATCTTAAAGCAGTTAACTTGTTGCTGGAGTCTGTGACATCATCTGGTCGTTAAGATCTAAGATGCGTTTTCTAATCAATAATGCAATAATAGTTGTTAGAACTGTTGAAGTTACCATATAACCAAGGTTATAATAAATAAATGAATAAACCCATGCATCAAAATTGGCTGTTTCAGTCCAAAAGATAACACCTGCAAAAGAAACAGATAAATATCTTACAAAACCTGCAACTGCAATACCTATAACAGTCCATTTAACACTACCTAGTTTACCAACAAAGAAACCAGTTAGTCCAAACGCAGTAAATCCTATGAGATAATCCAATAAAAAGGACCAACCAATGATATACCCACTCGGTGCTAAAATAATCTCAAAGATTCCATACACAAAGCATGCCAATATACCGTATTTCAATCCATAAAGAAATCCGATAAAAATTAATGGCAACATCGACAATCCAATGAAATTACCTCCAAAAGGCATATTAAACATTGGCAAAACAAATTTGATGAGCAACTCAATCACAAAAGCGATTGCTACTAAACCACTGCTCATCGTAATCTTTTTTAATTCCTTACTTGCATTCATTTTCTTTTCCTCCTTAGAAAATAAAAAAATTTCTATGGATGACCTAGAAATTGATAGTTATAGTGATTTACATCTCAACTATCCCTCCGCTGGTACAATCCAGATCAGGTTCTCGGGTCGACTTTCGTCCTCTCAGCACATGGCTCCCCGTAGTGATCATTTATATCTTATCACAACATTTTATTATTTTCAAAACATATGTAAGAAATGAGGTATTATTATGACAGATATCGTTATTGGTCTTCTTGTTTTATTGTTTTTAATCATACTTGTTATTGTTCCAAATATCAAAATTTTGTCAAAAAATCATGCAATGGTTGTTGAACGGTTTGGTACCTTTTTGAAAATAATTGATGAGCCTGGTGTTTATATATTAATACCTTTATTTGATCGGGCAATCCAATTTGTTTGCTTAGATGAGTTAGAGAAAAAGTTTACTTTTTCAGTTGCTGATGAAAAAAATACAATTACTTACGTTGTCGAATATCGTTATCAAGTCACTGATGTAAAACTCTTTGTTTATTCAGCTTTAGATTCATTATCTGAATTTGAGAAAAAAATAAAAGTTTATTTAACAAATTTTATACCTATTGACGATAAAGTTTTTCATGAACTCAAAGAGTATGCTGAAAATTTTGGTTTCGAATTAAAATCAATTATCTCAAAATAACGAATAATAATTTTTTGTAATTTTGTTGCATTTTGTATAATTAGGTGTATAATATAAAGTGTAAGGAGTGATTACAATGGAGATTACTTGGTTCAATGAAAAGCCTAAAGACTGTGTCGTTACGTTAGCTGCCGGTAATATTACACTAAATAAACCCGCAACAACTTTTTTCGAGAATGCTTATAGCGTTATGCTTGGTCTAGAAAAGAATAAACAACTGCTAATCATCAAACCTCTTAGTAAAGAAGATGCTATGAGGCATGATATTCCTGATAAAAACAAATATAGAATTACAGTTCGTTCCTCTTATAGTAGAGTAACAAATAAAGCATTTATGGAAGAGATTAGCAAAATGTATGATATTCGTCTTGATGACGAAACACATAAGTACAAAGCAACATGGGAATATAGAGATCAAATCCTTGTTGTTGATCTTAAGGAGGAAATATAATATGGAATTCATGGTTTGGATGTGGTTAGGATTATTTATCGCAGCAATCGTTGTTGAGTTTGCAACATCAGATCTTGTAAGTATTTGGTTTGCATTAGCTGCTGTACCTAGTTTTATCATGGCATTATTAAGAGTAAATATTGTCGTTCAAGTTGTCGTATTCGTTTTAATTGCAGTATTATTACTACTTCTTACTAGACCATTTGTTATGAAATATTTTAAGACAAATGAGATTAAAACAAATGTTGACTCGTATGTTGGAGCAACCGGAGTTGTTACAAAAACAATTACTCCAGATACAATCGGTAGAGTACAAGTCAAAAACGGTGATTGGTCAGCAATATCTCATGATACTTTAGAAGTTGGCACTAAAATCAGAGTTTTAGACATTGAAGGTGCAAAATTAATTGTAGAAACAATAGAAAAATAAATAGAAAAGAGGTATTACAATGGAATTGTTAAAATTATTTATTAATCCAATAGCCCTTAATGCATTGGAAACAGCATTAATCATTGTTGCAATCGTATTGTTTGTGATTCTTGCTGCAAGTTTTAGATTGGTTACACAAACCAAAAAAGTTATTGTTGAGCGTCTTGGTGGTTATCATACCACTTGGGGTGTAGGTATTCACTTCTTGATTCCTGTTGTTGATCGCATGGTTAAAACAGTATCTTTGAAAGAACAAGTTAAAGATTTCGATCCTCAACCTGTTATTACAAAAGATAATGTTACGATGCAAATTGACACAGTTGTCTTCTTCTCTATTACCGATCCAAAAGCATACACATACGGTACAGAAGATCCAATGTCAGCTATCGAAAACATATCAGCAACTACTTTACGTAACATTATTGGTGATTTAGATTTAGACCAAACACTAACATCTAGAGATTTAATCAACACGAAGATGAGAGAAATTCTTGATGAAGCAACTGACCCATGGGGAATCCGTGTAAGTCGTGTTGAAGTTAAGAACATTGTTCCACCTAAAGATATTCGCGACTCTATGGAAAAACAAATGCGTGCTGAACGTGAAAAACGTCAAAACATTTTGATTGCTGAAGGTGAAAAACGTTCTCAAATTCTTAAAGCTGAAGGTGAAGCTGAAGCTGTAATTCTTAGAGCTGAAGCCGATAAGAAACAAAGAATTTTAAAGGCTGAAGGTGAAGCTTCTGCAATCTTTAAGATTAAAGAAGCTGAAGCATTAGGTATTAAATTAATTAAAGATGCTGGTGCAGATCAAGCAGTTCTTACATTGAAATCACTTGAAGCACTTGCTCAAGTTGCAAATGGACAAGCTACTAAGATTGTTGTACCAACAAACATTACTGATATCGCAGCAACTGTTATGATGGCAGCTGAAATTGCTAAAGGCGATAAGAAATAAATAGATAAATATACACAAAACTAAGGGCAATTGCCCTTTTTTTGTGCAAAAAAAAACGCTTAAATACTAAGCGTCTATTTCTTTATGATAAATGATTAAAGGAACTTCCATTTCACCTTTAGTCAATCCAGCATGATGTGCTTTAAATGGTGTACCTTTCATAAAATTAAATATATACTCGTCAGTTGCGATAGCAATATAGTCACCTAAAAATGAATCAAGCATCGCATGTTTAGGCCCATAACCTAGCAAATTTGATTTCATAAGTTCACTTTTTGTATAGAGTTTAAAGAATGCCCCATAATCCTCGTCAAAAAGAAATTTGAATTTTTTCTTCCTAAAAGGTTTAACAAAAAAATTGGTTGCTCTTGACTCAATTGAAGGTTGTCTTTTCAATAATTTAGTTAACTCATAGTTTTCTGAAAGATTAAAAGATTTAACATCAACAAGTCCATGATCTGCAATAAAAATAAGTATGGTCTGATCATTGATTTGATTAGCCAAATATTCTGCTTCCTCATTTAATTGTTTTAATATATTTTTAGTTTCCAAACTATCAATACCGTAATCATGTTGTACCAGATCAGGTTGTGTCCAATAAACATATGTAAATGTTTTGCCCTTTGCTTCAATAATTTCTAGAACTTTATTGGTTTGTTCCTTAAATGTTTTAAAACCATTAGCTCTAAAATTGGGAAACAACTCGAATGTTTTAACTCTAGGACTGTAAGCTTTAATTTGATCATAAATCGTTGGATATTTCAAATATTTATCTCTTAAAATTGTATCAAAAGTTCGATTGTGATCATAAAAGTCAGCATTCGTAAAAACAGTTAAATTCGTTTTTTCTTTTTTAAAGTACTGAACCCAACCTAAATAACCAGAGGACAAAGGAGGCAAACCAGATAAAACAGTGTTCGTCGCTGCAACTGTTGTTGGGGGAAATATTGATGTTATACTTTTAACAACATGGGACGATAGAAAATCTTTATAATCCAGATGTCGATCTAAAATATTCATACCCATTCCATCTAATAAAACTAAAACAACATGCTTAAAATTCTTCTTCAATTCCTTCTCTAGCTCAGGAATTGCTGGATAAATCGTTGGTGCTTTATAATGCTTTAAAATCGTTGCTGATACATTAAGTATTGAATTCGTATAATCAGGATAAACTATCATTTCAACCACTTCCTATTTAATCGTTTTTTTAATTAGTTGAAGTCGTTTTTGCTCATCCCCTATAGAAATTGCTTCTATTACGAGTTTTTCGGCCTCTTTAACCCCTTTATCTTGAGTGTACAATGTAGCAAGTACCTCATTTTTTTTAACATAATCACCAATCTTTTTATGTAGATCTATACCTACATCAAGTAATACAACATCTTCTTTTGTTTCTCTACCTGCACCTAGACGCATCGCTGCTCTTCCGATATCAAGTGCATTGATTTCAGTGATATAACCTTCTTTTTGAGACATGACTTTGACTGTCTTTTTTGATAATAAATTCTCAGGTTGATTTAATTTTTCTATGTCTCCACCTTGCGCTTTAACTAAATCTAGAAATTTCTGGTACGCCATTCCATTTTGTAATGCTTCATGAAGCTTTATTTTTGCTTTTTCAAAATCTGTTTCAATTTCTGAATCTAGAAGCAAATGTGCACCAATTTCAATGGTTACATCAACTAAGTCTTTCGGTCCTTGACCATTTAACGTCTCTATAGCCTCATATACTTCAAGTGCATTTCCAATTTTATGTCCTAATGGTTCATCCATACCTGTTAAAATAGCAGTCATTTTTTTACCGGATTTTCTACCAATCTCAACCATGAGTTCTGCAAGTTTAGTTGCATCCTCTTCAGTTTTCATAAAGGCACCATGTCCGACTTTAACATCTAAAACAATGGCATCTGCACCGCTTGCTAGTTTTTTGGACATAATACTTGATGCAATCAATGGAATAATATCAACTGTTGCAGTTACATCACGTAATGCATATAATTTTTTATCTGCAGGTGCAACATCCCCACTTTGACCAACAATTGCAATTCCAATATCATTGACTTGCTTAATCAAATCTTGAACTGATAATTCAACTTGATAACCTGGTATACTTTCTAATTTATCAATGGTTCCACCAGTATGGCCTAATCCACGACCACTCATTTTGGCAAACTTAACACCTAAGCTTGCAAGTAAAGGTCCTAAAATTAAAGTTACTTTATCACCAACACCACCAGTTGAGTGTTTATCTACTTTGATACCAGGGATCTTCGATAAATCGATGATATCACCAGAATCTCTCATCGCAAGCGCTAAAAAGGTAGCTTCCTCATCATTCATATTTTGAAAGTAAGTCGCCATTAAAAAAGCACTCATCTGATAATCAGGGATTTTTCCATTCGTATAATTTTTAATTAAATAATCTATCTCTTGTTTTGTTAAAACTTCGCCATCTCTTTTCTTTGAGATAATTTCTACAATATGCATGTCATCACAACTCCTTATTTATATTTTATCATATATGATAAGCAATAAGTAATAATCCGTGTTATAATAATGTGGATGAAAAGAGGGATTTTATGATACTAGCAATGGTACGTCATGGCCAAACTTTTTTTAATGAAAATGGTTTGGTTCAAGGCAGAGTAGACAATCCATTAAACGAAACCGGAAAAGAACAAGCAAGAAATTTAGGTAAACTATTAAAAGAAAAAGGTGAAACATTTGATATGATTGCTTCATCACCTTTATCTAGATCTTTAGAAACTGCTTATATTTTATCTTTAGAACTTCAAATGGATCAACCCATATTTATTGATCATGCATTTGTTGAACGTGATTTCTATCACTTAGATGGCACACCTGTAGAAACAGCAATGCCTTTTGTCAGACAAGAAAACTATACATTTGAAAGATATGAAACAGATAAAATGTTAGTCAAGCGTGTTAGTAAAGGATTAGATAAATTTTATCAAATGCATGCTGATAAAAAAGTATTATTTGTAGCACATTCTCATGTTATCAAAGCTGTTCGAAAAAGAATCGATCCTGAAAAATATTCTTTTGCTGACTTAATTAAAAATGGAGATATTTTGTATTTTGAAGTTACTGATGAAAAAATAAGAGTTATCGAATAAAAAAAGGCGAGTAGCCTTTTATTTATGTAAACTATCATTAATAATATGAAACATTTTATCAGCCACTTCACCAGTTGATAATTTTTTTATATCTTCATAATAGACCACAGGGTGAATGACAACTTGAATTTTAGTTCTTCTAAATGGTGCACGGTGCTTAATTTCTGTTGAACCATGAATGCTTACAGGTAAGAGATTAGCTTCAGCTTTCATCGCAACTCTATATGCTCCAGCACGCATTGCTACCATTTTGATATCGTTTCTATCTTTAATTCCACCTTCGGGAAATATCGCCATTGCCATACCTGATTTAACCACTTTAATCGCATCAACCATCGCTCTAGCAGTATTGCGATCACTTGATCGATCAATTGGGAATGCACCTAAATATTTCAACCAAGAACCTATCAATGGAGCTTTATAAACACTCATCTTTGGTGTGAATGTTGTAGGTCTTTTCATAATCTCAAAAATGATAAATGGATCCGCATAAGATTTATGGTTTGCGTAAACTGTTAACGGTCCATCTTTGGGAATATTTTCCAAACCTTTAACTTGAATTCTTAATCTAAGTGGAAAAATATTAACCCATCTTGCTGTACTTCTTGATAAAAAATACTTATATTTGTTATCATATTTTGTGATCTTAAATAATGGAAAATGTATCAATAAAAATAGAACCATGATGATAAAGCCTACAATAGGTCCTAAAACGAACCATAGTGGTATTAAATATAAATTTGGAACCACAATTGTCATGATATAAACAAATGCCGCCCAACCCAATAAAAAGATGATACTAATCATGACTCTATCCTTTCATAGACAGCAAAGATAAGTCCTTCTTCTATCTTTTTGTCTATCAGTTTATATTGAGATAAATCGAATTTAGGAAAATACACATTACCATCATGTGTATTTAAAACATAAGTTATATATAACCTTTTTGCAAATGGCAAAGATAATTCATATATCGTCTTTCCACCAATAATAAAAACGTCTTCATCTAAGTTTCTAAAAAACTCAAAAATATTTTTAACATGAATTGCATCAGGATAATCAACATCACTAATATTAGCAACATATGATTTTTTAAAAGGTAATGGCTTTGTCTTATAATATGTTTTAAGTGATTGATATGTCATATCACCCATTAAAACAGATTGATCTTTGGTCATTTTTTTAAAATATGCTAAATCTTTTGCATAATGCCAAGGCAATAAATTATCTTTACCTATTAACCAATTTTCATCCATTGCCCAAATCATTGAAATCATACTGCCACCTTCCCTTTAATTGCAGGATATGGATTATAATCTTTTAACTCAAAATCTTCATATTTAAAGTCAAATAATGATTTGACATTTGGATTAATGATCATTTTAGGTTTTTCTTTAGGTTCTCTTGTAAGCTGAAGTTCTATTTGTTCAAAATGATTTGAGTATATATGTGCATCACCTAAAGTATGGACAAACTCACCAACTTCTAGTCCAGTTACTTGTGCAACCATCATCAATAACAATGCATATGATGCAATATTAAATGGAACACCTAAAAAGATGTCTGCACTTCTTTGATATAACTGTAAAGATAGTTTTTGATCTCTAACATAAAACTGAATTAAAGTATGACAAGGTGGTAACGCCATATGTTTAATTTCTGCTGGATTCCATGCACTTAATATCATTCTTCTTGAATCCGGATTATTTTTAATTTCGTCTAAAATATATTGGAGTTGATCCACTCCGTTGAATTGTCTCCATTGAGCTCCATAAACAGGTCCTAAATCTCCATATTTTTTGGCAAACGATTCATCATTTTTAATCTTTTCAATATATTCATTCATTGATTCATTTTGATAATCTTTACTGTTTTTAAATGCTTCATATGGCCATTCATTCCAGATTTTTACGCCATGATCAACAAGATATTTAATATTTGTATCACCATTAATAAACCATAAAAGTTCATGAATAATTGATTTAAGATGAACTTTTTTTGTCGTTAAAAGTGGAAAGCCTTCTCTTAAATCATAACGCATTTGATAACCGAAAACACTTTTTGTTCCAGTTCCCGTTCGATCCATTTTAAAACTTCCATGTTCCATAACATGACGACATAAATCTAGATATTGTTTCATAGAAACCTCCTGTTATTTGGCCAGTTCGTATAATGCCTCTGTGTAAATGATTGTTGCAAGTAGCAAGTCATTAATGTCAATAAATTCATTTTTTTGATGAATAAATGTTGGTTTTTCTAAAAAGTGTGGTCCAAATGCAACACTGTTTGGTAATGCTCTTGCGAAAGTTCCGCCACCAATTGTGATTGCTTTTGCTTGATGATCATTTGTGTGCTTTTTATAGACATCCATTAATGTTTTAACTAAATCAGAATTTGGATCATTATAAAGTAGTTTCTGGTGTCCATCGACTTCTACTGTAGCTTCAAATGGAGCAACCTTTTGTTTAATAGTTTCTACAACATCATCAAAAACAACACCATTAGGATAACGAAGATTTAATCTAAGCTCATAATTATTTTCATTTGTAGATATAACGCCAAAGTTATTTGTCAAATGTCCCATTTCTTCATCATGATAATGAACACCTAACTTTTCACCGCGAACATCATGAATTAATAACTGATCAACCAATTGAACGAGTTGATCATCAATTTTGTTTTCAATAAAAAATTCAAATAAACGATCAATTGCATTTTCACCAAATTCTGGTGTAGACCCATGAGCACTCTTGCCAACAACCTTAATCGATACATTATCATCTTTTTCCACAACAGAACCTTCATAACCTTTTTGATTTAAAAATTGAGTAAATAATGATTTGTAATCTTTTGATGGTTTGAGTTCTGCTGATGCATAATCAGGAACCATGTTATCTCTAAACCCTCCATGAATGGATAGGATATCTTTATTTTTTAATTGTCCTTTAACTAAAATTCTAGAAATTCCTTTTTCTGCATAAATTAAAG
Source organism: Mycoplasmatota bacterium (assembly GCA_024650045.1). Classification (GTDB taxonomy): domain Bacteria; phylum Bacillota_I; class Bacilli_A; order Acholeplasmatales; family Acholeplasmataceae; genus Peloplasma. Next base: position 52,902 of record JANKMU010000003.1, on the reverse strand, counting down.
GAAAGTCAGCATCAGGAATGAATCCTGAAACCGGAGCTTCTGGATAAACACTAAAATAACGTCTAACTCCACGCCATCCTGTTTCTTCATCAGTACCTAAAATCAATTTAACTCTTTTTGATAAAGGAACTTTAAGTTCTTTTAATATTTTTAATGCATAATATGCTGCAATCGTTGGTCCTTTGTCATCTTCAGTTCCACGACCATACATTTTACCATCGTGAATCTCTGCACCATATGGATCAAATGTCCAGTCATTTCCCGCAGGTACGACATCCAAATGCCCAACCATACCAACATATTCTTTTTGATTTCCGTATTCAATATGTCCTGCATAACCTTCAAGATTGATAGTTTCAAAACCATCTCTTTTACCGACTTCTAACATAAAATCAAGCGCTTCTTTTATACCTTCTCCAAAAGGAGCATTTTTACGATTTGGATCGTAAGTTGTCAATTCTGAATTGATTTGAATCAGTTTTGTTAAATCTTTAATTAAAGCATCTTTTCTCTTCATTACTTCTTCTTTAAAATTAATAGACATTTTTTATCATCTCCTTTTTTAATTGTAGCATAAAAAAAGCCCAATATAAAGGAAGTCAACTGATATTTTATTTTATAAATAAAAAACGCACAAGAACTAGTCTTGTACGTTAATTGTGATGTTACCTGTAGTTACTCTTACAATCATCGAAATCGCTCCAGTTGCTACAACATGTGTATTACCTTGATTGACTCCGTCTATCTCAATTTTACCAATCGTTGCTTTTAAATCTAGTTTAATATTACTTAAGCTTTCCAAGGTAATAATGATATCACCTGTAGAAGCTCTCAAATCATAACTACTTGCTGAAGTTTCTTCTAAAGTAATTTTTCCTGTTGTTGTCTTATACACTAGATCTCCAGAGATTTGTACTTTATTTGAAATGATACGTCCAGTATCATTATTAGCAATGATATTTGTTGCTTCAATATCTACCATTTCAATATTTCCAGTATTTGAATTCACATCTATATCTAGAGCTGTTACATTATCAAGATTGATTTTACCTGTATCAGTATTAACGCTTAAATCACCAGCAATAGTCACATTAGTTAAGCTAGTTGAACCAGTATCTTGGTCAACACTTACTGTGTCTAAGTTTATATTTTTTAAATATACTTGACCAGTATTAGAGTCAACAGACAAATCCTTATGATTCATGATTTGATCAAACTCAATTCTAATTGTTCCAACATTTGATTTTATAGTCAAATCCAAAATCCAAGTATCTGGAATTTCAATATTTATGGTTCTAACCTCACTAGATGCAATTTTAAAGTTAAACAACTTAAAAAATTGGGATTTTTCTTCTTGAAGAATTGATAATACACCATCAGCTTCTAAAATAGTCCATGTATCTTTTTCTTGTGCATAATAACGTACTGTCATAAATGTCTCATCTGTTACACTGAGTGTAACATTTCTAGTTTCAGAACTTAGATTAATGCCATCTATCATATCATTTTGTACATAGACAATTTCTTCACCATATGATTCATCATCATTAAAAAATTCAGTAAGACCTTGAATATTTAATCCCATAAAAAATGCAGCAATCGTCATAACTAAACCTAAAACAAATATAACTAATAATAATTTAACAATAACTCTCATCTTAATTCACCCTTTTTTCTTGCGACATTACTGAACCAATACAACATCTTCTTTGACAAATACCACGCTACTTGGTAGATCCAAATAGATAATAGCACTGCCAATGAGAACATCATGACTGAAAATCCAGATATCCCGATAATATTAGCAGTTTCCATATTCGATTGCATCAAATCCACAATCATCCAAAAAATACCTAAAAAACTGCTGAAAATCAATACTCCTGTAACCAACATCATTGAAAACGCAATAATCAACATAGAAATGTACAAAATTCCTAAAGGTAATAGAAATGGTGTTGATAGTAAAACCAAAGCCAATTGTTTTGTATTTTTTGTAATATCTTTATGTGTACGATTAGGTCTTTTTAATAAAACATTTGGTGTCATTGTTTTAACAATTTCATTGATATTGTAATCACTTAGTATATCATCAATACTTTCCCCTGATGAGCGTCTTTCTTCAATCATTTCCTCATAATATGAAACAATATCAACAACTTCATCCT
>JANKMU010000003.1:0-50727 GCA_024650045.1 Mycoplasmatota bacterium | reverse complement strand
TCCTCATAAAATTTTTTGCTTAATGCTTTTTCTAAATCTCTTAACCACGTTTTCATTTTTCCACTCATTTCATTAAAATATCATATATTTTTCTAATGTCTTCCCATTCCTTTAGAAACTCATCGAGATGCTTCTTTCCTTTTGCAGTTATTTGATAGTATTTTCTATTTCTTCCTTGAAAGATGACATTATATGTTTTAAGTTCATCTGCCTTCTCTAATCTTCTTAAGATCGGATATAAAGTAGATTCACTAATCTCAATATATTGAATAAGATCATTAACAATCTTATACCCATATGAATCGCCTCTAGCTAATATAGCTAAGACAAATATTTCTAGAACACCTTTTTTAACTTGCTCTTTCATAATTCACCTCAATACTGCTTTACGCCTTATATTATACAATGCATAGTATTAAATGTCAATAAAAAAAGTTCAATTTTATGAACTTTCTTCTGACACTTTAGTGTCATTTTTTGAAGATGATGACAAATATGTTATTCTTTCTGCTATAACATCAAGCATATTAAGTTTTTTATCGTCTGGTAAATCATATTTCCAGCATTGAATTCTCGCTTTAACAGCAATCATAATTCCTTTTGTACAATATGATTCAATTGCTGTTGCTAAACCTTCCCAAACTGATATTTTAATAAAATCTGTATCGTAGACTCCATCCATATTTTTAAAACTACGTTGAACAGCAAGAGATATGTAACTCACCTTTCTTCCATCTTCTAAAATTCTAACTTCAGGATCATGTGTTAAACGTCCGATTAAAATGACTTGATTAAGCATAAAATCTCCTTTTTTTAATTTAGTATATATGAGATTTATACTTTCCCTAAATTGCCAAATCAATTCTCATTTCAATGATGATAAATCTTTTTTTTAAATATGGTTATGATGAATATAATCATCAGAAATAATTTATCATACTCATATTTTTTTGAAAAAAAAGGCCTTATTTAGGCCTTTTTGTGAATTAATGTTGTAATATATTTTTTCTCAATCAATGCTAATGCATCTAAAATATCTTGGTAATTGATTTCAGTTAGGATGTCTACAACTTCAAATAGAGATGACCCTAAATGATAATATTTACCATAAAGATAAGCTTTCGTTTCAAGATTGTTTAATGCATAAATGAATTGACCTAAGTAAACTTTACGGTAACGTTCAAATGATGTTTCGTTTAATTGATTTTTAGCATCACTTGTGAAAAAATCAACTAACTTTTTCTTAAGTTTATAAACTTTTTTAGATTCAGCATAAATGATGATATTTTCAGCTTTACGCTCAAACGTTGCATGAATATAAAAACTTTGATTGATTAATTTATCTTCTAATAATGATGTATACATCTTTGATGATGAACCCAATAATATGTTGAGCATCATGCTCATCGCCATTTCTTTTTTGATTTGTTCAGACTTAGATAAAGGTTTTGGTTGTAATTTAATACCAATCATCAGTTTATCAATACCATTATTTGTTTCTTGAACTACATGTTTATTAACAAGTCTTTTCGGTTCTTTTGGAAATATGGTCTTCGGTTTTCTATGCTTTTCAGCGTATTTCTCATCGTAATCTTGAAAAAATCTTCTAATTTCTTTTAAGTCAACTTTTCCAGCTATTGTTATTAAACGATTTGAACGATTGTAGAAATTTTCATAAATATTATGTAATACCTCTGGTGTTATATCCATTATAGATTCAAGAGTTCCACCAATATCATATCTAATTGGATGTATGTGATACATGTTTTCCATCAACTGATTTTGCATTACAACATTAGGATCATCAAGATACATTTTCAATTCTTCTGCAATAATGTTTTTCTCTTTTTCAACATTATCTTTGTTGAAATAAGGAGTATCCAACATGTCCATTAAATGATTTAATGCAGGCATTACATTTTCTGTTGCAACAAACAGATATGATGTTTGATTATAAGAAGTCATGGCATTAGCATCAACACCTAACATTGCAAATTTAGCAAATGCATCCCCTTCAGGCATTGCGAAAATCTTATGTTCTAAAAAATGTGCACTGCCCAGTGGAGTCTTGATTTCACTTTGCCCAACTTTATAATCTAAATCTAAGGCACCATAAGGAACTGAAAGTTCAACATATGTAGTAAAATAAGGATCTTCTTTTGGAAGGATATGCACTTGCATACCATTTTTTAACTTAATGATATAGACTTCTTCATTAAAGCGTTCATATGATTTCTTTATCATTGGTACCTCCATAAAGCACGTAAATAGTATCAAGTGTAAGTTCTTTCAATGCCTTTTCTACATCTTCGATTGTAACTGCTTTTATCGCTTCGATTTTCTCTTCAACTGTTTCATTTTCATTGAGTAAATCACGAATAAATGCTCTTTTTGTCAATGTAGATTGACTGTCCAAACTACTTTTTACTTGATGTATGAAATATGATTTTGCTTGTATTAATTCAACTTCAGTAATGCCTTGATTAATTAATAGATTTACTTGGTTTTTTATCTCAAGCAAAGCATTTTCTCTATTGTCTGCATCAACACCACTGCTAATCATCATAAATCCTTTATAGTAATCATAACTTGATGAGATATCATAACATAATCCCGATTTTTCTCTAATTTCTTTAAATAATCTACTATCTGGATAACCACCTAAAATGGTATCTAGCAATACAGATGCATGATACAACTCATCTTTCCTAAAGATAGGGAAATGATATCCAATTTTTATAATTGCTTGTTTCATGTTCGTTTTTTCTTCAAAAAATCGAACATCTTTTGGTTTTCTAAATTTAGATATAAAAGGCATATCCATAATAGTGTCTTGTATCAATTGTTTTTCAATCTTCTTTTGGTCATCAATGTCAATACGACCATTAATAACAACTTTTCTCATATTTGACAAAAAGACATTATTGTAATAATCAATAAGCTTTGGTAATGTTGTTTTTTTTATATCCTTTAGTTTTCCACTCAATGGGTATCCATAAGGATCATGACTAAAGAAATGCTCAAAAAACTTCGTTTGTGCATATAATCTTTTTTTATCTTTCAATGTTTCCCATTGTTCAATTAACATGCGTTTTTCTTCATTAAAAATATCTTCATTGAATGAACTACGTTCAAACAATACTTGATGAAACATCTCAAGTGCTTGATCTAGCAACTTAGAATCATCGACTATTTTTGGATCAACAATAGTCAATACAATGTTTATTATATTTAGATTCGCTATCCGTTCAGTACGTACTTTAAAATAAGCACCATATAGATCCTCTAATTTTTCACTCATCATTTGTCTATTTATTAGTTTATTTGTATGTGACGTTAGTAATTTAGGCAACAAAAAACGATACACACGTGTATCTTCTTCGTCAAAATCTGTAAAATATACAGAAAATTGTATCGTTTTAAAATCGTTTTTTATAAGAATCATTATAAGCTATGCAATGCAACTTCCATCATTTTCGTAAAAGCTTCTTGACGTTCAAGTGATGTTGTTGCCTCATGTGTCACTAATGAATCTGAAACGGTCAATAAACAAGCTGCCTTCTTTTTTAAAGCCTTTGCATTAGCAAATAAAGCAAAAGACTCCATTTCAACAGCATCTGCTCCATATTTTTCATGAATTTCTTTGAACTCATCATGTTTTAAACGATAAAAAACGTCAGATGAGTGAATATTACAGACATGTAATTTTATATTTAATTTTTCGCTTGCTCTTATAATTTTATTGTTTAGTGGTTTAGATGCACTCAATGTTTTTCTTGATGATACACCCATTGTTTTTGCATAACTTGATTCTGAATATGCTTGATTTACTAAAACAACATCATAAAGATTCAAATCTTTTGAATAAGCTCCGCAAGAGCCAATTCTTATGATGTTTTCAACACCATAAAAGTTATAAAGCTCATAGCTGTATATACCAATACTAGGCATGCCCATACCAGAACCCATAACTGTTACTTTCTTCTTTCCATAATAGCCTGTATAGCCCCACATGTTTCTGACATCGTTGATTTTTTCAACTTTCGTTAAGAAATTATCAGCAATATACTTTGCACGTAATGGATCTCCAGGCATTAAAACTGTTTTCGCGATTAAATCTTTATTTTCCACTTCAATATGAGGTGTTGGAATCATTTTCTTTTCTCCTTTTATTGACAATATCTACGCCATTTGATGTGCCTATTCTAGTTGCTCCTGCTTCTATCATTTTTAAAGCATCTTCATAAGTTCTAACGCCACCGCTAGCTTTTACTTCTGCTTGATCTTTTACAGTATCTTTCATTAGTTTTACATGTTCAACTGTAGCACCATGTGTCCCAAAACCTGTTGATGTTTTAACAAATTGTGCACCTGCTTGAACAACCAATTCACAAACTTTTACGATTTGCTCGTTACTTAAGTAACATGTTTCTATAATAACTTTTACGGTTTTGCCTTGTGCTTGTTCGACAACACCTTTGATTTCCTCGATAATCGTATGGTAATCCTTCGATTTAAGTGCATGTACGTTAATCACCATATCTAACTCATCTGCACCATCTAAAATAGCTCTTTTTGCTTCAAATGCTTTCACATCTGCATGATGTGTACCATGAGGAAATCCAATCACTGTACAAACTAAAACATTTGTTTTCTTTAATTTATGTTTAGCATACTTAACCCATATAGGATTTACACAAACACTTTTAAAATCAAATGTTTTTGCTTCTTCAATTAATTGATCAATTTGAATTTTTTCTACATTAGCTCCTAATTTCGTATGATCAATTGTTTTATTTAATTCCATGTATTTCTACTCCCTTTCTTTTTTGTTTGTTAATCAAATCAACAAACATTGAGATAAATGGTCCAATACCTAATACTAAAATGATTGTATAAACATGAACTTGTTCGAATAATAATCCAGTTACTAAACCCATAATAACTGCTAAAATCAAAAAAGTTCCTTCCATCATGATTTTAGATAACATCAGATTGTTCACTTTTCTATTAATAATAATTAATAATCTTTCAAATGGTGAACTTGCAAGTCCTGTTGTTAAAGTTAACGCAGCACCAAATGTAATGCTGATTAAACTAAATCCTGCTAAAGGTACTCGAATAAAAAAGCTATCAATACCTAATGGAAATATAAAATCAAATAAAAACTTCCATGCATCAATAAATAGTCCCACTAAAAACAAAAATCCGACAGATATTATCATATCTTTCTTGGGATCTAATAAAAATGCAATGGTTGATACAACTAAGCCTGAAATAACAGCGATTGTTCCTAACGTTAACGGTGTTAACGTATAAACAAAGTAATTAAAGGCATCAAGCGGTGTTGCTCCTACTCTTGAGAATATGACACCAACAATGCCTAAAGCGATGAACATAAATCCACTAAGATGGATGATGATTTTCTTAATCAATGCGTACTCCTTTTAATCTAACAACCTCTTAACATTTTCTTTTGAAAAGGTGTGATTAATTAACATAAATTTTGTTTTCTTCATAGTCTTATAGACTTTTTTAGCTGTTTTCTTAGGAATGACTTTAGTACCTTTAATAAAACCAGGTACATCTTGAAGATTCTTTTCAAGTAAAGGTAGTACTTCTTCATAAGAAATAACTTTAATTTCATTACCAACACGATAGAAAATATAATCTAATTGTGGTGGAAAAACAGTTAGTGTATGTTCTTTCCACTCAATTCCGATGACCAACTTTTTCTTCTCTGTTGTTAAAAAATGGTATTTAGGGACATATGTATCTAACTCTTTATAGTAATTTTGTAACTCATATAAGTCATCTAAATATCTAAATATTTGATGCAACTTTTCTTTTGACATTAAATGATAGTCTGATAATAAAACAGGGTTTTTTGAGATATATGCTTCTTTAACCATATGAAAAACTTTGAAAACGACATCCATCTTAAATGGAAGTACATCTTCAAACATTTCATTATAAATATGAAAGTCATAAGTATCGCAAACTTTTCTAACAAGTTCAAACAACTGTCTTGCTACATAATCAGGTGTCAATATTGGCATTTCTAAATGAAAATTTAAGTCCAAAAACTTAGGACTCAAACGATAAATGTCTGGAACCTGAGATTTCGGAGTAATCATAAATAAAGCTTCATAATTTAATCTTGGGTGTAGATATTTGAAACGAACGCTTTTTTCGTCCATTTCAACCGTTATGCCTTCGATGAGTTCAAAGAAAGCAATCAATTGCTCAAGATCTATTTTACGGCTTTTTTCTTTAAAAAAATGTATATTGAATTGCGCCATGTTTTCACCCACCCTATGTTATAAGTTTACCATAAATCATATGGTTTAACAATTTATTGATTACCTAATATATCTTTAATTCTTTGATAATCTGAGCGATTTAATGTTAAAGGTGTTATTGAAATATATCCCTCATCAAAAGCAACAACATCTGATTCTGGATCTTCTTGATAATTAATGATACTAGATTGAATATGAAAAATATCTGGTTTTTCACTTTTAATAAATTCTGCATGTTGTAATCTTAAACCTTGCACCGTTATTTTTACACCTTTGGGTCTAGCATAAGATTCTTTAGGAAAATTAATATTTAAGATGCTATCTCCTTCATAAAGCTTAGCTTCAATAATTTCATCCATCAACTTTATAGTTTCATCATAAAGATAAGGTATATTCGTCGTAGGAGCTGAAATTGCGATTGCATCAACACCTAGAATTTTTGCTTCCATTGCAGCTGCAACTGTTCCTGAATATAAAATATCTTTTGCAATGTTTGGACCATAGTTAATTCCTGAAACAACAAGATCAAAGTCAACATTAAAAACCTTCAACCCAAGACGGGTTGCATCTGCAGGTGTGCCATCAACAACAAGTGTGGCAGTTGATCCTAAAATCGGTTCAGTCACAAAAGTCTCAATGCGACTTTTTATCGTAATAGAGTGACTTTTAGCACTTTGATGATCTTTTGGTGCAGATACATAAATATTACCGTAAGGTTGTAATGCTCTAACTAATATTTCTAATCCTTGTGCTTGATATCCGTCATCGTTGACAACTAATATATTCATAAGTTACTTACTCCCTATAACTTGTTGACAGCGATCACATAACCCATTTTCATTAACATGATCCACTATGTTCCAACAACGATCACATGTATCTCCTGATGCAGGTGATACATGAACTTCTAGTTTATTTCCAACAGATAAATTAACTTTTGAAACAATTAAGACTTGATGTATTTTCATATCTAGGAAATCTATGGCATCTTTTTGTTCTAGTGTTACAACCATATCTAGTTGAGCTGCCAATGATTTACCAATCACTTTTAATTCTCTTGCTTGTTCTAGTTTCTTCAAGACATTTTCTCTCATGTGATCAAATACTTTAAATGCTTTCATCAAGTCATCTTCTTTTTTAGTACTGATTTGTGGTAAGTTTTCCAAGTAAACATCTTTTTCAGCTTGATAAGGTAATAATAAATATGCTTCTGACGCCGTATGTGGCAAGATAGGTGTTAATAATTTTAATATGCCTAAAGTGATGTCATATAACGTTGATTGAACGCCTTTTCTTTCTTTATCATCTTCTTTTTCAATGTATAAGATATCTTTTGTGTAGTCTAGATAAAAAGCACTCAAATCATTTGTCATAAATGGAACAACAAGACGATAAACTTTATCAAACTCATATTTTTCATAAGCACTAATAACTTGTTTAACAAGTGTGTTGTATTTAAGTGTCATGACTCTGTTTAATTTACTACGGTCTTCATATTCAATATATTGTTTTAAGGGATCAAAACCATCAAGGTTACCTAACATAAAACGTAATGTATTTCTGATTTTTCTATAACCTTCAGAAATTTGATTCATCATTTCTTTTGATATTCTTACATCGCTTTGATAATCTACAGTCGCTACCCATAATCTGAGTAAGTCAGCACCTTGCTGTTTCATAACGACTAATGGATCAACAGCATTACCTATTGATTTGCTCATTTTTTTACCTTGACCATCTAATACAAATCCATGGGAGACAACTTTTTTATATGGTGCTTGACCATAAGCTGCTACACCTGTTATTAGTGATGAGTTAAACCAACCACGATACTGATCTGATCCTTCTAAATATAAATCAGCTGGATAAGGTAAGTCTCTTGATTGTAATACAGCATGTGATGTTCCTGAGTCAAACCAAACATCCATAATATCAGTTTCTTTTCTAAAAACATTATTCGGACTACCTGGATGTGTAAAACCTTTAGGTAGAAGATCTATAGCTTCTTTTTCATACCAAACATCAGAACCATATTTTCCAAATAGGTTACTAACATGTTCTAAAACTTCTTGTGTCATGATTGGCTCATCATTTTCAGCATAAAAGACTGGAATTGGAACACCCCATGCACGTTGTCTTGATATACACCAGTCTTCGCGACCAGTAATCATATTTGAGATACGAAGTTCTCCCCATAATGGTAGCCAATCAGCCTTTTTAACTTCGCTTAATAATTCTTGTTTTAATTGATCAATACTTGCAAACCATTGAGGTGTTGCTCTAAAGATAACAGGTTTTTTTGTTCTCCAATCATGTGGATAAGAGTGGGTAAACTTATTATGTTTAAGTAGCACACCTTTTTCTTCAAGTGCAGCAACAATATCTTCATTTGCAACCTCATAATACTGACCTGCAAACTGGCCTGCATCTTCAGTCATAAAACCTTTATCGTCAACCGGACAAAAAACATCTAAATCATAAACCTTACCTATGCGGTAATCGTCTTCACCATGACCTGGAGCTGTATGAACAAGTCCAGTACCATCAGAATCTGTTACATGTTCGCCAACGATTATTGGTGAAATACGGTCATATAGCGGATGTTTATATTTCATAAACTCTAAATCTTTGCCTTTGACGGTATCAAGTACTTTGTAATCTTCCCAGTTCAATAAATTTGCTAGTGTCTCAACTAAAGTTTCAGCACATACATATTTTTCTTTTCCAACTTGTAAAACCGTATAATTAAATCTTGGATGTACTGAAATTGCTAAGTTTGCTGGAAGTGTCCATGGTGTTGTTGTCCATATCAAAAACGATGCATCTTTTAAAGATCCTTTTGCATCGACTGATGGAAAAGCAACATATACTGAAATTGATTGTTTATCTTGATATTCAATTTCAGCTTCTGCTAGTGCTGATTCTGAAGATGGTGACCAATATACAGGCTTTAAGCCTTTATAGATTAAGCCTCTTTCGACCATCTTCGCGAATATTTTGATTTGATTTGCTTCATAATCATTGGTTAAAGTGATATATGGATTCTCCCATTCACCTAATATACCTAATCGTGCAAATTGACCCTTTTGTTTTTCTACTTGATCAAGAGCGTAATCTCTACACAGTTTTCTATACTCAACTAATGACATTTCCTTACGCTTTACACCTTTTTTAGTTAATGCAGTTTCAATAGGTAGACCATGTGTATCCCATCCTGGCACATAGGGGACATATCTACCTTTCATTGTTTGATAACGCAAAACAAAATCCTTTAAGATTTTATTGAGTGCGTGTCCAATATGAATATCTCCATTTGCATATGGTGGTCCATCATGCAAAATAAAAGGTATTGATTCTTTATTTTTTTCTAATACTTTTTTATAGAGATCGATTTCATGCCATCTTTGTTGAAATTCTACCTCTCTGACACCTAAGTTCCCTCTCATTTGAAAGTCTGTTTTTGGCATCAATAACGTGTCTTTATAATCCATTCTATCTCTCCTTATCATCATATATAAAAATAAAATTCGCCCTTATCGCTAAGGACGAAATAAAATTCCGCGGTACCACCTTAGTTCTAGAGAAAACTCTAGCACTTCGTTTTTTGATGTTTGCTCAAAGGTGATACATACTCATCGAGTGGTTTTAGGCTTACACCATCCCTAAATCGCTTGAAACTTCAATTAAGTTTGCTTGTCCTTTTCATTGCAATATTCTATTCAATAACATCTTTTAAAAATTCTTCCATTGAACCATCATCATAAACATCGCTAGCTGCAAACATAAACACTTTTTCTTGAACGTTTGCTATTTCTCCATGTATGGCATAAATGACACCTGAAAGAAATGCGATAACTTTGTTTGCTTGATCAATATCAAGAGGCTCAAAGTTTAGAATTAGTGGATGTCCATTGATCATTTTTTCTGCAAGACCTGTAATGTATTGATCCTCATCTGTTAAAAGATTTTCAAAAATGATTTTGTCGGACATTATTTCATTGTCTTCATTTGATTGATCTTCATTTTTCTTTTTTTTACCAAAGCTAAATAATCCCATAATTCCTCCTATTCAAGCAGTTCAAGAAATTTTCTACCAATACGAAAATGTGTCGCATGATGCTTGATTGCAAGTTCGTAATCATTGGTCATTCCCATGGATCGATAAGGTAGCTTGTACGTTGTAGCTAACTCATCAAGTTGATGAAAAACTTGTTCTGTAACAAGTAAGTCTTCATCTTTACCAATGGTCATAAAACCGATTAACTCTATTTTATCATATTTTTTAATTTCTAAAAGAAATTGAGACAAATTCGAGAGTAAAACACCGCTTTTTTGATCTTCTTCGGTTAAATTGACTTGAATAAAGCATTTAATAGGCTTTATTGCGTGCTTTTGAATGCTATCTGCTAAACTGATTCGATCAAGCGTATGTAGATAATCAATTTGATTAATGATATCCTTAACTTTATTGGATTGTAGATGTCCAATAAAATGCCATGTGATGTTTAGATCATTAAGATCTTTTAATTTTTTGATTAAATCTTGTGCTCTATTTTCTCCAAAATGAAAGACACCTTTTTCATACAAGGTTCTCATTTGATTCGAATCGAAATATTTAGATGCACAAATCACAGTCGCATTGATATCAAATAACATTACACATTAAACCTAAAGAGCATGATGTCTCCATCTTTGACAACATAGTCTTTCCCTTCTAATCTAACTTTTCCATTTTCTTTGGCAACTTGAGGTGTTCCATATTTAATGAGGTCATCATAAGCCAATGTCTCAGCTTTTATAAATCCTCTTTCAAAGTCACTATGAATAATACCAGCACATTGAAGCGCTTTCATACCATTTTTAAATGTCCAAGCTCTAACTTCTGGCTCTCCTGCTGTAAAGTATGTTTTTAAACCAAGTAATTCATAACTTTTTTCAATCACTTCATTTAATCCTGATTTTTCTAAACCATAAGCTTCTAAGAAACTAACTTGCTCATCAGGTTGAAGTGAAGCTATTTCCATTTCTACTTGTGCTGAAATTAAAACAACTTCAGTACCTTCTTTTTTCGCATAGGATAAAACATTTTGATAATGTTGGTTTTTTTCTGGTTCATGAAGACCTTCTTCAGCAACATTAGCAATATAAATCATAGGTTTCATTGTCAATAAATTGAAGTTTTTAATAATCTTTAATTCTTCTTCTGTAAAATCTAGAAGTCTAGGACTTTCATTTAGATCCAAAGTATCTTTAATACGTTTTAATAAATCTTGTTCTTGAATGGCTTCTTTAGATTTCGTTTTAACCTTTTTTTCTAGTCTTTGAATGCGTTTTTCTATGGATTCAATATCTGCTAAATTAAGTTCTATTTTAATGGTCTCAATATCTCTAATTGGGTCTACTTTCCCATCAACGTGAGTTACATTTTCATCATCAAAACAACGCACCACTTGACAAATAGCATCAACTTCACGAATATGGCTTAAAAACTGATTCCCCAATCCTTCACCTTTCGATGCACCTTTAACTAAACCTGCAATATCAATAAATTCATATGCAGTAGGAACTACTTTTTTCGGTTTATATTTTTGGGCTAAAACATCTAATCTTTTATCTTGTACAAAAACAATACCAACATTGGGTTCAATTGTAGCAAACGGATAGTTTGCTGCAAGTGCTTCTGCTTTTGTAATGGCATTAAAGAGTGTAGATTTTCCTACATTCGGTAAGCCAACTATTCCTGCTTTTAACATATTTTATATCCTTCCAGTAAAAAAGGCTTTCGCCTTTTAAAATTTTCCTTTTTTAACTAACCATGAAGGCAGGTTGCGTTTCTTACCTTCTGAAGGTTGATTGTTTTCTAAATCATCTTCTTCATATTCTTGTGATTTTAATCCTTGTTTTGTAAGTTTCATTTGTTCATCAGAAGACTTATTGAAAATTTCACTTGCTAAGTTTTCAATCGTAGAATCTTTTGCTTTTAACTCATAACCAGTTGCAATAACTGTTACAATTAATTCTTCATCTAAATCTTGATTTACGGTTGTTCCATAAATAATATTTAAATCTCTATCTGTTGCATTTCTTATTTCAGATAATGCTTGTTCAGTTTCAAATAATGTAATATTTGTCCCAGAAGTAATATTAACAATAGCATCAGTTGCTCCATCAATACTAACTTCTAACAATTTAGAGTGAATTGCTTTTCTAGCTGCTTCAATTGCACGATCTTCACCAGAAGCAATACCGATACCCATTAATGCAGTACCTTTATTTTCCATAACAGTCTTAACATCAGCAAAGTCCACGTTAATCAAACCAGGAATAGCAATAATTTCAGCAATACCTTGTACACCTTGACGAAGCACATTATCAGATTCTCTAAATGCGTCTAACAACTGAGTTGTTGGACCAGATATAGCTAACAATCTTTCATTAGGTATAACGATTAATGTATCAACGTGAGGTTTTAATTCTTCCAAACCATAAATTGCTGCTTGCATACGAGCAGGTCCTTCAAAAGCAAATGGTTTTGTGACGATACCAATCGTCAAACATCCCATTTCCTTAGCTTTTTGTGCAATAATTGGTGCAGCACCTGTTCCGGTACCACCACCCATGCCTGCAGTAATGAAGACCATATCTGCATCACTTAAAACATCTTCTATTTCTTCAATCGACTCTTCTGCAGCTTGGCGACCAACTTCGGATTTCGCACCAGCTCCAAGTCCTCTTGTTAAATACTTACCAAGTTGTACTCTGGTTTCAGCTTTCGATACTTTTAGTACTTGAGCATCGGTGTTCATAGCAACAAAAACAACGCCTTTAACATCGTTTTCTATCATTCTGTTGATTGCGTTACCGCCACCCCCACCAACACCAATAACTTTTATAACGGGCTTTTGATTGAAATTATCAGATTCGCCAAATACCATAGGTATACCTCCTAGCACTATCTCTATTTTACAATATAATCTCTATAAATGAAAGATTTTTATCTAGATTTGAAATAATTTGTTTTTTTCTTCATTTCTTCTTTAAAATCAAGAAGTCTATCTTCTTTAATTGCTGTTCTTATTTCTTGCATTAAATACTTTAGATAAGCCAAATTTTGATAAGTTACTAATCGCATCCCTAACATTTCTTCAGCCTTAAATAAATGTCTGATGTATGAACGTGTATATTTAGAAACTTTAGTTTTCAAATGAGGATCTAATGGTTTCATGTCATGTTCATAAGTTTGATTTTTTATTACAATTTTACCTTCAGTTGTTAAAGCTGTTCCGTGACGAGCAATCCTTGTAGGTAGTACACAATCAAACATATCAATACCATGAATCACATTTTCAACTAAATCATCAGGTGCACCAACACCCATTAAATATCTTGGTTTATCAAATGGCAAAATTGGGTTTAAATACTTTGTCATCTGATACATCTCTTCTTTGGTTTCTCCAACAGATAATCCGCCAATCGAATATCCAGGAAAATCCATATCGATTAGTTTTTCTGCACAATACTTTCTTAAATCTTCATTTAATCCACCTTGAACAATACCGAATAATGCTTGATCAGTAGATAAAGCATCTTGTCCTCGTTTTGCCCAGCGTAAAGTTCTATCAACAGAGTCTTTCATATACTCATATGTTTCATAAGGTGGTGGACATTCATCAAAGCTCATGATAATATCAGCACCTAGTTTTTCTTGCACCTTAATCGAATCTTCTGGAGACATAAATAAAGCAGATCCATTTTTATGATGCTTAAAATGTACACCTTCTTCAGTAATCTTGCGCATTTCGGTTAACGAAAACACTTGATATCCACCACTATCTGTTAAAACAGCTCCATCCCAATTCATAAAACCGCGGATACCTCCATGTTTTTCAACAAGTTCTTCTCCTGGCTGTAGCCATAAGTGGTAAGTATTGCCTAAAATAAGCCCTTCAGAGACTTCTTTTATCTCTTTAGGTTCCAAAGTCTTAACTGTTGCTTGAGTGCCTACAGGCATAAAAAAAGGCGTTTCAAAAACCCCGTGAGGTGTTGTTAATTTTCCTAAACGTGCTCCACTTTGTTTACATACATGCAAGACTTCAAAATTTATACCCATGTTTATCATCCTTCATCTTGTAATTATAGCATATCTTTGATAAAATGTTTAAGTAATATTAGCTGTACCCTAGGAAACCAGCTAAAACAAAACAGGGAGATTACAAATGAATAAAATGTTATTAAAAGATTTTTTGAAGCAGTCAATGATTGCTTCCGTGTATGTTGTCTTAGTCTATGTGTTTCAATTTGCTAGTTTTGGATTGATTCAATTTAGAATTGCTGAAGTGTTAATGATTTTAGTTTTCTTCGATAAGAAAAGTATCATCGGACTGACAGTCGGTTGTTTTATAGCTAACTTAGTAGGTGGAGCAATAATCATTGATGTAGTATTCGGAACTATGGCTACAACAATTGCTGGATTACTCATGTGGTATACAAGAAAAGTTCCACTATTTGCATTAATTTGGCCTGCTGTTAGTAATGGTATTATAGTTGGTTTAATTCTAACTTATGGTTATTTACTAGGACCATTATATATTACAATGCCATCAGTATTCATAGGTGAGTTTGTAGTATTATATGCCTTAGGTATTCCAATCTATTATTCACTAAAAGATAACCAAGACTTTCTTGAATTCTTTAGAAATTGACCCTATGGGTCTTTTTTTTTATTTTTTAATCTTCCGATGAGCAATTGCCATCGGTAGTTGCTTAAACTGATGAGCATCAACACATACCCATTCTTTTAGTTTCCCTGAGACAAGTTTAGCTTCATAAACATCCATATACCATACTTGATGTGTAAAAACATGCTTGTATGTTTTATCATGCTTATAGAAGACATCAAGTATCACACCTCGATCTTCTAACATATCCATAACAGTATTTATACTTTCGCTTTCAAATTGAGGATATTCATACATCCCTTTTAAAAGTTCCTCATCTCTTTTTCTTAAAAATAATCCATGTTCATTATGAATTAATAATGTAATATAATGAAACTCTTTTTTGTCGTTTAACTTAGATAATACTGGGTATGCATCAACCAAATCATTTTGATAAGCAAAACAATGTTCGTTAAGTGGACATATCTCACATTTCGTATTTTTAGGTCTACATACTAAAGCACCAAGTTCCATCATCGCTTGAGTATAAACATTTGGATTCGCTTGCTCAATATAAGATTGATTGATTTGATCTAACTCTTTTTTGTTTCTTTCAATTCTCATATCCTTATCATTGCCTAAATATCTTGATAACACACGAATAACATTTCCATCAAGTGCACTATAAGGCTTTTGATAAGCAATTGACATAATGGCACCTGCAGTATATTTGCCAATACCTGGTAGTTTAATGACTTCCTCATATGTGCTTGGAAACTTGCCATCATATTCATCTTTAATCATTTTGGCTGCTAGATGCATATTTCTAAAACGACGATAATATCCTAATCCTTCAACATCCTTTTGCAGTCTTTCTTCTTTTGCATCTGCAAGTTCTATAACTGTAGGATACTTTTTCATAAAACGTTCAAAAAAAGGTAAGACCGTTTCAACTTGTGTCTGTTGCAACATCACTTCACTTACCCATATATCATAAGGACGATTTGATTCTCTAAAACTAAGCTTTCGATGATTTTTCACATACCAAGCTTCTAATTTTTGAATATTCATTAAAGCGTAACTTCCCTAACACCACAATGTTCAATCATATCATTAAATCGTGTTAATGTTGATATCACAATACCATGACATACAACAATAACTTTCTTATAATTTTGATATTTACTTAAAGCTAAACTCACTCGATTCTTCAACTGACCATATGATTCCCAATGATAAACAGTTGCGTCATTTCTTATTCCTTTAGAATAAACATATTCGTCAAACGCTTGACTAGCATCTAGTTCAAACTTAAAAGTCGTATCCGGCATCCATTCATGTAAATCATTTTCAACTGTTAAAGGAATACCAGTAATTCTTGAGATAATTGCTGCAGTTTGTAATGCTCTTGTATAAGGTGAGGAAACAATGATTTCTGCATCTTTAAAAACTGGATCTTTAGCTCTTTCTTCTGCTTGTTTAACACCTAAATCGGTTAATCTACCTAAATCATAACCCATTCCAAAATATTTTCTTTCTAATACTTCATCATATCTAGGTTCACCATGTCGAACCAATATAAATTTTGTCATCATCATCTTCCTTCCTATAACGATTATAGCACATTTGAGCAATCATCAACAGGATATATAAACACTTTACATGATATAATGATTTTAGATATAGGAGGGATTCAAATGTCAAAACTTACAGAACGCAGATCGATTAGAATATACGATCCCAATGTAAAAATTAGCAAAGACGAAATGACTGAAATACTTGAAAAAGCAACCAGAGCTCCGTCATCAATGAACATGCAACCATGGAGATTTATTGTCGTCGAGTCTAATGATGCTAAAGAAAGATTAAGACCCACTTTGTATGGGAATATCAATCAATTGGAAACATCAGCAGCGATGATCGTTATCTTAAATGATTTAAAGAAATACGAATACGCTGAAAAAATATATGATAAAGCTGTTGAGGCAGGTGTTATGCCTATTGAAGTTCGAGAAAAACAATTAAGAAGCATTTCTAATATGGTGAATACTGTTTCTCTTGATCGTTTAGAAAAAACAGGATTGATCGATGGAGGATTGGTTGCTATGCAACTTATGCTCATTGCAAGAGAATATGGTTATGATACCTGTTCAATAGGTGGTTTCCGTCACGAAATGCTAGTTAAAGCATTAGGTCTAGATGAAGAAAGATACAAACCAGTGATGATTGTATCAATCGGAAAAAAAGCTGAAGATGGTTATAGATCAGTAAGATTAGATATTAACGATATAACAACTTGGATGTAAAGAAAAGAGCCAATCGGCTCTTTTTGTTTGCTAAATATCATATTGTGCAAGTATTTGCGCTGGTGTTTTTCTAAGGAGCATGAATATTGGAAACATACCTCCAATTAAATTAATGCCATATAAGATAATAATACCAACAAATATCGTTAATGGTGTCACTAAAAATGCTCTAAAAGCACCTATTAGAGTATTCGATGATTGAACTAAGCCAAGTGTAGCAATACCATATCCAATCAATGAAGTTACTGTTGACAATATGAGAATTTCGATCATGAATGAAATGAATATCTCACTTTTCTTCATACCTAATGCACGATATACGGATATCTCATAAATTCTTGATACCATTGATGAATGCATAATGAAGTAAAACCCTAATAAAGTAAAACCGATAATAACTAAAGCAACAATCGTTGTTGTAACTCTCGCTTGAACAGTGCTTTGATTAAATATATTCGTTTGCTCATCGAGTTCAAGAATTGCTTCTATATCATCTGCTTCAAGAGCATTGACTAGATCTCTAGGTTGACTTGAATAGACATAAAAGTTCGTTGTTTTATCAAATCTTGCTTTCTCAACAATTAGATTTGAACCAACGATTAATCTTTCTGTATCAGTAAACACACCACTAATAGTATAATCAAAATCATCAAAGGTCTTTGGCCAATCCTGTCCTGAAGGAAATTTGAGCAATGCATCATATAAAGCTTGTGATACAAGCACTTCGCTTCCTGTAGGCAATTGCCCTTGAACTAATAGGTTCTCATCTAAATAATGGTCACCGATAATTTGAGCATTCAAAGTACCTGCATAAATTGGAACTGCTGTAACATAAGATGTTGGTTTAATCATATTAGCAAACTCTCTTGTGGTATAGACAATATTTAAATCACTTTTAGTAATTCCCACTAGTTTTACAGGATAGCCTGAAATCTCAAAGTTTTCTAATAATAAATGATCCCATGTCCATACACCATATTCTGCTCCTTGACTTTGAATTGCTTGATCAGCAAGCTCACTTGTTATTATAAATTCATCATGTGACTGAGGTAATCTTCCTTTAACAATTTTAGATCTTTGGACATGGTCCACTATATCTAAAGTCAAGTTGGAAATGGATGGTGAGAAAAATCCTTGTGTATATGATAGTTCAAACAATGCTCTATCATCGTTTAGCGGATCTAGGACAGATACTTCAATGTCCCCTAATGTATTGACATATAATTTGCTATTGTTATCTGCGTAAGCTACTAAGTCCTCATATTCCATTTTATTAAATGATGAATCTCTAACTCTAACATAATTGCTTTCATATCTCATGTTTGATAAATCAGGAATAATGGTTGCTGAAACCATAGCAATCGATAATGCGATAACCGCTCCAGACATGATAAAACTAAACAACATAATTTTGCCTTTTCTTGATGAATATAAAATCTTTTGTAAAGCCAACATAAAGATTTGCTTAATCGATACAATCGTTCTAAAACTCTTATGAACATCTTTATTATCTAACATATCCGTTTTAAATGCAGTCTCTAATAATTGTTCTTTGTTCTTTTTGACGTAATGTTCATCTTTAACCAAGAGATTGCTAGACTCATCAATTAATCTAATTTTAGTCAAGCTGCTATCTACATCTAAGTAAAGCGTTTTATTTTTAACAATCAAACGAATATTAACTGGATCAATGGATTGATTTGAATCATGATAAAGTGATAATTTAACATTGTCATTTCCAAGTTCAGTTAATTGATTCATATCTTTTAAATATAAAATATTTTCTTCTGATACATGATGCTCATGATCTGATTCATTTAAATGGTCATCAATGATTTTTCCATCTTTAATTTCAATAATTCGATCACCATAAACATTGGCTAAATCTCTTTCATGCGTTACTAAAACAACCAATTTTTGTTTGGAGATTTCTTTAATGATATTCATAATATCAATCGAATTTTTTGAATCTAAGTTTCCTGTTGGTTCATCAGCGATGATGACTCTTGGATTTTTAACTAGAGCTCTTGCAATAGCAACCCTTTGTTGTTGACCACCAGATAATTGAGTTGACTTCTTTTTTCTAAAAGGATACATATTAACAGCTTTTAAAATATAAGTAACCCTTTGATCAATAATATTCGTATCATGAATACCAAGCATCTTTAAAACTAATGCAATGTTTTCATAAACAGATAGTTGTGGTAGCAAATTATAATTTTGGAAGATATAGCCTACAGATTCATTACGAATTTTATCCCATGTACTTGATTTATAACGGTTAATTTGTTGATCATCAAACTCAATCGTACCTTGTTGAACACTATCAAGTCCACCAATCACGTTTAATAATGTAGTTTTACCTGATCCAGATGGTCCTAACAAGACAACAAGTCCAGATTCTGGAAAATCAATCGTCATGTCATTTAATACATGAATCTCATTTCGTTTATGTCTAAAGAAATATTTTTGTAAACCTTTGACTTTTATCATGATTATTCCTCCCGACTTGAAACGATTGATTCAATAACTGATTGCTTGAATATTTTCTTATTGAATCTTAGACCTAACCATGCACCAAAGAATAAGAAGATGCCAATTAAGATTACATAATCAATGTTTTCCATATATTGAACAATACGGTAAATAAATGGTATATATGCGCCAAGTATATATAATACAATAAACATCATAATAGAACTTATTAAAGCAATAAAAACTTGTTCTAAAACGACTAACCTTGCAAGTGTTGTTTTATTCGTTCCAATAGAGCGATAGATTGCAAAATCTTTCTTCCTTGTTTTCATCATATTTTTAGTTACAGCATGAACTATGGAATAAAGCAAAATACCGAATATAAGTAAAAATACACCTGTAAACAAAGCTTGCATAAAGACGAATATCCCTTGACTAGGATTAGGAATATTTGCTGGATAAATCACACGATATATATCTGAATCAACTGATTTAATAACGCGATTACCCGCACTTAATCCACTAACACTAAGTGATAAGACTAATCTATTTTCTGATAAGTAAAAATGTTCATATTCATCCAACAAATAATCTACGATGATATCAGCTATCTCATCACTCATTGTGGCATAATAAGTTACGTTATTATAATGGATATTAACGTCTTCAACTGTAATAAGGACTTCTTCAGCTGTCCAAGTGCTCTCATTATAGACGTATCCAACAAGTGTTATATCGGTTGTCGTTACAAATTCGATAGGATCACCACTACCATCATCAAATTGAATCATTTTACCTGGAAGATCTATAGTGCTTCTCTCTATGTTATGATAATTAGATCCATACTGAAAACCAAATCCATAATTTGCTTGATCTTTTAAAGAGTTTTTGACACTCACATTTTCTATATATCTGGGAACTTCATCCTCAGATTCTAAAAATGCTTGTGAAAAGTATAAAATATGTGATCTTGATTTATCGATACCTGTAATCATAAAGTCACCAATAAAATCTTCGTCATCTATTTGTGAACCTTCGTAATTATAATAATTTGATGTCCCAATTTTAACAGTTTCACCAATTTGATAATCAACCCAATTATGACCGATAACAATTTCATTTTTTGCTACTGGAAGTGTACCTTCTACATTGATAGGACTCAGAGTAATGGCAGCATCTGTACCTTCGACTTGTCTTCCATCCATATAGATGCTCGTTCCATGCGAATATATGTTTTCTGATTTAAATATATATAGTCTTGTTGAATTATAAAAATTAAGTCCTTGTTCGTAAACATGGGAAACATAACGAATATTATTAAAATATGCTAAATCATCAGCACCAAAATCCTCGCCATCTCTTTTTTCTATGAGAACTCTAGTTTCAGGAACATTTGGGAATCGTTGAGATTGAGCAACTTCCATTTCTCTAATCGAACTTAATCTAAAGGTATAAAACAATGTGAATGCAACCATAACAAGCATTTGCATAAACACTAAGAACACCAAACGTTTTGGTGTTGCAAAAAGATTTCTTAATGTAAACCTTAGAAGTGTATGAAATGGCATCCCTTTGATTTTTGGAGCATCTTTTTGAGTAACCTCTAAAGGTTTTTTAATTTTTTTATCTTCAACAACTTCACCATCATGCATTTTGATACGTCTTGTTGCATATTCTGCAACTTGACTATATTCATGTGTAACCACGATGATTAATTTGTCTTTGCTTAATTCATGTAATACTTTTAAAACTTGCGCACCTGATGCTGAATCAAGGTTTCCAGTTGGTTCGTCAGCAACAATAATTGGACAATCTTTAGCAAGTGCTCTTGCAATGACTGTACGTTGCTTTTGACCACCTGATAATTTAGATGCTTTATGATTTTTGTGGCTTGTTAAGCCTACTTTTTCGATTAATTCTAAAGCTCTTTGTTTTCTTGTTTTTGGGTCGTATCCTTGAACCTCAAGTGCTAATAATACATTTTGAAGCACCGTATATGAATCGATGATATTATAGTTTTGAAAAACAAAACCAATGTTGGTTCCACGATATTTTTCCCAATCAGCGATTGTATAATGTGATGTCTCTTCACCAAATAAATAAAGCTCACCATCTTCATAACCATCTAAGCCACTGATAACATTAAGTAATGTAGATTTACCTGATCCTGATTCACCTGTGACAGCAACAAATTCACCTAGGTTAAACTCTAGGTTTATTTTCTTCATACCAACAGATACAGTTTCCTCTGATTTATAATATTTAGAGACATTCTCTAGTCTAATCATACTCATAATTTGTTGATCCCCTCAATGATTTGGTATAACTCTTTTGGACTATCTATTATATAGTTTGCTTGATGATCAATTAGAACCTGTCGATCTCTAAATCCCCACGTTACTCCTATTGAAGTTATTTTGGCATTTCTGGCTGTTAATATATCAACATCAGAATCTCCTATGAATACGACTTCATCTTTAGATACTTCAAGTAGTTTGATTGCTTTTAATAACATATCTGGCTTAGGTTTAATTGGTATGCCTTCTACCATCCCTATTGATACGTCAAAATAGTTTTTAAACATTTTGATATTTAATTCATTAACTAAATACTCATGTTTATTAGAAACCACTGAAAGCTTATAACCTTTTTCTTTTAAATTCTTAAGTAAGTCTAAAATACCATCATATGGTCCAGTTCGATTTGAACTGTTTTGATCGTAGTATTCTTGATAAATATTATAGACTTCTTTTGTTTCTTTTTCATCGTAATTAGCTGGTACTACTCTTTCAATTAATTGATATGCACCGCTACCAACAGCAAGTTTTATATCTTCAACTGATTTTTCAGGTAATTTTTTCAAAGATAGTGCATAATTAACACTATCAGTAATATCTTCAATTGTGTTTAAAATTGTTCCATCCATGTCAAATATGATTGCTTTTATCATAAGAAGTCCCCTTTGTTTATCACTATTCATTATATCATTTTAGTTATGTAGTATATATGTTAATATATGTATTTCATTTATTCAAAGCTTTTAAATTATTTGTGAAATATGTAAAACCTTTGTTTTCTTATATTATACCACCCTTATTTTTATAAAATAAATGTTAAGTCTTTACAAATGTATTGCTTTGATGTAAGATATATGCGCTGGGGATGTTCTGGATTCGTCACGGCATGGAGTAGAGTATAAGCATGTCTTGGTTGCTCAAGTAAAAAAGCCGAGGTTATTATAACCGGAAACCAATCTTTAAGTTTCGCTGCCTAAGAAAAGGTGCGAGCCAATTCTGAATTCACTTACGGTTCTGATGCGGCCCAATTTTAGTAAGTTATATTTATTGTTTTTCCTAGGACAATAAAAGAACCTTATAGGATCGTGTTATAACCTTTTGTTTGTTTAGGTTAAAGCATTAAATCATAAACAAACTAAACATGTAGAAAGTGCTTTATGAAGTGTTTTGCACAGGGGTTCAATTCCCCTCATCTCCACCAAACATATGAAATAAAACGGCTTATTTTAGCCGTTTTTTGCTTTTCTATTGATTATTTTTATATCTTTCGATCTATGTATACATTTATTAAAATGATATCGTTAATAAAACCTATGAAATTGCAAAACGTATTATCATCACTAAAAAAGATTGTATCCTCATAATAATGTGATATAATAAATCTAAATAATACAGTTAATACAGATGGGGAGGATTATATGAATGAAAAAATAGATCTATACCTACGTATAAAAAACGATATTCAGCATCTGATTCAAACAGGTGCTTATTTAGAAGGAGAAGCCCTACCTAGTGTAAGAAAAATTGCTATGGATTTAGGGGTTAACCCAAATACTGTTATGAAGAGTTACCAGCTATTAGAATCAGATGGACTCATTGAAATCATACCAAAAAAGGGTGCGTATGTTAAGTCCTATCAATCCAAACCAAAGTCTGAACTATCCATTCTTGATCCAATAATTAACAAACTTAAAGAAAATCATAATAATGATGAAATCATCAAATACATAAAAGCTTTACTTGGGGGTAAAAAACATGATTAATGTCAAAAATTTAAACAAATCATTTGGAAAATTGGATGTCATAAACAACATGAATTTAGAGCTTGAACCAGGGACTATTTTTGGCTTGGTCGGAGTAAATGGTGCTGGTAAATCTACTTTCCTTAAACTTTTATCCGGCGTGTTGATTCCAGAATATGGTGTAATCAAAATTGATCATCAATCACTTGATGAAAATCAAGATGTTAAAAAAAATATCTTCTTTTTGTCAGATCAACCAATTCATTCACACGGGATGACTATCAAAGATTTAAGAAACCTTTACCACGTTTTTTATCCATTTGATGATGCTAAATATTTGTCTATCTTATCGCTATTTAACCTATCAGAAAATATGTCATTAAGTCATATATCTAAAGGGATGAGAAGACAAGCTTATATTGCAATAGCTTTTGCATCCAATGCAAAATATTTATTACTTGATGAAGTATTTGATGGCTTAGATCCTATTGCAAGACTTAAGTTTAAGCAACTAATGATTGAAGAAAACCAAACCGATAAAATATTTATATTAACAAGTCATTCTCTTAGAGAGCTCGAAGACATCTGTGATTCTTTTGGTATCATAGATGAGGGTCGCTTCAAGCGATTTGGTCATTTGAGTGATGAATTATCAAAACTAAGAAAATATCGCATTATTTTGAAAGATGTTTCACCTTATCAATTAACTACAAACTCTTTAAAAATCTTATTTCAGCAACAAGAAGGTCGTGTATTAACGCTAGTTATTGAAGGTGAGCACTCATCACTTGAAAATACGATAGATGCTAAGGATTATCATGTTATTGATGAATTACCAATGGGTTTTGAAGAATATTTTATGGTTTACCAAGGTGGTGACTCAAAATGAAATTATATCTCACATACTTAATAAAAAATAAGTGGTTACAAACTCTAGTTATGGCATTAATTCCTACAATCATTTTCGTTATTTCAGTTTTGATGAATACATATCGTTATTATAATGAACTCATTCCTGGTAGGCCAACCTTTCGCACACCTGACGTTTTCGCAACACCGCTCGTTTTTATAATGATATTGATTCCGATTGTTACTATTTTTAGATTATACATTTTTAGAAATTCGAAAGATGTTGATCTTTATTATAGTCTACCTGTTTCAAGACAACAACTTCTTCTTACACAGCTTTTCTTTGGTTTTATTCAACTATTGTTTATTTGGACAACCATGTATTTTATAGGTCTTATAGCTTTTTCTATCCTTACGGATGGTAGCTTTTTAACTGGATATCTTTTACTACTTTACTTGGTCACTATTTTTTATATTGCAGTATTATATGGATTAACTTCATATTTATTCCTAAAAGCTAATACACTAGTTGATGGGATTGCTTTTATTATCATTTTCCACACAGCTTTCCTTTTTTTGTCAACATTTTTAGCTAGTACACAGATAAGAATGCTTGGTTATACTCATGCATTTATGTTCAATCCCTTCTATTCGATTAGCCAACTAACACACACTCTTTTATACATCTCAAGGCCAGACATAGGTGGTTCTGTTCCTATCACGCATAGTTTAGAACCAACTCAAGTTTTAATCAACACCCTCATTTTTATAACTTTATCTATTTTAGGTTTTATATTAAGTTACCAATCGATACGTACTGAAAAATCTGAAAATATCGGAAGACTAAGCTTAAGCAAAATTGGTTATAAATCCTTAATCCCTCTAAATCTATTGTTTATTTCAGCAAGCACATATACTTTTTTCTATAGCACATCATTTATTTCTCTAACAATCATAGCAGCTGCTGGCTTTATCGGTTATTTTATTATGCGTCGATCCGTTAGAATAACTTGGATAGACTTCGCTTCAGTTGTAACACCTATAATCATCGCAATCATCTATATATCAATTTTGAAAGGATAATAATATCTTGGTTTATTAAATAAAAAAACGGTTAACATAACCGTTTTTTTTTATCGTCAAATATGTTTATACTTCTTTAACCATATCCGGTGTTTGTTTTGCAACATATAATTGACTGATTCGAATATTTCTATGAATCAGACTAACAATAACAAACGATAAACCAATTAAAACTAAAACGAGCATATAAAGATTAGTCGTCCATTTCAATAAATCCATAATCATTCCAGAAACAACTGTACCTAAAATAGCTCCAATACCATAACCTGTAAACATGATGCCATAGACTTTGCTGTATTGCTTCATGCCATAAAATGACTTAATTGCTGCCGGTACAATCGCTAACCATGCTCCTAAGTTAAACCAAAATAATGAAAATGACATGATAAATAAAATTAAAAGGTTACCTTGATTTAATATACCAATAATTGATGCAACTCCTATTAATACTAAACTAAGTCTAACACTAAATACAAAACCTTTTTTATCCATTAACCTTCCAAAAATAGGTCTAGCAATACCATTCATAATCGCGAAAAATGATAGTGCTGCAGTAACTTCAAGTACATTAAACTCATAATAAACGACACCAATTTGATAGGATAATCCGATCATCATCAAACCAATGGTAGTTGCCATAACAAAGAGTATATAAATACTTTTAAAAGGTTTAATACCATAATGTTTTATTTCTACATTTGTCGTTGTTACTTCTTCATCAACACTTGTATCATATATAAATGATATAGGAAGCTGTATGACTAGAAAGATTGCTCCAAAAACGATAAATGCTGGTTGAATCGTTAATAAATCAATTAGCACTTTAACAAGTGGTGCAGTAATCAAAGGTGACATCCCAAACCCTAAAAGAATAATTCCAGTAATTAATCCACTTTTTTCTGGAAACTGCTTTTGTGCAATATAAATAGGTATTCCATATACGATGCCTACACCTGTACCAATAAGTACACCATAAGAAAAGACCAAAACACCTAAAGATGGTGCAATCCCCGATATAAACCATCCTAAAGCTATTAATATCGTACCAATAACGACAAATCCTCTAAGTCTTGAGGGTTTCATAAACCTTCCGGTTACCATAACTCCAAGTGCATAGAATGCTAGTGAAGTCATATAAGGTAGACCGCTTTGTAATGTCCCAACATTAAAAAGAGTTTCAATATGTACTCTAAAAACACTATATGAGTAAACGGTGCCCATGAGTAACATCATCAATAAACTAGTTGCAATCATAATATAATGCTTTTTCTTCATCATCTATACTCCTATTTTTTAAATTCTTTCATATTATAACACAAGAAATAATCTTTATAATGATACAAACATTTTTGTAATTAAGTATTAAGGATTTTGTAACGAAGGGATACATATAAATCAGCATGCATCATTTGATACCAAGGATCAATTAAAAGTATTTTAATAGGTAGACTTAATACCCATGATAATGATACCCATTGAGGAATGATAGATTCACCACCAAATGTTATAGTATATATGGATAATAATGTTGCGAGAAAACCTGAACTAAACCATATTAACCATGGCACGAAAAATAATCTCATAAATATTAATTTAATATAACTACCTTTTAATATATATGCACTATAGTTAAGTGGATTTTTTTTACGTTGATTAAATTTAGGATCAGCTAATAAAAAAGGAACCATTGCTAACATAAGTGAAATGACCACAGTGGGTATAGAAAAGATAATTAAGTTCGTTATAACAAATGATATTTGCGATTCGATTTCAACAAATCTATAAATATATGCGGATATTAAAGCACCTATCAAAGCTGGTACTAGATACAAAACTTGTTGTATCGTCATATAAAAGACGTTTCTAATATAAAATTTCCTTCTTAATCCAATATGTATTGGTATATAAGTCAGTTTGTGAGGTCTTGTCAGTGCAACCAACATTGCAAAAGCAACACTAATCTTTAAAGGTAATAATAAGATCATACCTAACAATGGTAATATATTGGATAAAATCGTTGTTAAGACTAAGACAACCAAAAAAATAGGCATAATCTTATTGTAATATTTAATTAATGTTCTGAATGCCCTTATAATACGCATTGTAACCTCCAAGTTATACTTTACTAATACTATTTTATCATATAAAAAGAGTTCAAAAAAATAAGGAGAACCCGTATGAAAATTCTCCTGATCTGATAACTAATTTAAAATTGATTCAACATGTTCTTTAGGAACCCATCCTTCAATACCTTGTTTATTTTTTGACCACAACCAGTTGGTTTCCTCATAATATACCTTAATAACTTCTCCTTCTTGAACTGTGAGTTCTGTTCCATCAAAGCTTTGAGTGACAATAGAACCATTTAGAATTTTATTCGGTGCCCAACCCTCTCTACCATCCTCTGTTTTACATAAAAACCATCCATGTTCTAAATCTTTTTTAATGATTTTTACTTCATGTCCTCTTTTAATATGAATCGGTGTATTCGTCGTACTTTCATAAGATTTAATCACTTTTAAATATTTAGGTTTTATGTCGTTCCATTGTTTTGTTAGAAAAAGAGATTCTCTGTTAGGTTCCATTAAAGTATTCATAAGTTCAAAATACGATGCGGGACCTAATTCCCATTTACCTTCAGATGTTGGATTATAACTTTTTTCGGTAAACTTAATCCCTTTAGTTTTAATAAATCCATCAACGAGTTGTTTTTCAACCATTTTTTCTACTTCATTGGTGATAGCATCAGGAAAGTTATAACCATATTTTTGTCGAAAATCATAAAGGAATTTAAAACCTCTTAAATAATCATATTCATAAAATCTTGGGAATCTAATCTCAACAAAATTAGGATCCATCACTTCTTGATTTGATAATTTTCTAAAAAGTTTATGCTTCACAATATAATCAGCACCACGATTTAAAACTTCTAATTCATCTTCTTTAACCTCAGTCTCTTGTGCTAGTAATAATGCTTCTAGTACAGGCAAAGTTGAAGTCATTGAACTTTTCGGTGTTTCTTTTGCGTATGCTTCTTCATTACAATTAAAACCGCCATCAGGTAACTGATATTTTGTAAACCACTCTCTTAACCAAGGTATTTCTGCATCTACATTTAACCCATAATTATGGAGCATTTGATACAAAGATCCTGCCATACAAAGACATAAGGTTTGTCGATATGGATCGGTTTCAAGTGGCATTTCTTCTTCAGTAAGTGGGAAAAAATGTAAAAAGTTTCGATGAATATTTTCAATCAGTTGCCTCATCGTGCTTTTAGGAACTTGATGAACTAAACCCAGTTCATTCAAAAGCAATATATGCCACCATGGTGAATCCCATTTTGGCCAATAAACATCTCTGTCTAGACTTTGTTTTGCTTCTTTAGAGTTGAGATACTTAACCGAATCTTTTATAGCTTTTTCTAATTGATCCATATTATAATCTCCTTTTCTTTTAGTTTACTATATTTTTTATTAAATTTCTAATAGCGAATTAATTATTTTCTTTAAAAAAGGTTGAATATGATAATGTTTGGCTATATATAAATATATGTTTTTTGCAGTTTCTTCGATATTCGCATATCCCATTAGCATATTAGATAAGTTATTTGAAAATTGAGGGTAGTGCTGTTCAAATCTTCTTTCAATATTATATTCATCAAAAAAACCTGATTTCTCTTCTTCAAAACAATGCAAAACTTTCAACAAATTATTAAACGCATGTGTTTCAATAAAACGATAAGCTGATAGTTTTTCTCCTCTTTTTAATCTTGTTAAACCTACATATATATTTGTAAGTGCTTCTTGAATATGAAAATCTATATCATTGGTTTTTAGAACTGGTTTTTTGCCTTTGCTAGAGTCTAGATTGGGTATAATGAATCCATCTCTTTGCCAAATAATGCGACCTTGAGATTGGTATAATCCAGGAACTTCGCTTATTCCAAAAACAGCAAATTCACCATAAATACCATCTTCAAAGAAAAATTTATAACCAACACTTGTATTTAAAAATGCATACCCAACTGGATAAGTTTCTTTTAACCAAGATAAATCATTTATATACTCTTGTTTTGCTTCATCTGTCGTTATAACAAAAAAATCTAAGTCGGAATATTCATCTAATCGGTCTAGTTCTACCCCAACAGATCCTAGACCAAGTAAGGCTAAAGCCGAATCTTTTTTTGATATGGATTCACCAATTTCATTGAGTCTATCTAATAATATGTCTTTTCTCATTTATTTTCCTTTCATTGAAAACATTTTCAATTTTTAAGTCTTGCTACACGACTATACTTAGGTTGACTACTATATCTAACAATATAATCGCTTGCACTTTGAATATTACATTGATTACGTGCAACCAAGGGCATGACATGACCAATATAATCAGCAACTTCTTTTGCCAAACTAACTAAGTCTGGTACATGTAAACCAGCCATAACAACAGCATTATTCATTGCATTTTGAATCGTTAGTGGTTCATCATTTAAAGTTTTTTTAATTTTTACTAACGCTTTTATTCCTAAATCAATATCTAATGTTTTTAAATCTTCACTTCTAAAGTAACTAGATAATAATGAATAACCAGCATACCTTATATGTATGTTTGAATCTTCAATAAATGTCTTTATCATCTGGTGACGTTTTTCATGTTGCATCAATAATGGTGCCAATCCCTGATCAACAATAGCTGTAGATTGCGCTTTAGTTAACCATTCTTTTGTTGTTTCGGTATCTAGTTGCTCATAATCAGCGATGATTGATCCTAACATTAAGTAATCATATGTGGATGTCTCAAATAGTGTGTTGGCTAACTGATGATTTGTTTTAATTCGCTTAGCAAGAGCTCTTATATCTTTCATAGAAACACCAATAACATCTAGTGATCCTGATTTAGTTGATAAAACTTTTTTTTGATTCGACTGCATGTGTTTTTCCATGTAATCTTTTATATCATTTAACGTATGACTCATTATAACAACATCCCTTTTATTATTTTTCTTATACTTTCAAAATACCACGAAATCCTCTAGATGCATAATATGATTCAGCGCCATTATGATAAACAAAAACTTGATCATAACGACGATCACAAAATAGTGCTCCACCAAGTTTTCTAACTTCAGATGGTGTAAGTATCCAACTTGATGTTTTTAAATCAAAAGATTCAA
The DNA here is from genome assembly GCA_024650045.1 of Mycoplasmatota bacterium. Taxonomy (GTDB): domain Bacteria; phylum Bacillota_I; class Bacilli_A; order Acholeplasmatales; family Acholeplasmataceae; genus Peloplasma. The sequence goes on along the minus strand of JANKMU010000003.1, from coordinate 19,840 downwards.
GTTTTTGTAATTCTCGATATTCCTTTTCTGATAACAACTCAATACCTATTTTTTTAGCCATGTCAATTGCAGTATCATTTGGCTTATACGTTTTTCTTGAGTTGAGTGCCTCTCTGTCATAACATATACTTCTTCTACCTGATGGAGTTTCTTTCGAACAATCCATAAATAGACACTGATTGGTATCTTTATTATAGCCTACAACATCTGGTTCACCACCAGTTTCTTCCATTTTGAATAGTGAAAGTAATAGACTTTGATTATCCTTTAATTTATGATGAATGTTTTCCCATCTAATATCATGATGACGGTGCATGTTTTTTGTAAAGCGATTTTTAAGTAATTCAAGAAAATCACTGATTTGTTTGTCTGTAAGTTTGGTTTGATTAAGATCCATCTTTGCCTCCATTATATTAATTTTATAATTTAACTTTAATCATTTCAAAAAGCAAATGCAAAGCATATGCATATATTAAAAAAACAACAACCAAAGATTAGCTGCTGTTTTTATCATTAATCAATTATTTAAATAATTCCAAATGCGAGAATAGCTGTTAATACTACATAAACAATAATAACAACTTTTAATAACATAAATTTGGTTTTAAATTTAGAGAAAAATAGTAAAAATAATATAATGACAATCTCAACAAACACAACTAAGTCTGCTAAAGTTCTAAAAATACTCTCTAAAAAGTTTAAAAAATCAATACCTGATATAAGCCCAGCAAATCCTGAAAAAGCCATACTTAAGGCAATTGATCCTAAAATTGTGAATGAAACAAAAGTTGGTAGTTTATCTTTTCTCGTATATGCAAAAAACAATATTAATAAAATTGATAATGCAATAATAATTCGAGCAATTTCATTAAACATTTTTCTTTTCTCCTTTCTTATGAAATGATTTTAATTAATAAGCATATATATAACTTACTTATAGTAGTAGTATACATCAAACTATCAAATAAACCTATTTTATATAGATGTAAAGCTAATTAATAAAAAAACATGTCAGTCAAAATGACTGGCATGTGGGTCGTTTTATTTTTTATAGTCTAACTGTGATTAAACAGTCAGTTTTTTAAACACAATTTAATTCTTACTTCTTAACTGTCTTAGTTGATTTAACTGGTGCTTGTTGTGCTGGTTTGCTTGCTTGAACTTTTTTAGCCTGTTTCTTATCTTTCATTTGATTCACCTTCCTTTCACTCATCGTTTTATATCAGTTTGACAATACGGTAAACCGCTAAATGTTAATAGCCATTTGATATAAAAATCATGTGCGATTAAGAGGTTTAATCTAGTTTACAGCATCTTAGTTTGCTGAACATATGAAGGTTTTGTCCTTCAACTTAATTATACTCTTATTTAAGAATTTGTATCCATGAAAATAAAGAAATTTATAATAAATAATTAAACTTGTTTTCAAGCAGTATTTTTCATTTAATTATGTTCTGTTGAGAGCTAGTAAATCGCTATATAAAAGCTTTATTTTATATATTCACTCATTTTTTTGATATGAACTCTTTCGTCAATCATTCGTACATCTTGAGCAAAATCATCTGTCTTTTCAACTTTTAAATTTTTATGTATTGTTGACAAATAATTCGCAATCTCATAAAACGAAAATGAGTCATTACTATTGATAAGATATGTATCTGGTTTTAAATTATTTATTGTATCGAAAATTGCAGCAGAAGTATCCTCCATAAATGAGCAAGATGGATACCATTTCGTAGATGCTTTGATAACTTGATGTGCTTCCATTTGTTTATATAAAAAGTCAATCATGTTATTGGATCCCGGTCTAGTTCCAATTTGCCATCCAATTCTTAAAATAAATGAATTGGGATTATTTTTAAGCACTTTTTTCTCGGATACTATTTTATATGCTCCATATTCATCTTCTGCATCTGGTTGATGATCTATGGTTATTGGAGCAGTTTGTTTTCCACTATATACACTAACTGTACTAATATAAGCAAACTGAATATTTAACTCTTTGGTCAACTTAGCTAATAATCCTGCCCATTCCGGGGATCCCATAGCAAAATGAAGAAAATAATCTGGTTTATGCTCTAGTAAAAAAGAATGGATTGCCATTTCATTTTCCACAGTAACTTCATCTCTTTTATATTGAATAATCTCAGCACCTTTAGAAAAGAAGTATTTTGCAACTTCAGGAGCAACAGTACCATTGAGTCCAGTTATCATGACTTTCATTTGAAACACCTCCCTATCTTGTTATTATTATAATTGAAACAATGACACTATTCAATTTCAACGCCTAGACCATGAACAATGCGGTTCACATAATTAAAATAAGCACAAATTTGATTCACTTGAAATATGGCAAGATCGTTTAACTTTTCTTGCCTTAACAAATCTATATCTTCTTCTTGAATACGATAAGGTGTTTGAGTTAATTTTTCTGCATATTTACAAATCGCAAGTTCTCGTGATGTAAGTTTTGCTTGTGTATAATCAATAGCAATCAACTTCATAAGTTCAAGGTTTTCTGTAACGTGATAAAGTGATTGCCCATGATGTGTCACACAATATGAACACTCATTTGTTCTCGAGACAACAACACCTATCATTTCTCTTTCCTTTCTTGAAAGCTCACTAGTATCAAACATTAAATGTTCATATAATTTCATATGAATCTCAAGTGTTTTAGGATTGATGCTATGGACTTTTAAGACATTTGCTACTTTTTCACCTGTCCTTTTTTCTGCATTTTCATAAATTTTCGATAGTTTTAAATCATCTTTGGGATTGATTTCTTTAATCCAGGCCATTTTTTTTCTCCTTAAAATGTGATGACTTTTGCATCACTTTGTAGTCTTTCAGTTAATAAAACACCCGTGTATTGAACATCTATACCTAATGAATCCAAATGTTCGACGAGACAAAGATCATCAGCACATTTTTTGCATGCATAAACTTTAATATTTGCATCAATCATTTTTTTAACTAAATCTTGGATGGTTTGATTTTCTGATATTGCTCTTTGAGAATCTCCCCAAATGATAACTTCAACATCGTCCCACCATTTTTTTGATTTAGAATTATAAACATAAGGAAAGACCAGTTCATTAATATCGATTAAATTTCCAGTTTTCCATAATACAACGAGTCTATTCATATTATCCCCTTTTCTTTGGTAAAGCTTTTAATTGATTAAATATATGTGTAGCAGTTTCTTTATACCAAGGTGTTTCATGTTTTTTAATTGATGCTTCAATCAAATCCAAGTACTTATCATTTTTTTTTCTTAACATGACCATTAAGGCATTACGCATCAATATCGTTTTACCTTTCCATAGGTATGACATATCTGCATATTTCTCTTTAAACTGTTTCTCTGAATCTGTAAAAAGATCGACAATTGAAACCATTTCTTTGCCATTTAACTCAAATTCCGGATAAACTTTAACACCTTTTTTAACGTTTTTAGGACAAACCATTTGACATATGTCACAACCAAACAAACTATAATTAGCTTCAATTTCTGGAGTTGTTAGTTCACGTTTAGTTTGATTATAATGACTCATGCATTTTTCCATATCGTATTTCCCGTCATCATATAATGCCTTTGTAGGACATGCATCTATACATATTCGACACGTTCCACAATCATCATCTATATTAAGTATGACTTCTTGCTCTAATTCAACATTAATAAAAACGATACCTAAAAACATGTAGCTACCTAGATCTTTATTAATGATTAACTGATTTTTTGCAAAAAATCCAACGCCAGCAAGTTGTGCTGCTAAGCGCTCATCATGTGGATGATTGTCAACACCTAGTTGATAATCATAATTAAAGTTATTCATCACTTCTTCTATACGTGTTTTTAAAACATAGTGATAATCTAAACCAAAGGTATAAAATGACGGAACAAGATGTGATGTGGTATGTTTAATGATTCGCATAGGGTAAGCTAAACCTAAAATTACCATTGTAGGATAAATTACATTTGGAACCTTTTTACCCATCTTTTTGGCTTCATTTAAATATCGATTCGTATGAATAATACCGACAACGTCAAACTTATTTTTGAACGCTTGATATAGTTCTTGTTTGATCATAAATTAACATCCCTTATATATCTTTCATTATAAAAATAGTACACATAAAGTATACCATTTTTACAATTTGATTGCTAAAAATAAAAAAACCACGAATGGTTTTTATATGTGATGAATCATTTCTTATTTTAGTTAATGATGATGATGACGCTCCGGGTCTGCTTTAGCATAATGTACAATATTACAGAAGTTGCCGTCAACACCATGACATTGCATCAATGCATGTCTAACTCCTAATGGTCCAAACAATCCATTAACAATTGTTGAAATCATAATCACAATTAAGATCATAGTCCCGTAAACAGTTCCTGCTAAACTACTTCTTGCAAAAAACGCTAAACCTATAGCTGCTTGGGCTTGTGGCAATAAGCAAAAACCTAAGTATCGTGTAACTGAAGCATCCGAGTGTGCAACTTTACCACCTACCCAAGATCCTCCAAGTTTACCAAAAAATCTCATAACAACATATATTAATGATACAACTAAAATCAAAATTAGATCAATCATTTCAAGTGATACAGCTAGTAGAATAACAATTTCAGCACCTAGCAATGAGAAAAACAATATTAAAATTGGCGCTGAGAATAAATCCATAATTCTTTCTGTTTCATGCTTTGCCAAATCAGAAGATAAATTAGAAAAGAAAATACCAGTAGCCATTGGTAATAAAATTGGAGATAAATGTACATGAATTCCAAAAATATCAAAACCACTACTTGCAATTGCTATTGATGCAAGAATTGCAGCAATTGTTGAAATTAATATAACAACATCCTTTTCAACATCTTCATATTTCAAGTAACGAATAATTCTTACTAATATATATCCTATAACTAAACCAATAATTAAAGAAAAAACAATTTCAAGAACAGGTCCTGTTAAAATTTCCATAAATCCAAATGCCGATCCTTTTTCAACCGATACAGCATATGATAGTGTAATTCCAAATAACATAATCGTAATTGAATCTTCTACACCGTGAAGCGGAACTAATGTATCCGTTAATGGACCTGATGCATGCATTTTCTTAGTAATTAATAAAATAGGTCCTGGTTCGGTTGCAATCGCAAGAGATCCAATCAATAAAGCAATATGCAATGGTAAGACCAATATATATAACGCAAAAAAAGTAAGTATAAAAGCAAACATTGCTTGAAACAATGTAACAATAATAACTTCTCTTGTACGTTTTTTAATCTTTTTAAAATTCAATTCAAGACCAATACTAAACGCTATAAATCCAATACCAATATTAATGATGACCTCAAAAGCTTCGACGATATCTGCATGTCCTGTCCATACAATAATACCACCAAAAATAAGCCCAATTAATATATAAGCTGTTAAGTTAGGAATTCTTTTACGCTCAAAAAAGCGACCTGCAAATAAACCAATGATAATTGTTATACTTAACAATAAAATCAGTTGGTAAGACCATGAAGTAGCTTCAGCAGCTAAAATTAGCATTTAATTCATCTTCTTTCTCGGGATATGCCATATCAATAATAGCACAACCCTAGACAACTTTCAAGAACTTTTTTTAGTTGATCAATATACTTGAATAATGTAAACGTTTTTTCTATATACTTTTTTAGTTTAATGTTATTTATAAGGTTATTTTATTCTCATAAAGTAAAAAAAGCGAAACATCCGCTTAATTTGAAAAATTATTAGATAAGCGAAATAATACCTTTATTGGCTGTGTTAAGAATCTCATTATTAAGTTTGCCTAAATTTTTTATGGTTTCATCAACATCAATTTTATTTAAACCAAATCCATCACAACTAATAGATTGATCCATGACCATATTGCCTGTAATCATACCATTCATTGCTGCAAATGATACTTTATATGTACATGATACTTTCGCACCATCACATACAAAACCCATTGAAGTTGATAAATATAAGTTGATGGCGTCTTTTATCTGAGTTCTTGTTCCATTCTTACTAAAAACAAAACTAGCAGCAGTGCTTGAACCTGTTGCGTGCCCAGTACCACATAAAACTGTTACTATGTTCATTTCTTGCTTCACATAAACACTTGTTAAAAAAGATAAAACAATGAGTTGTTCTCTTTTTTGTTGTGACAATTGAAATGCATCGCTTAAAAACATCGGTGTTACAAGTGTACCGATACCTAAATTGCCACTCCCGGCAACACCGTAAACAGTAAATATGTCACCAATCATACGTTTTCTTGAAGAAACCTCAATATGTTCTTTGAGAAAATTGGATAACTCAAAAGTACAAGCTTTTTGAACGTCAGTCAAGTTTTCAACCAAAAAGTTTCTACCTGCTTTTTTAAGTTCAATACGAGAGTTTTCATATTGAATTTCTGCAATTCTAAATAATTCTTCTAATCCGGAAAAATCATTTTGAACCACAAAATCATAGATTTCATCATAAGACTGTATTTTATACTTATTAACTCTACTTATTAATTCTTTACGCTCAAACTCATGCAATTTTTCACCGTTTTTTTCAACACTCACGACATGATCGTAGTGATCTTTAATCACGATCTTAACTTCATCACCTTCTGTTGATGTCATTAATAGTTCTTCATATAAGACAGTATCATCATATTTGTAGTGATCGATTTTGACAGATATCTCTTTGAGTAAAGATTCGATTTGATCAATATCATTATTAGTTACACTTTCAAAAACGCTTAATTGTTCTTTTGGATTTTTTAGTAATACACCCAAAGCAAGCGCTTGATTGAGACCGCTTTTTTTAAGACCAGGAACACCAACATTGACACTATTTTTGTATAGTTCATCACTCATAGTTAAATGAATGGACTGGATTTTTTTGTTTCGTAAAATATAAGCACCAATCGATGCAATATAACCAACTACACCTATATCCGTACATCCAATAGTTCTAGCAATATTGCTTTCTAGTATTTTTTTAGCAGTCATTTGATCCATTGTATTTACCTCATAATTGATTGATATTTTTATTTTGGACTATCATGGTTTATTTTTTTTGTTTTCTTATTGAATTTTATTTTTAATAATGTTATACTTAATACAGAAATAAGGTATACCTTAATTTCTAGGACTTTTACACAAGGAGAACAGTTATGAGTCAATATATATTTCCATTTTTACTTACACTATTTGCTGGTCTATCTACTGGTATTGGTGGTATCATTGCTTTTCACAAAAAAGCATCTTCAAAAAAATTCTTAGCTTTTGCACTAGGGTTAAGTGCTGGAGTTATGATTTATGTATCTTTTATTGAAATATTCCCTAAAGCATTTGATTCTTTAAGTCTTGTTTATGGTGTTCGCTTAGGATACCTTTACACAACTTTATCATTTTTTCTAGGTGTTTTCTTAATTGCATTTATAGATAAAGTCGTTCCAAAAGCTCAAAATCCCCATGAGCCAAAAGGCTTAAACGTTGATGATGCAACTCTTGAGAAAAACGAATTGCTTAGAATGGGCATGTTTTCTGCTTTAGCAATCGCAATTCATAATTTCCCAGAAGGGTTAGCCACATTCATCGCAGCACTTGAATCTCCAGTATTAGGGGTTAGTATTGCTGTAGCAATCGCAATCCATAATATTCCTGAAGGTATCGCTGTGGCTGTACCAATCTATCATGCTACAAAATCTAAGAAGAAAGCTTTTATGTATTCTTTTTTATCAGGTTTAGCTGAACCAGTTGGGGCTGTTATTGGATTTTTCTTGCTTTATACATTATTGAGTGAATCCTTGTTTGGTATTGTATTTGCAATGGTTGCTGGTATTATGGTCTATATTTCACTTGATGAACTCTTACCAACAGCTGAAAAACATGGTGAGCATCATATTGCCATCTATGGTCTTGTTATCGGAATGATTATTATGGCTGCATCACTGGTTTTATTTATTTAATTAATTAAATCAATATGAAAAGTCTAGAGATCAAATGTGATTTCTAGACTTTTTTTATTATTGATTAAACCCAACCTCTCATCTTAACAGCATCAGCAACACGTTTGATTGCGATACCGTAAGCTGCATCACGCATATAAAGGTCTTTTTTTACTGCTAAATTGTATACTTCATGAAAAGCCTCAGTCATTTTTCGATCAAGCTTTTCAAGAACTTCTTTGAGTGGCCAGTAATAATTTGTGTTACATTGTACTTGTTCAAAATAACTACAAGTAACACCACCAGCATTACATAAAAAGTCAGGAATCATAAATATTTTCTTCTTTTGAATAATTTCATCTGCTTCTGTTGAAGTAGGACCGTTTGCACCTTCACAAATGACTTTAACTCGTTTACTTACATGTTTTAATGTTTCAGTAGTGATTTGATTTTCTAATGCACATGGCATTAAGATATCTACATCTTGCTTAATCCATTCTTCACCTTCTAAAACCTCACAACCTAATTCGTTTACTGCTTTATCTTTATTAATCGTACCAAATCCATTAGATATTCTTTCTAATGCATGGATATCTATACCATTTTCATTTTTAAAAGTATATGATTTTTTGTCATCTATATCCCAACAAGAAACAGCTACAACAATTCCACCGTATTCTTGATATAATTTCGCCGCATATTTGCCAACTTTACCAAAACCTTGAATACTTGCTTTTGTGGATTTGATATCAATATCTAATACTTTTAGTGCTTCTCTCAAGGTATATACAACACCATAACCAGTTGCTTCTGTACGGCCTAAAGAACCACCCATACCAACTGGTTTTCCTGTAATTGCTCCAGGATAATGTCCACCATAAATAGTTTCAAACTCATCAAGCATCCAAAGCATATGTTGTGCATTAGTCATAACATCAGGTGCAGCAACATCAATAACTGGACCCACGTTTACTGATAATTCTCTTACATAACCTCTACATAAACGTTCTTGTTCACCTAAAGACATTTCTCGTGGATCACAAATGACTCCACCTTTTCCTCCACCTAGAGGTATATTTACAACAGCACATTTCCATGTCATCCACATTGATAGTGCTCTTACAGTATCTACAGTTTCTTCTGGGTGAAAACGAATACCACCTTTTGCAGGACCTCTAGCATCGTTGTGGTGAATTCTATATCCCTTATATATTTTAGTTGTTCCATCATCCATTTTCACAGGAATTGTAATATGAATCTCTTTTCCTGGTTGACGCAACAAATCTCTTGTTGCTTCATCTAGATTAATGTTTTCAGCAACATGATCAAATTGTTTTTGTGCAGTCAAATAAGCATTATAACCTTTTTCCTTCACCTTAATTCTCCTTTTTTTATAATCAATTAATTGATTATATTATATAGTTCGCGCGATAAAAAAGAGACTATAAATCCCTATGAATCTATAAACTTTTTTTATACGCTTGAAGTCTATTTCATCTTCAATCCAATTACATTGTAACATACTCAAAGGAGAAATGAAAGCGCTTTTTTTATTTTATTTAATATTACATATTTATATATAACAGTAGTCTTTTTTTAAAGTGTATTTACTAGAAAAAATAAAAAAATCACCATACTACATGGCGATTTAATTACTGCATGATTTATTATGTGTTTTATACTAATTTCTTTCTAATTCGACTCGAGATTAAATCAATAACTGTAACTGTAATAATTAAGACGATAACAATTGTAAATGCTCTTTCCCAACCTCTTGCTCTAATAGCAAATATCAACGGTGCACCAATACCACCTGCTCCTACCAAACCTAGAGTAGATGCTGCTCTCATATTGATCTCAAATCTAAACAATGTATAACTCAAAAATTCTGGTGCAACTTGAGGAATAACTGCTCTAAATAGTACTTCTAATCGATTACCACCGCATGATTCAATCGCTTCTTTAACACCTATATCCATACTTTCAATAGATTCGCTATATAATTTACCTAACATGCCAATAGAGTGAACACCTAAAGCCAATATACCAGCTGGTGCTCCTGGTCCTACCACACTAATAAATATAAGTGCTAGTATTAGTTCAGGAAATGTTCTAATCATAGTTATGATGAACTTCCCTACTTTTGACCATCTTTCACCAACAATGTTTTGAGCAGCTAACAAAGCAAATGGAATTGCTAGCACACCAGATACAAAAGTACCACTAATTGCAATTGCTATTGTCTCTAAGACTGCATTAGGCAATCCATCTATAGTCGTATTGGTAATATAAGCCCAATCCGGATTGACTAATCCCCTTAACATACCGGTAATTGTTCCTGCAGCTGTCGCCATGATACCTTTGTAATTAATAGATTCAAAGCCCCAAACAATTATTGAGATAACAATAATATAGATTAAAGTTTTGTATAATTTATTTTCTTTTGGTTTTTTAGGTAATATAATCATTTGATTGTCCATTATACCAACCTCTTTCTAATGCTAGATGATATAAAATCAATTGCCAAAACTGCAACAAATGAAATAATAACAATCATCCCAACACGATCAAATATTCTAAAAGCCAATGCTCGTTCATATATTTGCCCAATACCACCAGCACCAACATATCCTAAAACAGCTGCTGCTCTAACATTTACTTCAAAAGCATATAGTGTATATGATGCATATTGTGGAAGAACTTGAGGAATAATTGCATATCTTAACACATGAATTTTATTACCTCCAAGTGATAACACAGCTTCAACTTGGCCATAATCTATAGACTCGATAGATTCATATAACATTTTCGATATTAAACCAAAAGAAAAAATAACCAGAGCAAGAATACCAGCGAAACTACCAATTCCAAAAACAGCAACAAATAATGATGCCAATACAAGTGCTGGAATCGTACGAAAAATATTTAGAATAAATCTTGTAGGTAAATTTAACCATTTATTCTTAATAAAATTGTCAGCAGCAAATAATGCCACCGGAAAAGCCATAATCGCACCAACAAACGAACCAACAATTGCCATTTGAATTGTCTCTAGTAAGGATGGTATAATTCTAGGAATATAATCCCAATCAGGCGGAAAAAACATTCTTCCCAATAACCTTGTACTAGAAAAAATATTCCTAAATACTTCAAATATATTAAACCCTGCAAAAATTGCGCTACCAAAGATAAGAAATACCACGATAGCAACATTCATCCAAAACTTGAGTCTTCTTGGACGTTTTAGTATGATTGCATCTGTACCTTCAATCATTCTTCTTCTCCTACAAAATCTTCATCGCTTATTGGACGTCCATAAACTTTTTCTAAATCCTTGATAATTTCATTTTGTTTTTTAGATTTGACCAATATATCATAAACGATTTCGCCATTACGAACACCTACAATACGTGAGGCATACTTAAGTGCTAAATCGACATGATGAAGATTAGCTATTGTCGTAATTCCATCTTCAACATTTATTTTTTTAATAAATTCCATAACTTCAAATGTTGTAATTGGATCTAATGATGCAACTGGTTCATCAGCTAAAAGGATCTTAGCTTGTTGTGCTAAACTTCTTGCGATTGCAACACGTTGCATTTGTCCACCAGATAACTCACTTGCTCGACCATAAGTCTTCTCTAAAATATCAACTTTTTTTAAAGCTTGATAAGCTATTTGTTTATCTGCTTCCGGAAAAATTCCTAGAATAGTTCTCCAAGTTGGGTGGTACGCAACACGTCCAGATAAAACATTTTGCAAGACTGACATTCTTTTTATTATATTAAAACTTTGAAAAATCATACCAATTTGTGTACGCATTTTTCTTAAATCTTTACCTTTTAGCTTTGTAATATCAATTGATTCTAAATCCAACTCATCAATGTTAATATCCTCGCCTTTGGCAATCTTTTTATCTATTGTATTTTGTGGATTATCCCCATACATTTTGAAGGTTTTTTTATCTACATTATCGAAAACAATATGACCACTTGATACAGGGATAATTTGATTTATTGTTCTTAACAGAGTTGACTTCCCTGCCCCTGATAAACCCAAAATAGCGACAAATTCTCCTTCTTTTATTTCTAAACTTACATTTTTTAGTGCTTCTGTCCCGTTGGGATAAGTTTTAGACACATTGTTGATTCTAATCATTTTAAGTACTCCTTCATTTAATTCAATAGCCACCAATATGGTGGCTATTTTTATTTTATCATATTCTAGTTGACTTAATATTAACTAAAATCCCATTCTTTTTGTCTGTTTAGATATGTTCTAACGATATCATAATCTGCATCAGTTGCAATTGCATAACCTTTATGAGAATAAATAGCATTAACAATAGCCAAACCATCTGGATCTGCTGCGATAGCTAGGAATGCATCTGTAATTCTGTCTACAAGATCAGGATCTAAATTTGGGATAACTGAAATCGTATCATTAGGAATCACAGTAGTGTCAGTTACAAATAAAACTTGTGAATTGATATTAGGATAATCTTCAACTAATAATGTTCTTGCATCTTTAAATGTAAATGCAGCGTCTGCATCACCATTTATAATCGCAAGAATCGCATTATCATGACCACCTGCATTAACCCAAGTTACATCTTCTTCTGGATCTAAATCATGATCAGCAAGTAAGTTTGCTGGCCAAACAAAACCTGATGTAGAAGTAAATGATGCGATCGCAATTCTTTTACCTGCTAAACCTTCAACGCTTGTTATTCCAGAATTAGCACCAACAACTAGTTGTGACTTATAACCATCAACTAAAGGTTCATCTGTAAGCTCATTACCGTTATCATCAACATCATAACGCAATGATTTAAGGATAACTTTTGCTGCACCTTCTTCGTGAGCTAATACATAAGCTGTTGTAGCGAGTAATCCTACATGGATTTGTCCTGATGCCATACCTTCAATAAGTGCATTATAATCTGTAGCAACAGTTACATTAACTTCCATATCAAGCTCAGCCTCTAGCAAAGCTTCAAGTGGGCCTCTTTGAGCATCTAATACTGCTGAATCACGAGATGGAATCAATTGAACCTCAAGTACATCTGGATTAACATACTCTTCACCTTGACAACCAGCAATACCAATGAACACAAGTAAAACGACTAAAACTAATAAAATCTTTTTCATTCACATTTCTCCCCTTCTAAATTTATATTTTTATTTTACACCTTCTATGCAAAAAATACCACAATAAAATCTTATTTTTAAAAATTATTTACAATGCTTCTTTTTCTATGAAACAAATGGCAGAAGAAATCGGTTTCCTTTTTCATTTTTATATGGTATGATTGGTCTATATAACTAGTTATACCTTTGGAGGTAATTATGTTTAAAAAAAGTTTTGTGTTTATATTATTAATTATGCTATTCACATTAGTTGCATGTAAAAACAACAATGATCAAACTACACCTGGTATAACTCTCCCACAAGAAATTACTGAAGTCATCGGACTAGACGATATTGAAGTTATAAAAAACGAATACTTCAATCCACTTGATGACGTGAAAATACTAAATCAAAATCAAGATGATATAACTTATTTATTGAATGTAACTGGAAATGTTCATTATGGTAATATTGGCGAATATGAATTGAATTACCAAATGACTTATGGCGATGATGAAATCAATCAAAACAGATTGGTTAAGGTAATAGATGGGACAATAAATAGATCTTCAAACCAAAGAAGTACTCATTCTTCTTCTATCGTTCAAAGCAATGCAGGATCATATCGCGTAGGCAACGCACCTGAGATTGATCATCCCATAAATCCTCAACTCCTTAATCCAAACTTACTAGAACACGCTGTACCGTCAAACGGATGGTGGACTTCATTATTAGCTACTAATTATGGTGGTGGTAATGGTATCTATACAAATCCATTAAGATCTTCATTTAGTAATGATGGTGTTGAAATTACTAACCCGGGTTCTGGTTTTGTTCAATACTGGAATCCAGATGGGTACAATACTATGGCTAATTTTTCATTGGCTTTACCTGATATACATATAAAAACGACAAACCTAAATTTAGGTTATACAACTCATGTTATAGATTATAGTGATACAAACGTTAAAGTTGCAATGAGAAACACTGGCCAACCTCAAGATCAAATGGTAATGACTTACACACAAGGGTCTCCTTTTGTATTTGCTGAAGTTGCGAAATCAGACTCTGCATATCTTAAATTAGCTTCAAATGGTGTAGCAAGTTACGAATATTTCACAACTGATGGAAACCTGATTAATGGAACTACACATACAGGTAGTGGGATCGTTATTCGCTTAGTCCAAAAACATATAGGTTATGAAACGTATAGACCAGCACAAGTTGGTCAACCTATCTATGGAGATCGTTATTTTTTAATTAGTACCCCGGATACAACATTATTTAATTTATCATCAGATAATCATCCCGCTTCCCTTTTAAATAAAATAACAATGAATTTAGGTGATGAAAATTACTTTTCTGTTGCTACAATACAATCTTTATCAGAAGCATCATTTTATCATCAACATGCATATACAACAACACTCAAAGGTGATGTTTCTTATCAAGTTCATCACGAAGATAGTATCGTTGAAACGAATTACCATTTATCAGTTCAATACTTAAAAGAAAACAACACTAAAGAACCTTTACAATTTTTAATGCCTCATCACTATCAAAGCAGCACTCAAGAAGTTACAGATTATAGTTTTAATACTGTTCGTGGTGAATTAAAGCTTATGATAGGTTCACATTTTCAAACATCACTTTCATTTCACGGTTTGCTACCTGCTATGACTTTGCCTAATAATGATGAGTTCAGTGAAACTCATATGACAACTTATTTGAATGATCTAGATACTAGAACTCAAATTAATGATTCTGAAAATTTCTTAAATGATGAAGGACCTTATTGGAATGGTAAAGCTATTTATCCACTTGCTCAGGGTATTATTATTGCCGATCAAATTGGTGATGAAGCACTTAAAACTTCCTTTATATCAAAACTTAGATATCTATTATCCGATTGGTTTACCTACGACTCAACCACTGATGAACGTTATTTATATTACAACGAAGCCTGGGGTTCAGTTTATTACTCTAACAATGATTTTAATACAGCTAGTGAATTAAGTGACCATAGTTTTACCCATGGTTATCTCATCTATGGCGCTAGTGTGTTATCCATGTATGATGAATCATTTTCTAGTGATTATAAAGATATTGTTGAAGCATTATTAAACGATTATATGTATCCATATAAAGACGACTATGATTATGCTTATCTAAGATCTTTTGATCCATGGGCTGGTCATACTTGGGCACATGGTTTTGGAACATTTGCTGAGGGTAATAATATCGAATCCTCAAGTGAAGCATTACAATCTTGGGTAGGAGGGTATTTATGGGCTTTATCAGAAAATGATATCGATCGTAGAGATGCAGCAATATATGGGTTTGTTACAGAACTTAATGCAGCAAAAACATATATGATGGATTATTCAGAAACTATTTTCCCAGAAAAATATAGTATGTATGCATCTATTGCGGGTATGATTTGGGGCGGTAAATATGATTACGCAACATGGTTTGGTGCAAATCCTACATTCATCTATGGTATCCAATGGTTACCAAATGGAGAATACATTTCAAATTATGCGTTAAATGATGATGAAAGAGCACGGTTAAATGATATATACTCTGACTACTTACTTGCCAAAAATCAGACAATAGACACTTGGTATGCTACTATGTGGAGCGTTCAGGCACTCATTAACCCATCAACTGCAATCAATCAATTTGATGCTTCAAAAATTTTAAATGATGATTATCCTAGTGACTTATCTCAAACTTATTATTTAATTCATGCTCTTGAAAGTTATGGAAAACGAGAAACATCCTATGTTATGGAAATACATGAACGTGTATCTTCATCTATCTATAAAGATGACTTAGGGAATGTGAATGCAATGATTTGGAATCCAAGTGATCAAGAACAAATCATAACTTTTAGATCACCATCCAATGAATCTATTTCCATCACTGTACCATCTAGAAGTCTAATAGCTCGTCGTTTGTCCAACTAAAATAAAGTTTTTAAAAACCTTCATTATAGCTTCTTTAAGCGGTAACGAGGGTTTTTTTGTTATTATTAAACCATTTGTTTTTCAGATAACTATCAGGTCAGCCTCTTTGACTAAACACTTAGAATATGTTAATATAAGAGTACCATATGGTTGCCTATAGATAGCAATCGTATTCCTATTTTTCTACTCGCATTTTGCGAATACACCTATCTTAAGACGACCAAAACAGGTCGGCTTTTTATTACATAAGCTGATTTGGTTAAAAAAAAGAAAGGATGATAGATTCATGAAATATGAAATTGTTGACACATTCCCTAATGATTTTTTTAACAACAAGAAAGCACCACTCATATCAATTTATCAAGAAACATCCAGACACCTTACAGAAAATAAGCGAGATGCACTTGTTTTTAAAAATCTGGTGAAAGAAGTTGAAAAATCTCTATTAGAAAAATATGACAAAAAAGAAATAAAACCTTTAGTAGAGATGTTTTCTGAACTAGAAAATTCAAGCACATTTTGGAGTCATACTTTTGATGGGATAGCCATATTTGCATCTTTAGATGAATGCATTATTTACAATCTGAAAAAACCTATCAATACTTTTGCAGTTGTCTCAGATAGTTTTCACATCAAACCATTAATTCATTATTTCCAAATTGCGAAAACTTATCAAATTCTTGATTTAGATGCACATCATTTTCAAATATTCGAAGGAACTCCATATCATATTGAAAAGATTGAACTAGATGATAAGATCCCAACTACAAAGGATGAAATACTTGGTACAGAAAAAACTGATTCTTATCAAACACATGGAACTTATGGTGGAGCAACTGGAAAATCAACATTTCATGGACACGGTGGTAAAAAGGATGAAGTAGAAATAGATCTAGAAAGATTTTTTAGACATGTTGATCATATTGTTGATGAAAATGTTTCTAAACAATCGAAATATCCTTTAATTCTTCTTGCTCCTAGTGAATACCATACATTATTTATTGAAAGATCTAATAATCAATATTTGCAATCAAAAGCAATATCAGGATCTTATGAGACTTTAGGTAAAGAAGAAACAATGAAGCAAATCGAATCTTTTACCAAAGACATTTTGAATCAAAAAATCAATCAATTAATTGATCAATATCATCAATTAAGAACTAAAGAAAAAAGTACAGATCAACTTATTGAGATTATATCAGCTGCAATAGATGGTCGTGTTGAAACGCTATTTATTGAATCAAACAAAATGATATCTGGACGAATTGATCCAATTAATAAAAAAATGAAAACAAAAGCTTTAACCAATCCTGATGTAGATGATATACTAGATGATTTAGCACAGTATACATTAGAAAAAAGTGGAAATGTTTTTATCTTAAATAAAGAAGATATGCCAACCGATTCTGGTGTAGCAGCTATTTATAGGTACTAAAATAAATTCAATCAAAAAAAGACCTTAAAGGTATCATTCACCTTTAGGGTCTTTTCTAATTTTAGATATTTTAACTTATAAATACTTTCTTTAATACTGCTAATGCCCAATCGATTTCAGATTCTTTAATGATAAGTGGTGGTGCTAAACGAATCGTATGCTCATGAGTTTCTTTCGCTAATAAACCTAACTCTTTTAATTGTTCAGTATATTTTCTAGCCTTCCCTGCTTTATCAGTTAACTGAATTGCGATAAACAATCCTTTTCCTCTTATTTCTTTAAACAATGGCGAGTTGATTGCTTTAATACCTTCATAAAAATATTTTCCTAATTTTTCTGAACGCTCAGCTAAAGCTTCATCAATTAAAACATCTAGTGAAGCTTCTCCTACTGCACAAGCAAGTGGATTACCTCCAAATGTACTACCATGAGAACCTGGAGTAATCACATCCATAATAGCTTTACTCGATAATGCAGCAGATACTGGCATAACGCCTCCACCTAATGCTTTTCCTACCAATAAGATATCAGGTTTAATATCATCATGCATAAAGCAAAACATCTTACCAGTTCTACAAAAACCAGTTTGAATCTCATCAGTAATCAATAATACATTATTTTTAGTGCATATTTCACGAACTTTTTTCAAGTATCCTTCTTTAGGAATGATAACACCTGCTTCACCTTGAATTGGTTCCACAAGAAAAGCAATTGTATTTGGAGTAATAGCTTTTTCTAATGCTTTAGTATCATTAAAAGGAATGTTTACAAATCCAGGTGTGAAAGGACCAAAATCTTCATTTGCTCCTGGATCTGTTGAAAAACCAACAATGGTTGTTGTTCTTCCATGAAAGTTATCATTACATGTAATGATTTCTGCTTGATTAGCTGGTACTTTCTTAACTCTATATCCCCATCTTCTTGCAATCTTAATACCTGTTTCAACAGCCTCTGCACCAGTATTCATAGGTAGAGCTACTTCCATACCAGATACATCACATAATTTTTGTAAAAATGATCCTAAGCGATCATTATAAAATGCTCTTGATGTTAATGTCACAGATTTCATTTGCTTTTTAACAGCTTTAATAATTTTAGGATGAAGGTGTCCTTGATTAACTGCTGAATATGCAGACAAACAATCTAAATATTTCTTTCCTTCAGGATCCCACACCCATACCCCCTTAGCTCTTTTAATAACAACAGGAATTGGCTTATAATTTTTTGCACCATATTTGGCTTCGATATCCATATATGCTTTTGAAGATAGCATTTTGTTGTGTAAGATTTGAATCATCAAATCTTTACTCCTTTCTAATTGTTTTGGAATGCTACATCTAAATCTCTTACTGCCATAAGATTTTTGAAACGTAATAGATGTTGTAACCTTTTATACATTAACAACATCTCGACAAATTCATTATAACAAATATTTATGTGTTGGTAAATAAAGAAAAGAACTGACTATGAATATAAGTCAGATTCTATCATTTAATGATACCTATTCTTTTCTATCTTAATCATTTAAAGCAAAATCAACAGCTGCTTTTACATGAACTTTCATTGTATTAAATAACGGAATATCTAAATCTTGTTGCTGAATTAACATAGGGATTTCTGTGCATCCTAAAATAACTCCTTGAACTCCCATCAATTTTGATTTATTAATAATCTCTATAAAATTTTCTTTGCTTTCATTAGAAAATATACCTAAAATGAGTTCTTTATAAATTGTACGGTGTATCAATGCTTGGTCTCTAGTATCAGGTGTGATAATAGATACATCTTGATCACTGAAAATATCGGGATATAGAGTGCTTTTCATCGTATACATGGTTCCAATTAACAAAACTTTCTTTAAACCTAGATTTTGAACTTCATTTAGTGTTGCTTTTGCAATGTGAATTAATGGAAGACCAACTTGTTTTTCAACCTCATTAGCGACAATATGCATGGTATTTGCACATATTACTAAAACATCTGCTCCACTTTCTTTTAACTTTTTGCCATGATAAACTAAAAGCTTTGTAATCTCATCCCAACGATCTTGTTCAAGTAATAACTCTAACTCATGATAATCAAATGAATACATCAAAATTTTAGCAGAATGAGATCCACCAAATCGATTTTTTACTTCTAAATTAATAAGTCGATAATATTCAAGTGTTGATTCCCAACTCATACCACCTAATAAACCAATAGTTTTCATATATATCCTCATCTATCTATTTACTCATATTATATCATGTAAAAAAAACAGTTCTAAAAAGAACTATTTTTTAATTTAGTTATTTAAAATAGGTTGTGGTAGAGTATAGGCTTTAAAAAGGGTTGTGGT
>JANKMU010000039.1 GCA_024650045.1 Mycoplasmatota bacterium | reverse complement strand
CTTCTATAAACCACAACCTATTTTAAAGGGCCTTTAGTTTTATGTTTTTGTTATTTTTTCTTTTTCAATTTTATACAATTCTTCTGTAGCAAAATGTAATTTCGTAATCACGTTTTTTTGATTTAATGGATAAATATAATAAGAGTTATCTAGTGTTGATATATCGACGCAATCCCCATTACCTAAATAGTCATACTCAACATGTAAACTATACATAGCAAGAGGTTCTTTAATCAGACATAAAGGCTTGCCTAACTCATCTCCATCAACTCTGAAACCATTTAAATCATGAATCATCTTTCCCTTACCTAAAGGAATATATCCCTTAGCATTGGGTAGTGCTTCAATTCTTACGTCATCTTCAAAAAAATAAGTTTTTTCATCAATTTGTTTTCTAACTTGACGACGTTCAAACTCATACCAATCAGGAATATGAGCAAACTCTGTTACACCTTCATTAGCTTTCATTTGACCATAAACATCCATCGTATAAGCTTTACCACATGCCTTGCACCATAATTGATCTTTATCTGAATCCATTTGTGATTCTACGAAGCAACTAGGGCATTGATATAAAACTTGATGTAACCCTTTAGCACGATTTTTGAAATCAATTTGGATATGATTGTCTTTTTGCCATTGATACTCATCATAAGCAAAAGCATCATGAATTCTTCGATTAATCTCTTCTACTGATAAACTTTGAATCTCATTTTTATCAATGATTTGAGTCATATCTGCCGCAAGAGGAACTTTTCTCATTTCTAGATTCCATTGAGGTTGTGTTAAGTAATTGCCATGCATATTTAACATAACAACCGGTTGTTTAAGTACTTTAATCATCTTTGCCAAAGAATCTGGCAACATTGCTGTTGTCCCAACAAGTGTATATCTAGCTTCTGGATAAATAGCAACTATATTTTTAAGTTCTTCTAATGCATATTTAATTTGTTTAAATAATTTTAAATCATTTGTGAACTTTCTTTTGCATATGCCACCAGCATTACGAAGTAACCATTCACGCCCAATAAAGCCATCAATAGCAACAATATAATTTGCTCTTCTTGGAAAAATTGCTGCAGTAGTAACTTTGAAATCTATAAAAGCATGATGTGTCGCTAAAAGAATATACGGTGGTTTAAGACCCTTCATGTTTACTTTATTAATCTTTAGTTTTCTCTTCCAGACTGATGGAAAACTTAACAAATAAGCAATAGGTGTTAAAAAGAATTTTTCTTTTACTGGCTTTTTATCCAAATCAAAACGCTTAATTTGATCCATATATTATGCACTCCTAGAAAAATAAATTATCTTCTTATTATTTTTTTAATACAACATTATTCTTGCCAGCTTTTTTAGCATCATACATCGCCAAATCTGCACGATGAATTGCTTCCATAACTGATTCGTTTTTCAACATAGTAGCCCCAATAGAAACAGATAGAACATAGTCATGCTCTGGTTTCCGTGGTTTTGTTTGATGTATCAACAAGCGTAATACTTCAGCAATTTCTAGTAACAGCTTTTCATCAGCATCGCTTAATATAGCAACAATCTCTTCACCACCAAAACGAATCACATAATCTGTTGACTTTAAATTCAATTGAATCGTATTGGAAACTGCTTTTAATAAATCATCACCATATAAATGTCCGAACTTATCATTAATAACCTTAAAATCATCAATATCGAAAAATAATATACCGACTTTTTTTACCTTTTCTTTTTGGATAATATTCTCAATTTTTTCATCCAAAAAGCGACGATTAAATAGTTTAGTTAAAGGATCAATCATTAAAAGTTGATCTTTAATGTATAATTCATCTAGCAACAGATTTCTTGATGTCTCATCTGTAAAAACTTCAATTGCTCCAACAATTTCACCATCTTCTTCATATGGAATTGCTCTAACATGAACTTTAACACGATGCCCATTTTTATGATGTAAATAAACCATATGATCTTCAATTCGATTGTATTTAATGCTATCAACTAATGGACAACCATCAAAGCAAAGATTTTTGCCGGTACCATCTACGTGATTTAAGATATTATCATAACAAAAAAAGCCTTCTGTTTCATTTTGCTCAAATCCAGATATCTGTGTAGCAACAGGATTGAAATACAAAATTTTTCTTTCTTTATCAACAACATAGATTGCTTCATGAAATGAATCAAACAACAAACTAAGTTTTTTTAAGTCTTTCATGAAATACCTCCGCTTTTTTAATATAAAAGGTCCAAATCTAGGACCTCTTAGAAGATAATGAATCAATTTGATTGATAAATCAATATTGAAAATTATAGATCTGTATATCAATCATATCATGATTTAAGACATATATATATAAATTTTAATATTATTATATGATTTTTAAGTCTTTTGCTGTCTTAGTAATGGTATCAACAGCTTGATCAAGTTGTTCTGTCGTATGAAGCGCAGAAACCATACAACGTATACGTCCCATACCCTTTTGCACTGTAGGAAATACTATACCTGATACATAAACGCCTCTATTTAATAATTCTTTTGAAAATGCGATCGTTTTACTTTCTTCACCAATCATAATAGGGGTAATTGGAGTTTCACTATGACCAATATCAAAACCTGAAGAAACCAATTTATTCTTAAAATATTTGGCATTATCCCACAATCGATCAGTATACTCAGTAGATTCTTCTAACATCTTAAATGCTTCAATGATTGCTGCTGCAGCACCTGGCATTAAAGCTGTTGAAAACAATATGGGTCTACCTCTATGTAATAACCAATCTCTACTTGCTTTAGAGCCAGCAACATAACCACCAACAACACCAATTGCTTTCGATAATGTTCCAATAATAAAATCAACTTGTCCGTGTAATCCAAAATGATCTGCAGTCCCACGACCAGAATTTCCTAATACACCAGAACCATGAGCATCATCAACATAAGTTAATGCATTATATTTTTTAGCTAACCGAACAATCTCAGGAAGTTTTGCAATATCGCCATCCATTGAGAAAACACCATCAGTAATAATTAAGACCTGTTCAAATTGAGCTCTTTTTTCCTTCAAAATTTGTTCCAAAGCAGTCATATCTGAGTGTTTATAAACAGCACGACTTGCTTTAGATAAACGAACGCCATCAATGATTGATGCATGGTTTAATTCATCTGAAATAATTAAATCTTTATCTGAAGTTATAGCTTGAATCACACCTGCGTTGCATGCAAATCCTGATTGAAATACAGTAGCTGCTTCTTCATGTTTAAACTTTGCAATCACTTGATCTAACTCTTCATGGATATCCATATTTCCAACAATTGTACGAACAGCACCAGCACCAACACCATATTTTTCGATGGCTTCAGTAGCTGCTTTTTTTAATCTTGGATGATTTGCAAAACCTAAATAATTATTTGATGACAAATTAATAACATCTTTACCGTTTAAACGGATAACCGCTTCACATGGCCCTTCATTTATGGGTAGTTCACGATATACCCCACTATCTTTTAACTCTTGAATCTTTATATCTAAGTAAGACATAACTTCCTCCTTTAAGGTATTAAGACAACTTTTCCACTGTTTCCTGACATCATGACTTTCATACCTTCTTCAATTTCTGTTAACTTAAATGTATGTGTCACTATTTTTTCTAAATCTAGTTTCCCACTTTGAACTAATCCAGTAACTTGATACCATGTATCAAACATAATGCGTCCTACGACACCATACATCGTAATACCTTTAAAAACTACATCATTGGATAAGTCTATTTCTATATTTGAATCAACAATACCAAGCATAGACATTTTGCCACCAGCTTTGACATATTTAAAAGCTTGTTCGATTGCTGTTTTATTACCAGAAAATTCTCCGACAACATCAACACCCATACCATTTGTTTCTTCTAATACTCTTTTAATAACGTCCTCTTTTAATGGATTGATTACGACATCAGCACCCAGTTCTTTTGCTAAATTGATACGATAGTCATTAACCTCAATTGCAATGACTTTACTTGCTCCAACCGCTTTAGCAACATTAACACCCATTAAACCTATTGGTCCACAGCCAACAACAGCTACTGTTTTGCCAATAATATCAAAATGTAACATGGTGTGAACTGCATTACCTAATGGTTCTTGAATGGATAAGTATTTAGGATCGATATCTTTACTATTGATAATCAGATTTTCAGCAGGCATTTTTGCATACTCTGCAAAACATCCATCAGTATCAACACCAATAATTTGAGTGTTTTTACAAATGTGATACTCCCCTCTTCTACAAAACTCACATTCTCCGCAAACAATGTGTGTTTCAGCAGATACCACATCTCCAACTTTTACTTTCTTTACTTCGCTTCCTACTTCTAGGACTTCACCACAAAATTCGTGTCCTACAGTTAGTGGTGGTTTAATTCTTCCTTGACTCCAACGATCCCATTTATAAATATGAACATCTGTACCACAAATAGAGGTTGCTAATACTTTAATTAATACCTCATTTGATTTTAGTTCATTAGGGATTTTCTTTTTGGTGATAACAAAACCTGGTTCTCTTTTTTCTTTAATAACGACAGTCATATCCATGTTTAAGCTCTTGTATATTCAGTATGTAGCATTTGATTGATACTGAATATAGCTTCCTTTCT
>JANKMU010000038.1 GCA_024650045.1 Mycoplasmatota bacterium | reverse complement strand
CCCCCCGTTATCGCCACCGCTGTAAACAGCGCAAGAAGTGGCGTCACTCGTTCGCCCCCCATACGAGCGTACAGGGGGACTCACGTCAAAAGAATGTCATGTATGCGGGGTTAATTTTTCAACGTCTACCTACAATTTTTGCATAATTTTATAAAAAACCAATTATTTTAATATATATAAATAAAAACTGTATTCTAAATTCACATATTTTATAAATTATTTTTACTAAAAAGAACATAGAGCTGCAAAAAATGAATTTTCACGACAGTATCTTAAAAGGCGGAGCAGCCAAAGAAATTGTTAAGGTCATATTAGAAAAATCAGGATATTTGGTTTATCCGTACGGTTATGAATGCACATTCTCAGACGTTAGAAATAAACTTCGAAAAAGTGCTAAAAATTCTAGAACGGTTCGAAGAATAAAATCATCACCAGATATTCGGGTATATGACGACAAAAACAATGATGTTTTTCTTGTTGAGATTAAGATGAGAACCAGTAAAAAACCATGGATAAAACATAACCAGATGAAATCTTACAAAGAATTTTGGAACGATTCAATATTGGTTCTTGTTACCCCTCAAGACTATTGTTTTTACGCCCAGCGAATTTGTGAACTAGAATCAAAAGATGAATACGACTTATCAACTGACTTCCTAAAATTTGAAGAAATTTTCTTACGCACTAATCCAAATGACATTGTTCATTTTAAAAACGAAGCAAAAAAGTTCATCGAAAGACCATCAAAAGCTAGTAAAATACCAATAAATTCATGAATTCAAAAATAAACAAAGAACAACTATGTCTATGTTTTGCGGGTATTCTGAAAATTTTTCGGCGCACTCCTACAGGTAATTGATGAAGGGATAAATAAAAGCCGAAATTATACTTGATCTTCAGTGGGTATTTCACCAAAAAACAATCCAAGTTTTTCCCTTAATTCATTCCGCCTTTCTTTAGTTAGTTGTGCTAGTTTAGAGTCGATTATACTTTCTTTTAGATTTTCTTTAGTTATATCATTACAATTTACTCTGAAACATTTTTTAAAATCTACCATGTAACGCTTTGTCTGAAATTCAAAATGTTTTCTTATTGGAACATATTTTGGCAGATGAGTTATAACATCTGAGGCTTCATAATATTCAAAATCTCGTTTGATTGTATATGGTGAAAATTCATCAAGTTCTTCATATATGAACACTGATTTATATCCAAAAACTGGATCTGCATTCAGGTATTCACGTTTATCATCATCAGAAATTTTGTCATTCCATTCCTGTGGGTGTGTGATTTTTCTGGGCATTGATCGATTATTGATTTGAAGTATATCATTAGCTAAAAAGGGTGGATCCCAAAAATGGGCAGTAATTTTTGTTAGAGGTGAAAGAAGAATTGTACTTTTTCCAATGTGACAACAATTATCCAATACAACACTGAATTGAGGCAGATTAACATCTATTACATATTCATTTTCTGAAACATCCATTAATGGACTCTTGATTTCGGGAGTAATAGAAATATAACCTTGTAAAACGTCACCAAGCCTTAGAACATTTTCGGGAGAATTAGTATAAAACAAAAAGTCACCCGTCTTATTTTTCCCAGAAATTATTCTGGAACATATTCACCAATATTGTATAAGGCCCTTTTGGGTATCCTCTGTTCAGGCAATCGAAAATCTTTATCAATTTGAACTTCAGTTATGCCCAAAAATTTTCCAGTTTTTGAAAGTTTAACTGCAATTATGTATTTTCCAAAAACAAAGTATTTAATTACTGAAGTTTCACCCTTTGAGCCAGTAACTTCGACTTCGAATTGTGGAATTTCAAAATTGTTGTCAATCATCAAATTTACCGTTCCTCATGTAATTTATCCATGGTTCTTTAACATGACTAAAATATTCTTCATCTATTATTTCATGTAATTCATCCACAATATTAAGACAATTATCAGGAGATACATTTTTTGCAAATCCATCAAAATCAAGAACTAGTTTTAACTCGTCATCTTTTTTAATTAAAGTCTCAATATATGTCAAATTATGATTTTTTCTCTTGACTGAAGTATTGAATGTTGCACCAGTAATAACTGTATCCAAAGAAAATCTTTCTAAAGGAAAGCTTGAATCATAATATTTTGATAAGACTTCATTTTTCAGTTCTGGTAATGGAAATTCATCTACATACCGTAATCCAATTCTACTAAGGACAGGTACTTTTACAATTGAAAAGAAATTTTCAAGAGTTTTTCCAAGATAATCTCGGAATTTTGGTGTGTCTCCATCGTTATTGTAGGTTTTGTGTTTTTTAGAAACTAATATTAGACGATTTGTTTGAACTTCTAAACGAATATTATTCTTTTCAGAATAAAAAACCCAAGTCTTTACGCCAGTATCTCTAGAAAATTGATCAGGCAGTTCAACCAATTTTCCATCTGGTCCAGTTTCAGAAAAAACAATTGATCTGCTTATGCCCAATTTGGATTTAGGGAAATCAGACATAATTCTCTCTTGAAAATCACCAATTCTTTTTTCTATTGAAAAGAGGTGTGGAAATTTCATTTCAAAAAGAACCAATTTTACTGTTGGAAAATTAAATGTTTCTTTGGGCATGTTTATTCTAAATTAAGTATAACAATTTATTACAAATAAAGGCTTCCTTGACAAGATTCTGTACTAAAATCTGATTAAACCCTTTTTTCTAGGAAATCGTATGTTGATTTTGTTTGATTTCTTGTAAGTGATATAAATCGAGTTTTTTGTTGATGTTTTGTTAGATTAAGAATATTATAGGGTACAATTCCAACAAATGTAAAGATGAAAAATTCTATAGGTTCACCAATTAATGTTATTTGTGATTTTTTATGGTTTGAATTATGCTTAGTCTTTATCAAGTCGATAAGAAGTTGACGGAATTTTCCACTAACAGAGAATGCACGTTTATTGAACAACCAACATAACGCCAATGTCTTTAGAGCTTTGGAATCTTTCTTTTCTGCATCAATACTTTTGAGAAGATACTTTTTCAGGTAAGAAAATCCTCGACCAAGAGAATAAATTGCTTTGATGTCAACATGACTATGCCAACCTCTAGATATGATTTCTTTTTCATTTATCCTAAATTGACCTTTTCCATCTCTGAAAACCGTAAATTCTTTGTTAAATAGTAAAACGCAGTGAATGTGAGGATGCCCATTTTCATACGCTTCAAAGACTCTACAACAAGAAACTTCACCAATGTTTTTTCTAACAAATGCCATAAAGCGATTGAATTCTACTCCAATGTTTTTCCATGCAGAACTAAAGGAGCAAAGTTTAGTATCATAGGTCAAAGTTACAAACAATGCTTTTGTCTTTTTGTTCGGACTTCTGTCTTTCGGATTAAAGAAATTAGTTTCATCAGCTAATTGTGAAAGTTGCTTAAAGCGACGATAAACCCTTTTTCGATAAACATCATTTCCTCGTTTTGAACATTTTACTGCAAAAGTGCTATGTTCGTATGTTCTCAAATCAAGTCTATCAAATATCATGTATGTGTCTTCAGAAACCCACTCAAAGTATTTTTCACCAATCTCAGAAACAGAGCAACCCAGTCTTTCATGGTCTTTGAGAACAGCCTTGCGAGAAAGCAACGTCTAGGCAAAATAGAAAACCCCTAAACGTCACAACAAATAGAAAAAAAGGGAAAGTGCGGGAGATAGCTGTCAATACCTTACGTGCGAATCCCACTCCCGACGCCACAAGTACACTCCAGACAATCGTGAATATTACTACTTACGTTTTCTGAAGATTTTGACGCCTTGGTCTTGGAATTCTGTCACGTATTCATATCCAGCTTCTATTAGTTTGCAAGCTTCTTCAACGGTTTTTGCAACTTTGGTTATGAATTCGTCATCGTCTGTTTGTATGAGTTGTGTGTAACGAAGAGTGTTTGTTATGTTTTTGTGTCCGAGGACTCTCATTACGTGAAGGATGTCTTTGGTTTTGTGGTATTCTGTTGTGGCTTTCCAATGTCGGAAGGTATGAAATGAAATTTTTTGGATTCTTGGGTTTTGAGTTGAGTTTGCAATTCTTTTTCGGCAGTGTTGAAAGTTTCGTCTTATGCTTCTTAGTTCTGCAATCCAGATTTGTTGTTTGTTTCGTGGAAGTGCGTTTAGCATTGCGATGAGTGTCATGCTTATTTTGAATTGTCTTGGGTTGCTTCCTTTTTCTGGTGTTATCGTTAGTATTCTGTTTTTGAAGTCAATGTCTGTCCAGTTTAGTTGCCATGCTTCTCCACATCGGGCACCTGTTTCTTTGAGGATTTGAAGGAATGTTGCAGTTCTTTGACCACATCCTGCTATGAGTTGGTCTAGTTCTGTTTCTGTTGGGATGAAAGGTAGTTTGCTTATGCGTTTGTATTTTGGAGGATTCCATTGAAGTCCTTGCATTATAACAAAGGTGTTGTATGCGTTTACAGCGTTGTCTTTTCTTCCATCGCACCATGTTGTTTGTTTGGCGATTCCTTCTTTGACTGATTCAGGGTTGAATAAATCGGCACCATTTTTTAGGAGTATTCTTAGAAGGCTGATTCTGGGTTTGATTGTTATGTCTTTGAGTCCTTGTTTTTTCATATACCAAGCAAAGTCGAACAGTAATTGTTTGTCATGTTGTGTGGCTCCCGCAAGCCCATTTATTGTTCGGGTTTCTACTTCGGTCAAGTTTTTCGTGCCTTCTGTCAAGGTCACGCATATTTGACGTCCAGAACTATTGTAACGATTGATTGATAAAATTGGCGGTTCAACAAACCGATATCCACAATCTCGACATATGAAGCGTTGAATTGAGCCGTTTTTGGTCTTTCTTTTTCCGTCTTTCCAATATTTTTTGCTGTGACAATTAGGGCATTTTCTACTTGCTTTTTCACCTCCGTTAATTTGTTGTTGTAACCTCGTTGTCATTCCTTTGGACCTACATTATTATGGACAAAAATTTCATATAAGTTGAGCTACACCATAATTCAACTGTGAGGTTATATGGCAAAGTCAAAAACTAGTGAACATATGTCGAGTGTTAAGGTTGGAGGTAATAATTTGCATCCATTACAAAGGCTTATTGTTCTTAATTTTGCAGAAAGTGAGCCTCAAACCATTAATGAAACTGCAAAAGTTCTTGGAAAAAGTTACAAGCCTACGTGGTCTGCGTTTAATAGTTTAGAAAAGAAGAAGATAATACAGAAAGTTGATGTGAAAAAGTATCAGAGCAGAGAGTATCCCCTTTTTTGGCTGACTGCTGAGGGCATGATTGAGGCTATGCTAGAGGGAGTTGACCGTGTTTTGCTTCTTGAGAAGGCAAGGAAAATTTTTCCTGATGAAAGAATACTCCATTGTTTTCTTGAAATGGTTCAACAAATGAATCCTTTGATTCTTGGTTTGGCAGGTAGTATTGTTAGAAGCAAAGGGCGTTTGGGTTTTGTTGAATATATGAGTGTTCTTATTTCGGATGCCACATATGAAACTGATGAGGATACAATGAATCAGCTTGTTTCTGTTTTAAAGCGGTATCCTGAAGAATACGCGAAAACCAAAGACTATATCGAGAAGATGATTAAGCAACTCAACCGACTGATTAATGATTAAAATGTTTGGTCGCAAGGCTCGTCGCC
>JANKMU010000037.1:3951-5677 GCA_024650045.1 Mycoplasmatota bacterium | reverse complement strand
GCTCAAAGCCTGTGCAGTTTCAAATGTGAAACGGTTTGTTTTTTCTTCTTGTGCAGTTTATGGGGCTTGTGAAACAGTGCGTATTAACGAAGGGTCTTGTGTAAAGCCTCTTTCGCCATATGCAGTGGATAAGTTAATTCGTTGGAAATTATGTTCGGGGGACCAATTCATCAAAGAACGAGCGTACATATAATCAAGGACATTTGAAGAAAAAAACCATCAGTTCTGTTCTTATTGAGTATAATTCAAGTTTTCTTTCTTTTAATTGATTTTATTTATTATGCTTTTTCTGAAACTGGATAGCATGGAAGCTTATCTTTTTGGTTTTATTCTTTGTTTTCTCGGTTTTTCCGTTGTTGTCCAAGTTCTCGTAAACCCAAATACATTTCTTGAATAGAATCTCCATACTTGTCTACGTAATAAAAAACTATGACCATTGTTGCTAATCCCTCAAAAAAACCAACTTGCCATATTCCTCCAACAAACCCTGTAAACCACTCTCGAATGTTGAAGTACATAATTAATCCAGACGTGCCTACAATTGCTTTGAAAAAGGCGGCAATCCACACTTTGATTGCACTTTTTGCCAGAGCTAGTGTACCTCCTTTTTAAGTATTGAAAGGATAAACCACATTATTATCATAAGAAAAAAGAATTCCAAATTTTCTGATATTGCATCATATATCGTGTCGAAGCCATCTGGATATATAATCGACATCGAAAGTAAAACAATTAAAAATGCAGTTAAAAGTCTGGTTAGACTCTTAGTCGTTTCTAGCATATATGATACCAAACGACTAGTTTATTGTTATTACTTTATGAAATTTCCTGTCAACTTCAGAAAATTATGAAAAAGAACATTTAAGACAACAAAAAAGGTCTTAGAGAGTCTTTATAATCATGTCCATTTAGCAAAGCTACGAGGTTCCAAGAACCAATAGTTATTTTTTCTCACATAAGTCCAACACAGTGGTAAATGTGGATGCTCTCGTTCATATTGATCAACCACAGTCAGTTTAACCTCGAATTTTAGATCATCATTGTTCTGTGAACAAAATTCAGGAAGATTGAAATTGCCGAAAATTCTTGTTGTTGGATTAAGATGCCATAGAGAATTGCCATTATAATATCCATGTTTATCATCAATGGGTCCTTTATCCTTTCCTCTGAGTATAATCTTTGTTTCAACTCTCACTTTTACCGGTAAAAAGACAATACCGTTATGATCAAGATTGAAACCGACATTAGGAAAAGCTCTAAGAATATTTCGATTATTTCGAATTATTTGAGTGACTTCACAATGAATTGGAGGAACAAGATGACGAGTATATTTCTCATATATTTGATCTCGACGAGCTTTTATTTCAGCTACTTTATATGAAGTCCCCCACGGATGCTTTGTGTTATAATTTTTGATTTTTCCATGACAATCAAAACAAAGAGGAATTGCATTTCTTATATCATCAAGGTTTTCGCTTTCTTGTTCAATGTGGTGAATAATAATATTGGTATCACAGGGTTTATCACATATGCAACAATGACGCTCACACCAAAGAAGAACCTTAATTTTATCGGTATCTTTGAAAGGAGGTGGTTTTGTCATTTACGTCACAGGATTAATGTTAAGGCACATCTACATATTAATTTTTTAACAATGTTTTGATCTATTTTCTGAGTTGGATTTTGACGGTTCAACGTCCATGTTTAATATTTCTATGCTGTGATG
>JANKMU010000037.1:0-3941 GCA_024650045.1 Mycoplasmatota bacterium | reverse complement strand
GGGTAAAGTTTGAGGGATCCTCGAGATATTATCTGTCCTTCTTCTGATAGGTAATATGTGAGTTTGTCATCTTTTTTTGTTAACCTCAGAAAAGTTTGCGACTAAGAGCTCACGCGTTTAGAGTTCTCAGATTTTAGAAACGTTGTTGGTTTTGATCCAGAAAATCTTTGTTGGGTACGAGTTAAAGATGAAAATGGTTCTTATGAACAGTATCCTGCTTTTCAGCAAAAACCTTTACCTTGTTTTGATTACAATAGTTTGGTAATTGAACTCAAAAAGCACAACAGAAAACTAGTTCACAATGGATTTGTATATCTGCTCAAAGAAGACAAGCAAACAATTAGGCAAAAAATATTGATTAAAAGTTGATATATTTCAGATTTGATATACTATAATAATAAAACAATTACATAATGTGATAAATAGTTTGAAAAAATTGTAAAATATTGGCATTAATTTTTTCTGCGCAATGAATCAACATCATAAATAATTTTTTCTGAAATACCTAGTAAATACTTAGCTTCACTTTTTGTAATTGGAACATCTAAGTGATAATCTGAATCACATCTTTTAGTTCTCAGCGATTGAAGTTTTGAACCAATTTTTCTGTCATTATCCATTAGAGTGTCAGCAACTTCATTATGCACGTTGTGATCATCTGGAAATTTAAACCCTAATTGCTCCAATCTATTCTTCACATATAAAAATGCAGCATAATATGCACGCCCTACGCATGTTCTGGCAACGCTTGCATCGTCATAATTTTTTTCTTCAATTAACATTTGGGCGAGTTTGAGAAATTTTCTTGGTTTAAATCGGTTATGTCTGGGTTCAAACAAGAAAAAAGCCCTCACTTTGTCTCAATGTTCGTGAATATGTTTCTGTTAATTTTTTTACGAACTTCTTCTGTTACGGGTGAATTATCAATCACTTTTTGCAATTCATCTTCAACAGCATCCCATAATTTCATATTTTCTTCAAAATCATCAGTCAAAGTAGAGATATTAATCATTGTTCTTTCTCTAGAGGGAAAGTATGAATCTGTTTTTATTGAAAAAGTGAAAGACAGCCTTTCTTGATTAAAAGATTCTCTAAATTTTGTTTCTATTGTACTCATCAGTTTTTCAAATTGAGGATTCATTACAATTTTTTTTCTTATCTCATTATCGAATTCTATAAATTTTATTTTTCGCGGTTTTTCCTGAGGTTCTGTGATGGGGGAAGAAGGTAAAGTGTCCCTATCAGGCTCTGAATGTTCAGGTAATATTTTTTTTCGTATCGGTCTAATGTCCCAATCATTTTTTGGGTGGCGCACCACTGTTTCATCAGACAGTTCATTGTAAGAACTAATTCCCTCATCTGTAACACCTGACCCATTCCATTTGGTACGTAGTTTTTCTAAATCTTGGATAAGTTTTACTTTATCAGCAAGCAAAGAGTGTTGTCTGTTTCCCAATCGTTTTTGCATCAATTCTTCATGTTTGAGAGTTACTGGAGATGGAAGAGTTGGCAGATTTAAATTGTTAATTGCGTTAGGTAATATTTCTTTTTCAATAATGTGAGCAATATTTTCTGTTATTTCTTCTGGTGTTAAGTTTGGTGCATTACCAATGATTTCAAATACCAATTGCTGCCGAATTGATTGCATCTCACTTCACTTCTTGTTCTAGAACTTTCGCAACAGTCTCAGATATCTTCTTTTTTGTATCCTCACTTATTAACAATTCTTCATCCTGTTTTATTGGAACGAATTTAGGTCTTTCCATAAATCGGATGAATGAAAAGCGCCATTCCGATATTAATTTAATGAGTAAGTTATTGACTTCGTCTGGATTTATTGGGTCTTTTTCTAAAATGACAATAATATTATTAACATATGGAAAGACAACAGTTTCAATAATTTGGTCTCTCAGAGACTCATAATAGTCAACATATTGATAATATAATTGAAGAGCACCTGTAAGTGCCATAGCATAGAAATTAACAAGAGCTGCTCCATGAACTTTGAAAATTCGTTCCATCTCTGAATTAATGCCTTCCAAAAATTTATTCTTAGCTAACAACAGAATGTTTTTCTCTTCTTTCAGCATATTTATTAGCTTAACGAAAACTTCATTACTAAATTCAAAGTTTTGTGAATAGTTACCTTTTTCATGTTCGTTTTGTTGATGTTCCATCAGCCCAATTCGAGTTTTATGATATTCCTTCCAAATCTGTTCTATTTCAATATCAGTTTTTGTTATTGATTTTAAGAAAACTGTTCCAAATGACTTTGCAGTTGAAAAAGTGGTTAATTCTTTTTTTGCCTTCATAATCTCGTAAATTAGTGCCATATCTTTGAGAAAAAAACCAATTATTACAAAATTGTCTTTATTCCCAAAAACTGCATCAGTCATTATTCTATTTGAAAATACATTCATATTGCGGAAATCATCGTCTTCAAAAGCTGACTGAATTGCAGCTAAATCTTGTTTTATAATAGAGGAAATATCCAATTCCATCATTCTCTTAAAAGGATATTAAAATAACTAAATATAAGACTTGTTTAGCCAAAATACGAGTTATCAACAATAAAAAAACAAATTTAAAATTAAATATTTGGTAAATTTTTGTTCAGTTAAACTCCATAGAGAAAAAGCCATTCGTTTTCTAATGCCTAATATAATTATGTCTTTTATGACATTCTTTCCAATTTTTAAATGTACACTTTCTATTCGAGTGCCTTTACGTGTTGTAATTTTTGGTCTTCCAATATTTTCAGAGTTTAAAGGAGTTTTAGAGATTATTTCTTCTGTTGATATACGTTTATTTTCAACTGATTTTTGCGTTCTTCCTTTTGATTATCTTTTTTGTTTTCGACCCATTGTGAATGCCCCTGTATAAGCCTGTTTTAAAATTATTTATTTTTTATACGGTTTGAATTATGCATTGTAGTGTATCAAGATGGGGAATTGTCAGAAGCAGAAGATTATTCCAAAGCATTTAACAAAAATAGCAAAATTAGATGAATTTTTTAAATTAATTTAAAAAATTAACTCAATCATTTGAAATAATTATATCTAATTCACATTTTTTATATTTCATGAAAATTGATTACTAAATATTCAAAAGATGAGTTGTGATTAAATTGAACGAAAATCTACCCTCAGACATTTCAACTTTTTTAACTCCAGATGAAGAGGTAATAAAAACAGCCAATGATAAAAAGTGGGACATTTACATCACAAACAAACGCGTCTTCCTAAAAGCAGGTGGATTCTTCGGTAAAGAAATTGTAGAAACACCCTATCACCATATATCATCCATTGAATACAAGAAAGAAAACCCAATACCATCCATGTTAATTGGGGGGGTCTGTATTGTTTTTGCAGTAATTTCTAATCAATTGCTTGAAGCAATACCAATTTTTAGAACTATCTCAGTTCTTTCACTTTTAATCTCAGCAATTTTGGCAATAACTGGCTTAGCAGTAATAATTTTGGCTTTGTTAAAATCCCCCACCTTGAAACTTCACATAATAGGAAGAAAACCCATAACGATTTCAAGCAAAATAGAAGAATTGATTAGAATTTCTCGAACAAATAAAAACGAATAGATTCCGACTCATCTCCCATCCAGTTTTGCTCGGCTCTCTCACCTCGCTCCGCGAGGTTCTTTTGCTCAATTGCAAACCTTTCTCTGTTGTTGATTTTGTCAGCAATATAGCGACTGATAGTTATTTAATTTGTCTAATTATAGAATGGTCATGTATTGTTTTTTGGTGTGTTTATTATTCATGGAACGTTTTAATGAAGTCCATTGATGTTTAGGTTAGGTGATAGATAGAAATTCTTTCGAAGTTTTGTATTGGTTGCCATTGATTTGGAATTTTCAGATCATGTTGATTGGAATTGGGGTTCCACCATATAAAGTATAAGTTGTTGTAGCCTTGGTTTTTTGTG
>JANKMU010000036.1 GCA_024650045.1 Mycoplasmatota bacterium | reverse complement strand
CACAACCCATTTGAAAGGGGGGTCTTCTATAAACCACAACCTATTTTAAAGGGCCTTTAATTTTACTTAATATTGATTTCTTTAGATTCAATTCTTTTTTGTAAATCTAACATTTTTTCTTTAATGATGTTTGCTGTTTCTAAAAATACTTCTTCAGGTTCCCCAGTTGGATCATCTAGTCCCCAATCTTCTCTGTGTTGCGTAGGGATATAAGGACATTCCACATTACAACCCATCGTAACTAAAACATCAAGTTCTTGAGGAATATCATCAATTAATTTTGATTTTTGTGTCTGATTCATATCAACATCATATAATTTTTTTATAACTCTAACTGCATCTTGATTAATTTGAGGTTTGGTTTCTGTACCAGCACTATAAGCTTCAAAAAAATCAGATGCTAATGATTTAGTAATCGCTTCAGCCATTTGACTTCGACAACTATTATGAACACAAACATATGCTATTTTAATTTTTTTCATAATTTAACTCTCCTTTTGGAAACCATTTTTTAGTTCTATTCGCAATCTTAACAAGCATTAACATCACTGGAACTTCTACTAAAACACCAACAATTGTTGCTAGTGCAACACCTGGGTTTAATGGAAATAATGCAACAGCTACTGCAACAGCTAATTCAAAGAAATTACTTGCACCAATCATACCAGCAGGTGCAGCAACATCGTGAGTTAACTTTAATTTTCTTGCCCCAAAATATGCGATAAAGAAAATTAAGAATGCTTGGATAACTAAAGGGATTGCGATTAACACAATATGTAATGGATTAGAAATAATTAACTCACTTTGGAGTGAAAAGATTAAGATCAATGTTAATAATAACCCTGATATTGTTATTTTACTAAATTTAGAGACAAATCTAGTGTTGAAAAACTCAATACCCTTATTCTTAACAATGAAATATCTTGTTAAAGATGCCGCAACTAAAGGAACAACTACAAATAAAAATACAGATAAAAATAATGTTAGCCATGGAACTGAAATACCGCCAATACCTAGCAATAATCCAACAATTGGTACAAATAAAACTAAAATAATTAAATCATTTGTAGCAACTTGTACTAATGTATAAGCAGGATTACCTCTTGTTAAACTACTCCATACAAAGACCATTGCTGTGCATGGTGCTGCACCTAATAAGACTGCACCTGCTAAATAATCTTGTTGAAGATTTATAGGAATTAATGTACTAAATATAACATAGAAAAATAAATAAGCAATGCCGAACATTGTAAAAGGTTTAATCAACCAGTTGACAACCCATGTTAAATATAATCCTTTAGGTTTTTTACCGACATTCTTAACCGATGTGAAATCAACTTTTAACATCATTGGATAAATCATAATCCAAATGAGTATACCGATAGGAATATTTACACTAGCAATTTCAAATTGGTTTAAAAAATTAGGAATTGCATTTAAATATCTTCCAATAAGAACACCAATCAACATACAAATTAAAACGAAGACTGTAAGATACTTCTCAAAAAATCCGATTTTCATCATAACCTCCTTATTATGCGTTTTGAATCATTGTTTTCACTTCATCACTTGAAGGTACTTTACCATACGAAACAATCTTATCATTAATAATTAAACCTGGTGTTCTAAGTAAACCTGTATTTGCTATTTCAATCATGTCAGTAACATAAATGATATTCGCTTCGACACCTAATTCTTGAACTGAATCTTTTACGGTTTGCAATAACTTTTTACAGTTTGAACAACCAGATCCTAAGACTTTGATTTCCATTGAATTGTTCTCCTTTCTTATACAAGTAAGTAACTGAATGCGTTAAATAAATAACCCATCAATAATATACCAAACGTAATGATACCTACAAACATTAATAAAAGTTTTGTTTTAACAACTTTTTTAATCATAATAATAGATGGCAAAGAAAGTGCTGTAACAGCCATCATAAATGCCAATACAGTTCCAATCCCTACTCCTTTTAAGACTAAAGCTTCAGCAATCGGTAGTGTTCCAAATATATCTGCATACATTGGAATTCCAATAATTGTTGCTATAACGACTGAAAAAGCATTATCTTGTCCGAGGATTACTGAAATCATTTCTTCTGGAATAAATCCATGAATAACCGCGCCAATTCCAACACCAATAAGAATAAATAGCCAAACACGTTTAATGATCATCTTAACTTGATCTATCGAATAATTGACTCTTTCTTTTTTTGTCATGACTTCTTCTTCATAAGCTAACTCAGGTTGATCTTGGTGTCTAGTCTCTAAAACAAAACCTTCTACATATCGCTCCATTTTAAAGAAACTAATCAAACTTCCACCAACAACCGCAATAATCAAACCAACAACGACATATGCAATCGCAACCTTCCAGTTAAAAATACTTGCTAGTAATATCACAGAAGCCAAATCAACTAAAGGTGAAGATATTAGAAAAGAAAATGTAACACCAATTGGTAATCCTGCTTTCGTAAATCCTATAAATATAGGTATTGAAGAGCATGAGCAAAATGGCGTAACGGTTCCTAACAATGCCCCTGTTGTGTTTGCTCCAACACCAGTTTTACCTTTTAAAATCTTTCTCGTTCTTTCAGCAGAGAAAAATGATTGCAAATAAGAAGCTATAAATATTAACACCGCTAATAACAATAAAATCTTTATGACATCATAAACGAAAAAGGTAACACTACTATATAATAGTGATTCTTTATCCATTCGAATAACATCACCAAAAAACCATTTGACAATATCATCTAGCCAAACCATTTTCAATAATTGATCATTTAACCATACAAAGATGTCTTTTATGTATTGCATACTTCCTCCATGTTTTTTAGATCAGATAAGAATTGAATCAAATCATCAATCTTCTTTTTGTCAACTATGTGTTTATTCCATACACCATCTTTATGAGCCTTCGTTAATCCAATATCAGTCAATATTTTTAAGTGATAAGATAAAGTCGGTTGCGTGATGGTCAACTTATCAATCAACGTACATCCACACGTTTCTCCTTTAACCAATAACTCTAAAATTTTCAAGCGATTCTCATCTGATAAAGCCTTAAAAAGCAAAGCATAATCTTTATACATTCTAACACCTCTTTATATATATTGATATCCATCTATATTGATAACTATCTATATTATAAAATACTGCATGCCTTATGTCAAGAAATATATCTGTAAAAAATAAAAAAACTCATTGAATGATCAATAAGTTCATTGTTGTTTAATACTGATTATTTTGATACAAATTAGAGCCTCTATGTTTTTTGATATCTTTAAATGAAAGTTGATTAGTGGAAAACATCGATAAATATAGTTGTTTTAATTATTTTGGATAATATGTGTCCAATTAATAATGTCCATTTTACTTTGCTTTTAATAAATATGTTTTCACATACCGACTGCGTTGAAACAACCATATTGCTTGCAAAATCAACCTTGTGTGTATTAAAGTAACATCAAAATCGACTAAAATATGTTTCCCCTTACATGGTTAGACAGGTTGCTAAAATACCGAAGTAACATATTTTTGAGTTGTTACCTTGAAGTCATCTAGTTTAAACACCATCGTTGATTTTTCACAACAAAAATAATCAATAGGGTTTAAATCCACTTTACTGGACTGGGTTGCATGACCTATTTTGATACAATTACGCACCCCTAAATTATGGCTTAACAATTGGCTAAGTTTTTATTTAGCAATAAATTTCAACTATCAAATAAAATTTGATTATCTATTTTTTCTTTTCTTAATTAATAAATTTTCTATAAAATCAGTATTATTATAAAACCAATAATTGATATAAAATATCCTCTTGTTTTTAACATAAACTTTAAACCCATTAGGTGTTGAACGCAATGACAACTCTTCAAGCCTATATATTTTTTCTCTTTTAAATATATTAGTGTATATTAAATCTTTAAGAGATCCTTTTATACTGAAATTTCTATACAATAACAAGAATAGTACGCCAATAATAAATGGAGTGAACCCCATAATCACCATGAAGATATATCCGAAAATAATCTCTCCAGTTGATTCGGAAAACAAAAAAATTATTATTGATAGAGCAATGCTAAACAACCCTATAATTATAAAAGTAATTCCAAAATTCTTAGAATAAAAATTCCCACTAACAATCTGATTATCATATTTATTTTCAATTTTATTTTGAGAAAAGTATTTGTTGATAGTTTCATACAAGCTCATTGTGTTTGGATATCCGAAATTTATGTAGAATTTCTTGTCTTTATATTCTATGATAATATTATTTCCATCTACTTTATAGCATATCGAATCATATGGAATTTCACGGGAACTAAAAAATGTTCTCTTAGTTAACTTGGATTTGTGAATAAATACTCTATATCGAAAATCTATCCAAGTAAATAATACTCCAAATATTATATATGCAAAAAAGAATAAAATTGCATATAATTTATCCATTGAATCGCTCATAAATATCGATAGTAATAATACCATTAATGAGCCAGTTAGTATAAAACCTATACCAATTGATTTCAATTTATAAGGCAAATAAATAACATCTTCATTATCATTTGTAGTTTTTCTATTTAACTTTAAAAAGTAATTCACTGTGAATAGTATTAACAGTATACTAATACCTCTATAAAACCAATCCATCTATTACTCCCCTCGCTTATCATTATGCATTAAAGGTTACTTAATCTGACTCAATAATATTAAAATTTTTGAAAAGCTGTTACATTCATAATATTAAATAAATTCTATTTTACACAAAATTTGTTACACTACCTATTTAAACAATAGATAAAAAATTATTTAACATTATAACCAAGTTTATTTAGATATTTCACTAAGGATTCATCACCATAATAAATAGTATATTTTTTTTGCTTAGTGAATAATGTTATTTTTGTAAATTCCCCGATTCTGGTATGTCTCGTTTCTGTTTGGAAATTCCGTTTGATATTTTTTAATTCAATCGTATTCTTTCTAAATAATCTAAAAACTATAATTAAAGAGCCAGATATTTTTACACGGTATATTATTAAATTAAGAAAAATCAAATTAGATATTAGCAGTAATGAACTCAATATGATTAATTCTATTTGAAAGTTTTGCTCTATTATCATCTGTAATACTGATAAAGATAATAGTGCAGTAAAAAAGAAAAAAGAAAAAAAGATTCCTATCTTCGTGATTTTTCTATTACCTAAAGCAGTAAAAACATAATCCAAATAAATCACCTCACAATATACTTGATACTCTGTTTTAATCTTTACTAGCTAAATTTAGATCCCAACTCTTTCAGCAATACATCTAAATCAAAATCTTTGTAGTCATATCTCACAACGGAGTTCCCTACATCATCAGGTCTACATCCTGCTAAATAAGAATACGTTTCATAGTTATCACTTAAGAAGTCAATACCAATGTTTACATTTCCTTTTCTAATATTAATTTGTAAATATAATCCTAGTCTATGATTACCCCCTACATAAACTTCAATCATATCAAAACTGTACTTGTTGAGTATTTCTTCCAAAGTACCATTTGCATATAATTTGAACAAGTCATTTTGTGTAGTTTTTCGATTTGTTTTGCTTAAATATTTAATTACCTTATTTTTTCCACTAAATACATTTTTAGGTTTTGTTTTTTTAAATATACCCATATGTTTACCTCGATTTTTGCAATTTAACACTGATATGACAATAAGATATAATTCAAAAATGGATGGATTTGTATTGGTTTTTTTATTGATTCACTCTATTTTTGAGTTCTTTCTCAAGAGATTCAATCTTTCGATCTTTTGTTTTTTCGGATTCAAGATTGGACTTGTGTAAATTGTAGTTGTAAAAACCAACAATCAGAAATACAATAAATGCAAAAATACCCATTCCCAGCAAAGCGAGATCATACGAACCAGTGCCAGTTATGAACGGTATTAATGGAAACCCAACTAAACTTAAAATGGAACCCACAAATAATACAATTGCTCTAATTAATAAATACTACCTTGAACGCATTTTTTAAACCTCCAATAATATAATATATTCTAACACGAGAAGGCAATTGTTCAAAACTATAAATGTCAATATAAAAAAGTGCGTGGCATTCATTATTTTTTGAGTTGGTCTTGCATAAGTTTTTCTGCATCAGACAAGGTATTCTTACCTTGCATTTTGTTACTGAAAGAAATGTATTTATCAATGATGTATTCAATTTTACTTTGATTGGAATCA
Organism: Mycoplasmatota bacterium; assembly: GCA_024650045.1. Lineage (GTDB taxonomy): Bacteria > Bacillota_I > Bacilli_A > Acholeplasmatales > Acholeplasmataceae > Peloplasma. The sequence continues at coordinate 838 of JANKMU010000036.1, read as the reverse complement.
ATAAACTCTGGCGCTTTGTCGGTTGATCCAGTAAGATTGCTAATCCATTCACTAATTCGACTTAAAAAAGCCTTTTTCTTTTCATCACCTGATAGAAAAGCTTCCCCTTTGGTTGACTTGAACGTGCAATCATTTTTTAATACAATTACGTACCACTGCTAGATTTTATGCACCACTAAAAAATAGCTTAACAAAGTTTCTTGTTCAAAACGAATGTGTATACTTGTAGATATTCCAATAGAACACCTTTTAGTCAATTTGAACAGTGTAATCGCTTGTTATTTGAGCCACCCAAATCTACTTTTATCATTACTCATCCACGCAATAACATCTAAAATGGCTTCATCGTAATTTTGAGGATGGAAATGATTATGTGCAATACTAACTTTGCCAAGTATGGTATTTTTTTCATATGTAAAATCGAACACAAAATCAGAAACGTCTTCTAAAGTTTTATATAGAACAAATTCTCCTAATTTTGATTTTCCAATAATACAATAGTACGGTGATTTAAATTCATATCCTCTATTTAAAGTGGTAATATCGACAAATTGAATCGAAACTCTATCTTTGGTTATTTCATACACATATTCTATATCACTGATCTTCCTTCCGACTTCTCTTTGCTTTTTTATTTCTAGCATTAGCCACCAGAAAAGAGAAAACTCGTTCCAGTCAATTTTTTTTCGGATTTTGGATTTGCCCCATGACACATCATCACAAATTTTCAATACATTGTCTAAATCTTCTATTGCCTCTTCAATGTAATAAGGTTTCGAAAAATCGTAAAAAGTTAATGATTTGTCGCAAAATTCAATAAACTTGATTTCTTCCTCTC
>JANKMU010000035.1 GCA_024650045.1 Mycoplasmatota bacterium | reverse complement strand
CTTGTGGATGATTGTTGTATAAAATATTGAATTTCACAATCTCACTTCCCTTCTAGTTTATAAAATGTTATGAAAAAATATGTGGAAATAATATATTAATAATTTGAATTAAAGTAGGTAAAATTAAAACAGTAACAACACCAGTTATTCCGATAGCTGCACTACTTATTGCACCTTCTTCTTCACCAATCTCTATTGCAACAGATGTTCCAATAACGTGTGTTATAGATCCAAGTGCTAGTCCGATAGCAAGTGGACTTTTAATTTTCATAACTTTGACAATGAGTTTTCCAAATGCTGCTCCTGTTAAACCAGTAAAACTTACCATCATCATTGTCAAACTAACATCACCACCAATGATTTTTGAAACCTCTAAAGCCATCGGTGCTGTTATAGATTTTGGTAATGAAGATATTGCAAGAATAGGGGTAACCCCAAAAACAAATGAAAAGAAAACCACAAGAATAAATGATACGATTGCTCCAAAAAGTGTACCAATCATGAAAAAAAGAAAATTCTTTTTAATAATTTCATATTGTTTATACAATGGAACAGCTAATAATATAGTTACAGGTCCTAAGAAAAAACGAATCAATTCTCCACCGACCATGTATTGTTCATAAGTAATATTTAGAATACTTAAAATCGTAATAGCCAATACAACAGCGATTAAAAAAGGATTAATAAAAGATAGCTTTAATAATTTATGAATTTGATAAGCCACGATATAAATGACCAGTGTGAACAGCACACCAAATAATATTGTATCAAACATCTTTATTTTCTTTCCTTGTTGATATAAGAACAAGTAGATCCATAAATTTCATTGTTAAAGCTAATGCAATGATTGTAATGACTATGCCTATGAAAATAATTGGAATAAAACTAGACTTGATTAAATCCAAATAATTCATTAATGATATTCCACTAGGTAAGAAAAATAATGCAATAATACTAAACATAAACAGCGCTAATTCTTCAATATGGCTTAGTTTAATAACTTTGAGTTTAAGTAATAGAAAAAGCAAAATCATACCCAAAATCGGTCCAGGTAACAGAAAAAACGATGATATCAGATTGCTTAAATAGTTTGAGATAAACAAAATAACTAGAATTAATCCTAATTGCTGAATATACTTCATTTATAAACACGCATTCAAGATGTCATGAACATCAGCATCATTTAAATTTACGAATTTACCAATTGTACTTTGAGAACCTAAACTCTTTTCAACCATATCTATAATACGTGAATTATCTATTTTATAATAACTTAATTTCAGTGGTGCATCTATTGTTTTTAGAAAATCAATAAAAGCCATTATTCCTCTTAAACCAAATTCAATGTCTGTTTCATCTCCTTTGACAAGGTTCATAACATTAGAAGCAAACATTTCGAATTTTAAAGGTGAGCGATGAATAACATGTTTCATCCAATGTGGTATGACAATAGCCAAACCGCCACCATGTGGAATATCGTAAACAGCTGAGATTGCATGTTCAATAGCATGGCATGCCCAATCTCCTTCTAACATATGTCTTGAATGTGTAGATAAAGCTTGAGTTCCGATATACGCAATTGATTCTCTTAACTCCACATTTGTTGGATCATTAACTAATTGAACACCTAGTTCAATCATGTATTTCAACATGGTTTCAAGGTGACGATCTTGAATAGCAATAATAGGTGAATCAATATCTTTATTGTGGAAATAGTTTTCAATCATATGTGACATGATATCAACTATACCATATACTGTATGTTCTATTGGAACAGTAACCATAAATTTAGGGTTAACAATTGAAAACTCAGGATGATTAAGTGGCCATATAGCCCATCCTATTTTTTCTTCTGTTTTTGTATTTGATATAACGGAGTAATAATTGTTTTCTGAACTGGTTGCTGAGTTTGTCAATATTGTTCCTAAAGGAATTTTTTTACTTACTGGGACTTTATGTTTAATAACATCCCATATGTCACCTTCATAGCGCGCAGCAACAGCAACAGCTTTTGCACAATCTATAACAGAACCACCACCTACAGCAAGAATATAATCAACATTATTTTCTTTGCAAATCTTTTCACCTTCATAGACTTTTTCTAATGTTGGATTAGGTGGAACACTAGCTAACTCATAAACTGATTTATCTAAGTTCTTCAAAATACCAATGACATTGTCATATAAACCTGTTTTCTTGATGCTTTTTCCGCCATATACTAATAGAATACGTGTTGCATCATGTAATTCGACTTCCAGATTAGACATTGCATGATCACCGAAATATAATCGTGTTGGATTTGATAATTTGAAATTCATATTTTAATCACTCCTTTAAATACTCTTCTAAAACCAAATCAATTTTCTTTTTATCATCATCACTTAATTCTCTGAAAGGTCTTTTTGGAATACCGCAGTCAAAACCATATAATGATAAAGCATATTTTATGCCAGAAATTAAACCAACTTCAATTAAAACATCCATAATAGCATTCATATTATTTTGAATATGCAAAGCTTCTTCATATCGCCCATTTATGTAATGATCTGATATTATAACGAAATATTTGGATAGAAAATTGAAGGTACTACCGATTGCACCATCAACATCCAAACTTAATGTGCTTAGATATATTTCATCATATCCATTATATATTTTTAAGTTTTTATTCACACGTGAAAAGCGTTCAAGTTCATATAAATCATAATTTGTATGCTTGATACCATACATGCCAGGATGTCTCAATAAATTAATAATATATTTGTTTTCTAGATCAAATGTAAATTTAGATAACTTGGGGAAGTTGTATATGATCATTTTTGAACCAGACTCTTCAATAATATCAATAAAATATTGAGCAACATCCTTAACATCATGAATATAAAAATATGGTGCTGTTGATGAAACAAAGTCATACCCAAGATAATTAGCATATTTTGCTAAATCAATTGCTTCATCAGTATGAAGTGCACTTACATTAGCAATCATCATTGTATTTTTACTATATGTTTTTGACAATTTGAATAGATTTTTTCTCTCATTTGAAGTAAGCAATGGTCCTTCTCCTGAACTTCCACCAACAAAAAAACCAGTTGCTCCTTGACTGATATTATACTCAATCAATTCACTTAGTACTTTCTCATTGATATTTCCTTTTTCGTCAAATGGTGTAACTAAAGCAACAATTATGTCTTTCTTTGCCATAAAATCCTCCTGAAATTACTTAAAATACTTACTACTCTAATTATAAACTATTTAATAGTTTATTAAAACTCTAAATTGTCAACTTCAATTTTTTTAAAATTAACAATGAAATCATACAAGTGTCCAATAGAATATATAATCATCAGGATTCCACTTAATGGCATTGCTAAATAAAAATATTTTCTTGGAATTTGTAAAATCGCTGATAGTGCAGTAACTCTTCCAAATAAAACAAAACCAAAGTATGTAAATATCAGTGCAAAAATAATCGATAATACTTCATTAATAATATCTAAAATTTTTGCTGATATTTTACCTTTTAACAAGTCAGGAAGCAAATCAACACGACTATGTTCTTTTTTATACCATAATAATGCAGCACCTAAAAAAACTAACCAAGCAAATGAGAACTCAACTGCTTCATCAAACCAACTGAGATTATATATTGGTACCATTCTAAAGAATATATTTACAAATAATAATACCAATAATAAAACAAAGAAAAATATTGTTAAATAATTCAATATGACTTCAACTTTTTTACTAATCATTTTTATAATGTTCATTAAATTCACCTTCCTATAAGATTAGGTAACCATAATGATAGTGCAGGTATGAATGCAATTAATAGTAAAACGATGAATATACCAACAATATATGGGAACACTTCTTTACTTAACTTAAATATCTTAACATCACTGATCGAAGAAACTGCATATAAACACATTCCAACAGGAGGTGTTAGTAATCCTATCATTGAAGCTAAAATCATAACGACACCAAACTGAGTCAGATCCATTCCAATTGATTGAACAATTGGTAAGAACACTGGGATTGTAATCAGTAAAACTGCAATCCCCTCTAAGAAACAACCAATAATAACTAATATAGCAATAATAATTAATATGAGTGCAACTGGATTTGAAGTAACGCTAGTTAAACCTTCAATTACCATTTGAGGCAACTTTAAATATGTTAAAAACCAACCAAAAAAGCCTGCAGCTGAAATAATGAACATGACCTTAATTGTATGTAAAATCGTATTTTTTATAATTTCAGTTAAGTCTTTAAACTTAATTTCTTTATAAACGACCATACCTAATATAAGAGCATAGATACATGCAATAACTGCTGCTTCTGTTGGAGTAAATTGGCCAGATAGAATACCACCAATAATAATTACTGGTGTTAAAAGTGATAAAAACGCTTCTTTAAAACTAATTAATTTTTCTTTATAATCAGCTTTTATATAACGAGGATATTTTCTTTTTCTAGAAACAACATAAACAACGATAATCATTGATAAAGCCATTAAAAATCCTGGGACAAAACCAGCCATAAATAAACTTGCTACTGATACACCTGTCATAGTTCCATAAATAACAAAAGGAATACTTGGTGGAACCACAGGTCCAATTGTAGAACTCGCTGCAGTTATAGCTGCAGAAAATTCTTTATCATACCCATTATCGGTCATTGCTTTGATTTCGATCATCCCTAAACCTGCTGCGTCTGCCACTGCAGCACCTGACATCCCAGAAAATATAAGACTTGCAATAACGTTTACTTGACCAAGTCCACCCCATTTATGACCAACAAGTGATTTAGCAAATCTGAAAATTCTGTTTGTAATACCACCAGTATTCATCAAATTTCCTGCAAAGATAAAAAATGGTATTGCTAAAAGAGTGAAACCTGTTGTTGCTGAATACATTCTTTGAGAAAAAATCAGCAAGTTGTTTCCTTCGCCTAGTATTGCGAAAAAACCAACAGAAGTCAAACCTAATGCTACAACAATTGGAGTACCTAGAAATATAAAAACAAGTAAAATCAAAAATATAAGTAATGCTAACATTTTTTTCCTCCATGAATACTATAACGACCTAACATATACTTAGGTCGTTACAGCTATGAACTAACTTAATTATTGTGACTAATTAATCGTTTTTTGCATCCTCAGCAATTTGAAGGAAATATTCAACATTACCAACTCCAAAGATTGCTCCAATTCTAGTATAAGCTTCTTCCATTTCTGCTTTAAATAGTGAAACATCTGGATAAGTTACTGTCATACCTTCTGCTTCTAGTAACGCTATCAAATTAGCAGCATCATCACGCATCATTTGACGCATATAGTTTCCAGCAGCAACGCTTTCTTCTTTAATGATTACTTGTTGTTCTTCTGATAATTGATCCCAAACTGTTTTACTCATTACATTAACCATTGAATTATAAACATGGTTTGTAATTGCTAAATGTGTTTGTGATTCATAAAGACTGTTGTAGTAGATAACAGCCAAAGGATTTTCTTGACCATCAACTGCTCCAGTATTTAATGCAGTTATTAACTCAGAAAAAGCAATTTGTTGAACTTGAGCACCAAGTGCTTCCATAGCAGCTTGTAATTGAACTTCTGGTGGAGTTCTTAATTTTAAACCTGCAACATCTGCTGGTGAATTAATTGGTCTAACTGAGTTTGTAATGTTTCTAAAACCCCAATCCCAATTTGATAAGAATACTAGCCCTTGTCTTTCAAGATCTGGTGCAACCCAATCCATAAATGGACCATCTAGAGTTCTATACACATGATCGTAATCTTCAAAAACGAACGGTAACATAACAGTTGCAAATTTGTTTGAGTATCTACTTAGATGTCCTTGAGTAGGTAAACTCATATCAACAGTGCCTAATATGTTTTGTTCTAGCACTTCGTCTGGAGAACCTAATTGGTTAGCTGGGTAAATCTCAATAATAACTGAACCATTAGTTCTTTCTTCAACATTCTCTTTGAATTGATTAGCAGCTATGTCAGCTGGATGACCAATTTCAGCATAATGTGCAAGCTTGATTGTAATGACTTCACTTTCTTCATTGCTGCCACAAGCAAACGTGAAAACTGCTACAAATGCAAGAGTTAATACCAATAAAAACTTTTTCATTTTTTTCTCCCTATTTCTTCTATTTTTTTGTGTATCTACCAAACTCATCTGGTAGAGTACCTTGTTCCTTCATTAAATCAACATGTGAATCTCTTGGAGGTGTAAATATATCAATACCTTTAAAACCATTAGGTCCTGGATGTCCTCCATGAATAACACCACCTGGATGTATAGCAACATCTCCCGGTTTCATAATAAACTCGACACCATCAATCGTATGATGTTCTTCACCTTCGAGGATAATTAAAATTTGCTCAGCATCATGTGAATGTAATGGAAATACTGCTCCTGCTGGTACTTCAATGAAACTGACTAAAACATCATCGCCTAATAGAAACCTAGTTTTGATGTTTTCTTCTGGTATCATTACTGTTTCAGGCAAGTCTTTAATACTGTAATAATATTGTCTTTTTTTGTCCATTAGTTACTCTCCTTTATATTAATCACGCAAACAAAAAAGCGTTGCCAATTGTCTCATCCGCATATACGGACGTCATTCGAATCTATTGGCACGCTTATATTAGCACAACGATTTTCGTATGTCAACAACAATTTTTAAAAAAGTTTTTTTACCTGATACCCCATACGTTCAGAAATTTTGTAAGCGGTTTCTGTAATATTACGAGATATGTACTCTATATCGATGTTTTCGGTATATAGACCAGAGGCACTTACTGCTGCAATGACTTCACCTTTATGATTGAAAATTGGTGCACCTATACAAGATAAATGCTCTTCAACCTCTCGATTATCAATCGCATATCCGCACGCTTTAACTTTTTTCAGTTCTTCTCTTAAGTCAAATTCATTAGTTATTGTATTCTTAGTAAATTTCTTGTAAGTTAAATTTTTTATGAGTTGATCTTGATCTTCTCGATAAGCTAAGATTGATTTTCCAAGTGCTGTATTATATAAATATACTGTAGAACCTATATTTGATGTCGTAATGATTGCATTGTCAGGTTCATATTTGTATAAGTATAGAATTTTTCCTTGACTTTCTTGACCTATGAATATTGTACGACCGAGTTTGTCTCCTAATTCTTTAATCAAATGCTTTGAAGAATTAATTAAATCATCATTTTCAATGTAACTATTACCAATAATAAATAGTTTCGTCCCAATAACAAAGTTTTTCAATCGTTCATCAGCATATTTGATGATATCCATTGATTTTAATGTAGCAAGAATATCAAACACGGTTGATTTCGGTAAATCTAGTTGATTTGCAACATCATTAAGTGTTAGTCCACCAGGATTTTTAGAAATTATTTCAAGAATCTCAATTGTCTTTTTTGTTGTATTGTTAATTTTCATTTTTTCCACCTTAGATTGTTTATATATGGTTTTACATTCGATTATCGACTTCGCGATTATTTTATCATATATTCGTTGTATATGAATATTTTTTCATATAAAAAAAACCATCAAAATCGATGGTTTTTACGTTAATATCATCTTTAGCGA
>JANKMU010000034.1 GCA_024650045.1 Mycoplasmatota bacterium | reverse complement strand
CACAACCCATTTGAAAGGGGGGTCTTCTATAAACCACAACCTATTTTAAAGGGCCATTTTTTATACTTTAATACGTTACTGATAAAGATATCAGCAATTTTAGGATCAAACTGAGATCCACTACATCTAATAATTTCTTCAACTGCTTTTTCTTTGCTCATCCCTTTTCGATATGGACGATCAGCTGTCATTGCTTCATATGAGTCAGCAACATTAATGATTCTTGAAAATAACGGAATCTCCTCACCTTTTAATCCTCGCGGATAACCTTTGCCATCCCATCTTTCATGATGTGATAAAGCATGTTCTGCTAAATCAGAATATTCATCCGCAGCTCTTAGAATTTGGTACCCAACTTCAGTATGTGTTTTAATAATTTCAAATTCTTCATCAGTTAATTTGGCAGGCTTATTTAAAATAGCATCAGGTATAGATATCTTACCAATATCATGATAGAGTCCAGCCAACTCAAGTTCCACTAAATCATCACCTTTAATTTGAAGTGCTTTACCGATACTTTTACATAATGAACTAACTTTTTTCGAATGTATCTTTTCTTCTTCAAACTTGTCGGTTAATGTATTTAATATTGCTTTAATTGCGTGATTTCTAACACTCATACCTTCAGATATTTTATGCTTATACATATCGTTTTCAGCATATTTCATCACTTCTAATATATCATCACTTGCATTTTCTTTGATATGATATCCTATTGCAATCGAAACACTTAAATTTTGAATTAAAATCTGTGATGAAAGTTTTTTTATTTTTGCTTTTACATTTTCGATTTCTTCTACATTACAGTTTGGAAATAAAAATGCAAATTCATCTCCACCAATTCTCGCAACAATTGCTGATGAATTAATAGAATCCTTTAGAAGATTACTTATCTTTTTAAGAGCTATATCTCCAGTTTGATGACCATAAGCATCATTTATGATTTTTAAACCATTCAAATCTCCCATTAATACCCCAAGTGGATAGTACTTGGGCTGATCATATTCTTCCAATTGTTTTGTAAAATATCTCCTATTATATAGGCCAGTCAAATGATCTATGTAACTGATACGCTCAATTTCTTTTTGTCTCATCACATGATCAGTAACATCTAAAACACTGGAAATATACATGGTATCGTTTAATTTCGAATTATAAGCAGATACATATCGATATATTTCTCCGTTTTTTTCTAAAGGTATGTTTTCCCACGATGTTCTTTGAGGATCTCCACTTTGTAGATCATCTAAAACTCTTTTTTTAATCTCTTTTCGATAGGTTTCATTTTCATAAACTGCTTCCCAAAAAGCATCAGGCTCTTCTAACTCCTCTTTTGTTGTTCCATATATTTTAGCAAATTTATCATTCATATAAATATTTTTAACCTTGGGGAAAACTTCGTTAACAGCCAACCCAACAGGTATACTATCAATAATCGATTCAAGTAGCTCTTTAGATTCTTCTAAAGACTGTTCTCTTTTGATTTGTTCATTGATGATTTCAGTGTATAAAATCATACCTCCAATAGATTCATCTTGCAAATACCATGGTCTACATTCCCATCTGGTATAATCTTTTGTTCCATCATCTCTTTTGATTATCTGACGATCATTACTCAAAACTTCACCTTTCAAAGCTTTTTGATGAACTTCTCTGATTTCTTTAGGAAGGTATGGGAAAATATCATAGTGGTTTTTACCAATAATATTTTCTTGTTGGACATGATGATCCATCATATATTTATCACTTACATAAATGTAATTCATGTTTCGATCAAAAACTGCAATTGCACTTTTATCATGTTCAATGATATAATTCATCAGCTCATAGGAGTGCTCTAATTCTTTTTGCGTTTCAACTTCACGAGTGATTTCAGTATGTGTACCAGACATAATAAGTGGTTTACCCTCTTTTGTCCACTCAATAACTTTCCCCCTGTCATGAACCCAAACCCAATGACCATTTTTATGTTTCATTCTTACTTTTGTATCATAATATATTTTTTCTCTTTGAAATACTTCTTCTAGATTATGATTTGATGTTTTAGAATCTTCTGGATGTGCTAAATCAAGCCATGTCTGAATACTAATCGGCTCAAGTTCTTCAAGTTTATAACCACAAATCTCTGCCCATCTATCATTAAAGGTACAAGCACCAGTTTGAACATTCCATTCCCATGTTCCAACGTTTGTAGCTTCAATAAAATTTTTTAGGTTTTGTGACGATTTTTCAGTTTGTCTTAAGACTATATATATAGCAATTGATATAATAACTTGAATAATCGATTGAGTAAATGCTACATTTGGCCAACTTTGAAGGTGTAAAGCTTCAGATAAAACATGGACAACAGTCAAGTAAAAAATAGCTGGTATTAAGAATTTTTTATACCAAGCTGCAGTTATTATGATAACTATATAGTTGATTTGCACTATATAAGCGTGAAAAGAGTATCCTGAATGATAATAAACTAATAATATTGAAGATATGGCCATGATCAATACAAAGAATGGCATCTTGAATTTATGATTCATATGTATAGTCCTTTCACTAAAATCAACCATGAAGCTATCTGGCTGTTATTTCAATTATACAATAATATTACATATTATAGATAACATGCACATGTTAAATAGAATAAAAAAAAGAAAAAATCTACACTGTAGACTTTATCTTTGTAATTGATATCTTGAATTGAAAAATGTGGATACCCCAAACTTAAGCACGAAATATGTTGTTAATGACACACTTCCTAAAATACCCATCATAATTGCGATTTGATAAAGTATTGCAGTCGTAGGTACTACTCCAGATAATATTTGTCCTGTCATCATACCCGGTAAAAATATAATGCCCATGCCCAACATACTATTTAGTGTTGGCATAATCGCTTGATCAAAGGCATTATTAACAATTTCTTTGGTTGCTTGTTTTAGGTTTGCACCTAACAACATATGAGCAACTACTTTTTCTTCATCGTGTTTAAATGCATGAATCATATTAGATAAAGCTAATGTAATCCCAGTCATACTGTTTCCTATAATCATACCTGTAATTGGAATAATGTATTGGGGATTAAACATAGGCTCTATTTGGATAACAACCCATAAGAAATAAAACAATACAGGTAGTCCGCCTAACGGTAAAGATAACATGATAACTTTCTTCAATCTTAATGATAAATCTTTTTTAAATTTTCTAAAAATAGTATAAATAGAAAATGAAACCATTAATAATACAACACCTAAAGTTATCAACACATGATCAGTATCAAATATCCAAATCAATACATAACCCATAATAATCAATTGTAGTGTCATTCTAATGGTTGCGAATAGTAATATTTTTTCGCGTTTAATCCCTCTTCTATTTAAAATGAAAAGTAAAATGATTACAAAAACATATCCTAATGAAACTTGAAGAAAAGTAATATCTATCATCAAGATACCTCCTTTTTCATTCCATCTAGCCTGATCACGTGGTCAGCATATTCATTTGCGATATCTAAGTTATGGGTAACCATAATTAAAGTTTTATTCGTTTTCTTTATATATTCAACAACTACTTTGATAATAAGCTTTTCACTAAATTGATCTAGAGAACTAGATGGTTCATCTAGAAGATAAACATCAGCATCTAATAATAGAATTCTAGCAAGTGCCAATCTTTGTTGTTCTCCACCAGATAATAATGAAGCATCATCATCTAACTTTTTGTTTAATTGTACTTCTTTTAATATATTTATCAAATCATTTTCTGTATACGACTTATTATGATACTTTAAACCAATAATTAAATTATCTTTGATTGTTTGTTTGAATATATGGGCTTTTTGAGGCAATAAGATAATTTTTTTTCTATGTTCAATTGGATCGATATCCTCAAGTGGTTGCTGATGATAGTATATAGTACCAGCTGTTGGACTAATCAACTTTGCAAGCATTTTTAAAATAGTCGTTTTTCCAGTACCACTGTCACCTACCAAAAAATTGATTTGATTACCCGGTATATCCATTTCTTTAATATTAATAAAATGTTGATAAGTCACATCTTTAAATTTAAACATGAGTACCTCCATAAGGATGATATCTTTCTTTTATTTTATCATTTTTATAGATGTGATACTATCATAAATCAAATTATATGATTGAAACTTGATATGGTTTTCTATTTTTAAAATGTGTAACATGTGTGAATCCAGCTTCTTTTAGTAGGTTGATTCCAAGTTCGAAGTTATTTTGAAAATCTTTTAAATAATGTGCATCAGATCCTAAAGTGATGTATTTCCCGCCAAGTTCTTTAAATCGTTTAATGACTTCAAATTTCGGATGCGTCACACCAAGACCATAGCGTAGTCCAGAAGTATTAACTTCGATACCTTTATCTTTTTCGATGATTTTAATAAGTATTTGATCGATAATATCTTTATACTTTTCATAATCATAATCTCTAACCTCAAATCCACCATATCGGATAATATAATCAACATGTCCGTATACATCGTAATTGTCATAGTTTTCAACGTTATATAATACATTTTCAAAATATCTTTGATAGCTTTCCTGTTGGGTTTTGCCTTTAAAAAAATCACCATTATATAAATCTAAGCCATCACACATATGCATTGAACAAATCACAAAATCGAAAGCATATTTTTCTAAGAATTCATTTAATCTCTGATTTAAGTGTTTTTGGTATCCTATTTCAACACCCATACGAATATCAATTGGATAGGTATCTCTTAAGTTTAGAACAGACTTTTGATATTGATCATAATCTATCAACTTGTGGAATATAGGTTGAAAAAAATCATAATCTACGTGATCTGTAAATAAAACACCTGGAAGTTTTAAATCCATAGCTTTTTTGATGTAATGATCCATAGTTAAAAACTGATCAGCATCGGGTGATGCGTTGGTATGCATGTGGTGATCAATGAGTTTAATATCCATAGTTATTTTCTCCTTTTGTAAAGTTCTTCTTCTATATCATTTAATTTTATGCCTTGATTTACCATCAAAACAAGTATATGATACACCAAATCACTGATTTCATAAACTGTTTCACCTTGAGATTGGTTTTTTGCACCAATAATGATTTCCGCAGTTTCTTCGCCAACTTTCTTCAATATTTTATCTAAACCTTTGTTGAATAAATATGTTGTATAAGAACCTTCTTCTGGATTATCTTTCCTTAATTGAATCAATTCATATATTTCTCTTAGAATATTAGGATTTTCTTCATGATAAGCATCATTAAATAAATATGTGTGAAAACAACTCATTTCTCCTGTGTGACATGCAACACCTATTTGTTCAACTTGAATCAGTAACGTATCTTGATCACAATCATAAGCTAATGACTTTACATGCTGAAAATGTCCAGAAGTTTCTCCTTTTTTCCATAATGTTTTTCTACTTCTGCTGTAATAATATGCTTCCTTAGTCTCAATTGTTTTTTCTAATGCTTCCGCATTCATATAGGCAAGCATAAGAACTTCTTTTGATGAAACCGATTGAACAACCACGGGTATTAATCCGTCTTGATTATATTTTATTTTACTGATCTCAAATACATTACTCATTTTTTTCCTCCGTGTTAAGTCTTATTGGTATACCAAGCAGACTTAATTCTTTTTTTAACGCATTTATTTTTATTTCTCCAAAATGAAATACTGATGCTGCTAAAATACCATCAACATTAGCTTTCTTTACTGCTTCATAGAAATGCTCAATGGTTCCAGCTCCTCCTGATGCAATCACAGGAACATTTACTTGATCTGTAATTGCCCTTAATAGCTCTATATCATAACCGTTTTTCATGCCATCTTCATCAATACTATTGACAACAATTTCACCTGCTCCTAATTTTGAACCAAGTATCGCCCATTCAATCGCATCCAAATCAGTTTTTGTTCTTCCTCCGTGAATATAAACACTCCATGAGCCTTGATCATTTTTCTTCGCATCAATAGATAAGACAACACATTGGGCACCAAATTTTTGTGATGCCTTGGTTATTAAAGCAGGATTTTTTACTGCGCCTGAATTGATTGAGATTTTATCAGCACCTTTTCTTAAAATCATTTGAAAGTCTTCAATGGTTTCAACACCACCACCTACAGAAAATGGTATTTGCAAGTTTTTAGCAACTTTCTCAACGAATTCCAACGATATTTTTCTTTGCTCTGAAGATGCTGTTATATCATAAAAAACTAATTCATCTGCGCCTTCATCACTATATTGTTTCCCTAAACGTGCAGGGTCATCTACATCATGGATATCACTAAATTTTGTGCCTTTAACAACACGTCCATTTCTTACATCTAAACATGGGATGATACGTTTTGCAAGCATGTTAATGCCTCCTTTAATGTAAATTTGTTTTCATATAGTGCTTTACCAATAATCGCTCCATAAAGACCTATTCTGTTTAGTCGTTCTAAATCGGATAAGCTTGATATCCCACCTGAAGCTATGATTTCTAAATTTGTGTTTTTAGATAACATGTCGTAATCATCAAAATTAGGACCTAATAACATGCCATCTTTCGCTATATCAGTATATACAATAGTTTTGATGCCAATTTGTTCAAGTTTTTTGCATAAGTCAATTGCTTTAACTTGAGATACTTCAGTCCATCCCTTTGTAGCAACCCATCCATTTTTAGCATCAATTGATACGATGATTTGATTGGGGTATTTCTTGACAACATGAGTTAGAAACTCAAAATTCTCAATTGCTGATGTACCTATTATTATTCTATTAATTCCTATGTCCAATAGGTTTTTTGCACGTTCTATTGTTCTAATTCCACCGCCAACTTGAATAGGTATTTGAACTGATGATCTTATGGATTGTATTGTATTTAGTTGATTTGTATCAGCATTTTGTGCAGCATCCAAATCAACAACATGTAAATATTCAGCTCCATTATTTTCAAAATTTTTAGCAATGTTACTTGGATTTTTATCATAAACTTTTTTTTGATTAAAGTCACCTTGAATCAGTCTAACACACTGATTGTTTTTCAAATCAATTGCTGGAAATAAAATCATTTCAAAATCTCCTTATATGCTTTCAATATGTTTAGACCAACTTGACCACTTTTCTCTGGATGGAATTGGGTTGCTATAATTGTGCCTTTTTGCACAATTGCTGGAACTTTTAGACCATAATTCGCATAAGCAATTAGATCTTGATCATCTCCATTTATATAATAGGAATGTACAAAATAAACATAATCACCTTCATGGATATATTTTAGAAGTGGATGATTCTTTTTTTCAAACAGTAAATCATTCCAACCCATATGTGGGACTTTTAGATTAATATCTAAATAATCAATGGTTCCTTTTAATAGCGATAAACCTTCATGTTCACCATTTTCGTAACTTTTTTCATAAAGTAATTGCATACCTAAACAAATGCCAAATAAATACTTCTCTTTTTTAACATGCTCGATAATAAATGGAATAAGACCAGAGTTTTTTAGAGCTTCCATTGCATCCTTAAATGCACCAACACCTGGTAATATTAATGATTTTGCATTTCTTATAATTTCAGGATCTTTAGAAATGATTGTATCAATACCTGCTTTTTCAAAGCCTTGCTTTACTGATTGAAGATTCCCTACATCATAATCAAGGATAACATTCATTTTATAGTACCCCCTTCGTTGATGATATATTTTCATCTACGATTAAACATGCTTCTTTGAGTGCTCTACCAAATGCTTTAAACATGGATTCAATTTTGTGATGTTCATTTTCTCCATATAAATTCTCAATATGTAAATTTAATCTAGATTCATTAACAAAAGATTTGAAAAACTCAAAGACATTTTGAGTATCCATAGTACCAACTTTATCACGATTAAATATTGCTTTAAATACCAAGAAAGGACGATTGCTTATATCAATGACTGCTCTACTTAATGTTTCATCCATAGGTAAGTAGCTTAATCCATAGCGATTAATACCTCTTTTGTCTCCCAAGGCTTGAAAAAGTGCTTGACCTAATGCAAGACCAATGTCTTCTATTGTGTGGTGATCATCTACTTCTAAGTCACCTTTAGCGATGACTTTCAAATCGAAATTGGCATGAAAAGCAAACAGTGTTAGCATATGATCGAAAAACGGTATACCCGATTGGATATCAATGGTACGTGTACCATCTATATTCAAATTTAATTCAATTTTTGTTTCAAGTGTGTTTCTATTAACAACTGCTTTTCTCATGGATAATCTCCTTTAAGTTTTTTATCAATATCTGATTCTGTTCACTATTTCCTACAGTCACACGATAATATCCATCCATTGGTTTTGTAAACTTGCGGATGAGTATTTTTCTTTCAACCAGTACTTCAAATAAATCTGGAATATCGCTTCTAAAAAAAATGAAGTTTGCTTCTGACGGATATGTTTGAAAACCTAAAGTCACTAAATCTTGATTCAAAACCTTTTTGTTTTCAATGATTTGATTCGTAAACTCCCTCATTTTTTCAACTTGACTCAACGCTTGAATACCAATATATTGTGTAATACTATTTAAATTATATGGTGACTTAACCCTATTTAAAGCATTAACAATGCCTTGATTTGAAACAAGATATCCTAATCTAGCTCCAGCAAGTCCAAATGCTTTGGATAGCGTCCGTAGGACAATTAAGTTTTCATACGAACTAACATGTGTTATAAGTGATTTTTGTTGACTTGAAAACTCAATATACGCTTCATCAACAACAACCAATGCTTGAGTGTTTTGAACCAATTTTAAGATATCATTTTGATTAAACAGAAAGCCTGTAGGATTATTCGGACTGCAAATAAAAATGATTTTCGGATTGACTTTTTTTGCTAAATTAATCATTTTATTCATGTCGAGTGAAAAATCATCTTCACTTGGAACAGCTATGTAATCAGCAAAATAGATTTTGCTAAATATTGAGTACATGCTAAAGCTTGGTTCAAAGCTCAATATCTTATCATTTGGCTCAATAAAGGTCTTTAAGATAAGTTCAATCATTTCACTTGATCCATTGCCTGCTATAATTAAAGATTGATCAACTTGAATAAATCTTTCGATGCTTTTTCTTAATGCAGAAGCTTGTGAGTCAGGATAAAGATTGAACTCTAGATAATCTAGACAAACACCTTTAGGAAACAAATAGTTTTCACTCTCATTAGCATCGAGTTTAATTGTATAAGGTACTTCATTTGGTTGATAAGGTTTTAAATCTTTAACAGCGTTTTTAGTTTTCATCTTTTATCTTGTATATTCAGTATGTAGCATTTGATTGATACTGAATATAGCTTCCTTTCTT
>JANKMU010000033.1 GCA_024650045.1 Mycoplasmatota bacterium | reverse complement strand
ATCAGCTATTTTTACCGAAATATTTGAAAAAAATTAATTCCATCCAAAAATTTAAAAACAAATCTAGATGTAATCAATATCACAAATTATGAAGGAAAAAAAATGGAAAAAAATGAAAAATACACAAGAATTTCAACAATTGTATTAGTTTTACTTTTAACAGCATCTGCAATCAGCGTTACATTGCCTTCAGTAATTGCACAAAATCCAGTTCGCAATAAACAAACGTATGCTTTTTGTACAGTCACACCAAATCCTATTGGAGTCAATCAACAAGCATTAGTTTGGGTTGGAATCTCAGACTATCTATTTGCTGCATCTGATGGGTGGGAAGGAATAACAGTTACTGTTACGAACCCTGCAGGAAATCAAGATACTTTGGGACCCTATAGAACAGATTCAACAGGATCTACAGGTTCCATGTTCATACCCGATATGGTTGGAACATATACTTTTCAAACACATTTTCCTGCCCAATGGTATAACTGGAGTCAAGCTGATGTTTGGTATGAAGCGAGCAGTAGTGACGTTTTTGAACTTACAGTAACCGCTGAACAAAGAGAGTATTATCCTGATATGCCTCTTCCAAACGAGTACTGGTCTAGACCAATCGATGCACAACTTAGAGGCTGGAATACAATCTCCGGAAATTGGTTATGGGGAGCCTCTCTTAACAATTATCCATACTGGAATTTTATCGCACCATATAACGAATACGCCCCAGATTCAGGGCATATTTTATGGACTAAACCAATAACTTTCGGTGGTCTTGCAGGTGGCGCTCTTGGTCCGCATGCATACGATTTTGGTGATGCTTACGAGGGTTACTTCTTAAATTCAGTAATAATCAATGGCGTTCTTTTCTATAACAGATTCCAGTCAGGAGGAGGAACCCGAGTTGAACAAGAAGTTGTTGCAGTTGATTTGAAATCAGGTGAGGAGTTATGGGCTAGAAACTGGAATAACACACAATTATCCTTTGGTCAGGTGTTCTATTGGGACTCATACAATGTTCACGGTGCCTATGCATACTTATGGTCAACTTCCGGAAGCAATTGGAATGCTTATGATCCAGCTACAGGTCGTTGGGTATATGGGTTAAAAAATGTTCCAAGTGGTAGCACCCACATATACGGACCTAATGGTGAAATACTGATATACACAGTCAATTCCGCAGCTGGTTGGATGACAATGTGGAATTCAACTCTTGCAGTTATTGGACCAGTTGACACGGGTTCTTGGATTAGAAACAATAAAGGTCTCATATTTGATGCCATTCAAGGAATTCAGTGGAATAAAACAATTCCAACCAATTTACCAGGACGAGTCATGTCTGTTCTAAGCGATAAAATAATTGGTGGAACAGATGATCAATGGTCAAGCCACTTAGCAATTCTACGCGGAGATTACTCACAAACTTTCTGGTGTTTAAACATCGAAAAAGGACATGAAGGAGAGCTATTGTTCAGAAAAACTTGGACACCATCTCCTGAAGATGGGGGTTCAGCTTTCATTGCTGCCAGTGCAGAAGAAGGAATTTTCCTTGTTGCACTAAAAGCAACTCGACAATTGGTTGCATTAAGTCTTGAAACAGGAGATCAGTTATGGGGTCCAACAGAACCACAGCTTCCTGTTGATGCATTCACTATAGCAAATTGGAGACGAGGTGTAACATCTATTGTTGACGGAAAAGTAATTTCCGGTGGAATGGGTGGAAGAGTTCATACATATGATGCTCAAAATGGCAATCTACTCTGGTACTACGACGCAGTAGATGAACATACAGAAATCCTATGGGGCGACAATTGGCCGCTATATCTTTCATTCGTTGCTAATGGAAAAGTGTATCTCCATCACGCTGAACACTCACCAATAGATCCGATGCCACGAGGTGCACCATTCATATGTCTTGATTTAGAGACGGGAAACGAAGTATGGAAAATGTCAATACGTGGTGTTCACTGGGGCGGTTATCCGATTATCGGAGACAGCACAATTGCACTGTTCAATGGATACGACAACCGAATATATTCGATTGGCAAAGGACCGTCGTCAACAACTATTGTAGCTCCTCAACTTGGAATAGCTAAAGGAAGTACTGTCACAATACAGGGAAAAGTCACAGATATTTCACCAGGAACACAAGAATATGCAATAAAAGCTCGTTTCCCAGAGGGAGTTCCAGCAATTTCTGACGCAGCCATGAGTGAATGGATGAATTATGTCTACATGCAGCTTGAAAGACCAGCTGACGCAACGGGGGTTCCAGTGAAAATAGAAATTGTTGATCCCAATGGTGAGTATGCTTGGATTGGAACAGCAACAACTGATGTTTACGGCAACTACGGTTACTCATTTAGGCCCCAAGTTGAAGGTCAATACCTGATTATAGCCACTTTCGAAGGCTCCGCTTCATACTATGGCTCAACATCAACAGCCTATTTCGCTGTAGACCCAGCACCTACACCATCAACACCAATAGACACCCAAGAGCCAATTGACACTCAACCACCCGTAGACGCTGAAGAACCAGCAGCATTCATCACAACAGAAGTAGCCATAATCGCAGCAGTTGCAATATCAGCAATAATCGGCGTAGCAGCTTATTGGATACTTAGAAGGAAATAAACCAATTTCCTCCCCCTTTTTTGGGAATAAAAATCAAATATAGAAATGGGGCTGAAAAGGCTCAAGCACAAAATGAAAAATCAAAATCGAAGTGATAGTAGCATGGTTTTTTCATTTTTTCACCTTCAACATCTGTGCTAGACTTCAGCAAACCCATTTCTATTTTTTTCTTTTGGTTTGTTGCTTTTAGTTTTTATTTAACTATTTTTTATGGCATTCAAAAATATTAAATTATATTTTTCTAGTTTTTCGTGTTTTTTAGATAAAATGTCAGATCGATCACTGCCTTGGCACCTAGTTTACACTATGATTAGTTCCTTGGGATTACAAAAAGACCTTGGCAAGTTTCGAATAGTTTTTTCAATATTATGCATAATTCTTCATGGGGTAACAAATTATTTTTCAGCAACCCTAAAACTCTCCGATTATGTAGCATTCGCATTACTAGTTTCTTTGCCAATATTTGCTAGCCTAACAATAATGTCAAGAAGGAAAAAAGAAAAGGCTAACAAATGAAATTCTAACTTAGCCTAAGCAGAGGTGACCATAATATATTTTGATGATATTTTTCCATTTTTTGTTTTGATTTTATATTGGATGTAAAAAATTTTAAATTAAATTGTTGTATGTAGTTAACATATATCAATAAATCAAAGTAATATATAAATTAATTATAAAGGAGTTTACGGTGGCTGTAACGTGGTTATTACTGATGAGGATATCATGATCATGAATCGAGCAGGACTGACTATTATGCAGGCCAAAATCTATTTGTCCCTTTTAACGCTTCATAAAGCATCTATAAAAGACATCGCTAAAGAAGCAAAGATTGATAGATCAAATTGCTATCGAACGATTTTGCACTTACAAGACCTAGGATTAGTAACCATTATTGTCGGCAGACCAACCCTTTACGTGGCGACTCCTTTTAAAAACGGAGTGGAATTTTTGCTGAAACAACAGAAAAAAAATTATGAAAAGCTACAACAAGCAACAGTTAAGTTGATCCAACGTTTCGACTATAAACTGATTGAAGATGACCTAATAAACGGGGAAAAGTTTGTAATAATTCCAAAAAAAACAAGATTTATCAATAAAGCCATCAAAGGCATCAGCAATAGTCAAACAAGCATAAAATGTATTTCAAGTTTTAAGAGATTTTCACAAGCGTTAAACTACTCTTTTGAAGCACATAAAGCAGCTTTAGACCGTGGCGTGTTAGAACAAACAATTATAGACAAACCTAAAACTGGACAAAAAATTCCACAAAGCTTACAGACTTTAATTCAATATCCAAATTTTGAAATTAGATATTTACCAAATATTCCTGAAGCTTTAGGGTCGTGTGTGGACAACCAGTATGTTGGAATTCTTGTTGAACCAAACCAGAATGTCAAAGAATCGGATATGCTCTCTTCAAGTCATCCCAGTCTAATTACCATTTTTAATGAATATTTTAAGAATTTATGGAACGCAGCAAGACCTCAAGAACTTACAACTACCCAATAAAGAATACTTTTGTATTAAACTAAAAATTACATCATCAAAAGTTTCAAGCAAATCTGGGTTATTACAAAAAGTATCTATTCAGATTTTCTTCACTTGAAAATATTAAAATATTTCTTGCAATTATAGAGTTATTTGGAAAAAAGATTGATTGGTAAAAAATCGGAAAACAATGGATTTAAAAAGGATGATTATTTTTGTGGAAGACTAGAGAACTTTCTCTTATCATCTTATTTGCCGTAACTGCTTTTGTTTATCAAGGTTCAATCGGTCAACTTCCATTGCTGATTAGTGGAATACCTGGTTTAGGCTTTATTTTGGTTATAGGTCTGAGAATAATTTATGGAACAGCTTTTCTAATTTTTGAAGGCAGACGATGGAGATATTTCTTTTTTATTCTCCTATTCTGTCTTTTATTATCCTTCATCCATGTTTTTCAAAATCCATTCTATATATTTGCAAATATACCCACATTAATTACCGGTTTTATTATGGATATAACTTTTAACACATTTTATGAAAAATTTCAAAGACAAGGTCAGTTAAAGTGGTTAGTTATACTACAGATGGCTTTCAGTTCAACGCTTGATATTTTTCTAAGAAATCTTATTTTTCCGATACTTATGCCGCCTGAATTTACATCAACCTTTACTAGCATAACGTTGATGTTGTTTCCTCTGATTTTATTCTATGGGATTATTGGAGGTTATATTGCATTCAAAATCTACTCTCGAATCAATGAACGCGTTATTGTAACTTTGAAAAATTAAATCTGCGCATGCATGTTTTTTATGTGAAGGGGATAAAGTAAAAATAGTAAAAAGAGAACTCCGAGGGGAGATACGTAATGCTTTTTTTGAACCATAAGATCTTTATTTTCTGTTTCAATGTTTAATTGAAACTTTAACTTTTTTGGTTAATTTGGTTTTCTTGGTAATTTATTTGAAGTTTTATGGTGGTAAGTTACCGCCACATTCTCTTAACTAGAAAATTCAAAGAATGTTTTGTTATTTGCTTAGAGAGAAAAAACAAAATTGAGGAAAAAAAATGAAAATATGGAAAAATAAACCGTTAAATAGAACTATGGTTAAAAAAACTTTTAGTTATACAAAAAATATTGTATCATTAGTGATGCTGCTATCATTCGCTATCTCTTTTTTTCTTTTTGCTTTACCTATTGCGACAGCACTTGAACCGCAGGATATTAACACATATGCTCACTTAACAGTTAGTCCAGATCCTGTAGGCATTAACCAGCCATTGCTTATTGTCATGTGGCTTGATAAAGTGCCGCCTTCACCAGAAGTCATGACAGCTACTTATCGTGCAATACCTTATACTGGTTTTAGTGTAACAATAACAAAACCCGATAATTCAGCTGAAGTTTTAGGGCCTTTCTCTTCAGACTCTACGGGGTCATATGCAACAATATACCACCCTAACCAAATAGGTACATACACTTTTCAGTTTAGCTATCCTGGTGAATCTATATACGGCAGACGTTTGGTAGGTGATCCAATGGTTGAAGATTACTACAAACCAAGTAACAGTCAGGAAGTATCAGTTGTCGTGCAGCAAGAACCTATCGAGTCTCCACCCCAGACGCCTCTTCCAGACAACTATTGGAGTCGCCCAATAAATTCAGAAAACTGGGAATGGTCATCAATTTCAGGAAATTGGTTAGGCGTACCATTACAGTTTGCAACTGGATGTAGTTCAGATGGAAACTTCAATCCATACACTACATCTCCGAACACAGGACACATACTCTACACAATGCCACACGCAAATTTGGGTCTTGTAGGTGGAGAATGGGAACAAAAAAGTTACTACACCGGACTATCGTACCAAGAAAAATGGAACCCCCCATCAGTAGCAGTCTTAAACGGACGACTATATTATCATAAAGTTGCACACCCTGCTGCCACCCGTTTAGGAGTAGTGTGTGTGGACATTCGCACTGGAGATGAATTATGGTACAAAGAAGATATGCAATTTAGTTTTGCCCAACTGTGGGAATTTGACACCCCTAACGCACACGGCATTAATGCATATCTATGGGATTATCGTAGCGGTGTATCCACAATGTATGACGCTAACAGTGGAACAGCAATACTTCAGGTCCAAGGATGCCGAACCGGTAAAGTTACAATGTCAGAAAAAGGTGATGTGCTAGTTTATACTATTAATTCAGGCAACAGTTGGATGACTTTATGGAATTCAAGCAAAGCACTCAGAGCAGACAATTCGTTAACATGGAGTCCAAATATTAACACAGAATATCAATGGGCTGATGGACTAGAATGGAACGTGACAGTACCCGAAGTAGCTGGGCAAACTATTGTTCAGGTTGGTGATGGTGTGTTGTTCACTGCTGCAACGGATAGAGAAGCAAATCCTCCTTCCCGAATCGTTACTGGATATGATGCAAGTACTGGTGAAAATATCTGGCAGTTCTCGCTTGAAGACTACACTATAAGGGCACAATATAACTTCAGTCCAATAATTAATGGACACTTTGCTTGGTATCGACAGGAAACTTTGCAATGGCAAGGATTTAACGCATACACAGGTGACCTAGTCTGGGGTCCAATTGAGCCTTTAGAAAACTCTTTTGCATTGTATAGCGCCGTTTTCCGTGGTGGCGGTGCTCCTAACCCACAAACTGCCTATGGAAATATCTACACTGCTGGATATGATGGACGAGTCCACGCAATTAACATGGAAACTGGAGAAATTACATGGGATTACTATACAGGAGAAGCCGGCTTTGAAACTTTCTATGGTCATTATCCTATCTACGGTGGACCACTTATTGCTGACAACAAAATTTTTGTATTCACCAATGAACACACACCCCAAAACCCTCAATGGAGAGGTGCCAAAATCCATGCTATGGACGCGCAAACTGGAGAAGCTATCTGGAATATGTCTGGATGGATGCCAGGAGCAATCATTGCAGATGGAATACTAGTTGGATTAAACTATTATGACGGACAAATATACGCTATTGGTAAAGGTCCAAGTGTAACTTCAGTGTCAGCAGCTCCTAAGACGCTTTCACTCGGTTCTATGGTCCTTATCGAAGGTTCAATACTGGACGCATCTCCAGGAACAACAAATTACGATATGTTAGTGCTTTATCCACATGGTGTTCCCGCAGTAGCTGATGAACACATGAGTGCATGGATGGAACATCTGTATATGCAAAAACCCCGACCCGATGATGTGACTGGGGTTCCAGTGAAAATAGAAATTGTTGATCCTAATAATGAGTATGCATGGATTGGAACTGCAACAACTGATGTTTTCGGCAACTACGCTTATTCATTTAAGCCCCAAATTGAAGGCCAATACATGATAATAGCCACTTTTGATGGTTCAGAATCTTACTATAGTTCATCATCAACGACATACATTCATGTTGCAGAAGGGGTTTCACCAACTACTCCGATTGATGCTGAAACTCCAGAACACGAAGTACCTGTAGAACCCAGTGAACACATGGAATCACTATTCATTACAACAGAAGGCGATATCATCGCAGTAGTTGCAGTCGCAGCAGTAATCGGCATAGCCGCATACTGGTTCCTGAAACGAAAATAAATTCCTACATCTTTTCTCCCTCTTTTTTTGGGAGAAACCCTTGAAAAAAATGGGGCTGAAAAGGCTCAAGCACAAAATGAAAAATCAAAATCGAAGTGATAGTAGCATGGTTTTTTCATTTTTTCACCTTTAATTAACTGTGCTAATGCCTCAGCAAACCCATTTCTTTCCAAGTTTATGTGATAGTTTGAATATTTTCATTATTTTGAGGTCGCTATTTTTTCCCATTGTTTGATAAGGTGAATAAATGGACTACTAATAACAATCACCTCTTGTTTAGCTGAATCCACAGAGTTAAGAAAACAACCTATTGCAGTAATAGTTTTTCCAGTGCCTGTTGCCATTTCTAAAATACCTGCTTATTATTTGTTAACCACCTCGAAATCGCTTCTTTTTGGTAATCTCGAAGTTTTATTGGTAACGGTGATCTTGTTAACCATCGATCTACTTGTAGAGATTCAATATTTGTTGGTGCGATTTCAATAAGTTTATCCTCTATTGCTTTAGAAACATCAATTATTTTTGTTCTACTTGCTTCGTTATTACAATATTTCTGGAATTTGAGTTATCAGCAATGAAATATGATTTTTCACTTTCTACCCAATTTCTAAAAAGTTTCAATTCTTCGATATTATTTTGCCAACCCAAACCTGTTTCATTATCTGAACCACTGAAAGAATTTTTATTTCCAGCGATATCTTCTAAAATTCCGACTTTTTGATGAAAAATCCCTTTCTTTAGAACCGTATTGTACTGTAAAGGAATTCCTTCACTTTCTGACACGATAGCAATTTTGGTATGTAATTTTTTGTTTGCAATCATCCATCCTAATGCTCTAACATGATCACGTACAAACTCATTTTCAAGAGAATTTAACTCTTTCAAGAAATTCTTTTCAATTAATTCTTCTGGTTTTTGGTGGACCATCTTGATTGCATCTGCGTCTTCTTTGGAAAATTTTGCCCCAGTGACTAATTGAATTTCACCATTATTTTTTATTAATTTTGATATGCCTTTTGATGCTACGGCAAGACTTGTGGAACTAAAAAATCTGCATAATCTTGAATAACTCGATGCTACAGACAAAGCTGAAACATAAAAATCTAATAGAATATCATCAACATCATAATCATAAGAATTTTTCAAATTCAGTTCTCTTAAACCATTCAAAAAAGATTTGCCCTCCTGACGCTGCATGTAAAAGCCGTTTTATATTAAACATTAAGATAAAGTAAAAGATCAAATCAAATTAATGATTTGTGTATATACAAAAAACAATAATTATGTAGATAAGATTTTTTAAAATGTCTTCGCTAAATTCACACATTTCCGAATAATACTGGCATTTTCGGGATAAACATCTTCTGATAGTTAATCTATTAATTATACTAACAGAATTTTTGGCAGTTCCTTTAAAGCTAGTAATAAAAAAAGTAAATAAATCTAAAACTATTTCTGTATCAATTATATTGAAAAATTCTTATACCCTTTTATTTTTTTAACTCAACATATCTTCAGTCTTGTTCAACAGAAAAGATTGCCTAAGCATAAAATATGTGTCAAGAATAATTATAAATTAGATAATCTTTTTCCTTCTAACAAATTGGCAGGCTAAAACCTTGGATTCTTTGGTTCCTGAAGAAATAATGGCGATGTTACATCGGCAAAAGTATCATGTGGTAGGAAACCACTCGGCAGTAAAACGGTGCAGG
>JANKMU010000032.1 GCA_024650045.1 Mycoplasmatota bacterium | reverse complement strand
AAGGAGCAAAAAAGACAAGATCCAAATTCGTTTTATCCATATTACTTAGTATATATTAGAGACGATGGGTCAGTTAAGTATAACTATATCCATAGCAAAAAAATTTTAGATCACTACAAAAAACTGTGCAGTGGAAATAACACAATAAGCGATCTGATATATGACTTTTATAATGAGACTGACAAAGGTAAGAATATGAAAAAGTACTCTAACTTATTAGAAGAAAGTATTACATCAATAATTGGTAAGAAAGAAGAAAAGGGAATAGCATCCTTATTTAGCAAAGGTGGAATTTCGATTCAGAAAGATGCATTAAGCAACACTGAAGATTTTGAGCTGATATCCTTTCTAATAATTAGGTAGGTGATACAATGATTAGTAGAATTAAAGAGAACCTAGATATACCAGAATCATGTGTATTGAATAGCCAGATATTTAAGAAAGATTTTTATGAGAATGCATCTTTAAAAAAGAAGGGCAAAGATTTGTTCATTAAACAAATTGAAAAAATTACTCTGTTGTTTAATTTCAGTGAAAGTAGCATAAACTTAAAGCCATATGTGGATGAAGATAAAGAATATGAGGAAATCCTGGTAATATTAGTAAAAGTCAAGGACGAGTCAAAAACTCTTAGTATAGCGGAGGTTATTCAACAAAGCATCCCATATCCTGTAGTTTTAGTCTTTCAGAATGGTAATAAAGTCAAACTAAATCTGGCGAGAAAAAGGACTAATAAATCAGATGAAACAAAGAATACTGTTGAACAATCAATTACGTCCGATTGGATTGATACTAAAAGATTAAGCACTATTGAGGTTGAATTTATTAGGAGTTTAAATATTAAAAATCTAAGATTTTCTAATGCATATGAACTTTATTCTGATGTATTTTTCAGAGTTATGCTACTTAATCTTTCCAATCAAACAAATCTATTTGAAGTGTATCTGGAAAGGGATAAAAATGTTATAGAAGAGAAGTACCTATTATTGGCAGAGTTAGATAAGAATATTCAAACACTTAGAACAGAGATAAAAAAGGAACAGCAGATTAATAGACAAGTTGATTTAAACATTAGAATTAAGAAACTGTTAGAAAAGAAGAAAAGTATAATTTCGGACATCATATAGGAGGAATAAGATGGAAAAAATGGATGGGTATAGTTTTAATGTTCTAGAAGATAATTTAAATAAAATGAAACGGTTATTTCCGGAAGTTTTCACAGAGGGGAAAATTGATTTTGATAAGCTTCAAGAAATATTAGGAGAATATATTGAAGATAGAGAAGAAAAGTATAATTTCACGTGGAATGGGAAATCAAAGGCAATAAGATTAGCTCAAACACCATCGACAGGTACTCTAAGGCCCGTCAAAGATGAAAGTAAGGATTGGGATACAACCCAAAATTTGTACATTGAAGGGGATAACTTAGAAGTCCTAAAATTGTTGCAGAAAACTTACCATGGAAGAATAAAGATGATCTACATCGACCCACCTTATAATACTGGAAAAGACTTTGTGTATAAGGATGATTATAAGGATAATTTGAAGAACTATTTAAAAATAACAGGACAAACTGATGATGAAGGCAAGAAAGTTGGAACAAACTCCGAGGTAAGTGGTAGGTATCATACAGACTGGCTAAATATGATGTATCCAAGATTAAGATTGGCTAGGAATTTATTATGTGATGATGGAGTAATTTTTATTAGTATTGATGATAATGAAGCTCATAATCTAAGAAAAATATGTGATGAGATTTTCGGAGAGGACAATTTTGTTGGGACTGTAACATGGGAAAAGCGAACTAAGGCTCAAAATACAGTTGATGCTAAGAATATGTTTCAATCAAAAACTGAATATATATTTTTATATAAAAAAAACACTTATAAAATAAGATTTAATCTGGAATCATCTGGCTCTAAAGAATACAACGAGGTGGATGATAAAGGAGAGTTTCGATTCAAAGTTGTTGAAGAGATGTCAGCTATTGGAATGCGAGGTAGAGAGACTATGGTATATCCTATTCTTGGCGTAATGCCGGGAAAGGATAAACAATGGAAAATAGGATTAGAAACAATCAATTCATTTATTGACCGAGATGATATTTTAATAATTGATGGAAGACCAACTTTAAAAATCAGACCTACGGATGAGGATTCAAAGTCATATTTTCCATTTTGGTCTCATTTTTTTGAAAAGGACGCATACGGAACAGCAGAAGTAGGAAAATCAGAATTGACAAATATATTAAATACACCTCATCATAACTTTGAAACAGTAAAACCTACTAAATTAATAAAGAAGTTAGCATTTCATGTTCAAGATATGTCAACTATTAATACTAATAGACCATTTATTATTCTAGACTTCTTTGCAGGTTCATCAACTACTGCTCATGCTGTAATGCAATTAAATGCTGAAGATGGTGGGAATCGAAAGTTTATAATGGTTCAATTACCAGAAAAGACTGACGAAAAATCTGAAGCATATAAAGCAGGATATAAAACTATAACTAAAATTGGTAAGGAAAGAATAAGAAAAGCAGGAGAGAAGATAAAGGAAGATTTCAAAGATAATGATGGAATTGAAGATCTAGATGTAGGATTCAAGACATTTAGGCTAGATTCATCTAATATAAAAGAATGGAATCCGAATTTTGATAATTTAGTGATAACTTTAGAAGATATGGTAGATAATTTTGTTCCAGAAAGAAGTGAAGAAGATCTATTATATGAGATTATGATTAAGTATGGAATTGATATAACTGTACCAATTGAAGAGCACATTGTAGATAACAAGAAGATTTACAGTATAGGAATGGGTATTCTATTAGTCTGCTTAAGCAACGAGATAGGCCTTGATATAGTTAGTGGCATCAAAGAACTGTTAGAGATAGTGAATCCAGAAAAGAAACCGAGAGTAGTATTTAAGGATAATGGATTCGAAGACGACGCTACTAAGACAAATGTATTACTAATGCTTAAAAAACATGGTATAGAGGAAGTAGTTAGCATTTAGGGGGTGCAGTAAATGAAAATACAATTTGACTCAAATCTTGATTATCAAATTGAAGCTATAGATTCAATAGTGGAAATATTTAACGGTCAGCCTATATCAAACTCAAATTTTACGATAGAAAATCTCCTAAAACAAACTACACTAACAACTTACGATACCGGAGTTAGTAATAAGTTAATATTAGATAGTGAAGATTTATTAAATAATATTAAAAGGGTTCAACTGAAGAACGGACTACAACAAAGCAAAAAAATTAGTATTAAGGATTTAAATTTTACTGTAGAAATGGAGACAGGTACGGGCAAAACCTACGTATATTTAAGAACAATTTTAGAGCTAAACAAAAAGTATGGATTTACAAAATTTATTATTGTAGTACCTTCTATTGCCATAAGAGAAGGTGTATATAAGAGCTTGGAAATAACTAAGGAACATTTCAAAGATCTATATGACAATGTTATATATGATTACTTCATTTACGATTCAAGTAAATTAGAGCAGGTTAGGAGCTTTGCAGTTAGTGATAACATTCAGATTATGGTAATAAATATTGATGCTTTTAGAAAGAGTTTTACTGATCCCAAAAATGAGAACAAAGCTAATATAATTCATAGGGCTCATGATAAATTGAATGGGAATAGGCCTATCGATTTAATAGCTGAAACTAATCCAATTGTAATTATTGATGAACCTCAGTCTGTTGACAGTACATCAAAATCAAAAGATGCCATCTCATCATTAAATCCAATGTGCACGTTAAGATACTCTGCTACTCACAAAGATAAGTATCATCTGATGTTTAAGCTTGATGCAGTGGATGCGTATGAGAGAAAACTAGTTAAACAAATTGAAGTAGCAAGTGTGGGAACATTGGATTATCACAACAGTGCATATGTTAAGTTATTAAGTGTTAATAATAAGAAGATGCCAATAACAGCTAAAATTGAAATTGACGTATTAAGTAATGGTAAAATCAAGCGATTGAAAAAAACAGTAAAACAAGGTACTGATCTATTTGAACTATCAGGAGGAAGAGAAATCTATAGTGGTTATATTATAAATGATATTTTCTGTGGAACAGGTAATGAGTACATTGATTTCACTAGTAAAGAAGATCTAATTAAAATAGGTGAGTCGGTAGGCGAGTTTGATGAAGATACTATTAGGAGAACTCAGATAAGAAAAACCATTGAAGAACACTTAGATAAAGAAAATAGACTAAGGGAACATGGGATTAAGGTATTAAGCTTATTTTTCATAGATAAGGTATCAAACTATCGTGAATATGATTCTGATGGGAACCCGAATAAAGGTAAATATGCGAGATGGTTTGAAGAAGAATATAAAAGGTTAATCAATAAACCAAAGTATAATAATTTAGTTAGTGGAGTTGATATTTCTACTTTAGCTGAAGCTGTTCATAATGGGTACTTTGCAGCAGATAGAAAGGGCGTACTCAAGGATACAAGAGGAAATTCACAAGCGGATGAAGATGTTTATAACTTAATTATGAAGGACAAAGAAAGATTGTTAAGCTTTGATTCCAAGCTTAAATTTATATTTTCTCATTCAGCACTAAAGGAAGGTTGGGACAACCCAAATGTATTTCAGATATGTACATTAAATGAAACCAAATCTGAAGTCAAGAAAAGGCAAGAAATTGGCAGGGGGATGAGATTAGCTGTTAATCAAAGAGGAGAGAGGATATTTGGCTTTGATGTTAACACATTAACAGTTATGGCCAATGAGTCTTACGATCAGTTTGCAGCATCACTTCAGAAAGAGTTTGAAGAAGAAACGGGGATCAAATTTGGTGTTGTTGAAAAACACACATTCGCAAACATTATATTTACAAACGAAAAAGGAGAATATGAATACTTAAACCAAAAAAACTCAGAAGATATATTCGGCTTTCTTAAGGAAGAAAACTATATTGATAACTACGGAAGAATCACAGATGGACTTAGAAAAGATCTTAGAGAAAACAAAGTTCATATCCCAAAAGAATTCGAGCATGTTGAGTCTAAAGTAATTGTAACTTTAAGAAAGGTTGCCGGCAACCTTAACATCAAGAATGCTGAAGATAAGAGGCATGTTAAACTTAATAAAGAAGTATTTTTGGGACCAGAGTTTAAGGAGCTTTGGGATAAAATCAAACATAAAACATCATATTCTGTTAGTTTTAATTCACAGGACCTTATAAAAGAATGTGCTGAGGAGATAAAAAAATACCTTAGAGTGGACAAAGCGAAGATAAAATTCAGTAAAGCCCAATTAGAGATTGCAGCTGGTGGAGTACTTGTTGGCGAAGAAAAAGATGGGTTGACAATGATAGTGGAAGATAATATTTTCGCAATCCCTGATATGATTTCTTATCTTCAAAATGAGACGAAGCTTACTAGAAAAACTATAGTTGATATATTGAAAGATTCTGGTAGATTGGATGATGTTAAGAACAATCCTCAAAAATTTTTAGAAGAAGTAAGTAAAATGATTAAGAATATAATGAGAAGTTTTATAGTTGATGGCATCAAGTACACAAGAATTGGTGATGATGAGTTCTATGCACAAGAATTATTTGAGACTGAAGAGCTTTCTGGGTACTTAAATAAGAATATGATTGAAAGTAAAAGATCAGTTTACGATTATGTTATATACGACTCAGAAGTTGAAAAGGGCTTTGCATCTAAGTTCGAAGCAAATGAACATGTGAAAGTATATGCAAAATTGCCTAGCTGGTTTGTTATAGAGACACCTTTGGGGAACTATAATCCCGACTGGGCAGTATTGATTGATGTAGAGGGAAGAGAAAAACTGTATTTCGTTATTGAGACAAAAGGTAGCATAATTCCGGATGATCTAAGACCAAAAGAGTTAAGTAAAATTGAGTGTGGTTATAAACATTTTGAAGCATTAGGTAGCAATGTTAAATTTAAAGAAACTGATGACTTTGTAGATCTTATGAATAATATCTGATAAACAGAAGAACTAGGATAAAAATTGTCCTAGTTCTTATTATTTGTTGAAAATATGTTGAAAATAGGAGATAATGGAAATATAGTGGAATTAATGAAATTTTTAGAATATTTTAAGAAAGTAGGAGATATTATGAAAGTAATTCCTTTTAGATATGATCAGCTTGATATATCAAAAAGTGAAAAACAGTTAATTGAAACTTTAAAATCCTCTTATGAAAATAATCATAATTCACACTTATTACTTGGAACTTCACCAGTGGGGATTTCTAATTTGCACGTTTTTATTTCTGATAGTGGATTGGTATTTATTGAACCATACTCAATTAATAACATTAAGCTAATAAATGTTATTAGACCAGGAGTAGAAGCATCAATTGTCGAGAACAAGAAAAAGCTATATAATCGGTTAACTCAACATAAAAAATTGAAGGTTAAGACTCAGGATGGTCAGTTTTTGAAATTCCCATTTACATATAAAATTTTTCTTACTGAGATAAGTGGTAAAGATGCAGCCTATGCAAAATTATCAAATGAAGACAAAGTGTTTTTAGAACAATACTGCATTTATAAGGATAGCAAGCCGACTGAAGATAATATGTTGTTCAAACTGCTTAAGGGATTTAATCAAACAAATGATTTATCGGAGGCAATGTTTTCTAATGTAGATAACCCGTATTGGAAAGAGTGGAAAGGATTCAGTGAAGTTGATGTAAATAACATACTGCAAATGATTAGCCCAGAGTACACGATCCCAGTACCAGACGATGAAGAGGAGGATGAGCAAGAAGAAAATCTATATGACATAAATAACATAGAAAATGAAGAAATTTATAGAGTATGCGAAGAAGACTTTAATGTTAATGTACATAGACTAGATGATGAACAAATAAAAATTATTAATAGTATGAGAAAGGGAAACCAACTAATACTAGCTTGTGCGGGGAGTGGTAAAAGTGTCATTTTAATTTCCAAAGCATTTAAAGCTGCTAGTTTACATACAGATAAGGATTTTCTTATATTGTGTTACAACAGAAATTTAGCACAATTTTATAATTGGAAAATGAGTATAGCTGGATACCGAGAAAGAAATGTTGTATCAATGACATTTCATAAGTTGTTGCAAAAATTGCTGCAGGAATCTGGTATTCAATACGATCGGATGGACCACGAATCAAATTTTGAGAAAGCTAAGAAAGCTTTAGTTGAGGGAAAAATAAAGAGACGATTTTATGGGATATTTCTAGATGAAATTCAAGTATTTAAACCAGAATGGTATGAGTTTTGTTATAGCTTACTTGAGAACCACAAACGAGATAATTACTTCTTTACAATTTGTGGAGATATTTCTCAGAACATAAATAGGAACATAAAAAAGGGAAAGGCTCCTTGGCAAGCATCAAGTGATTCAGATTTGCCTAAATATACTGGAAGAAGCTTAAGGATTGAGAAGAACTACAGAAATTCAATTGAAATTAACAATATGATGCAAAACTATATGGAGATTTCAAAATCTTATTTTAAGAAGTACAATATACCATTAGATAATGAGGAAGACTCCTATCTGGTAGGCAAAGCCTTTAGAAAAAGTGAAAAGCCAAGGATAGTACTATCAGATAGATTTAAAGTAGCTGATGCGGTTGTTGATGAAATAAAACGACTTAACATAGAAAAAAAAGTGCCATTAAATAGAATATGCATACTGTTTCCATATAGACAGCACAAACTAGTTAAGTATTACATCATGAATTGGATCCAAAATAAGCTAAACGAAAATTTCATTGATTATTATCAGCTAATTGTAGGCCAAGATGGAACTTTACCAGCTATGTATGGAAACAATAAAGGCGTGGCTATCTCTACCATAGAATCTTCATTGGGTTTAGATTTTGATGCAGTTATTTTAACTGGATTGTTACCTATGGGATATATGCTCAATACTAAAAAAGAGAGAATTTTAGAAAGTAACAATGGAAATAATGATGACAAGAATCAGGACTTTGTTGATAATGTTAATAAGATATACACTGCTTGTACAAGAGCAAGAGACTATTTAACGGTAATATTAGAGGAAGATGAGGGTAAGTCTATTTACTCAAAAATGATAATTGACTCTACTAAGGAGGTATAGTGGTGGATAGAGATTATAATAATAGGATGTTATTTGCTGAAAGAGTTCTGGAAGATTTTGAAGATAAAATTACAGGCAGAAATCTCAATACGGTAGTAGGTGCTATACCAGATGACATATATTTTGTGGGTAAGCTATCTCCTGCAGAAGAAATCGACAATAGGAATCTAGGTTCAATGCTTAGAGTGAGTGAAACCTCTCAAAATAGTCTTATTTCAAAAGTGAATGTTAGCCAAATGTCCATAGATTTTTATATATCAAAGGAAGACCTCAATAGGATTAACTTAGAAATAAACCTTAGGGGTGACTTTTATTATCGTGTACTTCCCACATATGAAGAACAAAGAGAGTACTTTTTAGAACAAGTTAATAAGAAAATCCAAGGCCATTATTTTGAAACTATAGCTGATGCTTCACGTTATTTTATGGAAAATAGTGAGGATAGAGATATTCAGAATTTAAACAAATCTTCTGTTATGCCAATTTATAACAAATTGACTTTAGATAAGTTAGTATGCTTAAAAGTAAACTCTGATGATATTCCAAGTATTAATAAACCATATAATAGAATCAATTTAAGAACTAAAATTAATAAACTACTTGATAAAGAGATTGATAATATTATGTCTTTACCGAATATATACAAAATGATAAATGAAGATATTCGGATTGATAAATTAACTGATACTGCTTCATTTGACAACTTCATAAAAGAATATATAAGTGAAGAACAGCCTAGACCCACCTTCGATTTAGATGTCCAAGTAGAGTTTAAACTAACTAAGGATAATAAATATAGGGTTACTATTGGTCTTACAAACAATACTAAAACAACAGATACTAGTAGAAAAAGAAATTCAGAGCCAGCATTTGTTCCAGTGCTATTCAACTCAGGACTGGATGTATCTATGACCAATGGAGAATTTTTGGATATTGAACTAGACTATTTTCATA
Source organism: Mycoplasmatota bacterium (assembly GCA_024650045.1). Taxonomy (GTDB): domain Bacteria; phylum Bacillota_I; class Bacilli_A; order Acholeplasmatales; family Acholeplasmataceae; genus Peloplasma. The sequence goes on along the minus strand of JANKMU010000032.1, from coordinate 1,168 downwards.
AGGACTATAAGTACGATAGAACTGTTAAAGGGATAGGGTATAACTGTAGTTTAGACTATAAGACAGAGACAAGTACACTATCGACAACAAATATTCCAAAATATTATCAAAAAAGATTAAAAACAAATCAAAATCTATCTGTTAGATTTGATGATTTAATAAATGAACCTATCAAAACACTAGAAAATATTGTAGAAAAAATGGAATCGGAGTTAATCAGGTGGAAACAGGATTTTGAAAAGAGGAAATACAGCCTAGTATCTGATGAAAAATATATAGAGGTTGCGCAAAAAGAGTATTTACAAGAAGTTAAAGGATTTCAGATTGAGATCGAAAGGTTTAAGTATGGAATAGATCAAATTAGAAGTCGTGACATGGTAAGAAAATCTTTTATGTTTATGAATAAAACTTTCAAGACCACATCATCTAAGTATGATAGTTGGAGGTTATTCCAGATTGTTTTCATAGTGTCAATAATACCAGATATTATCTCTAATCATTATGGGGAAGATGACTTAGATAAGACACTTATAGATGAGGTTGATCTTCTATACTTTCCTACTGGTGGAGGAAAAACAGAAGCTTTTATTGGTTGTATAGTTTTTACATTATTCTTTGATAGAATTAGGGGTAAATCATCTGGAGTAAGTAGTATGATCAAATATCCACTGAGATTATTATCTGTACAGCAAATTGAGAGGTTGGCAAATGTATTAGCAGCAGCTGAATTATTGAGACAAGAGGACGAATTACTAAATGGAGACCGATTTTCTCTAGGGTATTATGTAGGGGACAATAATACTCCAAATGATCTAAACGAAGAAAAACTCAATAATTTTCTTGCAAAAACCCAGGAAGGATTGGATGACGAATTAAGGATAATGGACACATGTCCTTTCTGTAAGCAGAAAACGATTAATGTTAAAATTGATACTGCCGAGCATAGAATAAGACATGTTTGTAGTAACGAAAAGTGCTCTTCAGGAGGTGATTTACCAATATTTATTGTTGATAGAGAAATCTATAGGTATTTGCCTTCGGTAATTATAAGTACTATCGATAAGATAGCTTCAATCGGGTTTCAGTCAAATTTTAGAAATATCTTAGGTGGAGTTACTCACAAGTGCCCAGTACATGGTTACACAAGTCATACAAAATGCACAGAAAA
>JANKMU010000031.1 GCA_024650045.1 Mycoplasmatota bacterium | reverse complement strand
GGATTATTGATTACTATGGCATCAACTGTTACCACTAAACGCAAGAAAGCTTTGGCGTTACCTAAACAACCCGAGGTCAACATAGTCACATCTAGTTTTTAACCAATAGTAACAGCGAACCTTATATTCTCACAGGCATACTAGCTACCACTAAAAAGCTAAGTGTTTATGGAGTGGTAGAAAGTGAATAGTAATCATGACGAGCATGGATGGTTTAAACCATCTCCCAGAAGTTATGAAGAATTATTAAAAGATGAAAAAGTACAGCAATTTGCTGATAGCTATTCTACATCAAATAAATCAGGATACTTGTACGCATTCCAACACTACCTAAATATTAACAACTTAACTCCCAGTGAAGTACTGGAGCTAACAGATGAAAAATTAAAGGCTACAGTAATTAAAGCCTGTCAAGATAAGATAAAAGACGGAAAATATGCATCTGCTAAGAAATCATTTTATGCAGTTAAAAGATTTGTAGAATTAAACGGTAAAGACTTGCTTTTAACAAATGGTATGAAGGAGCTGGTATTCAAGTGGAAGCCAGATAAAGTACTCATTCAACACATACCTTCTAAGTCAGAAATTTATCGAGCTGTGGATTCAGTCGTTAAGAAAGATGAGGTACAAAAGCTACGTGCTAAGGCTATTCTTCTTTGTTTGTACCAGTCTGGTGTTAGAGGCTCGTGTCTTTGCAGTTTCAGATTTGGTTTACTTAAGAATAAACTATATCCTAACATCAATGAAGTACCAGCAGAAATTAAAGTGGTTAGCCATCGACCCAAAGGAGTTTATGACGTAGCAGTGGATACTAAACTTGGTAGCTATAGGCTCCCACATTATTTCACATACTTAGGCATAGAAGCACTCACAGCTTTGAAAGATTACCTAGAAGCTAGAGTCAAGTACGATAATTGGGTACCAAAGGATTCAGATTACATCTTTGTAACATCGGGTACTGTAAGCAGAGGTAAACCTCTGAATGTGAAACACTTGAATGAAGTAGTCAAAACAGCATTTAGCCAGTTAGACATATCTAAAAGTAAAATCTGGACTCACTTGATGAGAAAGGCTTTCAGAATGACATTATACAAAGGGGGCGTAGACAAAGACACAGCAGAGGTACTAATGGGGCATAAACTACCTGGAAGCAAAGCATCATATTTCGATAGTGGTGATACAACCTATCTAAGAGATGAGTACTCAAAAGCAGACTTTGGTAGATTTCCAGTCAAAGAATTAGAAGCTAAAATCTCAGAGCTACAAGAATCTAAGCAGGAAGACTTAGAGAAAATACAAAACTTGGAGAAAAAGCTTGAGTACTTCCAGTCTAATGATTTTGTAGAAAAGATAGCTACTAGAGTAAAACTGGAAAAGAATCCCTTCGATGAAATTGGAAAACACAGTAATGATGTTATAGAAACAAAGCTACCAAGAAGTAAGGACACAATGTTAGGCAGTTTGTTAAATGAAGGTTATAACTTAGTATCACAGGATGAAGAATACTTCTATCTGGAAAAAGACATCTAAAAATGGCGGAGTATTTTCTAACATAAATCCGCCTTTATTTTCTACACAATCTTTTTCTAATTTTTGTTAAAGTCTGTGGTATTTTGTTATATCGATATACGATATAGATAGATGTTCAGACTTAGAGAAAATAGCCTATAGTTCGAATGGGAACAATAGGTTAATAGTATAGCACTTATGGTTAGATTAAAATTAACAGTTCTGGTGTTATTCCAATATTATGCTGTTCTCAGAATTACACTTGAAATGTTATTGAGTTATAATGTGGTACCATTTGTACCAATATTAACATCCATAGAGCTAACGGTAGTATGAACAATTAGTAAGTTTGTAGCTACACCTAGAGTAGTTATAACATCCATATGGACAACGGTAGTTTGGTCCACAATATTATCTCAGGTGCATACTAACCAAGTTCTTCAGTTAATATTAAATTGTTTATCAACGTACAATTTAGCATTGATTTTATACAAGGGTGGAGTAAGTTGTCAAAGAAAAACATTGCAGTCCTTGTGTTTGTATTGGTTTTTTCACTATTATCTATTGACTGTCCTATTGTAATTAGTGACGAATCAAATTTAGTGGGTTACTGGAGTTTCAATGAAGGAACTGGAATTGTTGCAAAGGATGATAGTGATAGTCAAAAGGATGGAGAATTATATGGACCAAGTTGGACTAATGGGATATATGGAAGCGCACTTCAGTTTGACGGTCAAAATGATCATGTAAAATTACCTCAATTGTTTTCCACAGCACCATCTTCACTAACAGTTATGGCTTGGATTAATTCTCCATTGTTAAATGACGGGCAAATCATATATAATGGATACTTAGGCGAATTTGTTCTGCATCATGGAGATCCTGTGAATCATGGATCAGTCAAAAATGGAGCCTTTGGGGTAAAGTTGGATAAATGGTACACTGTTTATTCACCTTCAGAATTAAATTCCAATAGTTGGCACCATCTCGCTGGAGTTTGGGTAAAAGGGGAAGGCATTAAATTATATGTTGATGGTTTGTTAGTGAATGAATTAGTAGATATTCCAGATTCTCCTCTTCATAATCCAGGCTCAAGATACACTGCAACTATAGGCTCGTACTATTCAGTAGATAGAGGAATTTTTAAAGGAATAATTGATGAGTGTCGAATTTATGATACTGCTTTAAATTCTTATGAGATTTGGTCAATTGCATTCGGAAGCACACATAATTTAGAAGTGAACAGCGTCACTCCATCATCAAATACAGTTCGTGAAGGAGATACAGTTGATGTTCATGTGGATATTTCAAATACAGGGGATCAATCTGAAACTTTTGATGCTGAACTTCGAATTCATAGGAATGGCGAATCTGAATACCAGATTATTGAGACAAAAACTGTTATTTTAAACAATGACTATTCAACCACAATTTCTTTCAATTGGGATACAAGTGGATTTGAAGCTGGACCTTACACTATAAGTGCTTATGCGGTTCCAGTTCTAGGAGAAATTAATGTCCACGATAACCTGTTGAATACATCTGTGATAGTCACAGAAAAACCTACAATAATTATTGATGAAGCAGTTACAAGTGACAATAGAGTTGATGTTGGAAGCACTGTTACGGTTAACTTTCATGCAAAATGGGATGATGGAACTCAAATAACAAATGGAGTATTAAGTGTCAACGGCACAGAACATTCGATTGATAGTTCAGGATGGATTAGTTTTGAATCTGCTTCAAACGTTGTTCAACAAAAAACTTGGACAATTACTGGTGTTAATGTTAATGGATTAACAACATACACTCAAAATGTTGATAATCCGATTGTAATTTGGGACAAGATAAACATTGAATTGTTAGGTGATGCTCGAGTTGGTGTTGGTGAACAAGCAACAATAACTTACAATTGTGCATATGACTTTGATGAAACTGTATTTTCAGGGACTATAAGATTAAATGACACAATTCTAACACAACCAACAATTGGAAAAAGAGGATACTCAGTTGTTGGGCTGACTGATGATGTTCATCACCTGACTGATTTTACTTCAAATGAAATTCAGGTAATATTTGATGAAATAAAAATTTCAACTCAAACTGAAACACTAAAACCTGGAACAATTACCGTAACTGTAGAACTCAATTTTGCAAGTGATAACACACCTGTAGAATCTGGAGAAGTTTCTGTAAATAACATAAAATGCACTCAATTGGATGCTGGAAAATATCAAACTAATTTGTCAAGTTTAATGCCCTATCAAAGTTTTGATATAACCATTGATGTCCCTCAATTTTCAACTTTAAAAACAACTGGTACTGTTCTTCCTTTGGGAAACATTGTCATGTGGGGTGTTATTGTAGCAATTGTAATTGTGTTGCTATTGTTCAGCAATAAAATGAGAATTGATAAAAACAGGTTGTCTAAGTTGAAAAAACTTGTTAATGAAAAAGGTAGAGTTACAGTTGAGGAAATTGCTCAAGTTCTGAATTTGGATTTAGATTCTGCTGGAAAAGTTTTACATGATTTAGCTAAGCAAGATGATGTTGATGGTTCCCTAACATCTGATAGTAAAGCATTCATCACAAGCAAAAGATTGGAAGAAGAATTGATGAGGGAAAAAGATGAAAAAGATTAGTTTGTTAAAAGAAGCAGAAAGACTTAACGTTCCTTTAGACGTTGTTTTGAAGAGTCAGAAAAAACTTCTACGAGAGAGAAAGATTCAAGGGATTATTGACACCGAAACAAATGAACTGGTTAGCTATAACGCTGATGAAATTGATGAAATAATTGAATTGTTAAATGAGAAACCAATAAAGTTCAAAGATTTGTCTTCAAAGTATGATTTGACAATTGGTCAATCAAAACTTTTAGTTAGTGATTTAGTAAAAAGGAGCAAAGTGTCCGGTTTGATCAAAAACAAAGAGTTCATTTCATCAAAAAACCTTGAAGCCTTAATAAAAAATCATCTTGGAAAATCAGGAGACTTGAATCCACAAATTTCTTCTGAGGAGTTGGAAATTCCTGTGGAAAAAGTAATGGACATTATTACCCAGTTGGAAAATCAAATGTTTCAAACTGTTTCACCTTATTCAAATGTTCCAATAGAGAATTTAACCTCAGAAGTTGGATTGTCTGAAGGATTGACAATAGCACTTTTAAAACGATTAATTGAAAAAGAAAGAATTGTTGCTTCTATTGACATGGTTAACAAAGTTGTAACAATTAACCAAGCACCTAAAAAAATTCAAACAGAATCAACGACATATGTTCCGCAAAGAACTTTTTCAAAAAACCCCAATCCTTCAAGTGGATGGTATCTGGTTCCATTATTTTTTGGGTTATTGGGTGGTATTTTTGGGTACACAGCAGTAAAAAACGATGACCCTGATATGGCAAATACTTTGCTCTGGGTTGGTATTTTAAGCTCAGTTATTGGTCTAATAATTTTTTGGAGTAGCTGGTCCAGCTTGTGGTTTTAACCAATCTAGCGGAATTCATTTTCATCTTACTCTCCACTCTCTTTTTTGTCACATGATGACAACTGGTATAATCTGTTTAGGTGCACTCTTGTTTCTGTGATTAGTAATGGGATTACACATTGTGTGTCATGGATGTGGACATGTTTTGTATGATGGAATCGATATTATTCCGTTTTACAAACTCAGACAAGAACTTGATAATAAATGTCCAAATTGTAAAAGAAAATTAGCAATTCACCCAATCAGTGTTGAATTAAAAGGAATAAACTTTGACAAAAACAATTCTCCAAAAATGTGATGGTTGTGGACACATCAACCCTTCAACATACACTTCTGATTGTTATGGTTGTGGCAGAATTGTTTGTCTAGTTTGCCTAATAAAAGAAAACTGGGAATGTTCAGTCTGTGGAGGTTACTACATCGAACCTGCTCCTTTTTAATTTAAATTAATAACCTGGATTGCAACGAAAAATTCATTTAAGCTAAACAATTCAAAAAGACATGAAGGGCATAGAAAGCGTATTAGAAACTGTTTAAATTTCAAAAAAATGTAAGATTTCTAAAAATGATGAATTCAGTGATTATCCACTAAATTCATCTTAGAAAATCTATTTTACTTATCTTTTTTTCCACTAGGAATCATTTCTTTTACCATTTGTGGCATGTTTGTTATGCTTTCTTTTAGCATATCCATTAATGGCTCATTTATTTCTGCATCAATGGTTATTCTTATGTGTCCCTTTCTTGTTTCTGATATTTTTGTCACCTCCCCCTTTGTTGGCATTAAGGAATATGTCCATTTCAAAAAAGTAATGATTTTTTCCTAGACGTTTGGCTTTTACTTTGTAATCATTTAACTTTTTTTGATTTTTAAATTCTTTGAGTTTTTGATTAAGAAATAGTTTAATCGCATGTGGGTAAAAAATCTCAAACCTAAATCCAATTTTCATAAAAACTGAAAGAGCGCTATCAAGTATTTCCATAGGTTTTATTTCCAAACAAAAACTATATCATTATAATGTAGGTTTCGAACAATATATACCTTTGATTTTAACAGGTTGAATTTTCTCAGTGAAAAGTTCAGATTTAGTTAAAAATTAATTGCACATACATATTTTTTATTTACCTTATTTTCTGTTAATGACTTTATCAACACTTGAAATGCTGTTTTGTTAAGCATAAAAAACCTATTTTGTTTTCTAATTAGGTGTGGTTGCAGTCATCTTTTTCAACATTAAATTGAGGTTTTTTGTTGCCAGTTGGCAATATCCTTAAATATCATTTTAACAAAGGAATAACTAAGGAAATATGGCTTTTTACTGTCTTAAATCAGATTTAAGGATTTATTTCCAGTCCATAATTACAATGGAGTAGTACAAGGTCTTGTTTCGATATTTAAAGAATATATTTGGTAGATTTTGTACCAGTACAAGTACTGATTACCTTAGTACAAAAAATAATTGTGCTGGTGAATATTATGTTTGATGAGTACTGCTATTAAGTGACTTTTTGTCTATATTGATTACTACGCATATCTGCTGGATTTGGTACATGTAAATATTCTCTTTAAACATATATTCTAGCTTCTTTTGATAAAATATTACATATCTGCTTGTAACGTATAAGTACAAAGCATGTATACAGCTCCTACCCAGTACAATTGTTTCTAGTTTGTCTTCCATTAATTGTTCTCTAACTTGTAATGCAGTATGTACTTTTAGTGGTTACCTATTGTTTTGTAAAATCGTACTGGTTTGTAGACTTTTTATTATTTTGAAGTGAAAACTATGAGTTATTCAATTTTTGATTATCCAGCAGAACGGATAATATATAACAAAACAATTGGAAAATTGAGAGTTGATAACATATCAACAGTACTAGAAAATGAATTTGGTTTTAATATCAAAAAATATCCAATTGAAAGTAATGGAATAGATTTGTCAATACATGACAATAATGGAAATATGTTAGCAGTACTAGAAATAACTAATTGGAGATTTACAAGTTATTTTAACACCTATAGACAATATCGAACATTAACTAACCTGACAAAATATCCATGTACAAGAATACTTGTTGTCTCATTTATGGAGAATGTTACTGAAAACACTGGTAATTTTCTGGACGAATTAAAAGCCAATGATGTTAAAATCATTGATTTTGGATTTCAGACTCAGCCCTCATCGTACCTCGACTGGTTTAGAAAAAACGATCCCATACTTTGTGATGATTGCAAATTACCAGATGACCCTTGTGTAAGAGGTACAATAATGGACAAATTTACGTTCTTAATTAAATAGAAAATAGTACGTATAAACTATACAATCTCTCTTCATATAATATAAGCGGTAATTAGAATCAAATTATGGTACATACTTGTATATTCTACATGATATTATTAATGTGAATTTAAAAACATTTTACTAATATTTTACTCAAAATTACTATAAGAATAGAGAAGAAGCTTTTAGGAATTACAATAGTTTTGATACTTTCGTTCCTATAGCGTAAGCTTTGTTCTTTACTTTATGTGATAGGAGTTTTTCAAAATGTAATTTTAATGAAATTTAATTTGGAATTTGTACAATTGACTTGTAAAGTCATTTTGTATACCACTTTCCCTAGAATTTAGAATGAATAAATTGAGGAGATGGTAGTTTGCCTACAATACAAGAATTTTTTGCAGAAAATGATGTAACATTTACAAATGGTACATATGCTTTCACCAACAAAAGAAAAAGAAGTCGTAAGTTGCTACTAACGTATCCTAGAGCTAATACGCCACACATAATACTCGATATTTTTCTGGTGTGTTCAATAATTAGTCGAAGTGGAATATCATTAACACGCATAGATTATCCTGTACTAGTAAAAATAATACAAGACTACATTGGACGTAAAAAAGCCTGGAGTTACATGATTGCAAGTTGCATCTATCTTCTGCTAGATCGTATACACTGAAGAACACATATAGATTTACACACAGCAATATTTGCTGTTGATAAACAAGTTGAAAAATTTACTTGTTGCCCCCCTACTTAGGGTTACTTTATTTTAAAATTAAGGAGAACTGAAAAATGACTAAAGGATTAAGACCACATGATGGTCCATTAACTCCAAAGGGCTATGATTTACATGAAGTTCTTTCAGCATTACAAAAAGAAATCAGAAGAGGCAAAGAATACGAAGCAGTTTACTGGGCTAGGGAGCTTGAAAATCCATTTGATAAAGCATTATGGAACAGACTTAGAATAATTGCTAGTGAAGATATCAGCTTAGCTGATCCAATTGCTTCACTTGTTGTTGATGTGCTTGAAAAACAATACTATGATGCTGTTGCTCGTAAGAATGATTCATCAAAGTTGTTTTTGGTCCATGCAGTTTTGCACTTAGCTAGGGCTCCAAAAAGCAGAATCGTTGGTAATTTGTTAGCAGTTGTTTACAATGACGAAAAGAAACTAGAGATGCCTGATTATGCACTTGATATGCATACATACAACGGAAGAAAAATGGGAAGAGGACTGAAACACTTCTTTGAAGAAGGAAACAAACTGGAAAACAAAGCGTTTGAGGACCCATACGAAAACGATGCCTTTGAAGCTCTATCAAGAAAAAAGAAGCACTAGCAACATGAATGTAAAAAGAAATTGGTGACTAAACATCACCATCGCCATCTTTTTTTAAAATGACTGTTTATTCACATTGTTTGTGGTGGAGGGTACCCTTACGATTTAGGATTACATTTGAAGAACTTAAAGAAGTCAAGTAGACAAAACAGAAACCATTTGGGTGCTGTTTCTACAAAGTTACTAAAGTATAAAATCAAATTTATTTTTAGAAATAGAAAAAATATTGTAGATTAAATCTGAAATAATATAGAATTTATCAGAATCGATCAAGAGTAAAATTTTAGTCTATTTTTGTGTTTATGATTTTTTAGAATTAAATAAAAGATGGAAAGTAAGAAATAACAATTGAACGTGTAAATCTTGAGATATTATTGATTTTTTTCATATACCTTTAAATATTTACAATAAGTATGTAGAATCATAATGTGGATAATTGAAGTGAATTTCTACTTCATTACGCTTTTATTAAAAAATCTTTTAAATTAGATTAGAAATATTCCTTAAAAATAGTTAATTAAAAATGATGATGAACATGTCTACAAAAGAGGAAAAAAAACCTAAAGGAATAGAGGAATTGGGAAAACTTTTCTCTTTAGATTTTGACGGTATTGATGAGTTTATTCTAGGTTCTTCAATTGAAAAGTTAAAAGAAGAACTAAAGGAAGAAGTCAAGATAAATGCAATTTTTATTACGATGCCTGAAAGCAAAAAAATTATTGCATTGATGAAACCACCTCAAGATGAAGAAAAAACTATTCTTATGATTACTCCTGATGATGATGGAAACGATAAAATTTACAAGGCACTTTGTAAAATAAAGGAGAAATGAAAATGGAAAAATCTGTGAACATGTGCCAAATCAATGTATTTGATAATATTGATATTCCATTTCTCTTAAAGTCGAATAGAGAATTTACAATTTTTTGGAAAGTTGTAGAACATTATAAAAAACAGGTAGATCTATTGTCGCCTGAAATACTGCAGTATTGTGAAAAAGAAGTTATTCACAAACTCTTTAACAATGGAGATCATTGCTTAAGTATTGTATTAGACAAATGTTTAAAACAAGTTGTGAATTATTTAAAAAATACTGAAAAAAGATTTCGGTTAGGAGCATATCTGTACAAACCTTCAGAAGTTCCAGAATTTGAAGGAATTACCATTTTAGTAAATGTAGGAATCAATTCCTTTACTGAAAGGGTTTCAATTTGGGATGAAATAGAAGGAATTCTTACAACAATAATTGATGAAATGAAGAAAGCACATCCAGAGCATATCGAACAAATTCAAAACGCCAACAATCTGATTGGAACATCAATTCAAAAACTATAATACTGGAGATATAATGGAACATGGTTTTTAATCCTTTACAATTTTTGAAGTTTTCTAAAAAACTATGTTCTGATGAAGTGCTGAATGACTTAGAAACAATTACACGTGTTGTAATTGGGCGCGTTTATTATTCTGCTTTTCTGCATGCAAAAGAGTATTTGAAAGAGAACCACTCAACTGAGTTTAGTAATGACAGATTTGACCACAGAATGGTTCAAGAGCTAATAATGACACATGTAGATCGAGCTGTAGGTTCGCTAATTAGAGAGTTATGTACAAAAAGAGATGCTGCAGACTATAATTTGAATAATCCAGCAACATTACGAACAAGAAGTGGAGCATCCAGCGTTCAAACTTTTGATATTGATGCACAAACTGAATGCATACAAATAGCTGAAGAAATAGTTTCAAGATTGCCTAGAGAATAAAGAATCCATTCAAAACGGAAAAACCAAAGAAAAATAAAATTTTCCAATTGAAAGCGTACATCAGTAATGTTGATTGGTAATACGGACAAACTACCATCAAAAGAAAAAGAATTGTATCTCCTAGTAGCATTATATCATATGTACATACTAGCGTTATTTTATTCTAAATTGTGAAGCATGTTTGTCTTTGTAATAGCAGTATAATGTGATTGAAATCATAAAACCAATCAGAATTGAAACGCTAATTACTGTTAATTCCATTGAAATTAC
>JANKMU010000030.1 GCA_024650045.1 Mycoplasmatota bacterium | reverse complement strand
TAGACCACAACCCTTTTTAAAGCCTATACTCTACCACAACCTATTTTAAATAACTTAAAAAATAAACAGACAATTTATATAAGGTTGAGAAGCACATATTTATTGTGCTTCTTTTTTAAGATAATTTGTTTTATTCATCAACTCTTTCATGTTATAATGTTTTGGAATACGGAGTGATATGATGAAAGAACTCGCAATCAAAATAAATAAAAAATTGTACTATGGATGGATGATTGTCTTGATGAGCGGACTTGCTTTCTTTTTTTCTGCACCAGGACAAACCTATTCAATTAGTGTTTTTATTAATGCATATAACCAAGAATTTGGTTATTCAAGCACATTAATATCAAGTGGTTATTCGATTGCTACAATGATTAGTGGTTTACTTATTATCTTTATGGGTAAAGCAATTGACCGTTTTGGTCAAAGAAGAATGCTGATTATTGTTGTTATCATGCTAGGTATTACTGCATTTTTTAATAGTTTTGTGTCTAATATAGGTATGATATTTGTTGGATTTTTCTTTTTAAGATATTTTGGTCAAGGATCAATGACTTTAATCCCTAACAGTTTAGTACCACAATGGTTTGAAAAGAAAAGAGCATTTGCTATTAGTCTTTCTGGCATTGGGAATTTATTGGCAACACTATCTATTCCAGCTTTTAATTATTGGATGATTACAAACTATGGATGGATTCATGCATGGAGAGTATGGAGCTTAGTCTTAATTATTGGGTTTGTACCACTTGTTATTTTATTCATTTTTAACAAACCTGAAGATTTGGGTATAACAATGGAAAACACTAGTGCAGGTACAGACGAAGAGATAAGAGCTTCTTTATTAAAAATGGAAACAGAGAGTTTTACTTTAAAGCAAGCAATTAAAACCAAAGAGTTTTGGTTTGTTGGATTGATTAGTACAATTCCTTCAATGTTTACAACAGGCATTACTTTTCACTTCTTCAAAATGATGGAATTAAGAAATGTAACAAACGAGCAGTCAGCACTAATTATTGGGCTAGTTGCATTTCCTGCATTCTTTATGCCATTTATAGCAAGATTAGTCATAGATAAATATCCCACAAAGTATACACTTTTTATAACTTTATCATTAATGATAGTAAGTATGGGTTGGTTAGCATGGGCAGTTAGCAATGCAGTTACAGCTATTTCATTTATTCTATTTTATGGATCAGCAGTTGCAGTGCAAGGTGTTGCTTTAAATGTTTTATGGCCAAATTATTTTGGTCGAAAATATTTAGGAAGTATTAGAGGTGCAGCTACTGTCTTTATGGTTTTAGGTAGTGCATTGGGTCCATTACCTTTTGGGATTGATTATGATCTGACTGGTGGCTATAATAACGTTTTAATTATAATGATGATATACACTGGAATTACAGCGATTTTAGCATTATTAATCAAACCACCCAAGAAATCTGAAAACGAGGCATATTAAAACGATTATAAATAAAAGCCAACAAATTGTTGGCTTTTTTACATACATTTACATATTTATAACATTTATACGTTAATAAAACATAAACGTTGACACTATTTACATACTCATGCTATGCTTTACCTGTAAACATAAACAATTTAACATCAAAATACTTTGATGATGGATATATACATATATCATATTTCTATAAGGAGAAAAAAATGAAAACAGCAATTATTACTGATTCAGGATCCAATTTATCACAAGCGTTTATTAAGAAACATCAAAATTTATTTGTCATCCCTTTAATGATTTTAGTGGATGGAAAAAGCTTTCGCGATCAAGTTGAAATCACGGCAGAAGAAGTTTACTCGAAAATTGATACACACAACTTAACAACAAGTTTACCCAATATGGATGATTTTACAGACGTTATTAAGAAACTTAAAAAAGAAGAATATACTGACGTTTTAGTCATTAATATTTCTTCAGGATTATCAGGGACATTCAATGCATTCCGTTTAGCGATTGAAGAAGTTAAGGGTATCAACATTACACAATATGATACGAAAACACTAGGAAGCGCGCAAGGTTATTTAGTAGAAGAAGCACTTGAGTTAGTTAAGAAAAAAGTTGCTATTAAGGACATTATTAAAAAACTTGATCAACAAAGATTTAAAGAAAGCATGGCAATCTATACAATTAATACATTAAAGTATTTACGTAAAGGTGGAAGAATTGGTAAGGTTGAAGGTACTATTGGTAATATCTTAAGAATTAAACCAGTTATTACAGTAAATGATGAAGGTGTCTATATTACACTATCAAAAGCATTTGGACTACAAAGATCATTAATCAATATGAAAGAGTTACTTGTAGAAAAATTTAGTGGTCACAAAATAGATTTAACCATTCATTATGGTGATGACCCTGAAAAGGCTCAACAATTAGGAGATATGCTTTCTAAAACTTTAGATGTAAGAAATCTTTCAATTTCTGCATTAACTCCAGTTTTAGGTATACATACAGGACCTGAAATGTTTGCTTATGTAGCAAGAATCGTTTAATAAAAATAAAAACAGTTTGAATAAAACTGTTTTTTTATTGTGATAATTTATGAATAATATCTGTCGCACATAATCTACCTGTTGATAACGCAATGGTAATATTATATCCCCCTATTGGACCGTGAAGATCAATTGTTTCTCCAATAAAATATAAGTTCTTAACCTTTTTGGATTCCATAGATTTGGGATCCAATTCTTTTGTGTCAACACCACCAGCATTTACAAACGCTTTTTCTCTATCTTCAACACGATCAATTGGAACAGTGAAGTTTGTTAAGATATTAATGATGTTGTTAATGTCTCTATTTGATAATTCTTTAATTCTAATATTTTCAATTTTTAGGATATCTAAAACTTTTCTTGACAATCTTTTTGTTGTTAGTTGTTCTAAAGTTTTAAGGATATGCATATTTTGATCGCTTGCTTTATTGATCACATCGTGTAGTTCATTAACAGATTGCTTTACAAGATTAAAAGATATAGTTGTAGGTTTTTTTAATATCTCACGATAAATATCTTCTGATAGATGTAGGATAGCCGGACCACTTAAACCGAAATGGGTGAAAATCAAACTCCCAGTAGTTTTTATCTTGGTACCATTAATTTTAACTGTTGTGTTTGAAATAGAAACACCTTGAAGATCTTTATAATACTTAATAACATCAGAGGCATAAATATGTGTTTCTGCTGGTGTAAATGGAATCGTTTCTATGCCAAGTTGTTCAGCAAAAATCGCTCCATCACCAGTACTTCCTGTATGTGGATAACTTTTAGAACCTGTGGCAACTACAACATGCTTCGTTTCAAATATATAATCCTTAGTATGCAATCTAAAAATATCATTTTGTTTTTCAATCTCTGTAACTGCATGGTTGGTTCTCATTTTCTTTTTATCTATATTGGATAGCAAAACCTCTAGAACACTTGAACTCTTATTGGTTTCTGGGAAATATTTCATATCATCTTCTAAAATTAATTTCAATCCATTATTCTTAAAATAAGAAATAATATCATTTGAACTAAAAGAAGTTAAAGCAGGATACATGAATTTTTTATGTTTGAAATTTAGAGAAACAATAAATTCATCAATCGATAAACGATTGGTGACATTACATCTCGTTCCACCTGTAATTAAAAGTTTTTTTCCAGGTGTACTATTTTTTTCTATTAATAAATAATTGATTTTATTTTTTTCAAGTACGTTACAAGCCATAAGACCAGCGGGTCCTCCACCAATAACGATAACATCATATATCATTAAATTCTCCTTAAATGTAAAACCTTTATCACTATCATATCATGAATTTTCATTATTTTTGTAGATGCTTTTATGTATATGGTTACAAGGTGTATAATAGATGTAAATAAAAATAACGGAGGTCATTATGATAAAGGGTATTGCACATTTAGCATTTCAAGTTTCAGATATGGAAAAATCAATTGAGTTTTATGAAACAGCATTTGGGTTTAAAAAGAAATTTACATTAAGTGATGATCAAGGAAATCCTTGGATTGTTTATTTACAAGTTTCAAAAGATCAGTTTATTGAGTTGTTTTATGCACATGAAACGTTGGTTTATCGACCTCATGTAACTGGATATCAGCATTTATGTATAGAGGTAGAAAACATCAAAGAGGTTGCTAAGGATTTAGTTTCAAAAGGAATCGAGTTGACTCATGAAGTCATTCTTGGTCTTGACCATAATTATCAATGCTGGGTTAAAGATCCAGATGGAAATCCCATAGAATTAATGGAATATGGAGTAGATGCACTACAATTAAGATAAATAAGAAAAAGTGTTTATCTCATTAAAATTTAAACCATATAGTATAATACATCATAATACTGGAGGTCATTATGGCGACTATTGTTTTCATCTTAAGTTATTTGATCTATGTTATTTATTTGACATTAATCACATCCTATATTTGGCTTCCCTTATGGGTCATTATTTCTATTATTCCAGCTTTTTTCACAATTTTAATTGTTTATTTTTTGCAGTTCCCACTAGTATTAATTTTACCGGCTAAGCACCCTTATAAGGCTTATTTGATGAGAAGTATTTCATACTTTTTAAATCACTTTATTTTAAATCTTAAAGTTAAGGTAGAGGGTCTTGAAAATGTCCCAAGAGATGGCAGACTCGTTGTATATTCAAATCATAAGTCTTATACTGATGCGTTTGCTATATTAGAAAAACTTCCAAGACCAATGACTTTGACACCTAAAAAGTCAGTTTTAAAAATTCCGATTATAAATGCATGGATAAAAGCATATGATGTTTTTCCTATTAATAGAAATAATCCAAGAGAAACAGCCATTGACTTAGAAAAAGCTGTTGAAACAGTTAAAAACGGTCATGCTATTTTAATTTTCCCTGAGGGAACAATTAAAAATCGTTTAGCAGAAAACGTATTAACCATGAAAGCTGGGGCATTTAAACTAGCGCTTAAAGCTGAAGCTGATATATTAGTTATTCGACTAGATGGCAATCAGTTAACTAGAGGTCGTGCTCCTTTTAGACGAACCCATAGAAAGATTACAATTTTAAAACCTTTATTATATGAAAAATATAAAAATTTGACGACACAAGAGATTTCAAATACAGTTATGGATATGATTAACGATTCTTCAAATCAACCATATCAATGATGGTTGTGGTGTAATTCAATAAAAATTTACGAAAAACATTCTCATAATTAGAAAAAAGAATGTTTTTTTTCATGCAAAAAACAATATATTAATAATTATGTTAGAATTAAATTATGAAATATAATTCTACTCTAAATTGATTTTAATGAGGTTGCAACATGACAAAACTTTCAAAATTATTGGCAATCATTTTTATATTTATCGGGTTCATCTTATCAACATTTAATCAAACTGTTATTTATGCTGCAGAAGAAACATATGATGCAGTATATTTTGGTTCTATTTATTGTTCGGTCTGTCAAGCATTAGAAAATGAAGATCAAGTATTTGAGACTTTATCTAGTCAAGGTGTAAGTGTTAAAAAAATTATACTAGAAGATGATAAGGAAAATACTAATATATTTAGAAATTATCAGTATACTTTTAATGTTCCTGAAAACGAAGGTATGGTTCCTATTTTATTTGTAGGTAATACTTATTTTGTTGGAAGAACTGCAATTAATCAAGCTGTAAATGATGGACTGGTATTTGATATATCTCAATCTATGGAACTATTATCAATCATTGATGCTCCTGCAAGTGGTTTTTCTTTAGCTTATTTTGTGTTATTAGGGTTTGTTGATGGAGTCAATCCGTGTGCTATAGCGATGCTGCTCTTATTTATATCTCTTTTAGGATTTACAAAGAAGAAAAGCGTATTGATACCTGTGAGTTTGACATTTATTAGCGCAATCTTTATAAGTTATTTTTTATTTGGAACGCTTTTATATCAATATTTATATCAGTTGCGGTTTTTATCGTTTTTAGTGATTTTTTTACCATGGGTTATTATAGGAATAACAACAATTTTATTTTTGCTAAACTTTTATGACTTCATCATGACCCTTTTGCAAAAATATAACAAAGTTAAGAACCAACTACCTAGAGGTATTCAAAAATTTAATAAAAAACTAATGGAATCATTTACTAGAAAGATGGAAGAAGATAGTAAGATGATTTATGTGATTACATTTTTTATAGGGGTTGTTATTTCTTTTACTGAGTTTTTGTGTACGGGTCAAGCTTATTTAACAGCTATCCTACATTTAATTCATTTTACAGATTATGTTGGTAGAGGTGTCTTATTACTGCTTTTATATAACTTAATCTTTGTATTACCGTTATTGCTAATCACATTCATTGCAGTTAAAACACAATCTATTATGTCTATTTCAGTATTTGTAAGAGAAAAATTGCATTGGATAAAATTGTTTAATGCGCTTGTATTTTTAGCTATTGCATTATATTATCTGTTTTTTATCATTTAGGAGGTAGTCATGAAATATAGAATCATCATAACCAATTCAAGTCAAGATGTTATCTATTCGGGTAAACCACTTGATATGCCAATTAAAAAAGATGCGATTATAAGAAAATCGATTGAGCTTTTTGGTGATGAAGACCCTTGTATTATTCATCAATCTTATGCTGTACAAAAATTAATCAATGATTTTATTCAATCATTTCATAAAAAAGAAGTTAAACAAGTTTTAATGAAGACGATTGATTATGATTATAGTTTTATTGATTTGGATGATTTGAGCCAATGTTATATAACTTTGGAGGTATAATCAATGAAAAAAATATATTTAGATTATGCAGCTACAACACCACTAGATCCAGCAGTATTTAATGAAATGTCAATTTACATGATAGATTTATATGGTAATCCTTCATCAGTACATAAAGATGGTATTGTTGTAAGAAAGGCTATCCAACAAGCTAAACAGATTGTTGCTAAATCATTAAATGCAGATGCGAAAGAGGTCTTTTTTTGCTCAGGTGGAACAGAAGCAACCAATTGGGCAATAAAAGGTTATGCAAGAGCTCATACAAAGAAGAAAAGAATTATTACAACACAAATTGAACATCACGCAACATTGCATACATGTAAAACGATGGAGCAATTAGGTTATGATGTTATTTATTTACCAGTAGATCATCAAGGTTTTATTTCAAAAAAAGATTTAGATCAAGCAATCAATGATGACACACTTATGGTTTCTATTATTTGGGGGAATAATGAAATCGGAACGATTCAAAAAATTGAAGAAATGATTGAAGTATGTCAAAAACATAAAGTTATCTTACACGTTGATGCTGTTCAAATATTTGGGCAGATGGAAATTGATTTAAGCAAATTAAATATTGATATGCTATCTTTATCAGCACATAAATTTTATGGGCCAAAAGGTAGCGGTGTTTTATATCTTAAAGAAGGTACAAAAATAGAACCATTGATTGACGGAGGTAGTCAACAAAACAATTACCGTGCAGGAACGGAAAATGTTTATGGTATTGTTGGTTTTGCAAAAGCTTGTGAGTTGGTTAAAAAAAGATTAAGTGATTATTGCAAACACGTTAATTTGCTTGCTACAAGCCTTTATGAAAAATTGGAAACTTCTATACCTGATTTAAAATTAAATGGTCCTAGTCTAGATAATAATCGGTTATTAGGGCATTTAAGTTTATCGTTTCCTCATAGTAACAGCCACGATCTAGCGTTTGCATTAGATGCTAAGGATTTATATGTATCTACAGGTAGTGCTTGTACATCGACTTCAATTACAAAATCACATGTTTTAGAAGCAATTCAATTAGAAGAACATTATGGAACGATTCGTTTAACCTTTGGATTACATAACGAATTAAATGATATTGATGATATTGCAGATCGTATTATTAGTAGTTATCAAGAAGTCAAAAATTAAACAATCAAAATTGACAAACAACAAAGAACTTATTGAGCATTCAGTAAGTTTTTATTTTTTATCGCAAGTTAACCTTTTAACGACCACCTAACAATTTAACGATTACTTTCTCGATACAATCCTTCTTTTAAATTTGGTGTTATCATTCCAATACCTTGATGAAGCCTTTGTCTATTATAATAATCAATATAGTTTTCAATAATTGTTTTATATGATTGTATTGTCGAAAACGGGTATTTGGGATATACAGCTTCTCTTTTAAAATGTGAAAAAAATGATTCCATGACTGCATTGTCATAAGGGTATCCAGCAGCACTGTACGAAAGTAGAACATCATTATTTTGCAAATATGTTCTAAAAAGTTTTGAAGTGTATTGAACACCTCTATCACTATGGAAAATCATTGGGTGAGTTTTTCTATAGATTACAGCCTTTTTATATGTATTAAGTGTGAATCTTGTATTATTAACTTTAGTTAACTCATAAGAGATTACTTTGCGTGAGAACAGATCCATGATGACACAAAGATAAACCGGTTTGTAATTAATCTTGATTTCTGTCGTATCACTTACCCATACTCTATTTGGGATTGGTTGATTAAATTCCTGCTTTAGTATGTTTTGGTATTTTACAGAAGTTCTTGGGCGACGATATTTTTTTGTGTATTTATTCTTTGTGAATTGAATACCAAGTTCAGTCATTAAGAATCTTACCTTTTTTTCACTTACGGTTAAGTTTTGTTCTTGAAGAAGAACTTTAATTTTTGCTGCACTTGCTATTTTTTTGTGGTGATGATAAATTTCAGATATCTGTTTCTTTAGTAGATTATCCCTTTCTAATTGTGGCGTTGTTTGATGATTGATATAATTATAATATGTTGATCTGTTGACATCAAACAACTCACATAAAAGTTTAATAGTGTACGACTTACTATTATGAGTAATTAAAGTTATTCTTTCTTTAATAGTCATGGAATTGGTTATTGAATACGTTCTAAACAATTGAAGTAGTAGATCATATTTCACTTTTTCAATAACTTTTGTTTGTATTGTTTTACTTGGATTTATATCAATTGTTTTTACCCAATGATAAACTGTTGATTGACTCAACTTAAATAATTCACAAATCTCTGAAATTTTTGAACCTTGTTGAATTTTCTGGATTATACCATTCTTAAAATCAATGGAATGATGTTTTTTAAGCATAGACATCTTTTTTGCTTCACTAATCCATAAATAGATAATACTTCGACTTAATTTGTAATGTTTTGCAAGTGTTTCAACTTCCTGGCCTTTTTGATAAGATAAAATAATTTTATCTTTCTGTTCACTCGTTTTTCTTTTTTTCATTTAATTTCACCTCATCTTATTATAGGGTTTGATAAATAAAAACGAGGTGAAAAATAAAAAAACAGATCGAATTCCAAATTTCCAATAATGGTGTCCAAGATTGAACATGTAAATAAAATGGCTTAACTAGAGTATAAAACAAGAATACGAGACTAAAAAACTAATAAATCTAGTCCAATTGATACATGGTTATTTGAGTTTTTAATTGCGTATTTTGTCCTAAATAATTGAATAATGTCTATTATCAGCAATAAAGACGGTTAAAATATGAGACAATCAAAATTAGAAATTTGGAATTATTAATTATGTTTAGAAAATGTGCTATAATATAGAAAACAAAATAGCAAATTTGGTGGGGAATTTTACGAGTTTATTGAATAGGATATAGGGTTCAAATCCCCTTTCCTCCGCCAATGCTTAGGGGTTGATTTCAATAAGTAACTTTGGAAAGTAGAGACAGTTTTATAAGTTTAATCAAGAAATGAGGTGGTTGCTATGAAACATATGTTCTTTTATGATGAGTCAGAGCATAGTAGGAAGTTAACGAAAGGAACAGTTAATGCAAATAATTTTGCATCTCATTTTGTTGTTGGAGTTATTGGGTTTTTACAAAACGATGAGCTCTCTATTGAACATGGATATAAAATCTTAGAGAGTATGAGGCCATCAAATGAATTAAAAAGTAAGACCTTTAAGTTTTCACAATTCGAAAATGGTTTTGCTTCACTCAATAAGGGTAACAAGAAGTTGATAAGTGCCTATATAGATTTTCTTATTTCATTTAATCTTTACAACTATATATCAATAATTAACAAATTGGAATATGTTGTCTTGCAACTATTCAAAGACTATAAAAACAGTATTTTTGGTGATATGGATGTATTAAGATATGTGGTGTCAAAACTATTGAATGTTTATAAACCTAAAGCGGTTATTGATGCTCTATATAGAAATGATGGGACTTTCATTGGAGAACTTAAAAATTTTGCTGTTGAACAGATCAAAAAGAATAAAGGTCTTGCCCACAAAGAAGCAGAAAATAGAGCTTTTAATGAATTAACAATACTTTTAAGTGATTACAATCAAAAATACATAGTTGACTGGAACTACATAACACCTTTTATTGGATTTCAAAAGTATTTAGATGAAATGAAAATAGCAGACTATGAGCTTAATATTGATAAAGAAGGTGAAGGCTCAACAATTAATAGCGCTCAGTATGCAGGGTTAATTAATGTGTTTGAAGTGAAGTCTACTGAATCTACTGGAATAAGAATTGCAGATATGTTTACTGGTATCATTTCCAAGCTGATAAAGTCTATGGATAATGATATGGATTATAAAACTCATGAAGACTCAACAAAGTATACTATATTATCAGTTGGATGGTTTAACCTCGATGAAGAATCCTTCTTTCTCTATAAAAAGCTCGGAAAAGTAATTTTTGAGCAACATCAAGCACATTTTAAATCATTTGCAGGTAACTATTCTGACACATTTATATACTTTATCGCTTTTTTAGGATATATTCATGATGTAAAAACTTATGATGAATATGTAAATACTGAGATAGCAGAACATCAGAAGCGAGTTAATAACCAAGCATTAGGAAATCTTCAGTATCATTCAGATAAAATGACAATGAAAATACCAATCAAGAAATTAGAAGATGATTCTAAAGATTACTATCTAAATCAGAAAGGTGCAAAGACATATCGAGATTATAAAAGACACGATATGTTAAAAATACCTCCTTCATCTAAAAAGGGGGCTGGAATAGTATATGATGTATTAAGTGTAGGATCATTTGGTGTTATGGAACAACCATGTGTTACTATACTAGAAAATGGTAATCCTGTACTATATCTATTACCTATGGAACTGCTGGATTGGATAATTTTCTGCGTAGGATTAGCTATGAAAGGGACTGATTTATTTCCAAACAAAGTGATGTTTCATAATTTGAAGGGACATTATTATGCAGATGTACTATAATAAATATTCGATTGTATAGGGTAAATACGACAAAAATTAATGACTTATCTGCGTAAATAAAAAAACATTATTCACAAGTCAATTTATCAATGAGTATGGTATGAATATGTGAAAAGAGACGAGAAAAGAGGCGATTCTATGAAAGTATTGGTTGATGTAATAGATTATGAAATGCTTCAAAAAATAAAACCCTTTTTTGTTAGAG
>JANKMU010000002.1:170716-195305 GCA_024650045.1 Mycoplasmatota bacterium | reverse complement strand
CCTCCGTTGGTCTTCCTTTACGTCTAACATCAAGTCCTCCATCCCTACGATAAATATGTACCCAAGTCACGATGGTTTTGACATTGATGTTATAAAAGTGTGAGAGATAGCTATAACTCTTTCCAACCTCTATTTTCTCTTTGACAATCTTAAGTCTCAAATCCAATGGATACTTTTCAAAACGTTGACCTTTACTTGCCATAATAAAAACACCTCCATACTTAATTGTAGTATGAAAGTGTCTAAATTAAAATTTTCTTTAAAAATCCAAACCCTCTAAAATGCTTAACCCCTTTTTATTATTGTCTACTAAATGGGGAGCACTTCAATTTATCCCTTTTTTAATTCATCTCGATATTGATTTAGATAAGTCATTAAGTCATCTTCTTTACTCGGTCTCATAAACAAATAACCTTGAGCACTTTGACCACCAAGCTTTTGCATCAAATCAGCAGTCTCAGCATCTTCAATACCTTCAATAACAACTTCATAACCTAATTGCTTTGCTAAATCAATGGTTGCTTTTACGATATGTTGAGTGGTTGGATTGATTAAAATTTGTTTTGTGAAAAACCGATCAACCTTAATGGTCGTAATCGGAAATTGTGCCAAATATGCAAGGGATGAATATCCTTTACCAAAATCATCAATTGCGATTCGGTAACCTTCATTTGAAAAGCTATCAAGGATTAACTTACTATCTTCTGGATTTTCCATTAAAATCGTCTCAGTAATTTCTAGTTCAATCAAATTTGACTTAACAGGATAATCTTTTAATATTTTGCTCATACGATTGTAAAAGTCTTTATTATATAAGTTCTTCGTCGATATATTAATTGAAATGGGTAGTTCAATACCTTTTTTATTTAACTTCATTTGAAACTCTAAAGTCCATCTAAAGACGGCTTCTGTCATTTCATGAATCATATTGGTATTTTCTACAGGTGGAATAAACTGATCTGGCATAATCATTTTCTTCGTTGGATGATTCCAACGAATCAAAGCTTCTAAACCAATCGGTTTTCTTGTCTTTAAATCTAGTTTAGGTTGATATAGTAAATAGATTTGTCCATTTTTTAAAGCATCAGAAAAATCAGATAAAATTTCATATTCAAACGCTTTATGCGTATTTAAATCGGAAAAAATCATTGAAGTCAAATGGTTTTTTTTCGCTTCTCTAGCCGCTTGATCGGATTGGATAAAGTAATCAGAGATTAGATTTTGATGAATATGTTTTCTTTGTGAGAAACCAAATGCGAAATCAACAAATAGATGTTGTCCTAAGACATGGGAAGCTTGATGAATGAATTCCACATAATTTTCTATTTCTTCTTCAAAATCATTTGTCGGTTTAATGATCCATAAATGATCAATATTCGTTTGAACAATCATAATATCAGGATACTGTTTCGTAAATATTTCTTTGATATTAAATAGAAATTTATAATATGCAGCATATCCGACAACATCACAAATCGTATCACAATTACTAATCAATAGTGTTGAAATGGTATATACTTTTTTAATCTCTAATTTATTTTTATTTAAATAGTTAATATTAAACAACAAAGTATCAGGATTGATATACTCTAACTCGCTAATCTTTTCTCTAGCAATCCGATAACTTCTAGAAAACCAACCAGAAATATAGCCTACAAATACCATCATTAATAATCTAAAAACCCAATCCATCCAAAATTGCGGCTGTCCAGTTGACATAATATAAGGTGTTAGGGGTCCAACAAGAAGACTTGCTATCACACCAGCACCCATGCCATAATAACTACCTAAAAGGCTACCGACTATAACAATTGGGATATACATAATATGAGAATATGCTAAATGGTTACCAGGAACAATTCTTAAAAGAAGGAAGTTAAGTAAAATAAAAAGCAAACCAAAAAGAATCGTTAAAATTTGGAAGTTTTTTCTAATCCAATTTTTAATTGTTTCTTTTTTTAGTTTGCTCATAAAATGCTCCTACATGAATTATGATAACACAGTAATCCAACCATCAGGGTCTTTAATGTCTCCAAATTGAATGCCAATTAATAATTCATATAGTTTCTTTGTCGTTTCTCCCATCGTTTTTGATGCAGGAAAAACATGCTTATGTCCTTGATAAGTAATCGAACCAATTGGTGTAATAATTGCAGCTGTACCACAGGCACCAGCTTCGACTAGATGATCTAATTGATCAATATAAATATCTTGTTCTAAAACATTTAATTGTAAATGATTTTTCGCAATATATTTTAAAGAACGATTGGTAATACTATTTAATATTGAAGGTGATTTAGGTGTGATATAATCACCATCTTTAGTGATACCAAAGAAATTAGCTGCACCAACTTCTTCAATCTTTGTATGCGTAATCGGATCTAAGAATAAACAATCAGCAAAGCCATTTTTTCTAGCTTCTACTTGTGGATACATCGATGCTGCATAGTTACCGCCAACCTTAACTGCACCGGTTCCAAAAGGTGCTGCACGGTCGTATTCAGATACACCCATATTAACGCATTTTGCATCACCATCAAAATAAGTTGCAACCGGTGAAACAATAACACTGAAAATAAATTCAGGTGCTGGTCGAAGTCCTAGGTTATCACCTACACCAATCATAAAAGGACGGATGTAGAGTGTATGTTTACTTTCATAAGGTGGTACAAAATCTTTGTTTGCTAAAACTGTTTTTATAACAGCATCAACAAACTTTTCAACGGATACAGTTGGCATCATCATGCGCTCGCATGATGTTTGAAAACGTCTTGCGTTATCCTCAACCCTAAATAGTTGAATCTTGCCATCTTTTCTTCGATATGCCTTTAATCCTTCAAAACATTGTTGACCGTAATGTAGAGATGTTGAAGTTGCTGAAATGGTTAATGTATCTTCTTGTCTTAATCTACCTTCATCCCATTTCCCATCTTTATAATATGAGATATAATTGTAATCTGCTTTTACATATGCGAATCCTTTTGCTTTTGAAATCATAAAAGTTATACCTTCTTTCTCTATATAGATTTATTTTAAGTAAGCGTTTACACATCTTTTGCAAAAAGAAAAGGATGAACATTTCATGCACTCTTCTTTTAACTTGAGACTTAATTTTATCGTTTGAGTTCCTCGGGTTCCTCTTGTTGAGGAATTCGTATTTTTAATTTTAAATAATATAATGTTTCTTCTGTGTCATAAATTAACATAAACGTTAAGGCAATCAAACCACCATAGAATATTGCTGGAAAGACTAACCACAAGACAGGCATAAATGCATGTCCCGAAAACCATGGATTAACGAAGAAAACACTTGGGACAAACACACCTAAAATCATACCTAATCCAGATAAATCTCCTCTTACACCAAAGATGAATGAAGGATTTCTTTTTGTAGGATCGAACAATTCAGATTTTGGTACCCATCCTAATAATGTGATAATAAATTCATTAATAAAAATAACAAATAGTATAAATATTAAGAACAATGGTGCTCGATAAGCTCTTTTGATTGATAACTCATGCATACCATAATGCATCATCAAAAATGGTACTAAGAAAATAAGGAAATGCGAGAAATAAAATCTTATATTCTCTAAGTTAAATGCATGACGATAAACGCCTAAATCTCGACCGTTAAACCACGTTGACATCGCGTCAACTGGAAATATAAAGGTAATGATACCACTTGCCATACCAACCATAATCATATAATCTTTAACTGTCCTATTTTTTACAAAATATAAAAATGGAAATGTAATTGCTGATACAGCACATATATTCTCAAAGGAAACCTTTGTTATTAAATAAGTAACGTTGTCTTGATAGATGGGTAGGAATATCTTAAAGATATGTATTCCAAAGTTTAAAACAAGCAAACCAAAAAGAAACCAATATCGATAGTTTTGACTTTTATGCTTAAGAAATCGTAAAGCAATTAGAATGATTAAGAATGCTGCAATGATGTAAATCATGTAATAAAGATTTCCAAATTGAACTCTAGGCATAATAAGGGTCCCCTTGTTATTTATTCTTAAGCATATTATAACATAATATGTCTATAATTATAAAGATGATAGTTTAGTTTGCAAAACTTGTTTTAAGAAAATATCGACAATTTTAGGGTCAAATTGATTCCCTTTTTCTCTAATCAAAGTTTCAATTGCTTCTTCAACAGATAATGATTGACGATAAGTTCGATCTTTCGTCATTGCATCAAATGCATCAGCAACCGCTATAATTCTTGATTCTATAGGTATTTCATCACGATAAAGTCCGTTAGGATAGCCCATTCCATCATATCTTTCGTGATGAAATAAAACGATTTTAGCAATATCATCATAATTACTCACAGCACTTAAAATTTGATATCCGGTTTCTGGATGTTTTTTCATAATCACCCATTCTTCTTCTGATAACTCACTTTTCTTGTTTAAAATAGAATCATCAATATTGATTTTACCAATATCATGTAATAACCCAGAAATCCTTACCTTTTCCTCAAATGAAGAACTAATATTTAACTTTTTAGCAATGTGCCATGACATTGATGAAACTCTTTTTGAGTGATTCATTTCTCTTGGACTCTTTTCAAAAAGTGTTGCCATCATAACATCAATCGTATTTTGTGTCATCGATGAACCATCATAAACTTTTTGAGTAAACATCATTTTTTCTGCTTCTGTAAATGTTTTCGTAAATGATACATCAAGTGAATCATATAGTGCATATCCAAATGATACTTTAATCTCATAACCAAAAGGATTTAATAAAGTAAACTGTTTTTTTAAATCTGCAGTCATAGATTCAAGTGCACCTAGATTTGATTTTTTAAAGATCATACCAAACTCATCACCACCAACACGACATACGATACCTTTATTTCCAACAACTTTTTTAATTCTAGATGCAACATAACTGATGATTTGATCACCTTGATCAAATCCAAATGAGTTATTAATAATACGTAAACCATTAATATCACATATGATAAAACCTAAAGGTAGATCACTTTTTCTAATATTATCAATGGTAAAGTCGAAATGACTTCTATTATAGACTTGAGTTAAACTATCAGTCTTTAATAGTTTTTCCATCCGTTTTTCTTTTTCAATAGCTAAGGATAAGTCTTCAATAACAACCAATCCTCCACTAATCTCTTTATCATTGTTGTATAGTGGCATAAAATCCGCAGAAACCGGTATTTTTACCTTTTTAAAAGGATTTATAATACTTCCTCGAACTCGATTTGCAGTTCCATCTTGTGAGAGCTCAAATGTCATTTTTAGTCGGTTATCCAAAAAATCAAAGACATTCATTTTTGAGATATCTTGATTTTTCTCATCAATCATTTTTAAAAACTTCTGATTATATAAGATAATCTCACCATACTCGTTATATTGAAGCATGCTTAAAGGACTATGCTTAAACACAGTTAAAAATCGATCTTCTAATTCTTCTGCTTTTTCTGAAGATAAAATCCATTGTGTCATATCGGTATCGATGCCTCGATACCCGATAAGATTTCCTTTTTCATCTAGTTTTGGTACACCACTAGATAATAACCACTTCACTTGATTTGTTTTCGATATGTTTCTATTTAAGACATTGCCAAATGTTTCATGTTTAGCAAATGTCTCAAAGGCCATTTTTTTAACTGTTTCCTTATCTTCTTCATGAAATAAATCATAGAAGTGTTTTTTCCCAATGATTTCATTAGGATGATATCCCAATACATCAGAAACGATAGGATCAACATATGTAAATAAACCATCGGGGTTAACTTCCCAAATGTAGGATAAATTATGAAACGAGAAATTTTGATACTTTAATTGATCAGGTGTTAATAAATCAAATTGAATAGAAGATTCAAGTTGATCATATAGATACAGATAAAGATAATCTTCATCATAAGCAAAAGAAACCTTATAAGAGCCTTGTTGTAGGTAAATATGAGTTTCTTCTTGTTTTTTTTCTATATGCATACTTAAAAATTCAAGAAATGGACTGGAATGTTTAGTATTTTGGTTCGATATAAATTGTTGGTTATACTGAATGATTATATTGTCAAATAAATGATTAGATGTTAAAAGTTTGATTGAGGGTTTTAAGTAGTAAACAGCATAACCAAAGGTTGCGTGTTTTAATAGATCCTTAAAAAGTCTTTGATCCATAGCATCCCCTCCACCTTCATTTTACTACTTTTTATAAGTAAGTCACATGAAGTGCATAAAAAAATATGTCGCCAAGGATATCTTGGCAACATAGATTAAGATTTTATAATTTTTAATTGATTTAAATAAAAGATTTGATTTAAATAGGATTCATCATAACTCTTTTTAAGCAACTCATAGCACAATTTTAAATTTGGAGGTCTTTTTTCTGGATGATGGGTATCGGTTGCTACAAAGTCGATTAACTTAGCCTTCAATAGTTTTTGAACTAACCCTTTTTTAATGTTTTTTTCTAAACCTAAGATTGCTGATGCATTCATTTGTAATAAAGCACCTGAATTTTTAATTTTATAATAATCCTCAAATTTTAAATACTGATATCTTTCAACATGAGCAACAATTGGAATGAATCCACTTCTTGAAATATCATAAATGATATCTTCAATTGGGGTTTCAACCATTGGAGAAAATTCAACTAAAAGATATTTTGAACCTGCTAAAGACATCTTCTGATAATCAGGATCCAAATGAGAACGATAAAAGATTTCAGCACCTAGATATAAATGAATATTTAATCCTTGTCTTAAAACTTCAGCTTTTAAAGTCTCAAAGACTTCTTGATGTTCGCTAAGATCTACTTTTTGAACACGCGATTGAACATGTGGTGTTAAAATAATGGATTCAACACCATCCATGATTTCTTGTTTAATCATTTCAATTGATGTTTCAAGAGTTGGTGATCCATCATCAACGCCAGGTAAAATATGTGTGTGAATATCAATCATTATTCTTCGTCTTCTTCATATTTGTAGCTATAGTCAAATCCATAGCCATATTCTCCACTCTTTAGGTCCACTTGAGTTAAAACAGTACCTAAGATGTTAATCTCGTTTTTCTTTAAATTTTCAATCGCTTCTTTAACTAAAGCCTTTTTAGCAACATTTTGTGCAACAACAAAGATAATGCCATCTGCTAGTTTCGCAATATATAATGCATCTGATACAGCAATCACTGGAGGTGTATCAAGTAAGACATAGTCATAAGTTTCACGAAGCTCAGCAATCAATTCTTTAAGTTTCTTCGCTTCTAAAACATTAATGACTGCAGTTGTCTTTTCACCTGCAACGATATAATCTATACCAACTTCATCAGAATGGCGAACCATCTCCTTAAACTCAATTTTTCCTGATAAATAGTCTGTTAAGCCATTTCTATTGGTTGAATTAAATACTCGATGCATTTTTGGTTTTCTCAAATCTAAATCAATCAAAACAACTTTTTTTCCTTTTTGTCCTAATAAGTAAGATAGATTAGAAATAAAAGTTGATTTACCTTCTGAAGCTAATGTTGATGTAAATTGAATCACTTTATATTCATTATCTATATTTGCGTAATCAAGGTTTATTAAAACTTTTTGGAAAGATTCAGCTGTATAAGATAGTGGTTGTTCTTTTGTGACAAGATAATCATATTTTTGAACACGTTCACCATTAAAGATGTTAATTTTCTTTTTCATATCTTGCCCTCCTTGACTTCAAATTCTGGGATAACACCTAAAACTTGAATGCCAAATGCAGCTTCTAGTTGATCTTTAGTGCGGTACGTATTATTAAACATTTCTTTAATAAATGCTATACCAACCCCTAGAATACCACCTAGGATGAATCCAATGACGATATATAAAACTTTATTAGGTGAGTCATAGACACCATCATCTGCAAAACTTGTGCGGATGATGTTGTCCTTAAGAATCAAGACATTTTCATCAGCAAATTCAATTGCAGAATTAATAACAGCATTCACCACTTCTTTTGATTCAACATTATCTTCAGATATATAACTGATATTAATAAAGTAACTGGTGTTACTAGAGCTAACTGTTAGATTTTTCTTGAGTTGATTTGGAGTTAGGTCAAGATCTAAATCTTCAATCACCTTATCTAAAACAACAGGCATCGAAATCATATCAGCTGCAGTTGATAAAAGTCTTTGTGCATTGATTAAGTCGAATGAATCACCACCTGGGTTCTCTACTTGGACTTGAACCATAACGTATGCATTTGATTTATATTTAGGATCAGCGACTAAAAATGCATAAGCACCTGCAATCGCACCTACAAGAAAAGTGAGAGCTAAAATTAAAACGATATTATTTCTTAGAATTTTGTATAAATCAAGTAAGCTAATTTCGTTTTCATGCTCGTGTTGTTGTTCGTTCATATATTCCTCCGTAAATAAACATTTTTTATTGAATTAATTATATCATAGATGGCTTACTAAAAGTAAGCAATATGAGTAAATTTAATCATTATAACTTAAATAGGGTAATCACTTCATCAATATCTTTTTTCACTTGATTTAAGGAATCAATCCAAAAATCTTTTTGTGTAACATCAATATTCATGGTTTTAGCAACATCTTCGATGCTTGTTTTGGTGGTTAATGATAAGAGATCATCATAGTTTGCGATAAAGTTTTTAGGGTCTTTTAAGTATTGTGCATATAAACCTTTACCAAAAAGTAATCCAAATGCATAAGGGAAGTTATAAAAGTTTAGGGTTGCACTATAGTAATGCCCTTTAACAAGCCACATATAAGGATGGAGTTGATTGTGGTCAAGTCCATTAAGATATGCTTCTTTTTGAGCATTTACCATCATTTCCTTCATTTGATGCTTAGATACTGGACCTGTTGAATGTTCTAAAAGGTTCGTTTCAAACATGTAACGAGATAGAATATCAACAATCACTTGAGTATCACCTTGTAGTGAGTTTTCTAGAATAGATAATCTTTGTTTTGGATCAGTAATCGATTTGAGTAAATGATTGTTTACAATCGTTTCACAAAAAATCGATGCAGTTTCTGCTAAAGGCATTGGATAACTCCAATGTAGTGGTTCATTATTTGAGATCACTTCGCCATGATAACCATGGCCAAGTTCATGTGCTAATGTTAATACATCTGATAATGAGCCTGTAAAATTCGTCATAATACGTGATTGTTTAAGTTGTGGCTGGTTTGAACAAAATGCTCCTCCACGTTTTCCTTTTTTAGGATATACATCAATCCACTCTTGATCAAAGGCACGAGTTGCAAAGTCACCTAAGCGCTTTGAGTAACCATAAAATGCTTCTTTGATGATTGCTTGTGCTTCTTCATAAGAATAAGTTTTTTCTAGTTTTCCAACAGGAGCAAACATATCATAAAAAGGTAGATTCGTTTCATGACCAAGATATTTTGATTTTTGCTTAAGATAAGCTTCAAAGTAAGGACGATAATCCATCATTGCTGATAACATAGCATCTAGGGTATCTTTAGTCAATTTAGATTGTTCTAAAGTTTTTTCAAGTGCTGAATCATAACTTCTAAGTTCATTCATTAAAACAACTTCTCGTTTAATGTTAGATAAAGCTAGAGCTACTTGATCTTCAATCATGCTATAAGCTTTAATTTCAGCATTAAACGCATCTTTTCTAACTTTGGGGTCATTATCATAAGCTAAATTTCTCGCTTCGCTTAGGCTAATTTCTTCTCCTCTAAAGTCAACTGCAAGATTTGCAGTTGTAATATTATGAAGCATACCCCAACTTGAAGATGATAGTTCTCTTAATTTTGCATATAAGATTTCTTCTTTTTCTGTTAATAAATGTTTAGCTTCTTGTTGCTCGAGATATAAATTATACTTATATTGATGAATCAGTTTTGATTTAGATGCTAAATCATCTAAATCAACAGATTCAATATAACGTGTAAATAATACATCTTCTGCAGTTGCCTTACGATATATCTTTTGAACTTTAGACATATAAAGTGGTGCTTGATCATTTGTAACATCTGTTGCAAGTGTCAACATCGCGAAACTTGATAAAGTTCTAGATATTCTGTGAATTTCTTCTTGATACTTTAAGTATCCTTCAATATATTCTATGGGTGATGCTGATTTTTTGTTAATGAATGCCATGTATTCATCAACAAGTCGTTCCAAAAGACCTAGGTCTTGATTATATTTCTCATCAAACCCCAAGTATAAATCATTTAAATTCCAGTTTTTCATAGTGTTCCCTCCGCTTTTTATAATTATATTATAACAAATCAAAAATAAAACACCTAGTAAATAGGTGTAATATGTTAAATAATGGGCAAATATTTTTCCAATTCCCAAGCTGAGATTTTTGACTTGTAGTCATCCCATTCTCTAGTCTTAGCTTCAATGAGTTTAAAATAGAGTTCTTCACCTATAGATTCCTTCATTAAACTTGATTCTGAAAACAAGTTAATTGCTTCATATAAACTTTCAGGAAGATTTTTAATTCCTGATTTTTTTCTTTCAGTTTCAGTTAATTTAAAGAGGTTCTTCTTAACTGGTAAGATATTGTCTATTTTATTTCTAATACCATCTAATCCTGAAGCTAATATCCCGCTCATTGCTAAATAAGGATTTGCAGATGGATCGACAGAACGCACTTCAATACGTGTAGAATTACCACGTGTTGCAGGAATTCTAATCATTGTTGAGCGATTTGCATCACTCCAAGAAATATAACAAGGTGCTTCATAACCAGGAACTAATCTTTTATATGAGTTCACTGTTGGATTGGTAACCAAAGCAAACGATTGAGCATGCTTCATCACACCACCAATAAAGCATAATGCTGTATTGGATAATTGATTTTCTGTATTTGGGTCATAAAATAAGTTATTGCCTTCAGCATCCGATAAAGAACAATTCGTATGCATACCAGAGCCATTAATGCCTGCAATTGGTTTTGGCATAAAGGTTGCATGATATCCATGACGACGGGCTACATTTTTTACTAATATCTTAAAGGTTTGAATATTATCACAAGCCTCCAATGCATTATCAAAATGGAAGTTAATCTCATGTTGCCCAAAGGCAACCTCATGATGAGATACTTCCATTTGGAATCCCATCTTTTCTAATTCTAAAACAATATCACGTCTTACATCTTCTGATCCATCAATTGGTGCTAAATCGAAATATCCTCCTAGATCAGAAAACTCTAATGTAGGCCTATTGTTAGCATCTAATTTAAATAAGAAGAATTCAGGTTCAACACCTACATTAAACTTATCATAACCTAACTTCTTCATTTCTTCTAAATTTCTTTTTAAGATATATCTAGGATCTCCTTGATAAGGAAGATGTTCAGTCGTATAGACATCACAAATCAGTCTAGCAACCTTACCTGAAGATGTCGTTTCCCATTCTAGGATCAACCAAGTAGATAGATCAGGATATAAATACATATCTGCTTCATCGATACGTACGAAACCTTGAACTGATGAACCATCAAACATAATTTCATTAGCCAAAGCTTTTTCTAAGTTACCAAAAGGTATCTCAACGTTTTTAACTGTACCAAGCATATCTGTAAATTGCAAACGAATATATCTAACATTATTTTCTTTAGCACTCTTTAAAACTTCAAGTCTCGTATAATTTTTCATAAAAACCTCTTTTTTGGTTTAAATTTTACACTTCAATGTAAAAAAAGTCAATAATAAATGATTATTATCGACAAAATTTACATTTCTTTACATAAAATATGGAATTTTTAGTATTTAAACCATTCTTTGATAGATTTTTTTACTATTTTTGATAGGTACAGCTCCAGATACTTTTTCATAAAATGGCCAATTCTTAGGTTCTACACCACCTATAATGGCATACCCATAACCTTCTTCTTTCATGGAAACCAAACATTTTAAAAGTAAAGCTTTCCCAATACCTTTTCCACGGTAATTTCCATCAACACCTGTAGGTCCAAAGTAAGCTTTAGCGGTTGCATCATAACATGCAAACCCAACAATCTTAGCATCATCTCTTGCGATAAAGCATGTTGGATGATTTTTATATAATCCTGCTTTTGCTTCTGATACCCAACCTTTTGAAAAGTGTGTACCAATAAAATCTAATACCTTATCACTACTTGGTGATAAGACCCTAGTGATTTCATAAGGTGAATCAAGTTCTTTAATAATAGGTTGATATAGATCAACAAGCATATCTAAAGAATTACTAGCCATGATATATTCTCCTTTATATCTAATATAATTTCATTATAGCATAATAAAAACACTAAATATAAGACTTCCAGATTATGAAATAAATTTACATTTTAAGATTTAAATCCTTTACGTTTTTGAGTACCCCATGTGCCACTTTCTCTAAGTGCACTAAAGGTAGAAAACACTCGATGCATACTAATGAGTTGTCGATATCCAAAGTTTTCAAAGATGGCATAAAAGAGCATAATCATTGTTTCTCTTTTATTCATCATCACAAGTTCTTTTTCTGACATGAAAATAGATGATAATGAAATAACAACACCAAATAGAATAGACGCTCCAAAGATACCTAATATAATGACGGGATTAAGTAATCCTAAGATTAATGCGATAATTAACATCAAATAACCTTGAGCTTCAAAAAACGGTCCTAAAAACTCAAAGATAAAGAAATAGGGATATCCAATAACTCCTATTTGTTTATACTTAGGATTAAAGGATAACTTTCTATGGTAAGAAAGAATATCAATTAAACCTCTTTGCCAACGATTACGCTGTTTTAATAGTGTCTTTAAATCGCTTGGTAGTTCAGTATAACAAAATGCGTTATAAACATAAGAGACACGATATGGATCTTTTTTATCTAGTGCTTGTCTAGTCAGTCTAACAACAAGCTCCATATCTTCACCAACTGTATCTTTTTTAAGCTTGCTGCTACTGGTTAAGTAACCACCAGTTTCAATCAAAGTTTCTTTTTGAAATAAACCAAAAGCACCAGAAATAATCATTAAGCTTCTTAATTCACTCCAACCAATGCGACCACTTGTAAAAGCTCTTAAGTATTCAATCGTTTGGAATCTACAAATCATTTCTTTAGGAATACTTCTTTTTTCTACTTTTCCTTTATCGAAGGTAAATCCATTGGCTGGATAGATGTTGCCACCTAAGGCAACATAAGGTTTTGTGTCATCAAGCATTGATGACGCTAGTTTGAGCAATGCATCACCTTCTAAAATGCTATCTGCATCAATACCGCAGACATAAGGTTGTTTACTCACATTGATACCGACATTTAAAGCATCAGCTTTCCCACCATTTTGTTTATCAACAATAACTAAGTTAGGAATATCTTTAGTTTGATAAACTCCTCTTATCTTTTTCGTATTTAAATGATTTATATGAGAAGGATGTTTTCTTTCTAAGTTAAAGTGCTTAATTAAAATACTTAAAGTAGAATCTTTTGATCCATCGTTAACAACAACGACCTCATAAATTGGATACTGAAGGTTTAATAGACTTGTCACACTTTCTATAATACTGACCTCTTCATTATATGCTGGAGCGATAATCGATATACCTGGTAATAAACGTTCAGAAAATAATAAAGTATATTTTCTTGTCTTAGATAAAAGAACTTGTTTTTTAGAAGCGATTAAAGCTAAGATGAATAGAATCATATAAATTGTATTAATGATTAAGAAATAAAAGATAAGATAAACATTGACATCTATTAAAAACCCGTTAATGATTTCAGTCATACTTAAATTAAAAATCGTATCACCTAATCTAAAGATATAAATCAATGGAAATAATAATAACGAAAAAGTCATCCACTTAATCATCCAATAAACTTTTGTTTTTTCAATTGGTGGTTTTTCTTTTTTATCTATGACAGGTGTTAAGCTTTGTAATCCTATCTTAATTAATATATCTTGATGGAGATATATTCTAAACTCTTTGGTCATTTCATCATTAAGACTCATTTTTGACTTGATAATATCAAGCAAAAATGATTCTATTTGTTTATTTTTATTTTCATTTAAGAAATCTATAATCGGTTCTACAATATTTTGATTCAAAATTAATTTCAAGATCTCTTTCAATAATTGTTTTTTAGAATTAAATAAATCTAGAATAATATAATCAATACGATCAGAAAACACCTTCGTTAACATCTCTTTTTGATAAGCATTGAGTTCAACATAAATTCTTAATAGGTGATCTAAAAAAGAACGATCATTTAAAACCATTTTAGATAATGTCTTAATCCTTACCTCATCTATTTCACTTTGGTCAAAGCCATCAATAATGCGATTGATACACTGAATACTAGCACGATTGGTTAAAGATGAAATTGCATAAGCCTTAATTTTTGGATCATCATGTTCTAAATATTTCTCAACACTTAATATTTCTGGAGTATGCTTTAATAAGTTTTTTAAAATGCTTTCCTCTAGGAATTCATTTTTAGATACTTCATAAGGACTTGTTTGAAGAATCCATTCAAGTCTTACTTGCATGTATTCGATTAGAAATGCATCAGCATGAAATGATCCTATGCGAATTAAGCCTAAAACAATTTCATATCTATGATCGTCTTTATAAGTCGAAAATGCATCATAGATTCTTTTATAGTTACTTCCTAATAAAGTACATAACCGGTCTTGATATTGATCTGTACTCTTTTCTAATGATTCAATGATTGGATAAAGATATTCATCTTTTAATCCGTAGCGCATGTGCGCTACGATTCTTAATCGAACTGCTTCATTCCGTTCTTTATTAAAACGTTTGAAAAGCAGTTCATAAGCTTCTTCAGTTCTTAATTTAGAAATATAATAGACAGCAATTCTTCTTTTAAAAGTGCTTAAGGCATTGATATTTCTTTTTTGTTTTTTTATAAATCTAGAATCTTTAAAATCATCGATAATGCGTTCTCTAATTGATGGATCTAAATGTATTTGTTCATCTACATCAATTAAAGCATCAAAAAAGAAACGTTTAGAAACAGGGATATCAACGTCTTCTTGGTCTATATATTTCTTAAAGAGATAGTCTCTAGCTTTTTTAACTTTAAGTTCTTTTTTGTTTAATCTTCTTTTTTGTGTCAGAATTA
This sequence comes from Mycoplasmatota bacterium, assembly GCA_024650045.1. Lineage (GTDB taxonomy): Bacteria > Bacillota_I > Bacilli_A > Acholeplasmatales > Acholeplasmataceae > Peloplasma. The sequence continues at coordinate 180,209 of JANKMU010000002.1, read as the reverse complement.
GTAATATAAACACAATAATGATTAAACCAAAAAAGGCGAAAACACCATAAATAATATCAATCATGATATCATCACTTTCCGGTCACGAATACGCTTAATATGTCCAATTAATTCTTCTGGAATAATTGGCTTTTGCAAAATAAGGTCAATATCTAATAGATTACAACGTGTTACAACATCCAAATTTTTATGGTGACTTACCATAATAAATGGGATGTTTCTAAAACTTTGAGATTGATTGATTTTTTGTTTAAGTTGAAAACCATCAAGTTTTGTTAAATTAATCTCAGAGATAATAACATCAATATTATGAGTTTCTAATTGCTCATAAGCGTCATAGATATCTTTAGCAATAATCACTTGATAATGAATCCGGTCAAAGATCTTAACCATTAGGTTTTGATAAGTTTCATCTTCATCAACTAATAGAATAATCCCTTCAGTAAATGTTTTTTCATCTGTATGTTGATCAAGGATTTGATCTTTACCTTTGAGTTTCGCTCTTTCTAATCGCATTTGTGCAAGTTCAATAAACTGATTAACGCGTTCATCAAGACTGTAGCGTGTATTGAGTTCAGATGATGAGGTAATACTGATCGTTATGGTTATCGGTTCAATAAAGAGTTCTGATTTTTTAACGAGATTACTGAGTTTAACAGCAAGCGCTGTTAAAGACTTCTCATCAATTTCGTGACGATAAACAAAAATACCAGGTCCATTTTGTTTAAATAATAAAGCATCTTCTTGTTTCATATTATTCATGATATGAACTAAGTTCCTTAAGGTCTCATCACCTTTATGAACACCATATTTTTTATTGATTTCTAATAAGTTATCAATATGGATCAAGACCAAACATCTTGATTTATTTTCAGCTAAGGGTTGATCTAAGTTATTTAATAAATGACCAATCATAAATCTTTGATTATAAAGATTGGTGATTGGACAACGCAGAAGTTTATCGGTTGTCTCAGTTATTTTTGAGGATAGTTCTTCAACTTCTTGTTCAAGGTTTTTCTTTTCGACATTTAGGATTTCTATTTTTGATTGTTGCAGATATGATGTTGTCTTATAGATTGCTGGTAACTGAATATTAAATGACTTATGATATTTTTTAACAACAGATTCTAAGAGTGTTAGCCAACTAACACCCTTTTTTTGATAAATCGTATCAAAAAATGTATTCCATAACTTGTATCCTGCAAGCTTTGTAGATTCTATTTCGATATGAGGATAAAGTTCTAAATGGATATCAGAGTCCTTAAATGCATCTAATATTTCATATCTATGGTATTTCGTTTCTAATTTCTTTAGCATATGATTACAAATCGTTTCATAGTTATAAGAAACATTCTTTTTGTTCTTGCGTTCAACAACTTGATTCGAATTATAAAAATCATAGGATAAGATACCTTGATAAACATCAGGAATCATTAGCTTATGAATCATAAGACCTAAACGCGGATAAATTGATATAATATTATGCTTTTTTATTTTCTTAACTGCTTGTCTGACAAACTCAATACTAGGTAGTACACTTTCATGGAATTGATTGATTGAATTCATCAATTCATTTTGATTTTTTGTATGATGAGAAAAAAGATGTGCAGAGAACAAAAAGCCCTCTTCAATATAAATACTTACATAACATTCAGGAAAAGGCAAAAAAGGCATAGGAACAAACTCTAGTGTTTGTCCATCGCCAAACTTAAGTTTATAGTCTAATGATTCTATCGTAACAATATCATTAGATATCGTGTTTTCTAAATAGGGAACTCCTGTTTCATTAACAATCACTTTCCCAGAAAAACCTTTTTGATTTAAGTCTTCTAGTGATGATAAATTTAAGTAGTCATTAGATTGTAAAACAATATAAGATAGTTTAGAGATTTCAATATGTTCTTCTAAGGCTGCTAAAAGAAGCGGCACATGGTGTTTAGCACCTGGGTCGATTAATATCGATATATCATCTTTTATAATAAGATAAGTATGACGATTGACTTCTTTTTCTAATAAGATAGGGATTACTAAAGGGTTCATATGATCTCCTACTTTTCTCATATCATAGGCTAATAAAGATATTTTTACTGTTAATTTATTATATCATGTATTATATACAGATATAAAAGACAATTAAAAAAAGATAGTTGCAAGGATTTGCAACTATCAGTTGTTATTATTCTGGTTTTGGTTTTGGTTTAATTAAATGTTTCGAATAATCTTCTTTATTGATTTGTTTATTACGTGCAATGGCCAGTGCACCTTTAGGAATATCTTGAGTCACTGTTGAACCTGCAGCTATAAAGACGTTATCACTTACTTTTATTGGTGCGACTAAATTGACGTTACATCCAATAAAGACATCATCACCGATGATGGTCTTATGCTTTTTAACACCATCATAGTTAACAGTAACAGATCCACATCCAAAGTTAACTCCAGATCCTACTTCTGCATCACCAATATAGATTAAGTGTGCAGCTTTTGTATCATTTCCGGTTGTTGATTCTTTAACTTCAACAAAGTTACCAATACGATTATCTTTACCAATCACTGCATGTCTTCTTAAGTGTGCAAATGGACCAACGGTTGTGCGTTCACCTACAATAGAATCTAAAACGATACTATGTCTAATTTCTGCATACCCTTCAATTGTTGAATTCACAACTTCAGTATTAGGTCCAACGACTGCACCAGCTTTAACAATGGTATTACCCATAAGTGTTGTATTTGGATATATCCAAGCACCTGGTTCAATAATAACATTATGTCCAATTGTTACAGTCTCAGGGTTGACAATAGAAACTCCACCTAGCATATGACCTTTATTAATCATATCACGTAAATATTTTTCAGCAACACCTACACCATATAAGTCATTAACACCCATTGTTATTTGAGGATCTCTAACTAAGAAGGTATTAACTTTATGCGTTTGATGCATTAAAGATACAATATCTGTTAAGTAATATTCACCTTTACGTTCATTTCGCTTAATCTTTTTAATGACTTGGAATAATGCTTTGTTATCAACAACATAAACACTTGAATTCACTTCTTTAATCAATTTTTGAGATTCATTACAGTCAAGTTCTTCAACGATTCCGTTAACGACGCCATATTCATCTCTAATAATACGACCATATCCTTTAGGATAATCCATAAGCATCGTTACAACTGTTAAATCATTTCCCATCTCAAGGTGAGATGAAATGATTTTATCCATGACTGGATATTCCATCAGTGGCATATCTCCAGGAAGGATAAAGGTAATGCCCTCTTGGTCTTCTAAAAGAGCTGCTGCTGAAGATACTGCATGACCGGTTCCTAGTTGTTCTTCTTGGACTGCATAGTTGACTCTATCTTTTAAAATATCTTCCATCACTTCTTTTTTATGACCAACAACAACAATCGTTTCATCAATCATTGATTTTTCAATGTTTTCAATGATATATTCAATCATTGGTTTCTTTAAGATTGGAAACGCACATTTAGGTAATTCAGTGCGCATTCTTGTGCCTTTACCTGCTGCGAGTATGAGTGCATATTTTTTCATTACTTTTCACCCTCCTTAAGGATAAATGATACAAGATCCTTTGTGCTTTGTTTAACGATTTCTTTATCTGGATGACTGAGTGTCACACGAATTAAATTCTCTGTGCCACTTGGTCTTACTAAGAGTAGGGAATCTTCTCCTAATTTTTCTTTTAACTCAAGTATATAGTTCTGAACTGTATCTTTTTTTAAAGTTTCTTTAGGTACTTCAGAAATATTCACATGTTCGATTGGATATAGTTTAACATCTTTAGTGAGTTCATCAAACCATTTGTTAGTTTCTGTTAATATCTTCATAAGATACATTGCGACTAGTAAGCCATCACCAGTATGAATAAATTGATTTAGAATCACATGTCCTGAGGATTCACCACCAATACAATATCCATGTTTTTCCATAGCAAGCGATACATTTTTATCACCAACATCAGATAAAACAACATCAATACCTTTATCTTTTAAAGCTTTAATAATGCCTAAGTTACTCATCTTCGTTAGAACAACACCATTATTTGCTAAGGTTCCATTTTGTTTCATATGATTGGCAATCATATAAACAATCATGTCACCATCATAAATTCTACCAGTAGCATCAACTGCTTGAATACGGTCTCCATCACCATCGAAACTAAAACCAACTGGATATTTCTTTTCTAATACATGTCCAATAATTGATTCCATATATGTAGAACCACAATGATCGTTAATTAAATTTTTAAGAGGAACAAATTTATTGACTTGAAGAGCATTCGGTGCATAAAGGTCAAAAATCTCTTTTGCAATCTTTGATGTTGCCCCATTGGCAGTATCATAGATTGCCTTTAAATCTGTTTTTTCTAGTTTAAGTTTTTTAAAGATTTGTAAGTATTGTATCCTAATATCATCAAAGCCTCTTTTAACCTTATGAACTGGTGTATTGATAATATTTCTAGAATCAATCATTTCTTCAATGATTGCTTCTTCCTCAGGTGTGGTTTTGAATCCTTTATTAAAGATTTTAATGCCATTATCAGTATGTACATTGTGAGATGCTGTAATCATTACACCAACGATACCTCTAAGCTTTGAGTAATGAGCAATCATAGGTGTACTTAATATCATTTCTTTCCATACTTCCATACCACCCATTGCTGCACCTCTTGCAAGATAATCTGAAATCCTAAGTCCTGATTGTCTTGTATCCATAGCAATGACAAGTTCATTTATATTTAATGCTCTCCTAAGTGTGTTACCCACGGCATAGGCAAGTATGGGTGTCACTTCTGTTTGTGCATCCCCTCTAATACCATCTGTACCAAAATATTTACCCATTTTATTTTCCTCCTGTTTATTCTACCGTTACGCTTTTAGCTAGGTTTCTTGGTTTATCTATGTCATGGCTGCGTTCTAGTGCAGCATAATAGGATATAAGTTGTGTAGGAACAACCATAATCATTGGTGTGAGTAGTGGATGAACAGTATCGAGTATGATTTCATCATCAGGTTCCTCACAATTTGAAGTCACGATGCGTAGTGTATTAGCACCACGTGCTAATACTTCATTTAGGTTTGACCTTGTATTATGATTAATTTTAGGATCTGATATTAAAGCAATAACAGGTGTACCCTCTTCAATTAAAGCAATGGTTCCATGCTTTAATTCACCAGCAGCAAACCCTTCTGTTTGGATGTATGAGATTTCTTTTAATTTAAGGGATGCTTCTAGACCTGTATAGTAGTCTAAGCCTCTACCGATATAGAAACAGTTTGGCTTTGTTAGTTTGTTTCTTACATGTGTAAGGATAGTTTCATTCGCTAGAAAATTCTCAATTGCATGAGCAACAATCGATAATTCTTTTTTCATATCAATTGAAGATTCTGTAATGGAATTTGCTAGTAGGGCTAATATCGCAATTTGTGCGATATAAGCCTTCGTAGAAGCAACCGCTATTTCTGGTCCTGCATAGATTTCTAAAGCAAATGTCGCCTCTCTAGCAAGTGTGGAGGATGGGACATTTGTAATGGTTAAGATTTGATAGTTAGATGTTTTTAATTCAACTAAGCATGCACGAAGATCAGCAGTTTCACCTGATTGAGAAACAAGGATAAAAAATGGTGACTTAGATAGTAATGGTCTTTGATATGCGAATTCTGATGCGATATGGACTTCTGTTGGAATGTTTGCTATTTTCTCAAAGAGATTTTTACCTATGAGTCCTGCATGCATAGATGTTCCTGCAGCTAAGATGTAGATTCGATCTGATTGTTGAATAGCTGTTATTAAAGATTTAGGAATACGTGATGTTTCGGTATCATAATAGTTCGTAAGAATTCGACGAACGACAGCAGGTTGTTCGTTGATTTCTTTTAACATGTAATGAGCATAGACTCCTTTTTCAGTATCCGCATGATCTAATTCTATTTTTTTAAAGTTTGGTTGTTGTAGTTCATGGTTTAGGTTAAATACCCTAACATCATCACGTGAAGCAACAACAAATGTTTTATCTTCTAATGGATAATAAGTATCACTATATCCTACCAAAGCCATTAAATCAGAAGCTATAGTGATACCCTCATCACTTTTACCTATCAATAAAGGACTCTTATATTTAGCAGCATATACTTTTTCTGGATCTTGAGAGTCTAGAATAAGTAATGCATAAGAGCCTTTTAGTAATTTAAGAGTTGTTAGGATTGCATTATCAACATGTAGCGTTTCAGAAAAAGTCTCTATTAATTGCGCGATTACTTCTGTATCTGTATCTGATGTAAAGTTTGAGTATTTTAGATATTGAGATTTTAATGCTTGATAATTCTCAATGACGCCATTATGAACAATAATAAAACGGCGTGATTGAGAATAATGAGGATGTGAGTTCTCTTTGTTTACTTTGCCATGGGTTGCCCAACGTGTATGCCCTATACCTATATTTGATAAAGCACTATTTTTAGCTGAATCAATAAGATGTTGGACACGTCCTACATCTTTATAGATATCAAAGATTTGATAACGTGTATTGTATAGACTCATCCCAGCAGAATCATAACCTCTATATTCTAGTTTAGTTAAACCGTTTAAGATGATGTCTTTTGCGTTTTTATTACCAATGAAACCAACGATTCCGCACATAGTTTCCTCCGAGACAAATAGTATAGAAATAGTATATCATAAAAAGTATTTCATGGATAAGTCAAATAAGTATCTTCAATAAAAAGAATTAAATATTTACAAAGTAATCTCGTCTGTTGATACTATATTTACACCTGAGTTAAAAATATTCTCAATAATAATGTCACCAACACTGGTAGATACATTAACCTCTATTTTTCTTAACTCTTTAATAACCTCAAAAACTAACTCTTTATTAATTGGTTTGTCTGTTTTTACTGAAAGTCTTGGTTTATTATTGCTAGTTGTAGCAACAGTTGTAGTCACTATCCTTTTAGGGTTCGTTAGTTCTTGGAATGCGTATTCATAACCTCTATTGCATTTATTACCTGTTATGACATCATCATCAACAAAGAGTTGGCAACCAACAGGACATATTACACAAGTCATTTGCTTTTTCATTCTAGTATCACCATCTCAAGAAAAACATCATTTTCAGATATAAATGATTTTGTATCAACAGTTATTTTTTCCATTTCTGAAGGGGTAACAAATTTAGAGTTTTTTTTCTTAATACACTGACCATCTTGATAGAGTTTCAAAGATATCATAGATGCCTTTACTTTAGATCTAAAAGATATATGGATAGAATCGTGCAAGTTATTGAAATCAATGATTTGTGGTACCGTATAGCTAATTAATTCACTCTTGATAATCGAATGCTCGTCTCTTGATTTATTTATAAGACCTTTTACATAATTCTTGGCATATTCTCCAGCAAATGAGGCTTCTATAGTGACCCAATCAACTACATCATGAATATGCAATGCATTACCACAAAAGAATAATCCATCAATATTTGACATGTAGTTTTGGTTTACCTTAGCACTTTTTGTATTTTTGTCATATGTTAAATCAAGATTTTCAACAAATGATACATCAGGAATTAATCCAACAGATAGTAATAATGTATCTACTTCAAATGATATCTTTGTATTTTCAATAAAATTAAAGTGCTCATCTACTTGCATGATTTCAACTTCTTCTAGTTTATCTTTGCCTTTAATATTTGACACTGTGTGTGACAAATATAATGGTATGTTGAAATCGTCTAAACATGAAACGATATTCCTTGTAAGTCCATTTGAATAAGACATTAGTTCAATAACACCTTCTACTTTTGAACCCTCTAGACTTAAACGTCTCGCCATAATTAATCCAATATCGCCACTACCTAATATGAGAATTCTTTTTCCAACAAGAAAACCTTCTTTATTAATATATCTTTGAGCAGATCCAGCTGTCATGATACCTTTCAATCTTTTACCAGGTAGTTTGATTTGACCTCTTGTTCGTTCATAAGATCCAGTAGAGATGATAACTGCTTTTGAAACAATCTCTAGTAATCCATCTTGTTCACTAGATGTTTTTATTATGAACTCATCCTTTCCCTTTTTAATAGATAAAACACAAGTATCAAGTAATATCTTAATTTCACTATTAAGACTTTTTTCAGAACGACGAGCGTACTCGGGACCAGTTAACTCTTCATTATACATCTGAATACCAAATCCATTATGAATGCATTGATTAAGAATCCCACCTAATTCTTTATCTCTTTCGATTAGTAAAACCTTGAGATTCTTTTCATAAGCACTATTTGCTGCTGATACACCAGCAGCACCACCTCCGACAACAACTATATCAACTCTCATTTTTTCACCTTCAAATCTTTATAAAGAATGTTAGTATCTTTTTCGTAATAATCAATAGTTTGAAGAGGTTTATTTTTTATCATACCAATAATTTTTAGAATGTCATGTTCACAGAAGCCACCTTGACAAATTCCAGCACCTGCTCGTGTTCTTTTCTTAATGCCTTTGATCGTATCTACACCTAGTGGTCCAGAAATCGCATCAATAATCTCTTTTTTAGTCACTTTTTCGCACTTGCAGATGATCTGCCCATATTTATGATTTGTTTTGTAAAGATTAGTTTGCTGCTCAACTGATAAACTATGAAATGAATTGTTTTTCTTTCTATAAGGATTGTAGCTTTCTTTTTCAACCAAAACTTGATTCTTTTTTATTAGAGACAACAAGTATTCTGCAATTGCTGGTGCAGCAGTTAATCCCGGAGAATCAATACCTGCAACATGATAAAAACCTTTGTACTCAAGGGATTCTTTGATATAAAAATCATCGTATGTAGATTTCGCACGAACCCCAGCAAAGTTCCTAATATTTTGCTCAAAAGGGATGTACCTTGATAATTTTTTTGATTGTTCTATAATATACTTTAAACCTCTTAATGTAACACTATTATCTTCTTTATCATCTATATCTTCTGATGTTGGACCAATTAAGGTATGACCATCCACTTGAGGAGTAATTAGCACACCTTTAGTGCTATTCGTAGGTACTGAATATATCACGTGATTAAACATTCGCTCACTACTTTTTTCTAGAGTAAAATATTCACCTTTTCTAGGGTTTATTTTATACTTAACATCTTTTTCGAGAAGTCCTGCTATTTCATCAGCAAACAATCCACACGCATTGATGATATTTTTTGTTTGAATAAATTCAGTATCATTTATACCAACCTCAAAGTGACTATTTATTTTTCGTATTGATGTTACTTTGCTATTTAATCTTACCTTAACACCATTTTCTATAGCATTTTCAACTGAAGCTATGCAAACTTCCCAAGGTACAGTAACCTTAGTTGATGGCAAAAAAAGACCAAGTTTAACATCATCGTTAACGTAGGGCTCATGTTTTAATATTTCTTCTCTAGATAATAAATTGAAGTTCTGTACTGCATTATATTTTGCTTTATTATATAATT
>JANKMU010000002.1:42060-170706 GCA_024650045.1 Mycoplasmatota bacterium | reverse complement strand
AATTGATGCAATTGCTCAACTTCATCTGTGCTGAAGGCTAATACTATTCCCCCATAAAAATCTAATGGAAATGATAATTCTTTAGCTAGTGTTTCATACATTCTATTACCTTGAACACATAGTTTAGATTTTAAGGTGTTTGGTTCAGGATCATGACCACTATGAATAATTGCACTGTTTGCTATGGTCTGATAGTTTGCAACATCGCTTTCTTTTTCAAGTACTAAAACATCTAATTTATATTTAGATAAAACTCTAGCAATGCTTGCTCCAACAATACCTGCTCCAATAATTAAATAATCAAACATACGGGACACCTCCTTATCATGAAAACGGTAGTCTCAAGTATTTGATTTATTAACAAAAAATTATTCTTTTTCTAGATCAATTTCTTGTCACTTTTAAACCGTGAATTGTGTTTCACTATTTGCTAATCATACTAATTGAAGAATATTACCTTGCCTCTTTAGTTAGAACTGTCGATCCTTATGAAACCAATGTACGTGGCTATGAAAATGTCTCAAATAAGACGTGGAAGTCACTTTTTGTGTCTTAAAAATCATCTCAGAAAATCACACGAAAATCCGTAAAAAATCGTGATTTTATCATTGGACCCCAGCCCCTTTAGAGTAGACTGTGGTAAGCGAAATACACCATTGTTATGAAACTGATGTACATGGTTATGAAAATCAGATTATTTTTTGTTGATATGAAAGTCATAATGTTGAACATATTATTTGGTTACAAATTCAATAATAGATTTAGAAATAAACTCGATTTCGGTATCCGATAGGTATGGATGCATTGGTAACGATAATACTGTATTACATAATTTTGTAGAAACAGGAAAATCCTCATCTTTGTTATTAAGATCTTTGAATGCTGTTTGATTATGCATTGTCTTCGTGTAATAAATCATGGTAGGTATACCTTTAGTGCTTAAATATGATTTAAGTTCATCTCTTTGTTTTTGAGACTTTAGCTTAATCGTGTATTGAGCAAAACTAGATAGATAGTATTGTGCGATTATTGGTATTTCAACGATGCCACCTAATAAACTATTGTACTTTCGGTATACTTTGTTCACATCATCTAATTCATGATTTATTAAAGCTGTTAGTTTAACATCGAGAATGGCAGCTTGAATTGTATCTAAGCGTGAATTAACACCAATTCTAACATTATCGTACTTATCTTCACCTTTACCATGAACTCTCAAAGACTCAAGCAGCAAAGCCATATCATCATCGTTTGTGAAAATTGCACCACCATCACCATAGCACCCCAGTGGTTTAGCTGGAAAAAATGATGTTGTTGCAATATCTCCAAAACTACAAGCTTTTCTACCTTTATATTCTGCACCAAAACCTTGAGCAGCATCTTCTAAAATTAGTAGATTATATTTTGTTGCAATCTTCTCGATTTTCTCGTAATCAGCAAGTAAACCAAATAGGTCAACAGGGATTATTACTTTTGGTGTAAGTTCTTTCATCTTTATAACTTCTTGTATTTTTGACTCAAGTTTATCTATGTCTATGTTAAAAGTTACTGGATCCACATCAACAAATATTGGAGTGGCTCCAACAAAAGATACCACTTCAGCTGTCGCAAAGAAAGTAAAGTCAGGAACAAAAACTGCATCACCTTTTCCGACATTCCATGCAGTAAGTACTAACGATAGAGCATCTGTACCATTTGCACACGAAATACAATGCTTAACTCCAACGTAATTCGCAAGTCGTTGTTCAAGTGCTTTAACTTGTGGTCCACTTATGAAACTTGATTCAGCAAAAACATTTTGTACTGCATTATCAATTTCATTTTTGTATTTCTCATATTGTGATTTTAAGTCTCTAAATTGCATCAATAATCACTCCTTAACCAGTTCGAATAATTGATTTTCTTTTTGAATATATCTTCTATCACATGATTTACAATGAAGATTCTCAGGAAGTCTTAATCCACATTCACATACCCAACCTAATTGTTTTGCAGGTACCCCAGCGAAAAGTGCAAAATCAGGGACATTCTTTGTGACAACTGCACCTGAAGCAATCATTGCCCATTTGCCAATAGTGTTGCCGCAAACTATAGTTGCATTTGCTCCTATTGTTGCGCCATATTTAATCAATGTCTTCTGGTAGTTTGAAGATCCTTTTGGATATTTACTTCTTGGAGTTAAATCATTAGTAAAAACCATGGATGGACCACAAAACACATAATCTTCTAGTTCAACACCTTCATAAATAGATACATTATTTTGGATTTTTACATAATTTCCAACTTGAACATTGTTTGCAATATTCACATTCTGTCCAATTGAACATTTTTCACCTATAACAGCACCTGATTGGATATGAGAAAAATGCCAAATTTTGGTTCCATGACCTATTTTCACATTTGAATCAACATAAGAACTCTCGTGAACGAAATAATCCATTATCTGAATCTCCCTTTAAATTCGATTGAAGAGCAATGTTTCAGAGGAAATTTAATACTTTTTCCTTCTGCAGCTGATTTGTAAATACCTAGTACAAGTTCTAATGCTCTTCTTCCATCTTCTGCAGTTACATAAGGTTCAGTTTGGTTTTCAATTGAATCAATCACATTTTTATATAGTGGTGTATGTCCAAATCCGTAAACAGTAGGAGGGTTTTCGTGATATTTAACTTTAACTTCTTCAGGATTATCTAATTTATCTGCAAAAAGCCATTCTTCAATAATATTTACAGATTTTCCACCAGCTTTAACTGTTCCTTTTTCACCGAACAAATAAAGAGTTTCCTCTAAATTTTTGGGATAAATGTTTGTTGTGCCTTCAATAATTCCATATGAACCATTTTTAAATTTCACAAGTGCTACTCCTAAATCTTCTGTTTCAATAAACGAATGATTAAGATTATCAGTATAAGCGAAAACTTCATCAATTTCGTTACCCATCATCCATCTTAATAAATCTATATTATGGATACATTGATTCATTAATGCACCACCATCTTGCTCCCAAGTTCCTCTCCAAGGAGCCTGGGTATAGTAATCTTGACCTCTATTCCATCTAATATGAGCAGTTCCATGAAATAAACGACCAAATCTATTTTGTTCGATAGATTCTCTTATCTTTTGAATTGATTTATTAAATCTATTTTGGTGACAAGCACTTACGATAACATTATGTTTTTTCGATAAAGCGATAATTTCATCAGCATCTTCTAAAGAGAGTGCAATAGGTTTTTCTATTATCAAGTGAATTCCTTTTTTTATGCAGTATTTAGCTATTTCAGCATGATTTCCACTTTCTGTAGCAATTGCAATAATTTGAGGATTTTCATTTTCTATCATTAGTTTGTAATCAAAATATGATTTTGTAGATACACCTAGTTTATAGTCAATAATGTGGTGATTAGCTTTATTGATTTCTAAGTCACAAAGACCAACTATATTAAGATTATTATTTACTGCGGCAGTGATATGATTAGGTGAGATACGTCCACAACCAATTAATGCATATTTTAGTTTCATAATAACCTCCTATTACAACAGTTCAATGTTGTCTCTATTTTTTATGTTTTTCATAGCATTTTTCGTATCAAATATGAATTTAGAATTTTGCTGTACAAAACTATAGTCAACTTTTGTATGAGCTGTAGTAACTATTACCAAATCCGCATTCATGAGTACCTCAACACTTAGTTCATTCAATCCAGTTTTTACCTTACCGTGTTCTTTGTATTCGAAAATGTATGGATCATAATAGTCTACTATTGCACCAAGTTTTTCTAGTTCGTTAATTACTTCTATTGCTGGACTTTCTCGAAAATCTTCTATATCCTGTTTGTATGCTACACCAAGGATTAATACTTTTGAACCATTAACAGATTTTTTAAAACGATTCAATATTTTTGTACTTCTCTCAGCACAGTATTCTGGCATTCTATCATTAATCATCATAGATGACTCTATCATAGAAGTGTGAAATCCATATTCTCTAGCCTTCCACGAAAGATAATATGGGTCAAGCGGGATACAATGTCCTCCAAGACCTGGACCAGGATAAAAAGCTTGAAATCCGTATGGTTTAGACTTAGCGGCATCAATAACTTCCCATATGTTAATATTCATCTTATTACATAAAATTGCCAATTCATTCACAAGACCAATGTTAATATTTCTATATGTATTCTCAAGGATTTTTTCCATTTCTGCAATAGCTGGATTTGAAACTTTATGGACTGGAGCTTCTAAAATGTTTTCATACATTATTGCAGCAATTTCTGTACACTCTTTGGTTACTCCACCAACAACTTTCGGAGTATTCTTTGTTTTATATATTAGGTTGCCTGGATCAACCCTCTCCGGTGAAAATGCAAGATAAAAGTCTATTCCACATTTTAAACCAGATTTTTCAAGTATTGGTTTTAGTAGTTCTTCCGTTGTACCTGGATATGTAGTTGATTCTAAAACAATTAGCATATCTTTATGCATATAAGGAACAATACTTTCAGCAGATGCTTTTATATAACTTACATCAGGTTGCTGATATTGATCTAATGGGGTAGGAACAGCTATACAAACCGCATCCGCCTTTACCACTTGTGAGAAGTCAAGAGTAGCCCTTAGCATTCCACTTTTTACTATTTTTTCTAGATCTTCATTGACCACATCACCGATGTAATTGATGCCTGCATTTACTTTTTCTACTTTGTCTCTTTGAACATCAAATCCTATTGTGCTATATCCTGCTTTAGCCTTTTCAACAGCAAGTGGTAAACCAACATAACCTAATCCTATTACTCCTAGTACTGCAGTTTTATTTAATATTTTTTCTTTTAAACTCTTCATTTACTATTACCTCCGTATTTTATTATTGAATTGACTATGATTTCAGTGGTATTTCCATTTCCAAAAACACTTTTTTCTGATATTTTTAGATGTCTTGTATCTCTCTGAACCAAATCTATTATAGTTTTCTGTTTAATAGAACATAGCGCGTTCCAATTGTTTTTTAGTGTTTCAACCCATTCAGTTTCATCTCGTAATGTAGTACATGGTTTATTTAAAAGGAAGGCTTCTTTTTGAACTCCCCCTGAATCGGTAATTACCATGCATGATTTAGATATCAAATACAACATTAGTAAATAGCCTACAGGTTTTACAAATATTATGTTTTGAGTTTTAATATTCATTTTATCCAATATGTTTCTAGTTCTCGGATGGATGGGCATAACTACAATCTTGTTCATTTTATCAAACGACTCAATAATTTTTTTAAGTTTAACACGATCATCGGTGTTTTCAGCTCGATGTATTGTTGCAAGATAGTAATCATCTTCTTTAAATAAACAGTCAGATCTTTTTAATGAGTTGTAGATTATCTCTTCTATTCCTTTATTGAAAGAGTATTTCTCTTGGGATATCTTCATGTTCCTTAGTATAGCATCGTACATTATATCACCAGTATATATTACACCTTCACTTAAACCTTCTCTTTTTAGATTATCAACAGCTGTTTGAGTTGGACAAAAAAGTAAAGAGGATAAATGATCTGTGATAATACGATTCTGTTCTTCAGGCATTTTTTTATTATAACTGCGCAAACCAGCTTCTATGTGAAAAATCGGTATATTAAGTTTACTAGCTGCTAAAGCACCTGCTAAAGTAGAATTTGTGTCACCATATAGAAGAACTCCTTGTGGCTTTTCGATATATAATATTTTTTCTATTTCTTCAAGCATTTTTGCGATTTGCTCACCATGATTTCGAGAACCAACGTTTAAATTGTAATCGGGTTTAGGCAATTTAAGCTCCGAAAATAATAATTCCGACATCTCAAAATCATAGTGTTGCCCAGTATGTACTAGGATTTCAGTATTATTCTTTCTAAATAATTCAGAAAAAGATGCTGCTTTAATAAACTGAGGTCTTGCACCAATTACTGTTAATATCTTCATGCTTTAATCACTACTTTCCATTATAATATTCTTGATTTTTCTAGCAGGAACTCCTGCAATCACAACTGTCTTACTTTGAAACTTTGAGTTACATTAGAAATTGCTCTAACATTTAAGTGGAAACTTAAGTTAACTTTAGGGTAAGACATTATCCATGTCTATCCTACATTTTACCAATAGTAATACATTTTGAGGGTATATGTTCTTCTAGTGTGGGAGGATTGTGATTTGATGTTTGCAATCCAACATTTGAGAAAATCCACATTCTTTCTACAACAAATCGATGTGTCCTTAATGAAATACAGGGTGGAATCTTTTTTTATAATTCATCAAAAATAATAATACACACCTACAATTGACCTACAAACAATAATCGCAATTTCAAAATATCAACTTTTTAAAAAATCTAAACTCTGCCAATCATAATAAATGTACTAGATTGAATATAATGAATATTGATAGTTGAAACATCGACTTATGAAAGAATAGTTTCTTGTGCGTTATTAGGTGCATCGAAATAGTGAGTCTATAGTTTAGTTCTTTAAATTTATAGTTTAAACCTATTTATTCAGAAACCAGATGGTGAATTTAATAATACCCAAGTTGCTTTAATTCTTTTAAACTCTATTGCAAAGATTATTATACCCCATATAAAACCTAATAGTATTGATTCAATAAGACTACTATTCGTAAGTTCAATGCTAGAAATTGTTTTTAAAAAATAAAAGATCAAACCTAAGATAATATTATAGGCTGTAATTCTAGCAATATCTCGCCATGGCATAATTGCCCTAAATCGAATATTAATTGTTCTGCATGTTATAGATAACTGAAGTAATTGTACTAAAAGTAATGAGGTCAATGTAGCAATTGCTGGACCAATATATCCGAATACATAATACAATCCAATACTCAAAACAACATTTAATAAAAGAGAAATCAGTGAACTATATAAAATGAATTTTGTCTTACCAATTGAATTTAATATTATACCAAAATATGTAACCCTCAGTAAAAGTATAATACTGTATATTCTAAACACTTTCACCCCTGGAAGATACTTACTTGAGTACAATAATGCTATAACATCAGGTGCAAAAACAAACAAACCAATAGAGAAAAAACAAATGAATGTATATGAAATTATAATACTACTATTCCATAACTTAATGGCGCCACTTATTTTATTACTCTTCAGTAAGATTACAAGTTTAGGCATCAGCACTGCAGTCAATGATATTGAGATTATTGTAACAGGCATTTCTCTTGCTGCATTAGCATAAATTGCAGCTTCTTCAACAGAAAAAAATATATTTATAATAAGTTTGTCTAGCTCTACACTGACAACACCAATGATAGATGCAAAACCTATGGGAAGAGAAAACTTAAGAATAGTTTTTAAATATGCAAAATCCAGATTAACTTTAATTCTTCCACTTAAATTAAAAACAATATAATATACAGAAATTGAGAAAATCAGTTCGATGACTACAAAAGAAATCATATATTCACGAAATCCCATTTCTAGCCATTCAATTATAAATATTGATGCTAGTAGAAATATGCTATTTAGTATTCTAAATGACATAATGAGATTTGTCTTTTTATATACTATCAAAACATTCTCGATGCTCGATAGTACAATTTTAGCTGTTGGGAATAGTGCGAAAACAAAAATAAATGACATGATATATGGGTTGTTAAATCGAATGCTTATCAATTCAGCACTTAGGATTAGTACCAAACCCGTTGTAATTCCTAGAAATAGTGAAAAACTGTAATAAATAGACAAGAATTTGACGCGTTCTTCTTGATTCTCAGCCCTTGATAAGAAATAATTTATGCTATTAGGCAATCCTAGAGTAATTACAACTGTAGATATATTGATAACAAGTAAAATTTGTGAATATGTACCAAATTCTTCTAATGTTCTAAACCTTGATAAAAGCATAGCACTTACAATTGATATAGCTAAAGTTATGAACTTAGATAGTGTAAGTTTTAAAGCATCATTACCAACAGTGTTTGTATCAAGATTCATTGTCATGATATCCTCTTCCAAACCAATCAATATACAATTCACTTACAGTATTAAGTTCTGCATCCATTCTTTCATTCCATGTCCAGAGAAAACTATCAGAATATTCCTTTGCATTTCCTTTTAACATGTTTAATAATGCATTGTCAGTAAAAAGCTCAATTATTTTATCGCTTACAACTTCAATATTCGATAATTCAACTAATAACCCATTATTGTAATCTGTTATGAATTTTTTCGTATCACCAACATCTAAAGTTATTATTGCACAACCACAAGACATAGCTTCAAGAAGTGGATTACCAACATTACTTAAATCGTATAAGGACATAAAAACATTACATAGTTTTAAATACAATTTTACATCTTCATGATTCACAGCACCAACGAAAATTACATTGTTTGTGATGCCGAGGTTAGTTGCATATTTTCTTAGTTTCTCTCTATCGGAACCATCACCAACTATTATCAACTTTATATTCTCAATTTTTTCCTTAGCTTTATAACAGCTATAAATCGCTCTATCTACTCTTTTCCAAGAAACAAGTCTTGATACAGTCAACAAAACATAGTCTTCGTTTCCTATACCTAAATTTCTTTTTAAATGATTTATCTTCATTTCATCTGTGTATTTATAATCACATTTATCAACACCATTAATCCAAAACTTAATATTATCTGAATTATTACCTATTTCTTTTAATACTTTATCACCTTGAGTACCATCATTTGTCATTATCACTAGATCTGCAGCTGTTTTAAGTGCACTAAAGTGGGGATAATATCGCAACTTATTAACAAAGGTTTTGTTAACATTAGTTAAGATGGTTCCTTGAAATCTAGTTATTAAAGGGAGATTATATTTTTTCGAGAGAATTTTGCCTGCTCTCACTGAATGAACTTCATAGCTGTAAATGATTGTCTGTTTTCGACTCGAAATTATAAGTTTTTTTGCTACTTTCATCATTGATCTTAATCTTGAATATCCAGAAATAATCTTTGAAACACTTCCCAAAAAACGAATATTTTCCAATTTACTATGTTTAGATTGAAACTGAAATATCTTCAATCCAATTAAATCGATTGATTTGTTTTCCATGTCGGAAGGTTGAACTAATGATACATTCCAACCACTTCGGACATATGCCTCAATTGTTTTATAAAAGGAAGGGGCACCTTTTTTATTATCCATGGACCACAAACCTAAATGAGATAATACAATTATGTTTTTCATGTTATTACCTCGATTCTACTACTAATTGCATATATGATTCGATGAGTATAACCTTGAAAGGCAATACAAATTCCCCATATAACCCAAAGCCATTCTTTGTTAAAGTTAGAGCTAGACCCAAAACTTGATATTGTGAATGCTAGCATGAAAAATAATAACCCATTAGCAAACTCACGCGTAAACTTATCAATAACCCTTGAATGCACCTTCCATAAGTTTTTTACTAGATTAAAATAAAACAATAAATAAAGAATAAAAATCAACAACCCATATGTTACTAGTATTTCCAACCACCAATTGTGCATACTAGTTATTCCTCTTGTGGGATATATAGAATATGTTGAAATCCAATATTCTAAATTTCCTGGTCCTGTTCCAAATCCATAGGTTAAATTAAGAATATGAAACCCGTTTTTCATTAGATTTATCCGAATTAATTCTGAGTTAAGAAAATTTGCATTAAAATCAAAATCTAGAAAGAAAATGAAACGTGTGTAGATGAGAGGTGTAAAAACAAATATTAAAAATACAATCATTGCAATAATAAAAGAAAGAAATACTCTAGTTCGTGTTTTGTAAAAATTCGCGAGTAGATAAAATAATCCAATTACTATAGCCCCCAGTAAACTCGATCTGGAGTATGTTAAAAATAACAATATAATATTAGATGTCAAAAATAAATATGAGAGCAATAAATATATTCTGTTTATACTCAACTTAATTAGAGGTATCGAAATTGATAATCCAAATATTGTTAATAATGCGAAATCATTAGGATTACCCATCATAGAAATAGGAATTCTTTGCGAAATAGATGAGTAATAATTTGCATTAAATGCTGTCAAAAAAATATAGTTTTTTGAGATAACTTCATACCATCCAATTAGATTATTAATGAGTACAGAAAAAGTAAGAATAGCAAACACTTTTTTAAAATCTCGTTTATCTCTAAAATAAAACTTATATAAGATTACCGTAATAACACCAATTCCTAAGAAATACATATTTATCAAAGCTAAGTTGAAATTCTTGACCCAGATTAAACTTAAAGACGAGTAAGCAAACCAAAAAATCATAAACAATAATGAAAAGTTTCGAGTTGAAAAAAAAGTGCTACTAATTTTCACATTTTTCATGAAAACAAAGTATAAAAATAAGAATACAGACAGAATTATCGCTACCCTAAAAATAGATAATCTAAAATTAACTAATTGCATAGTAAAAACTTGTGCTGCTAAAAAAGAAGCAAATATCGAAACAAAAACTATTTTTTTATTCATCTGCTTTCTTCCTTTCAACCAAAAGTTTATTATATGCTAATAGCAACTTTGAAGATATTTTACCACTTGAAAACATTGCTTTGGATCTACTAGAGATATTGGATGGATTATAGGAGTTGACATTTTCATGAATGTATCTCATAGTATCTGAAATGTCATTTGCATTATCACTTTCTACAATAATACCATTACTAGAATTAATGAAGAACTCTGGTCCACCAGACTTTGTACTTATTACTGGTAACCCAGACGCATGTGCCTCAATAAAAGAAACACCAAAAGTCTCCGAAACTGATAAAAGAATAAAACAGTTTGATTTGGCTAACAGACCTCCAACCTCAAGTCTGCTTTTAGCACCAAGCAGATCAATGTAACTTTCCATACTCAGTAAACTAATTTGCTTTTGCAGCGACCTTTTTTCTGGACCATCTCCTATGATGATTAATCTACAATTCATTTTGTATAGATTTGATTTAGCAAAACTTGATATTAGTAAATCCATTCTTTTATTTTTTGTTAAACTACCAACAGATATGAATGTAAAAAAATCAAATTTGACTATGTCAGGTCTGTAATAGAATAATTCTGTATCAACAATATTATTTATTACAGTTGATTTTTTGTGAAAATTTTGAACAATTGACTGTTTTAAGGATTCACTGACAGTAATTAATAGATTAGATTTTTGGTAGGTATAATCCGCAAGCTTCCATGTTTGTTTGCTAATATTAGTTGTATGAATCAAAGATGAGTGTTCAGTATGCACAATAGGAATATCGTATTTTTTTAAAGCCTTAGCACATAAATAACCTATATTCACAAAATGGCTATGAATAACATCAGGATTTCCATACTTTTTTAGTGTCTTTTCAAAAAGCACTTGCAAAACTTTTTTGCCAAAAATGAAGTAGATTTTTCTACTTAGCATACCGATAGGGAAACTTGCAACCTCAATTTCGATTCCGTTTCTTGAATCATTGTAAAACCCATATTTTCGAATGTGTCTAATAGATCTTAAATCTAAAACTATTAAAACTATTTTGAGTCCATTTTTTGATAGTGCTAGAGCTTGATCAAATTCAAACACACCATTGATATAATCTTTATCTGTTGGATATCCTCTACTTACAATTAAAACGTACATTATTTCCTCCAAAAATGCAACCCATATTAATAAAAATCACTGGCATTTAGTTATTGTAAATTTCCTCATAGCATTGTAATAGAACTAAAGATTGATTCTCCCAGTTGAAAAAATTCTTTATTGCTAATTGACCATTTAAACTAAACCGATATGCAGTATCATAGTCGTTTTTTATGATATCAATTGCTTTTAGTATATCATTTACATTAGTCGGATCAACACAAATCCCACAATCGTGTTCCTCGATAATTGATTTATATACATCAAAGTTTGATGCGATAACAGGTATTCCTGCGGCCATGTATTCAAACATTTTTATTGGGTATGAATACGAATCATTTGCTGTGTTCAAAAGTGTAACAAAACCCATGCTTGAACTTGTAATTTCTTGAGCAATTTCTGTTCGACTAAGATATCCCTTATACTTGACATTATCAAAGTTATTGCTCAAATAAACTTTGAGGTTTTTCGAATGAAAATTCCCGCAAAGTTTTAGTCCTAAACCAGCTTTCTGCGATGCTAAAGCTATTTGCTGTATTCCTCGTGTTCTTGACAAATCGCCAACATATATTCCATCATTTTTGTTAGAATATACTACACCTGAACGTTCAAAATCATCTATAGATGGGAAATTGCATACTTCATAAACATATCTACTTACATTTTTAAATCTTTCTTTTAAGTGGGGGGTTGGTACAATTATAGCATCAAACTTTTCACAGGATTTGTTCTCATATATTTCAAAAAAGAATGAAATCGGATATCGTAAAATTTTGGGAATCCACTCTTTTACATGGATTTGTCTTGGCACATCTTCATGAGAATCATAGATAACCTTAAATCCGATTTTCTTTAATTTTATACCAATTCTTATGAGTTCAGGGTCATGGAAATGATATACATCGGCATTCAATTTTTTTGCCTCATTAAATATTTTTCTACCTGCAGAGTTAAAAAAGAATCTATGAAATCGTGTTCTAAAAGGCTTCTTGATTGATATTATTTTCACTCCATTTTTCACTTCATTATCTATGTTGTCATTTACTAATAATATAACATCATTACCTGCTTTAGATAAAGACACACATTCTTTCATAAATATTCTTATATCGAATCTTGGATGTAGAATGGTCATATGGCATATCTTCATTTGTTAAATCAACTCCTATATTTATCTAAATATTTTTCTATATTTGCCTTATCATATACTCTTTATTTTACTTAGGTAATTCTGTGCAATACTCTGGTAGTTATGATTTAGCAAAACCCATTTTTTGCCATTTTCCCCATATTCTAACTTTTTTTTCAATGGTAATTTGAAAAAATATACAATTGTCTTTATTATAGATTCTGAATCATTAGCGGGTATATAAACACCAGAATTTGCTTCGTTTATCATAGATTGATATCCATCATAAGAAGCAATGATTGGCTTTCCAGACATCATGTAATCTATCATTTTATTCATGGATTGACCATATTTCCACACCATGGATTTGTGTGTTGATAAATACAACAAATCACATTTGCTAAGAAAAAAGGGTATCTCTTCTTGTTTAATACGTGGACCAAAAGTAACATTTTTGCATCCACTTAATTGTTCAATATAAGACTCTCTCAACTCTCCTGATCCAACTAGCACAAAATGGATGTTTTTATGATAAACTGAGCATTTTTTAATAGCAATAATGTACGAGTCTAAAGAGTTCGATTTGCCCATACTCCCTGCATAACCAACAACAAATTTTCTTTTTGGAAAAAGTAAATCTACTGAATGATTATAGACCAATTCGTTCTCCCAAATTTTGGGAATTCCGAGAGGAGAATAGAAAACCTTCTTGTTTTCTTTAGTTATTTGCTTAACATGTTCTGTTAAATTCGGCATTGTACCAACTATTAAATCAGCTTTACGATATCCTTCTCTTTCAATTCTTCCTAATAAACGAACAATTAGGTGTTTTTTACTAAACCCTAATTCTTCAGTCAGTGTAAGAGGATAAATATCTCTTATCTCAAATACCAATTTGCAATTGTATTTTTTTTTGAGATGTAACCCGAAAATTATTGATGTGAGTGAGAGTGATGAAACAACAACAATATCAGGTATTTCATTGAGAAATTTTTTTGATTTGAATAACTTGATGTCAAAATCAATCCAACTTAAAAAACGTTTAAATGATGAACTTCTTTTATACTTATATGTCTTAATCCATAAGTGTTTTAATTGACCCAAGTGCTCAATGTTGTATGTTGAATCTGTGACCGGGTAAGTTGCTAAATGATTAGAATCTGAACTAATAAGCAATACATTATTATCACTTTTGCTAAACTCTTTTGCAATATAATAAAGTCTTGATCCAACTCCATATGATGGAGGTGAAGCATATTTTGAAATTAGCCAAATTGTCCTTTTTTCCATGTTTCACCTCGTCAAGAATAAATATAGATACATTATTTTTTTCCATTGCATATTTCATACAGCTTTGGAGTGGTATTTATTCTTTTGATCACTTTTGCATAATCCATGTTCAGTGTGTCTAGGTACCAGCGAATATTCATATATCT
Organism: Mycoplasmatota bacterium; assembly: GCA_024650045.1. Lineage (GTDB taxonomy): Bacteria > Bacillota_I > Bacilli_A > Acholeplasmatales > Acholeplasmataceae > Peloplasma. The sequence continues at coordinate 156,497 of JANKMU010000002.1, read as the reverse complement.
TGGTTTGTTTTCATCTTTAACCAACTCAATCGCCTCTTTTCTGGTGATATGACCTTCTCGTATTTGATTGCTCCTAAAAGTGTCGTGCTCAGTAAATCCAGCAATTGTATAATAAATATAATTATAGAATGCAGCTGTTCCATCACCTATTCTCCATGTAGTATTTGTGTCAGGAGCTTTTTCAAAACCATATTTATCCAATACTCTGTTCACTTCATTCTCTTCCCACTCATAAAAATCAAAAATATGATAATAGTCTGATCTTTTGGCGAAACTTCTATAATATTCACCAGATAAGGTATCAAATATTGAGCTGTTGAAATATTTAAGATTTCTGAACATCTGCTTTAATCTTAATCGTTGATATCTCATTTGTTTACGAATACCTGTAGTGTAGACGCTAGTCTCTTCAAAACTTGGTTTCACGCCTAAGAATCCAGCTTTAAAATGTGTTGTTTCGAGTGGATTAGTGCCCCATAAATTTAAATTTATCCCTGTCTGTTGTTTTACAGTTTCAACATATTTGAAGAAATGTTTATCTCCTGCAGTTAGTATACTAACCATACCAAGATGAGGCTTTTTTAACCATGCTACCAGATTTTTTCGAATGTTTCTTCTTTTTTTTGATATATCAGCAGCTACAATGATATTCTCAACCCCTAATATTGAGCACATCCTGCTGATATTTCTTCGAGCTAGGTCTGTTACCATCCCCCAATCATAAGTATAGGTGATTGGTTTCATCTTTAACTCATTTATTATTATGTGCAAAGCATAACAACTATCTCTACCTCCAGAAAAAGGTACAACACAATCTGTATCTCCATTTCTTCTATAGGGCTCTAGCAAATCAAGTAGTGTTTTTTTTGCCTTAATTTTTTGTTTTTCGTAATTTCTGCAATAATTACACACTCCAGAATCATCAAAATGAATGTGTGGAAATGTCTCGGGTAATATACATTTTGTGCATCTTTTCAAAGAGGGTTCGTGATATTCAAGCATCATTTCTTCCTCTTCACTTTTTTGTAGTTTAGGAATCAAATTTTCTTTCCTTCTGTCTTTGTCATCAATAAGTTTAATGTCACTGAATTTTGAAATATCAATAACAATACCATCTTCCCATATTTGTTTGATTTCATTGCATCCAATTTTTTTCAAAGGAAAACTTTCGGATGAAAAATATAGATTATTACTGATTTTTCCCGTGTAAAGACTTCCGTTGTTTGAAAATAGAACTACCTTCCCAATTTCTGGTATCGCTAAAGCAGCTGATATTGTGCCTTTGCAAGTATTTATGATTTTTCTAGATAACAGGTTTATATCGCGATTTTCCTTGATGTGTTCTATTGCAACACCGACAATAGTTTCCGAATCTATTTCAAACTCGCGTTTTATATTCAAATTCTCCCAAACTTCGTCTTCATTAACAACAATACCATTATGAATAAGAATTATTCCATCCCTAAAAACAGGTTGATTATCTTTCATCCCATTAGTTACTAATCTACTATGACCCATTATTAATTTAGTTCTTTTAATTGGTGTTTTTTTAAAGAGTTTTTTGATATCATAATCTGCTCTTGAAATTATATACTTGTTATCTCTTAAGAAAACTAGACCGCTAGAATCTCTCCCTCTTTGCCTAGCATGCATTGCCAAAATTGACACATTTCTTAAATCAATTGATTTTTCTGAAAACTGACCAAATATTCCACACATATTGTCCACTCACATATTTAAAATATGAATTCTCCTTATTATTTTATTTGTTTTTATAATTGCCTCTAAACAATTCTGTTGTTTCTGAGTTGTTAGATGTAATGTCTTTTCTTTGAATCACTTTGAATAGTGTTTTGATTATTATCTTAGCATCCAATAGAAATGATATATCCTTTATATATTCTATGTCATAATCTAACTTTTCTTCCCAAGATATAGAATTTCTCCCATTTATCTGAGCCAAACCTGATAACCCTGGTTTCACTAGATGCCTTTTTTTATGTTTAGTGCTGTATAGACTCAAGTATTCAATTAGAAGCGGTCTAGGTCCAACTAAACTCATATCCCCTTTTATAATATTGATTAAGCTGGGTAACTCATCCAAACTTGTTGAACGTAAAAACTTTCCGAATTTGGTTAATCTCATGGCATCAGGTAATAACTCACCATAATCATCTCTTTTATCTGTCATTGTTCTAAATTTGTACAGTTTAAATGTTTTTTCGTTCAATCCGGGTCTTTCTTGTTTGAATACTACCGGAAGTCCTAACTTAACTCTAACCATAATAGCAGTTAACAGTAATAATGGACTTAACATCATAAAAGCAATCAACGCGACAATGAAATCAAATGGTCTTTTTAGATATTTCTCATATATTCCTTTTTTATGCATTATCCCATAATCCTTTTATAATTCTAACAATTTCATCTAATTGTTCATCTTTTATTTTCGTATCACTAGGTAAACATAATCCATAAGTGAATAGGAACTCTCCAACACTTTCTCCGACATAATCATATTGCTCAAAGAATGGTTGAATATGCATTGGTTTCCATATAGGTCTTGATTCGATATTCTCATCTTCTAGTGCTTCGATGATATCTAATGGTCTTACTTTTCCTTTTAGGATGATACTGGTTAACCAGCAGTTAGGACTATTCCAATCATTAATGGGCATAAACTCAATATCAGAGATATTCTTAAGGTGTTTTTTATAGTAATTATATATGTATTGCTTCTTCTTAACTCTTTGATCTAAAACTTTTAATTGACCTCTACCAACACCTGCAACAATATTACTCATTCTATAATTAAATCCTAATTCAGAATGTTGATAATGTCTTGCCTTATCTCTAGCTTGTGTAGACCAAAATCTCACTTTTTCAATTCTTTCCTGATTGTTAGATACCAACATACCTCCACCAGAGGTTGTTATAATCTTATTACCATTAAAACTTAAAATACCATAATCACCAAAAGTTCCAGTATATCTACCTTTATATGTAGTTCCTAAACTTTCAGCTGCATCTTCAATTATAGTAACATTATATTTTTTACATATCTCTACTATCTTATCCATGTCGGCTGATAAACCATATAAATGTACGACAATTACAGCTTTTGCATTGGGATACTTAATTAGCGCTTCTTCTAAGTGTTTAGGACTCATATTCCACGTTTCTAAATCACTATCAATAAAAACAGGAATTGCTTTTTCATAGATGATTGGATTTGCAGTAGCTGAAAAAGTTAATGACTGACATAAGACTATATCACCTTGTCCAACTCCACAAGCTCTTAAAGCCATATGAATCGCTGCAGTTCCTGAAACTAAAGCAGCAGCATGACCAATGCTAATCTTTTCGCAAATCTCTTTTTCGAAGTTTGTTACATTAGGACCAAGTGGTGCTATCCAGTTTGTATCAAAAGCTTCTTTAACATATTGCTGTTCATAACCTTCGTCACTCATATGTGGTGAAGCTAAATAAATTTTTTCTTTCATTTTATCTATCCTTTATAGGTTTACAAGGTGTACCTACTGCAACCACATTATCTTTAATATCGTTAATGACTGTTGATCCAGCACCAATTAAACTATTAGATCCAATTGACAATCCTTGTATAATGTTTGATCCCAATCCAATTTCCGTTTTTTCATTAATCAGATTCTTACCTGAAATATTTACTCCAGGATATATAGTTACAAATGATTTTAAAGTTGTCTCATGTCCGATATAAGATTTACTATCTATAATTACAGCTTTTTCTATCTTTACTTCTGCAGAAATTTGAGTGGAATAATTAATTACGATTGCAGAATCAGCTTGTAAAGTGGTATATTTCGATATCTCAGTTTTGGGATGAATTAAGTTTGGTGTTTTTATATCATTGAGTTTTAATTTAGAATAAATAGATTCTCTGACATTTGGATCAGCTATAGCTATTACAAAAGAATTTTGCGAAAATTTTTTATAGTCTGCAACCTTACCGATAACATTGTATTTTTCAAGTATGAAATCTTTTTTATAATCATCCAATAAACCAATGATCTTATATTTTTCTTCCGTTGTGTTAATAGATTCAATTAAGTCAATGACTTCTAAAGCAAAACCACCAGCACCTATAATTATTAAGTTTTCCAATTTTCCACCTTCCTTAATCAAAGAAATGTAAGATTTTTTCTTTTTGATAGTTCATCGCAAATAGTTTATCTAGAATTATTTTTTGGTTCGTATAACTAGAGATAAGAATACCGTCAAACTCATAATCATTAATACTATTTAAATTGATAATTATTGTATTAACCAAGGTTTTCCCTTGTTTTAACTTATCATCATCAATGACAGCTAATACATTAATTGGAATTTGAGAGTCAATCAGTATTGTTTGAAGTAATATTTCTGCAACTTCACCTGCACCGTATAGTAATATATTTTTATACCCTTTATCTATAATTTGGGTTAAGAATTCAAATATGTTTTCTTTAGCAGATTTATAAATATTTAGAGATGCATTTAAATAAGATATATTTAGCACCTTTTTACGTTCAACACCTTTTTTAGTGACAAAATACTCCACGGTTTTACTAGAGTGTTTTTTTCTTTTAATCAGACCTTTTTTCTCGTAATCGTCAAGGTAGCCGTTAATCATCGAAACTGCTACCCCAATCGTTTTAGCGATTTCTCTTTGGGTAATATTGGCATCTTTTTCGATTAAGTCTAAGATCATAAATTCTTTATACAAAAGTGTGGGTTTGAAAAATGAGTTATCACTCATAAGTTGGTCACCATCCATTGTTCGATTATTGAATGATTCTATTTTATACGATTGACGCATATTTTACAAGGGTAAAACCTTATTTTTGTTAAAAAAACGAACATTTATTTCAAAGTTTCTTCAGCAAAGTAACAAATTGCTTGATAAAAAGAAAAACTGGCACTTGTCTTATACAAGCGCCAATACAATTAACAAAGTTTTAAAACTTATATTGTGTTGATTTATGCAATTTTAAAAAAATAGTTCCAAAAACAAGGATCAAGTGGATTATTGGGTCCTTCTTTTAAAATGAAAGCTTCTATCGCTTCTTCACTTTGATCATTCATTTTATCTATGTAATCCACATATACAAGTGTAGATTGGAGATCAACATGTCTCAAAAGACGTTTAGTGCTTTCAATGGAACCCCCTCTTATAAGATTGAGGTAGGCAGCTGTATGTCTTAATGCGTGAGGTGTAATTTTTGTATGTGATAAACCACACTTATCGATGACTTTCTTAAACATGAAGTAAAAAAATGTTCTTGATAAGTGACCCTTTTTAGTCGTGTGATTTTGTGAGATAAACAAATAGGGGTTTTCTTTTTTTCTTCTTTTTATTAAATAATCATCAATTGCCTCAACCACGCCTTTTGACAAATAAACAGTATCTTTGTGACGAGTGCCATTTTTCTGAATCAGAAGTACATGATGATCATCTATCATTTGATAATCTTCTTTTTTTAGATGAATGATTTCATGTGAGCTTAAGCCTGCTGTAATCATAAGCGCAATAATGGCATAATTCCGATAATCATAAATGATTTTCCGAAATTCTTTTGTATAAGTTAATAAGTGTTTCGCTTGATCAAGGGTTAATAAAGGCTTTTTTAAATGATGTTTGATTTTTTCGTTTTTGATGGATAACATAATGTCATAAGCATATTCAAAAGGCAAATTTAACCTTTGTTGACTAATTCCTAAGAAGCGATATAAACTTTTAAGCGCACACATATAGATATAAATATAATACGTCGAGTGACCTCTTTTTCTCAAACTTTCTCTAAAGCGCATGACATCACTTGTTTTCGCATATAAGATATCATGTTCTATCAAAAACATCACATAATATTTGTAGCAAATTCGATATGTTTTAATGGTCGATTTGGATAAGTCTTGTTCATTTAAATAATCTTCACTTAATTTTTTAAGTGGATGCTCGTTCATAAAGTCACCTTTTATTTATTCATTTTTTTCTTGATTAAAAATAAAATTTTCTAAATCAGATACTGTCTCATCTTTTATGTTATCGATATGATGTGTATAAATTAATGTATTTGACATACTTTGATGTCTAAGTAATCGTTTCGTTTCTTTTAAAGTTCCACCTCTTTTTAAGTTTAAGGTTGCTGCAGTATGTCTTAAACAGTGAGCAGTCATATGGATATCATTAAGTCCCGCATCCTTTAATGCACGTTTAAAGATGCCTATAAAGATGGTTCTAGTCAGTGGTTTTTTTGATCGTTTAGCCCTAGATGCAAATAGATATGGACTTTGATCTTTTCTTATGTTTAAATAATCCTTAATTGCTTCAGCTACTCCTTTTGATATCTTTACAAATTCATCTTTAGAACTTCTTCCTTTTCCTTGTACATATAAGATTTTTTTACCATGGATGATTTTAAGATCTTTAATTTTTGCCCTTCTAACCTCAATACTCCTTAGTCCCGTCGTGATCATCAAATAAATCATCGCATAATCACGAAAATGCCAACTACATCTTCGGTGATTTTTTAAACTTAAGAGCAGTTGTTTGGCTTGCTCAGGTGTCAAGATAGGTTTAGTTGTTCTTTTTTCTATCTGCTCATTTTTTATAGGTTTCATTATATTATATGCATATGGTTCTGGTAAGTCTAAACGAACTTGATTTAAACTTAAATATTGGTATAGTCCTTTAAGCACGGTAATCTGATGATAGATCCATCGCGTTGAGCATCCCCTGTTCCTACTATATGCCCTAAAACTAATCACATTTTGGGTTGTCGCATAGAACATGTGATGTTCTTTTAGATAACTTAGATACTGGTTGAGTATGGTCATATAGACTTCTTTGGTCCCTAGTGAAATATCTTTTTCTGCAAGATATTGATCAATCAAGTTTTCTAAAGGATGTGTTTTTATCATATTAAACTCCAATCGCATGCATTCTCTATTATATAGTAGATGCATCATGTATTTTTTACTTTAATTTTTAAAGTTTACCCGTTTGACATGTAGTCATCATACATATTAAAACAAAAAGCAATAGAGGATTTTCTATTGCTTATTAGTTCTCTATGACTTTTTGAGTCATTATCTCCAGTTTAAACTGTTCAATTACCTTAAAATCAATATAGCAAGAAGTTTCATCAGAAATTAATAGGTCAATGTAAGTTTCTAATTGTTTAACTGTGATTACACCTTTAACATAAGATCTACCAAGTACGCCTAATACACCAGTATATTTAATATTGAGTTTTTTGCATGCAGCTCTCACTGGTTTATCATTGCTGTTGCAATAATAAAGATTTTCTTTTGCAATTGCTATAGCAAAACGATCATATCTTGATAGTTTCTTAAACTCAACTTCATTAACTAACAAAGCGTAAGTTTCTAGACCTATTTCTGTTTCAATTAGTCCAATCTGAAACTTATGTTGATTAATTTCACGTTTGATTTCATCTGGTAGTTCATCATCATATATTACCTGGGGAATAATAACATAATCAAAAATGTCAAATAACAGATTTAGACATCCAATCTCAGATAAATCTACCAAAACGTTGTTATCAACAACGACTGATATGTTATCCGAGTGATAAATATCTTTCATCTATATTTCTCCACTCCTTAAGCAATCTTCTAGTATCTAAAGTGTTAGTCCCCAATACTTCTGATATTTTGTTTGCACTTATTTCTTCTTTAAAATAAAGATCTTTAATTTTGTTAATGAGTTTGTTGTTTTTCTCTTGAATATCTATTTTTTCAAGAGGGTGTGGTTCTTTAGTTTTATACCCCGCAGAATTTATTTGCTTCCAAAAATTAGTGTATATTTCTTTTGAAATAACTTTATACTCATAAAGCATTACATATAGAGTTTGAATACTGACTTTGAAGTATTTCTTCATTTCTATAGGATCTATATGTTTTTTAGACTCAATATACATGTCAACAAGATTTCTGGGCATCAAAAAATAACCAGCAAATTTATTCGCTATTTTTTCATTCAAATCATATTTTCCACTCACATAAAACGCATTATATTCATTATCAGTATATTGTTCTGAATGAAACAATAAATGTGCATATTCATGAATGAGTGAAAATATTTTTCTTTCCTCGGGAATATTCTCTGAATCATTAATGATGATATAGCTACCAAACTCATTGGAGAATGAAGATGCTCCAAAGTAATTATCGTTTTTAAAATCCCTAACAATAACATTAACACCGATATTGTTAATAACCTCAAAGTAATTTTCTGGTATGACATTCTCAATATTTGCTACTCTTCTCTGTTCTATCGCTATTTTAGATATTAAATTAAAAACATTTTTTTTATCATCTGAGATATTTATACTATACTTTTGAGGTATGTATCGATAACTTGAATCTCCAATGATGTCAATATAACTATAAATTGCATTTCTTAATTTATCAATGTCAATATTCTTTATATCTTTTTCTGGTTTATCAGCCCTAAACAAAAAACAGACATTTTCATGTTTTTCTTTGAAGAAATAATCAAATGGTTTTTGAAAGTATAAAGCAACCTTCATAAGTTTTTCACTATCAATAGGTTGATTTCCATCAATATATTTTTTCAAAGTTGGATGTGACACACCAATAGACTCACTAAGTTTTCTTAGCGATAGTTTTTCTTTATCCATAAGTTCTTTAATATTGTTGCCAATGACTAGTGAAACATTCATAATCACCACTCCTTTATATAATAATTTTACCATAAAATATATTAATATCAATATATTGGTAAAATATTTTACCGTTTATATGGTTTTATATATACTTATAAAGTGAGTAAATTAATACATTAAGGCATACATTAAGAAGTATTAAGTGAAAAATAAATCTTTAAATCTATGAAAATTGAATTTTATATATATTAAAAAAAATATTAAAATCCTATTTATAAATTAAATAAAACATGATATTATATTAAAGGAATTTAAATTGAAAGTAGGGAGATAACCATGGACATGTTAACACAACCAATCAACTAAAAACTGAATTCAAGGAAGTGATTACACATGCACACAAGTGCCTTTGTGACCTTCGTGATGAGAAATGACCATTATGTTCCTGGAGCATTAGTTTTTGCATATGCATTAAAAAAACAACGTGTTGATGCAGATATCATCTGCCTTGTAACACCTGAAATATCTTCAAAAGCAAAACAAGCTCTTAAAACATTATTTGATGATGTGATCACAATCGATCCCATCTATATCTATCATCCGATGCGACACGGCAGACAAGACCGTCCTTACTTATTTACAAGATTTCAAGCATTAAGACTTGGAAAAGACGGTAATCTGAACAAAGGCTACGAAAAACTGGTTATTGCTGACGCTGATATTTTACCTATCAGTGATTATCAATCTCTATTGGACTTACCTGCACCTGCAGGTATTATCAATGAACACAAATCCTATTGTATATCTTCTACTAAGGGTAGATATATACAACACTTAAATCATAAAAATAGAAGAGAATGGCGATGGCATCATATTTACAGAAATTGTCCACATGGACAGATGATACCAAAAGCTTATACAGATAGAATTCACCAAGACACATCAAATCTTGGTATTAATGCATGCCTCTATCGTCTAAATCCAAGCATGAAAGCATACAATGATTTAATCAATGATTTAAATCAACAAGATACTTTAAAGAAAATCGTATCTTACCCATGGCCAGAAATGCAATACTTAACTTTAAAGTATAGTGGATCTTGGCATAATATAGATTTAAGATATGCAAGTTTTAATGGATATCCGAATATCAATATCTTAAATGGAACCCACTTTGCAGGGCTTAAGCCATGGGATATCGATTGTTCATCAGTAAAGAGTTTTGCTAAGTTTGATGATTACCAGTTGTTTTTTCGTACATATATGGAAATGTTTGAAACATATCCAAAATTAAAAGATTACCGTAAACTTCATAAAATATATGAATGTTTTAAAGAAATAAATAAGAAATGATGTTTAATTAAACAAAAAGATTTGAGCATGTGGTTTTACACAAACTCAAATCTTTTTATTTTAAATCAATGATTGGATTTGCAGAATCCTTAATAACTTCTTCTCCGATGTCCCAAGCTTCTATAATTTGATCATCTTCAAATCTAAAGATATGGACAACCATATATTTCGTTTTATCATCAATATTTACAATAGAGTAATTAGATACATAGTTATTTTCTTCAATTTGTTTGAGAATTGTTATTTTTTTATCTTTATGAACTTGATTGTCTTCCATCATCGCGTTAAGTAATGACAATCTATCTTTTTTAACATATTGGTTATGATGAATAAAATCTTTATGAACAAATAAATCGTAAGCTTTCTCTACTTGATCAGTAATACACATTGTTAAAAACTTAACTGATATTTCTTTATGTGTCATAGTTTTTTTAACCTCATCTAATTACCACCAAAAAGTTTCAACATTCTTTTTTTCTTCAATGTTATACTTAATGATCTTTTCTAAGAGACTATAATCAACATCTCGATCCCATGGTATTTGAAAGAGCATCTTTGTTTGATTGTATCCGGCATCTTCTATATCTTTTGAAAAATGATTTATACTTTTAATTTCAGGAGCTACTGCTAAGTGCTTTTTAGACACACTAAAGCCTATAATAAACGTACCATGGTCAATAAACATAGGTTGGTTCCATTTCACTGCTTTTTCTAGTTTTGGAAAAGTCTTTTCAACCCAGCTAAGAACATCTTTTGTTTTATTTCTAATCTTTTCACTATCAATGCCTTTTAAAAACGTATCGAATATATCCATATAAACGCACCTTTCATTTTTATATGCTTATTATAGTATATTTTAATGAAAATGGCTTTAAATATGTCTTATGTCTTGATTAGTTATTGACCTTAATAACATCTAGTGTATATAAATCTCCAATTTGTTTATCATAACCAGAGGTATAAATATAATAATTCCCAACTTCTAATTCATATGTATAATATTTATTTAATTGATATAAGTAACCATAAGATTCATGATACAAATATGTATTATAGTTTGATATAAATGAATAATCACCAGCATCTGTAACAGTATATTTAATAAACTCTACATCAAACTCATGATCTTTATATAATTGAACGTTACCAGTGTTAATAATTTCAATAGGATATAGAAAAGGATTATCATCAATAGGTAAGTTATCTATAATAGCTATTGCTAAGAAGTTGCTATTACTATTATGAACTACCTTATATGTGCCAGCTTCTAGTTCATAAATATAGGTATCGTGATCGAAATAATGACTGTCCTCAGGAAATGGATGTAAAAATAGTCCTTCACTATTATACAATCTTGCGTTATTTGGTTGAACATAGAGCGTTTCTGCTTGATCTATAGTAAATTCATAACTTACGGTTTGCTTAGGATAGAGATTATTCGTTTCATAAACATCTATCAAATTATAGTCAAATGATAAATAATCAACTCTAGATAAAGTAATTTGGTTTTCTAAATTGATGATTTCCATGATTTCATATTTAATGTTATTGATTGACAAATCAACATCATTAAATCTAATCATATAAGTTCCATGACTCAGATATATCTCTGTTTGATTCTCTATATCTTCTGGATTACTTAAAAAATCACCAAACACTTTATGAATTTGAGCATGACCATTTAATAAATGAAACTTATATAAGTCACCTAGAGGATCAACGACATTAAATTTAAAGAAAGCATCACCTAGTCCCCTACCATAATAAAAGTCTTCTGCTAAGAATGTTGTATCTATAACTGTCATACTATCAATGTGATTTGAGTAAATATCAGGTAGTTCAACAACATCAAAGGTAACACTACCCAAAACTTCTTGATTTGCTTTAATATAGAGGATGTTATTACCTTCAACAGCCCCATATGAGTATTGATTGGATACTGTTGTTACTTTGACTTGATTTCTATCAAAACCTTCATAAATCTTAATCTCATCAGTAATATCGAAATCAAAGTGAACTAAAACTTTTTGATCAGTTTCAAAGGCAAGCTTGATTAAATCAATACTAGATTCAACGTGGATGTTTTCAGTCATGCCATGAACAATATCAATTTGAGGATATATATAATCTACCAAATCTTTTTTTGATAATTTAAAGTTATAATTCGAACGATCATTGTGTTCCAATTTTAAATAATAATATCCACTATCATGTATTTCAAATAAATTGCTATTTAAGAGTTGAGGATTTTCTTCAATTTCCACAAAATGATATAGATCATTATATAGTGTATAAGCTATATATGGATTTGAACATTCAAATTCATATATGCCTTTTTCAATATATCCATAATACATATGTGTTGCAGATGAATCACCCTGTTCATATGTTACTGAAAAATCTGTTTCTTCTCTAACTCCATCAAAAGTTGATGGATAAAGTAGCACATAATCTTTTTTATTATTTCTAACATAAGGTGGTTCAAAGACTTCAAAGTTATCGACATCAGATATAACTGTGGTCATGAAGAAATCATCATATAACTCCATTGTAAATGATACTTGGCTTTCGATTTTCTTTTCATAAAAAGTTATTGACATCTCAATTACGAGTTGATTGAAATCTATATCACTCACATCTTTGAGTTCATCAAATAGTTCTTTTAGCATAGGTTCATTTTCAACAAAATCCATGAACCTTAAGGAAAGATGATATGTATCATCTATTTTAGCAACTTTCGTAAATATTGGAGTTAATCCTTCAAGTTCAAGACCTTCTTCAGCAAATGCAATGTTTTTAAAAGATCTTACATCAATTTCATCGAGTATTTCATAATCAACAATTGATTTAGTTAATGCATGACTTTCTTCTTCCCACGTATACATGTAATAGTTATCACCATCTTGACTAATTTCCATGCCAAAACCTAGATCTGATATTTCTTGATAGAAAAAGGGATCTTTGATAGTTATTATTTCAGAAACAAAACTTTCTGAAAATGATTCTCCATCTATCGTCATAATTTGTTCAACTGTTGATGTGGTATGATACATGTTTTGATATAACGGTTGATATCCATTTAGGACACTGACAAGTTCATTAAACAATATGATATTGTCATAAAGTGAACCATCTTCAATCTGATGATTGATTTCAAAAGTGTTATCATATGTTTTTGTTTGAATATCGATATTATTTGGTGCTTTTATCGTTCCAGATACTTGATCAATTGTATATCCTCTAATAACAACCCTATCATGATAAGGCATTACTTTTTCATAAGTGGTTTGATCGACATCTATAGGTATTTCAATAGATAATGCATCGAAATATCTAATTTCATCATAATAAAAACTTATATAAATTGTTAAGTTGATTAACATATCAACATCTTGAAGTTTTGACTTAGGTGTTAACTCAACAATCAGTTTTGGCATTGCATCTTCTGTGATTCTATAATCCACATCATAAAAAGACTCGAATGTTTCAATATCGAGTTCATAAGGTGTGAATGGAGTGCCACAACTTGATAATAGGCTTACTAAAAGTAACAATACGAATGCTAATCTTTTCATATACATATGAATACTCATGTTTGATAACAAATATGAGTATATGCCCCCTTTGAAGTTTATTTATTTATATTGTATCATTTTTATTATAAAGACGAAACTCTTTTTTAAATATCTAATTGTGTATTGCAACTTTAATATAGATAAAAAGAAATATTCTAAACAATCACTTATTTAACTTTTATCTTCAAATATGATATCAGTAAAACATATACAATCTTTAAGTCTTATTAATCTAAATGAAAAGTACAAATAATAAATCATTATTTTAGGACATATACGCTCTGTTCTAGGCATTTGTTTTCTAGTAGTATAAAGTTGTACATAACATATCTTGGGGGGGGATAATTCATGTAAACTTAATTAATAATTATGTTTTTATCTTTAGGGGCAATGACAGCTGTTTTTGGTATGGTTTTCTAAACATAGAAACCCAATTTATTATGAGAGGTTAATAATATGAAAAAATTATTTGTACTCATTTTATTGATGTTTTTAAGTGTTTTAGTTTTATTGAGTTTTACTGAGGAGACATATGCATACACAAATCCTATAAATGAGTTATATGGATTAGGTTATTCAGTTGATGCTGGTGATGGTATGTATGCGGATCCGTTATCAGTAAGAATAGGTGCACCAATATTTGATGAAACATGGTTATCTAATTTAACACTTAATAGTATTGCAGTCAACCAAACTACAACTAATGTCATTTCTTCGTATAGTTTTAGAGGTGTATCCAAAGAGTTTTCTACAAGTGCTGGATCGTATGTTGCATTAAATGGTTCATATGATTTATTTACGTTTGGAATGGCAAGAGGATTTGGTATGAATTTGGAAGCTATTTATGAGTCTTACTATAGTCAATATTTTTATTATAAAACTATGGATGTAAAAAGATTCTCTTTAGCTTTACCAAACTATTCAAGTAATATAGCAATGTATAAGCAAAATTTACATCCGGATTTTGTTGCTAACCTTACAAAACTTTCTAATGGACAATTATCATATTCAGAATTTTATAATATATATGGAACTCATGTTATTGCTAATGCTGTTTATGGTGGGAGACTTGAAATGTTTTATAGCGTTTTGTCAAATCAAAAAGAGTTTACTACAAGTGTTCAAGGAGAAATATTTAATCAACTAGAGTTAGGAATAATAGGTTTTGGATCAGCATCATCTTCAGCTGATTTCTCTGTTAATCAAGTTAATGGTCTTTCAGAAATAGGGTCTACCTTTTTATACAAAGGTGTGGCTATAGGTGGTATACCTTTTGATTCAGCATATCAAGATGAGTTCTCAACAAGATATAGTACATGGTTATCATCCATAGTGGATAACGAGGTTTTAATCGGTTATGGAAATAATGGGTTAATTCCTTTGTATTATTTTGTGCCTGATCATCTCAGCAATGTAGGTTATGGTCTATCAATGGAAATGAACAGTTACTTAAGTTCAAAAACTCAACAATATGCTAATATTTTTGAATCTGGTGAAGCATTTGGGAATACATATGCAACAGCTGAAAAGACTTTAAGAACTCAAGAATTTTTAATCACTGATTCAGGTAGGTTTAATCAGCCATATGATTTGATCGATTTTGCTAACACTTATGGAATTGATTTGCAAGTAATGAGATTACTGGGTTATAATAGTGTTGATGTTATAATTAAATTAAATGTAAGAGAAGTTCATGACGGATATCAATACATATTTCTATATGATGGTGATTCTAATTCTGCTAATTTGTTGGGGTCAAGAATGTTTGAACATGGTGGATCAAAGAAAAATACAAATTGGCAAATTCACTCGTTTGCTTTTTCAGGTATCCCGTTGACAGTGAACTTACAACAGATGGTTATTAGGTATGGAGCATCAGGCAGTTTTTCAGATGATTGGATAAACAAAGATTTAAAAGTTCAATTTGTATTTAGAAAATAGTTAACAAATTGATAATAAAAAATTATAAATATAGAGAGACCCAATGATAACTCTAAAAAATCTAACAAAAATTTATCAATCAAATAACGAACATCAAGTTAAGGCCTTGTGTGAGGTATCTTTATCATTACCTACTAAAGGGCTGATTTTTGTTGTAGGCAAATCTGGTTCAGGGAAATCGACACTTCTACATGTCTTAGGTGGACTAGATAGTTATGATTCAGGTGAAATGTTTGTAAATCACAAATCAACAACAACTTTTTCTAACAAGGATTTTGATCATTACAGAAACACATCCATTGGATTTATATTTCAAGAATATAATTTGATTGAATCTTTAACTGTTAAAGAAAATATATTAATGGCATCAAATTTACAAAACAATAAAATATCAAATGATCAACTTGTTTCATTGTTAAATCAAGTTGATCTAGATGATATTACAAATAGAATGCCAAATAAACTTTCTGGTGGTCAAAGACAAAGGATTGCGATTGCACGTGCTTTAATTAAAAATCCACAAATCATTTTAGCTGATGAACCTACTGGTTCAATTGATCATGAAACGGGTATACAAATTTTAGATTTATTAAAATTGTTATCGAAAGATAAACTTATCATTGTTGTATCACATGATATGGAGTATGCTCAAAAATATGCTGATAGAATAATTGAACTTAAAGATGGCCATATTATCTCAGATTCAAGCCCTTATCATGATAACAAAAAACCGCTAAACAGCCAAACTGAAATTAAATCACATTTCAGTATAAAAAATGCACTTCCATTTGCCTTTAAAGATTTTTTAGCAAAACCATTAAGAATATTTATAATGATTTTTATTCTTACTGTATCATTTGTTTTATTTGGTTTATCACATACAATCAGTCAATATCGTATTGAACACGCAGCACTCCAATCCATGAATCTTGCTGATATTGATTATGGATCCTTAAATCAAATTTATACCGTTGATGTCTTAGGCAGTACATATCAAATGTATCCCTATATTTCTAGCGAAAAAATTACTCAATTACAATTAGTTTATGCGAATCAAAATTTATTTCCAGTATATTCTGGATTTGATCAATCATATAGAAACTATCTTTACGAAAGTTACACATCTAATTACTCGTTTGAAGAGTTTACAGGAGCAATTGAGCTATCAGATGAGTTAATCGATTCTTTTGAGCTTAATTTAATAGCAGGTTCTTTTCCAACTATGACGAATAATCCATTGGAAATTGCTATTAGTAAACGCATTTATGAAGTATTCAAAACAAATGGTTTTAATAGTGATGGCGTAAAGATTAACATCACATCACCTATAGATATGGTCAATAAAAGCATAAGTATTAATGGCAAGAATTACAAAATATCTGGAATCATTGATACTAATTATGATGATTCCAGATATCAAAGTATCTATGATTACTCAGACAATAGTGTCAGTTACGATATCTTAAAAAATGAATTAAAATGTCTAGATTTGTACTCGATACATAATCTTATATTTCTTCCAAGTGGATATCAAGATGATTTAATCAATCACCCTAGTAGGGTTTCAACTTATGATGGTTCTATAGATTTTCGACTTTATCTGGAAAAAAGTGAATTAAATGGCCACTACTATACAACGAATCAACTATCTATTCTAAAAACAATACCAACTGATATTATTTGGAAAGATGGTGTAGAAAAAACATCGTTATCAGATAATGAAATCATAATACCAATTAATATGATTCCAAATAATCTGCAAATCAATGATTTAACACCATTCCAAGATGCATTATATCAACATGTGACTGATTCCATTGAAACATTTGCAATTCAGCATTTTGATGAAATCAAAGATTCATTTGATGCGAATTTCCCAGGAACTAATACTTATCAAGATTATATTTACTACATCAACAATGCAGTTGAAAATGTATTTCATGAAGGCTATACATATAACTATTTCCTTCATCAATCAACTCAAGAAATTATTAGTAAAGACTATTTCACCGCTTTTGAATCAATAATACTACAAGGTATACAAATGGTATATTCAAAGACATATAATGTTGAAGTTGTTGGGTTTTATAATGTGACAGATTTTAGAAATACTTCAAGCCAAGATGTTATTATCCTTTCAAACATTCTATATAGTACGATATCAAATGATTTATTTTTATATGATGTTAGTAGAATTATGGTGAAAATGGATAATAATCATCAAGATAACTCAAGTTTCATTACACATGTTTTAAATGACTCCAGTAACCCGTCATGGATTTTTACAAATGAAGTGATTGGGACACTTGATTATATAGATGATTTATTAGATCAAGTATCTATATTTACTTTGTATATCGGTTTATTGTTTGCTGTTTTCTCATCTTTATTGTTATATGGGTATATATCAATCGTGATTGGGAATAGAGAAAAAGATATTGGAATTCTACGAGCATTAGGTGCAAGAAAACTTGATGTAATGAAAATATTTGTGTTAGAAAGCTTATTTATTGGTTTTTCAGCCTTCATCTTTGCGAGCATATTTGGATTATTGATTAATTTCTGGATTAATCATCTGTTGATTAATCAATATAACCTTATCTTGACTATATTAGATTTTGGTATGAAGCAAATTATTCTCATATTCATTATTAGTATGGTTGTTTCAATGATCAGTTCTGTTTTTCCACTTTATAGATTATCATTAAGAAAACCAATAGATGTTATCAAAGGCATTTGAGTTCTGTTTTTATTGTTTTTAAGATTAAGAAGCGATTCAATTGAGTCGCTTCTCTTATATTCTTTTATGTATTTATATAAATTTTTCTTGATATTATAGTTTTTAATATTTCAAAACACACAATTTTATGTTTACAAATGAATGTACAATCCATATGATTTTAATACTAACTAGTGCAAATTTAGAAATTTAATTTCTTATATTATATCAAAAAAAATTTTCTCACTTTTATACTCGAAATAAGTCTTAACATATGTTAAAATTGTTATGGAAGCACTTTCATAATCTTTTTTTATATAAAACCAACAAGGAGATGCAAACTAATGGCAGTAAAAATCGTTGAAACATCACTACGTGACGGCCATCAATCTTTAATGGCAACACGGATGACAACTAAAGATATATTATCCATCGTTCCAGAACTCGATCAAGCAGGATTTCATGCACTAGAAGTGTGGGGAGGCGCAACCTTTGACGCTTGTCTACGTTTTTTAGATGAAGATCCATGGGAAAGACTTAGAGAAATCAAGAAATTAGCACCAAATACCAAACTTCAAATGTTATTTAGAGGACAAAACATTTTAGGATATCGTCACTATGCTGACGATATCGTTGAAAAATTCGTCCAAAAGTCTTTAGAAAATGGTATTGACATCATTCGTATTTTTGATGCTTTAAATGATATTAGAAATTTAAAATCAGCAGTTGATGCTACTAAAAAATATGGGGGGCATTGTCAAATCGCATTATCTTATACAACTTCTCCTGTCCATACAGTAGACTATTATGTTAAACTTGCTCAAGAAGTTGAATCTATGGGTGCTGATTCTTTATGTATTAAAGATATGGCAGGTATACTACTACCACATGATGCATATAACTTAATCTCACAACTTAAGAAAAACACCAAACTTCCAATTAATCTCCATAGTCACGCGACTGCAGGAATTATGGAAGCAACCTACCTTAAAGCAATTGAAGCTGGTGTCGATATCATCGACACAGCATTATCACCTTTATCTGGTGGAACATCTCAAGTTGCTACTGAAGCATTTCATTACATCTTAAAAGATACACCACATGATCCAAAATTAGATATTCACAAATTAAACCAAGCAGCAACCAAACTTACGATTATTAAAGATGAATATTTAAAAAATGGAATACTCAATCCTAAAGCATTAACATCAAATCCAAGTATTCTTGAATATCAAGTGCCTGGTGGTATGTTATCAAACCTTATGAGTCAACTGAAAGAACAAAACCAAATGGAATATTATGAAAAAGTTTTAAAGGAAGTTCCTAGAGTTAGAAAAGACTTAGGATATCCGCCTTTAGTTACTCCAATCTCTCAAATGGTGGGTACTCAAGCGGTTATGAACGTGATGACCGATAACCCTTATAAAATCGTTTCTAAAGAAGTTAAAGAGTATCTTCATGGTTTATATGGCAAAGCACCTGCGAAAGTCAACTCCATGGTGCTAGCGAAGATTATCGGCAACGATGAAGTCATTACCCATAGACCGGCAGATGACTTAAAGCCTGAATTTGAAGATTTAAAGAAAAAATATGAAGGATTTGCCAAATCAGATGAAGATCTTCTATCTATCGCCTTGTTTGGTAAAGTAGCTATAGAGTTTCTTGAAAAGAAATATCAAGAGAAACCTAAACCTAAAAAGGAAGTTTATGCATTTAGCGTCACCATAGGAGGTGACGCATCATGATGATTTTAATATCGACTTTAGAAGAAGGTCTACTTATCTCTTTATTTAGTGTCATGATTGTGTTCTTAATCTTAGGATTTATTGCATTATCGATTCAATCACTGAAATACTTTCAAGCAAAACCGAAACAAGTTCTTCCAGTCACGGAAGAATCCGATTCAATACCTTTTAACTTTTCAGATATTAAAGATGAACAAATGATGGTTGCTGCATTAGTAGCTTCAATCGATTATTATGAAAAAATTAAAAAAGATGTACGTGTTGTCTCTGTTAAAGAGATTACCGTATCCTGAAAGGACATAGACTATGAAACTCTACAAAATTAATGTAAATGGAAAAACTTACGAAGTTGAAGTTGAAAGTATTGAAGAAAAAGAATCCAAAGTACAACCTAAAAAAGAAGAAACATCTAATGAATCAACAACAAATGTTTTAGCACCTATGCAAGGTAAAATAACAACTCTTAATGTTAAAGTAGGTAGCGTTGTTAAAAAAGGTGATGTCTTAATGGTTTTAGAAGCTATGAAACTAGAAAATGACATCTTATGCCCAGTTGATGGATATGTTAGACAACTTTTAATTAAAGAAAATCAAAAAGTGGAACTTAATCAACTGATGTTGGTTATTGGGTGATTGGTATGATACAATCACTCATTGATTTTTTCGAAAGTACTGGAATCTATTTCTTTTTTGAGCCAGGTGGTTGGAAATACTTAGTGATGATTATCATTTCACTTATTTTGATTTATTTAGCTGTCTTTAAAAAGTTTGAACCATACTTGTTAATACCTATTGGGTTTGCGATGTTGTTAGTCAACATCCCAAACACGGGTATGTTTGTTGAAACGATTAAGATCGTTGATGGTGAAGAGGTTGCAACCTATAGTGGTTTACTAGGATTTTTATATTATGGTGTTAAGTTAGGTATTTATCCGCCTTTAATCTTTTTAGGTATTGGTGCAACAACAGACTTTGGACCACTCATCGCGAATCCTAAAAGTATGTTATTAGGTGCTGCAGCTCAAGTTGGGATCTTCTTAACCTTTATTGGCGCGATTATCTTAGGCTTTAGTGGCCCAGAATCGGCATCTATAGGGATTATCGGTGGTGCAGATGGACCAACATCTATTCTTCTATCAAGTCGCTTAGCACCGCATTTAATTGGCGCGATATCACTAGCTGCTTATTCTTATATGGCACTTGTGCCTATGATTCAACCTCCAATTATTAAATTACTCACTACAAAAAAAGAACGTGCTATTAAAATGGAACAATTAAGAGAAGTTAGACAAACTGAAAAAATATTCTTTCCAATTATTGTAAGTGTTGTCTGTATGACTTTAATTCCATCTTCTGCACCCATTATTGGTATGCTGATGTTAGGAAACCTAATTAAAGAATCTAAGGTTGTTCCTAACTTAACAAAGACGGCTGGAGAATCACTATTATACATTATTACAATTCTTCTAGGTCTATCAATAGGTGCGACAACCATGGGTACTTCATTTTTAAGATTAGAAACATTAATGATTATTGCTCTTGGTTTATTTGCATTTTCTGTAGCAACCGCTTCAGGTGTTATCGGTGGTAAAATCATGTGTAAACTAACACATGGTAAGGTCAATCCAATGATTGGTGCTGCAGGTGTATCCGCTGTACCAATGGCTGCACGTGTCGTTCATATTGAAGGTCAAAAAGTCGACCAAGAAAACTATTTATTGATGCATGCTATGGGACCAAACGTTGCTGGTGTGATTGGTAGTGCGATTGCAGCTGGTCTATTCTTAATGTTCTTCGTATGATAACGAATCAAATTCATCTAGAATCAGTCGATTCAACCAACACTTATTTAAAGAAAAACTATCAAAAAATAGATTATCATACTTGGTTATCAGCGGATGTTCAAACAGCTGGTAAAGGTAGAGTTTCCAAAACATGGTTTGGAAACAATGATTCATTAATGTGCTCCTTACTCTTAAAAACTAACTTAGCCTATGATCAAATTAACTTATTACCACTTCTTGCTGCAAAATCGCTTCATCAAGTGTTAAGTCAATATGATTTAGATATAAAAATTAAATGGCCAAATGATTTATTAGTTAACAATAAAAAAATTGCAGGCATCCTTGTAGAATCAATTATAGAAGATAATCAAGTATCTGCAATCATTATTGGTTTTGGAGTAAACATTAATCATCAGTCATTTATACCTGAGATTAAAGATATTGCGACTTCGTTATTTTTAAAAACGAATCAAGTCTATGATAAAGAAATCATTTATCAAGAACTCATTAAACAGTTCGAAATGGATTATCAAACATATCAAAAAAACTCTCAATTTGTGATTGATTATTGTAACTTGCATCATGCATTAAAAAATAAAACAATATCATTTATCGATCAAGATAACACGAAACAAGCTAAAGTCTTAACTATTCAAAATAACGGACACCTCTTAGTAAAAATAAAAGACAAAGAAATGTCTTTATCAAGCGGAGAAGTTTCAATTTTAAAATAAAAAAGCGGGTTACTCATCATCTTGAGTAACCCGTTGTCTTTTGATTTATTTCCCGTTTGTTTTATATGTTTTAACAACCTTTTTAACCATCAGTTTCACATCGTAATTTGTCTTTTCTTCAAAAGTCTTCATAATCTGATCTAACTCTAACTCACTCGCTTCAACATGTTTTTGCTTCTCAATATATATCTTATCATTTGCTGTTCTTAAGTGATGGTCATACTCATGATCAATTAATAATTCTTCATATAACTTCTCACCAGGTCTAAGACCTACATATTCAACCATAATATCAATGTTTGGTTTCAGCCCTGCTAAACTAATCATCTTTTCAGCTAAATCTTTAATCTTAACGGGTTCACCCATATCTAAAATAAAGACTTCGCCACCTTGTGCATAAACAGCACATTGTAAAATTAAACCAACAGCTTCAGGAATCGTCATAAAGTATCTTGTGATTTCTGGATCTGTAACAGTAATCGGTCCACCATCTTGGATTTGTTTTTTAAATAATGGAATGACACTACCATTACTACCTAAAACATTACCAAAACGTACAGCACTAAATTTAGTTACTTTACTATGATTGTTTTGTTCTTCAATAATCAGTTCTGCAAATCTTTTGGTTGCTCCCATGACATTTGTACTTCTTACTGCTTTATCACTACTTACCAAGACGAACTTTTTAACTTCATACTGATTAGCAAGTCTAGCAGCATGATGAGTACCAATGACATTGGTTCTAACAGCTTCTACAGCACTATCTTCCATAAGTGGTACATGTTTATATGCTGCAGCATGGAAAACGACCGTAGGACGATATTCTTTAAACACATTTTCTAAACGAATTGGATTATAAACACTACCAATTAATACTTTTAGATTTAAATACTCGCCAGACTTTTTGAACTTGCGTTCTAATTCCATTTGAATATCATATGCATTATTTTCATAAATATCAAAGATAATGAGTTGCTTTGGTTTAAACTCTGCGATTTGTCGACACAACTCGCTACCAATTGAACCTCCACCACCAGTAACTAATACAATTTCATCTTTAATAAATCCTTCTATACCAGCATCATCTAAGATAATCTCTTCACGATTTAACAAGTCTTCAATCTTAACATCGATAATTTGAGTTCTTTCGCCTTGTGACACATCGGTAATTGATGTTAATCGCTTTAATCTAACATTTTTTTGTGACACAAGTTCAATCAATGCTTTTAATTTTCTAAGTGGAAAATCATTGATGGCTATAATAACTTCTTCAATTTTATATAAATCCAAGAAAATTTGAATATCTTGAATAGGACCAACGATTTTAATACCTGATAGTTTATTTCCTATTTTATTAGGATCATCATCTAAAAAGGCAACTGGAATATTATTTAAGTCTTTATTGCGATAAACTTCTTTAACAACCATTTCACCAGCAGATCCAGCACCAACGATTAATGTTCTTCTACCTAACGCTTTATTCCAATCCATTGTTGTCTTAAAGTAAATCACCAATCTATTTAATATTCTTGGTAGAGTAACCAATCCCATTTCAGCAATGGTAATAAAGAAAAATGCTGACTTATACATGAAATTAATTTCGGAAATGAAAATAAAAAGTACAATAGCAACATTTGATATAATGACTACAATTGCAATTCTTATCACATCTTCAAAACCAACATGATTAACCAACATTTTGTAAAGTCCTGAAAAATAAAAGACAACCAATTTAAATATAATAACTAAAGGAATCGCATAAACTACTGCTTCTTGATCAACAGGGATTTCTAAAACTAAAAACATGAAAACAGCGATAAGATATGTGACAGCAATCGCTATCGCATCGAAGATCATATACTTAGATAGATTCACATATCTTTGCAAACTCGAACGTTTCATGCATTATTCCCCTTTTTCAGTTTTCTTTATATAAATCCTAATATTAGGATATCATAAATTTAATAAAAAATTAAGTTTTTGCCTAAATCCCTTCAAAATGATAACGTATTCATTACTCTAGTGCATCCCTAATCGCGAGCAGTATTACTTTTGATGAATAGGTTGCTCCTGCGATCATATCGACTTCGATGCTTTGAAAGAATATCACATCAAAGATAATGTCTTCAGCATCTGCACCTTGTCCTGTTAAGTGTTTAACAATCTCAATATCTGTAATCACATGATTTTCTACGGTTACTAATACAATCGCTTCAACAGGAAACGACTTATACTCACCTTGATAAACACCATCTTCTACTAAACTTAGGTCGACATCTAAAATCTCAATTTCATTTAATTTTTCAAACTCAGCATTTGAAAGATTAACAAAATATATAATACCACCAATAAAAATGAGAATGATAACAGTTAAAATAACCAGCAAATAAACATGTTTTTTCATTTTGAATACTTCTCAACCATGTTTAAAATAACAGACTCTCTATGCTTAGAAGACCAGTTCACTGAAGTCATGTAACGAATAGTTCCTTTTTTCTTTTCAATAATACGTTTCATTTGTTTAAGTGTCCGATTACCACCCATCCATGCAAATGGGAAGTGATGTGTAATAAATAAATCAATCGTCTTATCTGTTAGATCAGGCAATTGATTCAAATAGGTAAACATAACTTGTGATAATGAAAAACCATGTACAGGAGATGCGAAAACTAAATGGTTATAAACATCAACATGAGGAGCTTCAACGAGCTCAACATCTTTAAGACTTGGATTATCAGATGCTGCTGTTACTTCGAAAAAATCGCAATCCAAAAGATCATTTAAGCGATTCGCAACACTTCTTGTATTTCCTGTTTTCGAATATATGATGATGCCTTTTCTCATATAACACCTGCGTATACTTATATCAAAGATATAGTTTGATATTCATATCATACCATATCAAGTAAACATCGTAAAGGTGTTATAAGAAAATCGTTATGTATTTATATCTTCTTGATACTCACATGCCTTAAGATTTAATCGATATCCTAACCCCCATATGGTTTCAATCATTTGGACATCATCTTGACATTTTAATTTTTTTCTAAGTCTTGTAATATGAATTCCTAATGCATTATCTGTAGCAGAAGAATCGTCATCCCACACATAACGGATGATTTTATCTTTAGACACTAAGTTATCATGATTTTCAACTAATATTTTTAGTAATTTGTATTCTACATTTGTCAACTTAATTCGATTGCCTTCATAAATAACTTCGCGATTATCGAAGTTAATGATTAATTTACCAATCTTAACGGACTTGTGAGAATTTCGTCTAACATTATTTAAATATCTTAATACTGCTTTAATACGTGAACTGATTTCTTGACTGTGAAAAGGAATATCTATATGTCCTTCTGCTCCCTCTTCCATAAGTCTAGCTTTTTCTTCAGCTAGATGATTTTTTGAAAAAAGATATAATGGACAAACTGCATAACGTTTAATCAATTGAATCATTTTAATGTTGCTAGTTTCTGTTGCATTTAAATTAAGTAATATAAAGTCAAATGAATCCAAATCTTGAACATTAGTGTCAAGATACTCTAATCCCTCAGTGTAGACATTAAAAAAATCCTTTTTAAAGTAATTAATAAGATCGACGTAAGGCGTTACATCATTCGATATCAATAACAAATTGTACAATTCAACAACCTCCCCAGGTAATTGCATATATATTCATTATATTGAATAACCTATTTCTTAAATACTTCAAATTGAAATAAATATTCATATTGTAAGAAAATATGAACCATTTGTTATAAATTGTGATGAATTAATTAACATTATATCTTATTTGCTCATACATAGGCGATATGATACATTAAATCATTTATTTTTTAATTAACTCTAAAGGATAATGATAATAAAAAATTTATAAAAAATTATAGGTTGTTTATTATTTAGAAAGAAATACGAAACAAATTATAAATATAATGAATAATGTACGCAAGATGTATAAATCTATAATATCCGGGGTGAGAATGATGTTTGGATTATCTAAAAAAGAATCAGAAGAAAATTATGAATATGTTGTAGCAAAAGAAAAGCCATTTTCTTATACAACTGAATGTATTCAAAAAGTTATCGCAAATATGGAAATGACCAACGTTGATCAAGCGAATAAGATCATTCAGTTTACTTCTTCTTTATCTGGAGAAGGTAAAACAACAATCATCTCCAATGTTGCGTATCTAATGGCAAGAAAAAACAAAAAAGTTATTGTTATTGACTTAGATTTAAGAAAACCTAAGATGCAACGAGTTTTTGATGTACCAAATCGTTTTGGTTTAACTGATTACTTAAAAGGCAACATCACTCAAGATGAAATGATTCGTCATTCTTTAACACACGGTGTTGACTATATTCTAACTGGTGAACAAACCAATGCGGTCATCAATGTTTTAGAATCTGAGAAGTTAAAAGACCTTGTTTCAAGATTAAGACTAGAATATGATTATATCTTAATTGATTCCCCACCAGTAATTGCAGTATCAGATCCACTTTATATATCTAGATTTGTAGATGGCATCTTATTTTGTGTCGCTGACCGTAAAGTTACCAAACCATTAGTTAAAGAAGCGCTTCAAACCATACAAAGAACGAACTCTAATATTCTTGGCATCTTGATGACAAGATCAATGATGATGGAAAAAGCGTATCGATATCGTTATGAATACGTCTATAATTACGGAAAAATATTACCATAAGCAAAACAACTGCTCAAAAACTGAGCAGCTGTTTTTTTATTTAAAGTTTTGAATGGTTTTAAGAACTGCATCTGCAGCATGTTCCCAATCAGGATCAATCGTTAAAAAATGACATAAATCATTTAAAATGATAGGTTCCACACCAAAAGCACTTGCAGTTTTCATAACTTTGGTTTCATCAATAATCATATCATCTTTAGAACCAATGACTCCAATGGGAATACTAATTGCACTGTAGTCATCAATAAAAGGCTCTAGAAGGTCTTTTTTTACGAGACTAGACTCTTTGGTCAAACGTTTTCTAATCTCTTTTAATTCAGTAGAATTCATCCTATTACTAAATATCGTTTGGTTTAATAAAACTTCCAAGGTTATCTTTTCATTTGGATGCTCTTTTTTTAGTTTCCTCAGAAAATCTTTTGTGTCATTAAAAAATAACCCTAAATGTGAATCCTTATCAATACCACCAGCTTCAGCTGATGATAGTAATATAGCAGCATGAATTTCATCTTGGTAATCTCTAATAAAACGTTGTGTGATTGCTCCACCCATTGAATGTCCAATTAGTATTGGCTTTTTCTTTAAGATTTTAACAACCGATCTGACATCAGTTACATAATCATCAAGACGGTAGGTATCAATATCCTCGTAACCTTCACTTTTTCCATGACCTCTTAAACTTAAGGCATAGCTATCGTAACCATGATTAGAGAAATATGATAAAAAGTGCTTGAAATACCAAGCACCACCTGCAGCTCCATGAATGAATAATAACGGAGGTTGATTCGTTTTTTTCTTTGATAGTTTTCTTAAAACTTCAAGTTTCATAAAATCACCTTGTCTTTATTGTAACATAAAAAAAGTTTATTTGATTGTCTCTTTTAGAGTGCAATCTCATAAACATTTAGTTTTTGTTTTCCAATCACATAAAAGATATGGTCTTTTGGAATGTCTTGTTCCATCGCGATTAATGTACCACCTGATCTTGAAATTGTTCTAATGGATTTATTATTATCACTTTCACTTGTTATCAGTAATATGCCATAACCATGCTCTCTCGCAATATCTTTAATCATTTCTAAAGCATAGTAACTATAATGATGTCCTTGATAATCAGCATTGATTTCATAGCCGATATGTCCATGAATCATTATTTCTTCATTATAGCCTAAGCGAAGTGTGATGGTTCCAATAGATTGTTTTCCGCAAATGATTTGAAACATATAGTAGGGAAGTGAATCTTTTTCTTTAGAGTAAAAATTCATTAATTTAAGATCAACAACAGGACCATAGATAAAGTCTTTTTTTAAGAGTTGATAATGTATTAAGCAATCATATTTATTTCTCATAATTTTTTACTCAAAATTAAATCATGCTTGCCTCTACCATTGGCATCAGGCATGATGCCGATTAATTGATATCCATATTTGATATAAAAGCGAGCCGGATGACCTTTGGGATCAAAATGTTTCATTTTGTCATAAATATTATCATAGCCATCAGTATCTCTTAAACTAGATTTTCTATCATCAAACTCATCATCAGATGCAGCATAAATCGTTAAACCACCTAAAAACTTTGCTTTATCTTCTAAATGCTTAATTAATAAACCACCAAATCCTTTGTTTTGATGTTTTTTGTCAATGACCATGGGATGTATTTCATAAACATGCCCACTATAATGCGGTAGAATGCCACCCCATCCAAATAATTGTCCTTGATCAATAAGCGCATAGAAATAACCATCAGACTCTAATTGCTCAGTGATTTCATTTTGTGCTTCTTCTATGTTCTTCCATCCAGTTGGTATTTCTTGATGTAATAATAAAGCACATTGATATAATTGTTTTTTACTTAAGTCTCTTAAATCGTGAAATTCCATATCTGCTCCTTTTATGTTCTAAACTGATTTCCACATGATTTGCAGAATTTAGAACTGACTTCATTTAATTCCATGCAATCTGGACATTTCTTAAACATTGCACAACCACAATTATCACAATACATCGCGTCAGGAAATAATTCCTTACCACATTGTGGACAGGTCTTTGACGGAAGTGGTGTGTTTTTAAGTTGCTCAAAAAACTTTCCAGCTGAATCTTTTGTGCCATCAAGCATATAATTAATTGTATCTTTAGCAACAGGTGCTATTTCACTTGCTTGATATCTTGCTACTGCACCCATATAACCATAAAATGTCATTACAAGCCCTATAAATAAAAATAGACCACCTATAAAAAATAAATAAAACACTTGAGGGATATCTGATAAGAATAAATCAACCATTGCAACTACCATTAAAAGTAATCCAATAACAAGTAATGTAATACCACTTTTTCTAAGTGTTTTTTTTATTCTTATTTTTTCTTCTAAATTATACTGCTTCATTGAGTCATCCTACCTTATTCCTTTGTATCTTTAAAATAAACTTCGCTATCTAAAAACCGGTTGAATATTTTTCTTCTTATACGTGATTCATGACTGGTAAAAAAGAATACTGTAAATGCTTCCCATAACAAGAACCACCCACCGATAAATAAACCTTCAACCATAATAGAAAACAATAGCTCAAACTCTCCAACATTACGCAATGTATAAGCACCTATTAAAAACAAAATACTTAAAGTCATATAAGTAAATAATTGTCGATAATTAATTCTAAGTGTTTTTTGGATAAAGAAAATAACAACTTTAAAATTGTTTTTTATACCTGTAATACTTTTTGACTCCTTATCATCATCTTTAATAGTTGCAGGACGATAAAAGCATAACTCAACGGTTTCCTTAAGTGGAATTTCGATTGCTGCTTGTTCCAAGTAATCAATTAATTCAGGTTCTAAATCCTTTCTTCTTAGTGGTGATGCATCCCACCCATTAAAAAGCTCAGAATAATCATCTAAAGATACTTCGATGACATATGCACCTGTTTCAGGATTTTTATTATAAATATTTTGAAACTCATGTTTCTTCTTTTTATTAAACATTGTTACACCTACTTTTCTATGACAAATGTTAATGCGTCATATTTCTTACCCTTAATCTCTCTAAAATCTTTAAACCTGTTACATTCAATAAATCCAATCTTTTTAGCTGTATGAATCATTGGTGTATTTCCAGACCATGTCTGCAAATACACTTTTCTGTAACCATAGGTCCATATCAGATCTAAAAATAATTTTATAGCTTGACTTCCATAACCAAGATTGCGATATATAACTTCTGGTATAACCAAACCAATTGCGATATCTTTACCTTCAGTATCAAATTCAAACTTCTCATTTATAAAATAATGACTCACCCAACCAATATGGATATTATCATTGAGATACATTTCCATTCTTGGTTGCAGATTATATAAATTTCTATTTTCAATTTGTTTTAATTTTTTAGCTTTATATTCATTTTCATCAAAGGGATCATCTTTTTCCCATGGGGCATCCCAATCCATCCATTCAGTATCCTTTGTAAACCAGTAAATGGCATCAAGAACATCTTTTTCATAAAATGGACGCAGTTCAATATTTTGATTTTTAATCATTGTTCACCTTATATTTCACAATTTATATAACTTTGATAAAGATTAGGTTCATAACATTTTAAGACCTTTAGTCCTCTTAGCGTATTGAATCTTCCATATTGTGTTTCTTCAAGCTTAAAATGTATTAACCCTGGAATCCTTTGTCCTCTTTTTAATCGTCCTTGCGTCATGTCTTTTTTTAATAGATCTAATGCTTCATCCATACGCACATCGTATGGATAATCCATTGATGCTAATAATTCAAGAACTCTTAAATAGTCGTATTTCCATCTTGGAGGATAATGATAAGTTGTCATACTATGATGTAGTTCTTGATTTGTCTTTTTGTTTAAAATTAAATGTCTAGATAACAAGCACTCAACACCTTTTTCAATGCTTTGTTTTACATCTTCTAACCTATAAGTGTACTTATTCTTAACAAATTCATGCAAACCTTCTAAGACACAAATCGTTGTATGAACAGAACTTATATTAGGATTGTCTCCACTATCCCATCTGCAATTCCAACCACCATCATTGAATTGATGGTCAAGAATATGGTCAATAATTTCTCGATTTCTTGGTTCGTGTATATTTCCATATGCAATACATTGTAACATCATACCAACAATACACATATCTTGATATCTTTTTTTAGCGACTAAACCTTGATTGTACCAAAGATGATCAACTAAGTTTTTTACACCTTCTTGATAAACCATATGGTTAGGATCAATTTCCATATATTTAAGTTCTAATAATGTATAATGTGTAGAAATCCATTTAGGTGAATAAATACCTTGTCCCCAAGTTTTTTTCTTTTCATCAAATAAACGAATATACTTATTGATATATCCATCATCTACATATTTAACTTCTTGACCTAACAAATATTTATTAGTAAGTCTTTCAATTGATGGGTCTCCTTGTTTCAACCAAGTTAATACATTCATAGATTTATCCTCTATTCAATATTTTTTTGCATTTTTCTCCAAGTTCTTTAACATCAAATGTAAATATATCAACATCAAGCTTCCCATCAATTTGTAAATTCTTTTTAAATACTTTTCCACCTAGATGCTGATAGTATTGATTAGATGGTGCATAATGATGGTTGTAAACAATCAAAGTCATCTTTTGAAGCGGCAAATAAATATCAATCAGGTGTTTAAGTAATAAAATAGATATTTTTTTACCTCGATGTTTAGGGTATACCCACAATCCATTGAGTTCAAATGCATCTTTTCCATCTTCTTCTTCAGCGAAGCTTGCAAAAGCTACACCTAGCATTTCATTATTTTCAAATGCTCCAATTAATGTTCTAATATCATTGTTTTCTTTAGCATGATGCATCCAATGAACCCAAAAAGGAAGTTCCTCTTCAAATATTAAATGATGTTCTAATTTTCCTGCTAGTTCTTCTTGCCACGATGTAATCCTTAATTGTACTGCTTCAGACATTTCTTGTTCTGTTAAATTTCTAATCTCAATCATACTAATTCTCCACTTTAACGTTCTTATTTAATTATACCTAAAAAAAAGTCAAATAAAAACACCCAATCGAGTGTTCTTATACTTTATCTACTAAAAACCCCATATTGCAAGTGCTATGAGAGCAAAAATAATAAATATACCAAATGCAATCACAAGATTTTTAACTGTTTGACTACTTCCCCGTCTAATAAAAATCCATAATATAAAAGCAAGGTTTACAAATGGAAGAGCCATGAATCCAATAATCAACATCCACTCTAAGATAGTTACACGATCACTTTTAAACATAAAATACCCACTTTACTTTTTTTCTTGTCTATATTATATATGACTTAATCTAAACAATCGTTAATAAAGCATTATTCACTATGTTTCTTTTTAGCAAAGCCCATTCGACACATTGACCAGTTAAAAGAGGATTGCTGAATTTGTTCCATGATATCCCATAAATAATCAACCGTATGAAACTCAACATCAAAAGCTTTGAGTGCTTTTCTAAGGTTTGTGACCGTATAGGTCTTAATAGGAACTTCACTTTGAGTGCTAACATAGTATCCAGCCATTTCATCTTGTATAACAAAGTTTTTAGGATCAAACTCATAAATGGTTAATGTTGTTTGATCGATTCTTTCTAACCAATCTTTTTCTACATAAACAGCATGTTCACTCGATTTATTTTTAAAATACTTATTGATATCTTTTTGTTTCGTATCTTTTGATACATGAAAAGTAACCCTTGGACAATTTCTAGGTGTCAAAAAGTTAGGAAGTGTTCTTTCACAAAGTGCCCACACTAATCCTTCTTCTTGTGCCAAGTCTTTACGATATGGCTTAATGGGGTGAAATATTTTGATGTCACTTTCTTCACTAACATGAAATAAACGCATAAATTCTCCTCAATCAATATAATCTACGATCTCTGAAATATCTTTTCTTAGTTTTGTTCTAACATCTTTATCATCAGTATAGCCTAAACTAAGGATCAATCTTACTCTCTTCTTTTTTGGAATCTTTAAAGTCTCTTTAACTTTAGATTCATCAAACCAACCTAAAATACAGTTAGAAATACCTAATGAAGTTGCTGCTAAGGATAGATATGAAGTCACGATACCAATATCCATTTGAGCATAATCTTGATGCTTGATCTTCCCACCAATGCTTGAAGTGATATTTGTTTTTTCTTGAATAATCACAATAAAAGCACCAGCTTTAGCATTGAATGGCTGCATATGTGATGATAAACTTTTTTTAAGTTCATCATTTGTAACTGCTATAAAATGCCATGGTTGTCCATTGCATGCTGAAGGAGCAAGCCTTGCTGCTTCAATAATCGTTTCTAAATCTTTTTTTGAAACAGGTTTTTCATTAAATTTTCTGCAACTCTCTCTTTTCAATATCAGTTCTTGAAAATAATTCATAATACCCTCCTATACTTTCGTCATTCGATCAAATACATATTCCCATGCTTGATCAAAATAATCAAATGCTTCATCCCAAGGTTTGCCTTCTGGCCAACCTTGATGTGTTAATTCAACAAGGGTTTGTTTATCATCAATTTTATTAAATTTTAAAACAACCTGTGTTTTATATTCATGATTTCTAACATATGCCATATTGGGTGGAGCATTCCAGGTAAAGGATAACATCTCATAAGGAACATAAGATAAAACTTGACAACCCTCACTACCTCTTAATCCTTTAGTTCCATCTTCTAGAAAATATAGTTCATAAGCTCCATGTGGTTTAAGTTCAATCATAGATTTGACACCTAAAAATCTTTTCATGCCTTCTTCGGTTGTCCATAAATGCCAAACATATTCAATTTCTCTATTGACAAATGTTGACTTTATGATGCGTTTATCCGTTATTTTTAACTGTTCCATAATACCTCCTATTGATTCTTCCATACAAATAAGACATCTTGATCATCATGTGGTGTAACTTGAGTTGCTCCTGCTTTTAAATATAAGTTCATCGCTGCTTGATTCGTATGATTTGTAATCACAAAAGCATCCCGATATTGTCCTTCTTCTAAAGGTTTTAAAATATGTTTTAATAAGTGAGTTCCTACATGTTGTTTCCGGTATGCTTCTAAAACATCAATTGAATAAATGAACAATTGCTTTTGACTCCCATCAGGACGATCAAATATATAACCATATACCATACCAATAACCTTTTTTTCATCTAGTGCAACATACATGACATTATTTGGTAAGTCCAAAAAATGTTGATTAAACGTTTTACTATTAAAAAATAACTCTATGCTTTGTCTACCATATTCAATATTTTCTTTAGTGATTTTGATAATATTCATTTTAAACACCTTTAGTTGTTATGTATTGACAACTCACAACCGTTAAATCATCTTCTACTACAACAACACCTGTATTAAAAATAAATTCTTGTTTGCCATCAGGATTAATCAAAGCAATAAACCCAGGACAATAAATATAATACTTATAAGATCTTGCATTATATGGGTCTACCCCTAATAACTTATAAGTTCCTTCATGCTTAGCATTACATTTTTTTAATGTTTCTTCGATTAATATTCTGTTTTCTTCTTCAAACCATTTGACAAGCTTAGTTATATCTGAATCTATATCTATCGATTTTGATTCTGATAAAATCAAATAGCGATTAAATAATATATCACTTAAGGAAAGTTCTGTACTTGCAATATCATGATGCCAATCAATTTGATTTTCTTGGCATAGGATAGCGAGTAATCCTCCTATATCATAACATATTAAACGAATCGGGAAAAAATGTTCTTCATTTAATATTTTTTCTTTTAGTAAAGCCAATGCCTTTAAATATCTAGCTTCATCAAGCATCTTTAACGTCATAAGTTCAACATAAGTAGCAAACCCTTCGATAACTTCAGTTTTAGCCTCATAATCAAATTGTGAAGGGAACTGTTGATGTCTTGATTTTCTTAATTTCAAGAAATCTTTAAACAAATCCATATCAAAGTGATCTAACAAAGTATAAATCATTTCATTTTCTTGTTTTTTCATTGATAGGTTTAAGGCATCATATTGATAAGTCAATAATGCTTTAACTTCATGTGGCCATCGTTTTTCACCTTGTTCAAACTGATAAGCATGAAACATTTCATGCACGATTTTAGAAACTAATACTGTAGAATCCTTTTCGTTTTTTTCTAAATCTTTTGCATTTAAATACCAAATCGCTAAATAGGTATCATTATACTTAATTGCTGTATTGCCATAAAACCTCTCATCTTTTTGGATCACTCCATCTTTTAAATAAACTTCATTGTCATTATATAAAGCAAATTCAAAAGGGTGAAACCCTGTCCATATTTCATTAAAATTAATTTGATTTAATTGTTTTTCTATGTGTTGATAAAGCTTTCTCATATAGATGCTCCTTTACTTCAATAAATCAGTTTGTATATCGATATGATGACATTCATTAAATAACTTAAAGCGGTTTAAACATGCTAATATCTCTTCTCTCAAAAATTTATTGAGTTTAATATGCTCTTCAAACCAAATATTTTTTACAAGCAATGTTTTTTCTTTCTTTTGGTTGATGACTTCAATTCTTCCAATAAACTCTAAACCTGAAATCACTGGTAATACATAATAACCATATACTCGATCTTCTTCTTTGTTATAGATTTCCCATTTATATTTATAGTTAAAAATCGTTTCTGTTAATTTGCGGTCCCATATGAATCCATCAAGTGGAGCAATCAATTCAGTTCTTTTTTTAAAGTCTTTTCCACTTAGTACATCTAATATGAGATGTTCATCCGATTTCAAGGCATAAAAGATATCTTTAATCCCCTCGATTTCTATTTCAACAACTTTTTCTTCTTTAAGCAATGATTCATAAACTAAAACTTTCTCTTTTGCTTTGAGTCCGTGAATAAATAAATAAGCCTCAGTGGGTTTATTCCATAATAGACCGATTGCTGAAATA
This sequence comes from Mycoplasmatota bacterium, assembly GCA_024650045.1. Taxonomy (GTDB): domain Bacteria; phylum Bacillota_I; class Bacilli_A; order Acholeplasmatales; family Acholeplasmataceae; genus Peloplasma. The sequence goes on along the minus strand of JANKMU010000002.1, from coordinate 120,297 downwards.
CGTCTTAAGACTCTATATTTATGAAACTCTAAATCTGTTTTAAATGGATCTTTTGTTTCATAATCTTCTTTAGGTATATAGTCTTTAGCTAATGCATAGTATTTAATTGTATTTTTTTTATGGTGAACAATCAGTTCACCTTGAAAATACATGAGTTCAATTGCTGCTTTAGGTAAAGTTGTACGGTTCCAATTCCAATCTACTTTTTTGTCCCTATTAAAGTCCTTAGAACATACATAGCCAAGTTCTTTAATTTTATTTCTTATCTCATCTTTCATTTCTGCAAGATGTGGATGGTTTTCTTCTGTTTGATTGTAACGATCTCTAACTCTTTTAAAATACTTCCAATCATGAATTGAGAATATTGACATGACTTTATCATAGTAATCAATAAGTTCTCTATCTTTATATAATAAGTCATATAGCATCTCTTTTTTAAAACCCTTAACACGCGATTGCAAAACAAGCTCTGCATTCTTTCCACATACATCAATAGGATCGTATTGAATACATCCTGCTTCTTTAATATAGTCTAATGTGCCAGATTTACCTATATATTTATAGTCACCCAATAAACCTTGTTTTAATAAAATAAACTTTCTCGCTTGTTCATTTGTTAATCGATATCTCATATCATCATCCTTTACAGTGTTTTGATTAATAGTAAACAGGGGTTATCTGTACCCCAGAGCTCTTTAAATGTTTCAACAGGTATGAAACCCATTGATAAATAAAAGTCTCTCGTTTTAGCATAATTTGCGTCTGTATGTGATGCATCTAGAGTTTTGACCTCTAGTAATTGATAATGTTCTGCTTTTGCATAATGACAGACATAATCAATTAACATCTTTCCTATACCTTGGCGATGATGTTCTTTTAGAATACCCATTACATGAATTTCTATTGTTGACTCGTTATTAGGTTTTAGTGATACAAAGCCAATAGGTTGATCATCTAAAAAATAAGCAAACATCATCATCTCTTTAGCATCATGAATATAGTCTGGATTCGCTTGAGGTATACCAAACCATTCAGGTAACGCTTCAATGATTTGTTGAGTGGTTTGTTGTCTAATCAAAGGATCATATACTTCTTTAATCATTTATTTTCTCCTTTATATTTAACCCATTTTTAAAGTGAATAAAGATGTCAATCAAATATAAAAATGAAATGATAAACATCAATCTTTGAAATAGTCCACGAAGGGGTTCCATAGAAAAAATAAGAATAGATAATAAAGTCGTGATAAAGACCATAAGGATTGAGATTTGCTTTCTTTTTACTTCTTCTTCAATAAAATACATACTCATTGCAAAAACAACAAAAGAAAATCCTACAATTGTTGCGAATAAAGAATGTAATTCAGCTTCTATATTGTGCGTAAATAATGATGTTATATGTTCATGTCTAAAGATAGCAGTTAATATTAACGTACTAGCAAAAATGATTAATACGACTTGTTGAACATAAAAACCTTTAAGAGATTTTAGAGAATCAATGATAACAGCACCGCCTAATAACATGAATACTGTATTCATAACCCAAGCATTTGGTGTTAGTTGAGCGCCTAATTGACTTGTAGTATGTTTGAGTATGTCATATCCCTCAAAGCTAAAAAAGGGCAAAACAAATATTACAACGATTAATAATGGATATATAAAGAGTAATAATGGTTTATCATCTTTCATTTCATCTCTTCCAATCTTTAACTGAAGATATAATTTCTTTTTTCAACAAGTAATGATTCAACTGTCTTCTATTTCTAAACATAAAGACTTTATTTGAATACGTCTTTTTTAATGTTTGATAAAGTGTTTTTCTTCTTTTAGATCTACCTTGATAGAGTAACCATTTTAGAAATTCCCAATCTAGTTTTTCATAACAACCGCTTGTTATGCTTTCTCTTGATTTGTTTTTATAGACAATTCTTCTTTTAATAGCATTGATTAAACAGGTGAAACGATTATAGTTTAAGATATATATTTGATCAGCCAAGGATACTCTTAAATCGAAATGAGCACCTTTATAATTACCATCAATCACCCAATTTTCATGAGTATTGATAAAGTCAAGTAAATCTTGATTCCTATCTTCTACGCTTCTTTCTATCCAATTAGGTTCAAATTGTAATGTGTCTATATATAATAGTGGAAGTTGATAAAAATGAGCTAGTTGTTTTGCTAGTGTTGATTTTCCTGATCCACTATACCCTATAACCATAATCTTCATTAGATAACCTCAATCAATTTATTTTAAATAACATATATACCATACATCATCACCAGTAAAACCACACTGTTGATACAGTCTTCTTGGATTAGTAGAATTTTCTAATCTTCCAGATACAGTAACAAATCTCGCTTGTCTTGATAATCTGTTAATCAATTCATTAACAATCATTTGGCCAAATCCACGTTTTTGAAATTTAGGACGTACTTGAATCCATTCTAGAATGCCTTCTTTTGCTTCATCATCATATTCAGCAATACCAGAAGCTACGATTTGGTTATCAATAACAATTTTAACCCACAAGTCTTTTTGGTAAACTTCTTTGTTAAGCCATGATGTGAGATCATCAGATGTAACATGAATGTTTTCATGTTGATACGATTCATTAATCATATCAACTAAATCATTGATATCTTGTTTTAAATCAATGGTCTCAACCATTAAATTTTGATTAGGTATATGATCTAGGTGATGAATCATTCTAAAAAAGCGATCGACTTTTTGATATTGATCATAACTTTTAAATTGATGTTCATGATAGATCTCGATATGATTTGGTTTATTATATTTCTCGTTTTTCCAGTATGGTATGGATAAAGTTTTGCAAGGATTATTTAAATACTCTTCTAAATTAATCATATTTCCTATACCATGAAGGAATAGCTTTATTAAAGTTATCAAAATGATTCATTGTCTTTTTACAAATGTTAATCATGACATCAATTTGTTCTTGGCCAAATGGTTCTGCCCATTTAATTGAATATAGCGCAGAATGCGCACAATATATAGCGAGTATATCCCAAAAATCATTAGGTATATCATCATTAAAATATGCCTCAATTTGACCAATACAATAAGGTATACTAACTTCTGTACCAAAACTTTCTAACTTATAAAACTCTTCATAAGGATCACCAATTTCCCAACGATTGAAATCGATAACTCCAATATTTTGATCAGGTGTCAAGATTAAGTTTCCAGGATGATAATCTCCATGTAAATACACTGGAGGTTTAGACCATATTTGATCAATATGTTCTTTTAGAAACTTTAGAGCAGTCTCATCACCATCAATTCTAACCTCTGATGTTTCATATAACTCGATTTGTCTTCTTTTCTTAGGTAACTTAGTTTCTTGAGGTATTTCATGATCTGGAATATGAATGCTATGGATAGCTCTTAAAATATGTCCTGCTTCTCTTCCTAATTCATATTGTTTTTTCTCATCAAGCTTAGGTAAAGCATATTCCAAGTCCTCACCTTCAACCCAAGTTAATAGCATAAAGACTTCTTGGTCATCATTAAACAAGCCAAAGTCTAACGGTATTGACATCTCAAATCCAAGTTTAGAAAACTTTTCAATCATTTCAAATTCTTTTAACTTTTTCTCGTAAGTATCTTTACTTGATGTTCTAAGTAACAATTTATTTCCGTGAATTGTTTCGATATAATATTTAGTATCTCTAGAAAATCCACGATCTATTTTTTTAATAACTTGCCAAGTTTCATGGCCTTTGATATCTTTAAACATGATGCCTCCACATGATATATATTAAAATAATACAAATACAAAGTAATAAACAATAATGGTATATAAAATACTAAACATGGTACCAATAATAAAATACTCACCAAACTTTGTGACTTCTAAAGTTTTAAATCTAGCGATTGATTTTGCTGCTAAAATCAATCCTATCGTCATATAACTACCAACAATAAGTGAAACCATGAGAAGTATTCTTTCAAGAATCCCTATTGTTCTACCAGCTTTTGGATTTGAACTAAAGACATAAAAGTTATTTGCTTTTGCCTCTTCAATGTCTAGTTCAGTCGGTTTATATTTTCCTAATAACTCTTTAAAAAACACATTTGCTGTTTTACCAATCAATAAAAATGCTAGAAGATATTGCAAGATTGTATATGAGAGTCCTTCACTTAGTAATGAGCTTCCTAGGCTTGTTAATGTAAAATAAAAGATGATATAAAGTGATAAACCAATTAAAATAATCAAATGAAGCAATTGATCAATCAAGAAAATGTAAGGATATTTATTTTCATTTGATTTTTGGTAAACTTTGATTTTTATGAAGTCTATGAAGCCATGACTCAATCCTGCACCAATAAAGATGACAATATCAGTCCAATGATTTGGCGTATAAACTAAAAATACAAATAAAGTAGCAAGCACATAAATTATTGAATGCTTGAATAATCTACTTTTATAAAAAGACTTAAAATGTATAACTTCTTCAAGTTTTTCTTCAGAAGCTTTTTCGGTTTGTAAGTAAAAATCAACAATGACATGAATCAGTAATAGAAAAAATAGTAAAAACATAGTTATCCCTCCCTTTGCTTAATAAATAAGCTTAATGCTTCAATCATTTCAACATATTCATAATATTTTGTTCTCTTAAGTTTTTCATTAACTGTTGGTGGTGCTTCATCTAATAGCTTAGCAAGGTCTATTTGCTTAAACTGACGAGTTAATCCGAAATGATTAAGTATAACTTCAATCATCTTTTGTTGTGTATCGGTCCATCCGGTTTTAATTATATAAAGTAAATCAAAGACTTTATTAACCATCAAATCAAAAGCTGAATCTTTAGTTTTAATCATAATATTTGAAAATTCAGTTACCTTTTGTTTTTCTTCTAGATCTTTAATTGCCTTAATGGCATCTCTTGCAAACCACCAAGCCTCACCATCGCTATCGTATGGTGACGCATTTTTGGATTCATCAAATAAGATATCACCGATACCTAATCCAAATCTTAATTCTACTGGATCTAGTGAAAACATAATTTTATGCATGATTTCAAAGATACTTTCGAACGAGTGAAAAACACCTTGGAATTCATCACCCAATGTGATATACATTTTTTTGACTAAGACATCTTGATATTCTAGATTCATTTCATTTAAGACATCTCTTAATCGATGTTGTACTTCAATTCGATTATTTATTGTCTTCGACTTTTTCAAGTCTCCAATCAACGTATAATACATAAAACCACCTCAATACCATCATTATATATCAAAAAGGTTCGCTTGTAAATACGAATTTAAATATAATTAGGTTATATCGACTAATAATTAATATATTAGGTTATTAAGACGAATATATTGGCATTTTTGTGACTAATAAGTAAGAAATATGGTTGAATATGCAAGGATTACAACTTCTCCTATCAAACGATTGGAAAACTTAGTTACCTTAATGTTTTCAAATATCGGAAGTTCTAATAACTGATTTAAATCTATTTTTTTTGCTCCATAATTTGATAAAAAGATATTCTTTTTTAATCCTTTAGTAACAATCATTAAATAACTAGTAGATCCAGTTATGTCTCTTTGAATTGAATATAATACTTTTTTTACATCACCAATATGAATTTCATATTTTCTATCAATACGCTCTATATATAGACTTTGATCGATGATTTTAAATGTATAGTGTCTTGAGTGTGCTAAATTAACAAGATAGTTAATAAAAGCTAACATTAAAACGTAACCGACAAATAAGATTTCTATTAATGTTATAGACATTTGCTTATCAACAATCGATGTTATCATGATTATACTCAAAACAATCATCATGATGATTGGTATGACAATGATGATTAATGCACTTTTATATTCTTTATTGTTATTGTTTACGATTTCAATCATAACAATTCTCTTTTCATGATTAAGAAGTTTTTAGAACTAATAAACTCACACTTTCATCTTGTGAACTCTTACGCACGAATATTTTGATTAAGGTTATCTATAAAAGAGATATGATCAATCTTTTAAAACTTGATTTTGAGTCTATAACAATTTACTAGTCATATTAATTTTCTCATATCCCTTTATTTTCATTCGTAATGAGTCCACATTCTAATAATGATAATAGCATGATGTTCTACGTCTATTTTATAAATTAATCTATGCTGTCTATTGATCCTTCTTGAATATGCACCAGTTAAATCACCAACCAGCTTTTCATAAGGTGGCGGTGTTTCAAAAGGATTTTTCCTGATTACTTCAATCAAGTTTTTAACTTTTTGATCAAGATTTGCTTGCTTAAGCTTTTTTATATCTTTAATCGCATGTTTTGTATATCTGATTTCATACATAAAAAACTACCACTTAACTTTGTCTTCAGCAATCGTTTGATTGTAAGTAGTTTTAAGACCATCAGTAATTGTCTTCTTATATGGCTCATTTGAACTTAAATATAGTGTTTCAAGAAGACTTCTATACTCATCTTCAGAAATCATGATGACATTACCGTTTTTTGTGTTGATGTTTATTTCAACTCCATTTTCAATTGCCATCTCTGCTAACTTATACAAATCTTTTCTTGCGTTTGTAATATTTGTTGTATATGACATAATATCGCCTCCACATTTATTATAACATACGTTATTGCGTACGTCTATAACATTTATAATAATATATCGAATATGATGAATATACTCGATGATTTTATCTATTTCACTTATTTTATAGACTAAAATCTCATTTCTTGTGTAATAAGCTAACACTTTCAACCAATGATGTATAAGGAAACATATCAATTGGAACCGTTTCAATAAGCTTATAATCATTTAGTAGATCTTTTAGGTCTTTAGCAAGTGTTGATGGATTACAAGATCCATAAATTAAACGATTAGGTTTGAACTCTAAAATTAAATCTATTGTTTCTTTACCTAATCCTGTTCTTGGTGGATCAAAAAACATAACATCTATTTTCTTTTCTTTTAAACCACTTAATGCTCTTTTAAAGTCACTTTGCAAGACTGTGACATTTGTAATATGGTTTTGTTTTAAGCTTAACTTAGCACTTTCACATGCTGCATGATCCAACTCAACAGCATAAACATGCTTTGCATCTTTATGAATATAATGGCTTATTGGAGCAATCCCTGCATATGCATCGATTGCTATTTCATGAGGTTTTAAGCTTGCAAGTCTTTTCATTTCTAAATAAAACTTATGTGCTTGTGGTGTATTTAATTGGAAAAAGGCTTCTGGTTTTAATAAATAGGTTTGATTGTTTAAAGTTTCTGTAATTGTTTCCTTACCATATAGTAATTTAACATTGTCTGTAAAATATCCTGGTTTCTTAATATCAGGATTTAAAACTTCAAATACAGAAACTACATTTTTTTCTTTTTCTACAAGACGTTCGACTAAATTTGGTAAGCGATTTGATTTATTCATCATAATAAATGAAACTTGTGCTTCTTTAGTGTGTTCTGAAGCTCTAACAACTAAAGATCTTACATAGCCTCTTCTTGTTTTCGCGTTTAACGCATCAACACCTAATTCATCCATTAATTCAATAATGGTTTTTAATATTTGGTTAACCAAGCGGTTTTGAACAGGGCAATCTTCGATAATCACAAAATGACTAGAGTTTCTTGCATACATCCCTAGTTTATTATTCATTTTAAACTTTTGAACCGGTAAAGATGCTTTATTCCTATAGTATCGCGGGTTATCTGCACCAATCGTTGGTTTAATTAAGTCTTCGCTAATCTTTCTTCCAGCATATCTTTCAAAGGATTTAACTAAGATATCTCTTTTTTGAACTAAAGTTTCTTCATAATCAAGATGCTGAGTTTGACATCCTCCACAAGTTTCATATACAGGACAAAAAGGTGTGGTTCGCTTAGGACTAGGATGAATAATATTTATAAGTTTAGCTACTGCTCTATTTTCATATACTTCAGTAACAATCACTTCAACATCTTCATCAGGAAGTGCATAATCAACAAAAATAGCGAGTTTATTGAGATACCCAATACCCTCTCCATTAATACCCATTCTTTTAATATTTAAAACAATTTGATCATCTATTTTAATTTCTTGATTCATCATATCACCCAGTATGATTATATCATACCCACCCCCTTGTTTTTATATAAAAAAAGCCAAGCTTAACTTGGCAATTAAACATATGATGTAATGATTGACATTTTACCAATCAATTGAATATAGTTAACATTTGCAGTAACAATAAAATGATCACCTTTTTTAACTGAATTGCCATTGACTTGACCATATCCATCAATCACACTCATCAGTTTGAAACGATCATTTTCATGGTTAAAACTCGAATTGACATCCCATTTTTCGACTGTGAAATAATCATTTTTTACATACCTTGTTATTGAGGTGTCCCCTAAATCAAAGAACTTAGTGCGCAAAACAGGATTCACATGTGGTATGCGAGTCACTTGAATGGCTTCTTCGATTTGCAAGTCTCTTTTTTCCCCATGTTCATCTAATCGATCATAATCGTATAAACGGTAATTGATATCAGATGTTTGTTGAATTTCAAGAAGCATAATACCTTTTCCAATTGAATGAATAGTTCCAGCTGGGACAAAGATAAAATCACCTTTTTTTACATTTTTTTTAATAAGTAAATCTTTCCATTGATTTTCAGATACCATATTTGCTAATTCATCTTTACTTTTCGCTTGATGTCCATAAATAATATAAGCATCATCTTTGGCATCTAAAATATACCAGCACTCTGCTTTTCCTTCATCTTCAGTATGTCTTTTTGCATATTTATCATCAGGGTGCACTTGAATACTTAAATCATCATTTGCATCAATGATTTTAACCATCAATGGGAATTTTTTAGATTGATAATAATTAAATAGCTTGCGTTCAGTTCGAAATAAGGTGCTAATCGTCATTCCCATAAACTTACCGTTTTTAACCCGACAATCACCATTTAAATGCGCTGAAATAGCCCAACATTCTCCGATGTTTTTTGGTGGTAAATCATATCCAAATTCTGTTCTTAAATTTTGACCGCCCCATAGACGTTCTTTAAAAATCGGCTCTATAAACAATATGTCGTTCATATTTAGCACCTACCTGTTTATATTATATCATTATTTAGTTTAAGGAATTCTTTTAACGAATAAAAAAAGGTTGATAGAATCAACCCTTAATCTTATTGTTTTTATGCGTTTTCTAAGCGAATAACTTCTCTTGCAATCATCACTTCTTCATTGGTTGGAATAATGAATGCTTTTACTTTAGAATCCGGTGTTGAAATCATGCGTTCTCCGCGTTTAGAATTTTGTTCTTCATCAACGGTTACACCTAATACACTAATCGCTTCTAAAACGCCTCTTCTAATCTCTGGTGAGTTTTCTCCAATGCCTGCAGTGAAACACACAGCATCAAGTCCACCCATATAGACATAATATGATCCAATATAATCAGCAATTCTCTTGATTTGAATCTTATGCGCTAACATTGAGCGATAATCACCTTTGTTCATGTTATCAATAATATCTCTTGAATCGTTTGAGATACCTGAAACACCAAGATATCCTGATTTTTTATTTAAGTCATCTAACACTTCTGCATATGTTTTATTTTCTTTAGCTGCAATTAACATTAACACAGCTGGATCAACGTTTCCTGAACGTGTTCCCATTGGAATACCTTCAAGTGGTGTTAGCCCCATTGATGTATCAACAGATTTTCCGCCATCTATTGCACATAAAGATGCACCATTACCTAAATGACAAACAATAATCTTTGCATCTGGATTATCTAATAATTCAGTTGCTCTTTGTGATACATATTGATGAGATGTTCCATGGAAACCATATTTCCTTACACCATACTTTTTATACCATTCATAAGGTGCTGCATATAAATATGCAAGCTCATCCATTGTTTGATGGAACGTAGTGTCAAATACTGCAACTTGAATCACTTCAGGTAGAGCTTCTCTAAATGCTTGGATACCTGTAATATTTGCTGGATTATGAAGTGGAGCTAAATCATTTAAACTTCTAATTTTTTCAACGACTTCATCGGTGATAATTGCTGAGTCCTTAAAGAGTTCTCCTCCTTGTACCACACGATGACCAACACCTTTAATTTCATCTAGTGACTTAATAATCTTGTTTTTGATTAATCCTTCGACAACTAAATGAACAGCAACTTTATGATCTTTAATCTCAAGTTGTTCTGTTACTTTTTTGTCATTAATCTTCATTGTGAATTCGGCGTTGTCATAACCAATTCTTTCGACAATGCCAGATGTAATAACCATTTCATCAGGCATTTCCAACAATTGGAACTTAAGTGACGAACTTCCTGCATTTACTGCTAAAATTTTCATATATTGTAATCTCCTTATTACTTTCTATATTACCTTATTTATTTCTATAATTCAAGCATATGAATAAATATTCACATTAATAAAGATAACCATAGATTGCAACAAACTGTAATATGGTTCCTAAACTTGTGAAAAGATGCCAAATAAAGTGGAAATATTTAATCTTTGGAAACGAATAAAATATAACTCCAATGCTATAAGCAACTCCACCACCAAATACATACCAGAATGCTCCAGGTTGGTATGCAAAAAGTTGTTGAACGAAAATAAGTGCACTCCATCCCATTGCTAAATAGATGAAGACATGTAGTTTTGCATACTTTTTAATCCATATGGATTTGAACAAAACTCCAATACCAATTAAAATCCATTGAACGATAAATAAAATGGGTCCTAATCCTAATCCTTCAATGCCGAACAAAGGTCTTTGTAATGCTGGCAATAACAATAATGCAGGAGCAAACGTACCACCAATTAAGATATAAATTGATAAATGGTCAAAACGTTGGAATAAACTTTTAGCTTTGGGATGAAAGAGTGCATGATATAAAGTACTCATGGTATATAAATTGATAATCCCAAAGCCAAATATAACTGCTGCGAAAATTTCTAATTTTGTATCACTTTTTACTAACAATAAAACAAGAGCGACAATTCCAAAGATTGCCATTAAGCCATGAGAGACAGCATTTGCAATTTCTTCACCTAAAGTCTGTTTATGATCTAGTTTCATCAGTCATCCTCTTTTTCTATAAATTGATCTAAAAAATCTTTACCTTTATGTGTTTCAGGTTCTGTTTGAATTAAATCGAAATAATCAAACTGTCTTAATACTTCGTAAGCGACAATAGCAACTGCATTCGATAAATTCAAACTTCTCACCTTGTCAGTTGTAGGTATACGATAACAATGTTCTAAATGTTTCGCTAATATCTTTTTATCTACACCTGTAGATTCTTTACCAAAGATTAAATATAAAGGTTCTCGTAATTTTGGATACTCAATCTCTGCATAATTTTTTTTGCCATAGCGTGTTAAAAACAAATAAGTACCCTTATTTTTTTGAGCAAAATCATTGAAGTCTTTATAAACGACATAATTTAAGTGTTCATAATAATCTAGTGCACTTCTTCTTAACTTTTTCTCATCTATTTTAAAACCTAAGGGTTCTATTAAATGTAACTTAGCACCTATAGCGACGCAAGTTCTCATAATATTACCTGTATTTTGCGGTATTTCAGGTTCATATAATACGATATGAAACATAGATAAAGCTCCAATCCATTTAATATATTTTTCATAAAAAGGGGTATTGTCAGTTGACAATACCTTTGATTATCATTAAATCAATCTTTAATCATAATCTATTTTTTATATTTTTGAATTAATTCTTGTTTTACATCCCAAAGTTTCTTTGATAAGTCAACGTAGTACAAATGTGGTTTTTCTAATCTTAAAACTTCTGGCCATAATCTGCCATGTTCTTCTTTAGCATATGTTCTAATCTCTTCTAAACTAGGCATATCATAAACACATTCACCATGTTTAAAGATTGGAACCAATAAAGGTTTTACATTAAAGTTTTCAATTTGTTTACTCTTCCATGGAAAGTTCGGATCAAATAATAAATATGGTTTTGTTTCATCAATGACTTCATCATGTAATGAAATAACATCAGCAATTGCCATACATTTATCATCATAGAAACGATAGACTTGTTTAAATCCAGGTATTGTTGTTTTTTGAATGTTGTCACTTAGTTTAATTTTGTCTACCAATTGACCATCAACTTCTATAGCTGAAAGCTTAAACACACCACCAAAAACAGCTTCAGAACGTGCAGTCACTAAGCGTTCACCTACACCAAATGCATCAATTCTTGCACCTTGGTGCAATAATTCTTTAATTAAATACTCATCTAAAGAATTTGATACGGTAATTTTTGTATCCGTTAATCCAGCTTCATCAAGCATTCTTCTAACTTCTTTTGATAAATAGGTTAAGTCACCACTATCTAAGCGAATACCCTTTAATGAGCATCCCTTTGGTTCTAATATCTCTTTATGGATTTTAATAGCATTTGGGACACCTTGTTTTAATGTATTATATGTATCTACTAATAAAACAGTGTTATTAGGATAAGTATTCGCATAGGATTTAAATGCTTCATATTCTGTTTCATAACTCTGAACATAACTATGAGCCATGGTTCCTAATGCTGGTATTTGATATTTGAAGTCAACATATGTATTAGATGAACCAATCACACCACTGATATAAGCAGCTCTTGCTCCATAGATTGATGCATCATAACCGTGTGCACGACGTGCACCAAATTCTAATACAGAACGGCCTTGTGCAGCATATACGATTCTAGCAGCTTTAGTTGCAATCAAACTTTGATGATTAATCGTTAGCAATATCATGGTTTCAATTAATTGACATTCAATAATTGGACCTTTAACGATAATCAAAGGTTCATGAGGAAATATTGGTGTTCCTTCTTTCATAGCATAGACATCACATGAGAATTTAAATGTAGATAAATACTCCAAAAATTTCTCATCAAATATTTTTTTAGATCTTAAAAATTCCAATTCATCTTGATCAAACGATAAGTTTTTAATATAATCAATAACTTGTTCAAGACCTGCAAAAACAGCATAACCACCTTCATCAGGAACTGATCTAAAGAATACATCAAACACAGCAATCTGATTGTGTTTGTTATCTTTAAAATATCCATTTGCCATGGTTAATTCATAATAGTCCATTAAAAGCGAAAGTTTTCTTGTATTCAATGTTATAGCCTCCCTTTAGACTCTTATATTGTAACACTTTTTCATTATTTTTGTTATAATAATGTCATATTAAGCGAGGTTATTTTCTATGATTATCTTACTATCTCCAGCAAAAACATTTTCAAAAATCAAAGTGCCTTCAGAAAATAAACCTCTTTTTTATAAAGATGCTTTATTATTGGCATCTAAACTTAAAAAAAAATCATTATTATCGATTCATCGAAAGATGAAGATATCAAAAGATCTAGCACAAAACGTTTATGATTATTATCAGTCATTTTCAAATGAATCACTAAGTGCTATTCATACTTATGATGGGTATGCATTTAAAGGACTTGATGTTTATAGTCTAGAACAAAATGATTTATCATATATGCAAGATCATTTATATATCTTATCAGGACTTTATGGTCTTGTTCGTCCATTTGATGGTATTTCTTATTATCGTCTTGAAATGCAAGATCAGACATTAAAGAATCTATATCGTTTTTGGGATAAGAAAATTAATATTTATCTGAAAGAACAACATCCGAACGAATTGATTGTTAACTTGGCATCTCATGAATATAGTAAAATCATTGATTCTACACAACAAGTATTAACCATTTCATTTATTCAAAAAATAAATGGTCAATATAAAACAATAAGTATGCATGCTAAAAAAGCAAGAGGAATGATGGCAAGACATCTTATTATCAATCAAACCAATGATAAAAATGAGATTAAGTTAATAACATTTGATGGATATCGTTATGATGATACCCGTTCCGATTCTAAAACATATTTCTTTATAAAGGAGCTAAACTAATGAAAAGATTGCTTAGAATGATCTTATCAAGAACATTTTTAATTCTTATGCTTCTACTGCTTCAAATTATATTGCTATTTGTCTTAATTAATTATATTTCTCAAATCGGTGTTTGGGGAACCGTTTTTTACGCAATTTCAGTATTAATCATTATTTACTTAATCACAAGAAACGAAAATCCAGCTTACAAAATGAGTTGGATTATTCCTATTCTTGTTTTCCCATTATTTGGAGGTCTATTTTATCTAATCTATCGTAATAGAAATTTTAGTAAAAAAGTTATTCAAAGAGAACTAGAAATTGAAAAACAAAGAGAAATCTATGTTAAAGATACAAAGATTCCAAAACCATTTCAAGATACTGTCTACCTACACCAACAAGGTTATCCTACTTATCAACATACCAAATCAGATTTTCTAGGATCTGGCGAGTTAATGTTTGAAAAGCTTTTAGAAGATTTGAAAAACGCAAAAAAATATATTTTTATGGAATTCTTTATTATTAGTAAAGGTTATATGTGGGATGCTATTTTAAATGTTTTAAAACAAAAAGCTAAAGCAGGTATTGATGTTAAGATTATCTATGATGACTTTGGAAGTTCAACATTACCATATCGCTATACAAAACATCTTAGAAAGATGGGCATAGATGCCCTAAACTTCAATCCTATGCGTATTCATCTTAACTTTGCTATGAATTACCGTGATCACCGTAAAATCGTCGTCATCGATGGAAACATCGGTTATACCGGTGGTATCAATATTGGTGATGAGTATATTAATAAGACTAAACCATTTGGTCATTGGTTGGATGCAGGTATTCGTCTAGAGGGTCGAGCTGTATGGACTTTAGTCATCTCATTTTTGGAAACCTATCAATTTGTTAGTCATCAAGAAATCGATTATTTAGATTATAAAGGTGATCTAGAATTGGAATCTGATGGATATGTTGCTCCATTTTCAGATACACCACTTGATAGAGAACTTACCACTAAAAATATTTTCTTATCTTTAATCTATTCAGCAAAGAAATCTATTTATATCACAACACCTTATTTAATTATTGATCACGAACTTACGACTGCATTTACTTTTGCAGCTAAATCAGGTATTGATATTAAAATCATTATTCCCTACGTACCAGATAAAAAAATAGTTTTTATGGTCACTGAATCATACGTTCCTGAATTAATTGCTGCTGGAGCTAAGGTTTATCGGTATGAGCCAGGTTTTATTCATTCAAAAATGATGATTATTGATGGACAAAAAGCAGTCATTGGGACTGCAAACTTTGATTTTAGAAGTTTATACCTACATTTTGAGAACACAGTTTACTTAGACAATACATCTTCAATCAAAGATATGAATACGTTTATTGATGAAACGATAGCAAAAAGCATTTGTATAACAGAAACAGGAAAAAGGAATTTAGTTTATAAACTATTTCAAATTATATTCCGAGGATTTTCAAGTATTATGTAATGAAAAAGTTCCAATCAGGAACTTTTTTTATTTGATCAAAAAAAAACACCACCGAAGTGATGTTAAAATTTATTTTCTTGCGAATCCTAAGACTCCAAATGCGCCACCTAAGATAAAGAATAAATAGGTAACAATATAAAATGCTATTGTGATTGTACTATAAATATCAACTGTTAATAATGACGTTACAAAAACATTTGCAACTGCTGCCATTAGTGCTGCTAAGAATAATGTTGTACTACCTACTCTAAGCATAAAGATTGATAATCTTCCAGGTTTCTTTGTAGCAAACAATACCCATAACAAGAACGGAGCAGCGATACCAGCGCCAGGTACAATAAATGGACTAATTGCTGTCAATTGATTGATCAACCCAGCAACACTACTTAAAACAGATGTTAACCAAGCTGGTGAAGGTAAAACGATTGGTACAATTGGTGAAGTTCCTGAAATAGAACTTTCAATAAATACAAATAGTAAAACCGTTGTTAATACAATTCTAAGAACTAATCCTCTTCTGATTGCCCATAATAACATGATTAAACCAGCAATTAATGCAATACCTGCATATTCACTAACGATTGGCATACCTGCTAACATATTATTTAGCAAATCTGCAAAAGGTGTTAAATTATCGATAAAGGGTAAACTATCATTTTCAAGGATTAAAGCTGTAGCTAAAAATACGGATGCTCCTAAAACCAATAAGAAACCTAAGGTTCTAACGATTTTACCAAAAGGACCATTGTAAACTCTCTTATTCACAAAACCCACCACTTTCTATAAAAAATCTATACATAGTATATTGTATCACAAATTAAGGAAATTGTAATGATATTTATAATTTTTAGTTAATGTCTCTATTGACTGCTAAATCACCAAGAACGATCCAGTTCTTTTTTCTAAAAAGAATATCAAATGCAAAAACTAAAACTGCTGACACAGTTAACATGAGTAAAACACTTAACCAGGATGCGAATGAATAACCCATATAATCGAGTGTTTGAAGTTGTCCAACTAGTGCTGAACTACCCATACCTGCACCAAATCTTGATGTTTCTGTTCCAACAACTAAAACAAAGATCGGGCCTAAAATTGCAGAAGCAATTATCGTAGGCAACCAAATCACCGGTTTTCTTAAAATATTTTTAAACTGTAGCATCGATGTTCCAAATGCTATTGATAAGACCATACCAATATTATTATCTTTTCTAGACTGAACAGCAAACCCAATCATTTGAGTCGTACAACCAATGACTGCTGCACCACCTGCAATACCATTTAAATTAATGGCAATAGCGATTGCTGCACTTGATATTGGTGATGTAAGTAACATCCCCATCACAACTGCAATAACAATACTCATAGGAAATGGAGCGAGTGCTGTAGCTGAATGAATCCCACTAGAAATATAAGTTAAAACAAAACCAACAGGTCCGCTTAGGATTAAGGTTAATATAACAGCAACCAAAGACCCAAATAATGGCACTAACAAGATGTCAACTGGTGTTCTTCTTACTAAGACATAACGCATTGCCAGAATACCAAATATAACTACTAGATAAACGGTAACAGGATCATTATTTAATCCAATAACAATACCATCTCCAAAGCTATATTTAAAGCTAGTTGCGATACCACCAATAACGGATGCAACAACAAGTTTCAATCCATCCATCTTTAAACTTAAAGCAATACCAATACCGATACCAATACCCATTAAACCTCTTAAGGTTTCATAAAGCGTAAACTCAATGATATCAATACCTAACAATCTACCAAACTGTTGGAAGATAACCCCAATAATTAAGGTAGCAAATAAACCATAAACCATACCATTCATTGTGGTCATCACAAAGTTTTTGACAGGCTTAATATTTGTTACTGAAACCTTTTCTTGCTGTACTTCTTTTTCTTTACTCATGTTATAATCTCTCTTTCAGTGATTTTTAACACTCATACGATAAGTATAACCTATATCTATAGTGTCATCTAGTTTGAATAAACACTTTACTTCAAGATGTCTTCATTCAATCCTCTCTTATTATAAAACAAAAAGGCTTGAATGTCATGGATTTTATGCTATGTTTCAAAATTATAATAATATTTCACTGCTTATTTTTTAAAATAAAGAAAATTAAACCTCCCCTTATCCACTTTTGTATATTTATGACACATGATCATGCATATATTTAGGTCTGATAAATTGCCTATAATATTTTATATTTCTAGTCGAAATTGAGCGAAAACATAGGCTAATCCTCTATTTCTGTTCAATCCACATATTCTTTGTGTTTGCTGTTTCGAATGTGTTTTTCTTATTTAATAAATCCGAGTAGAGTATTACAATTTTATCGAAATCATTATCATAGAAGTCAAAACTAATAGAATCATCAGTATTGATTTTCAAAGTATGTGAATTTTTGGTGATGATTAGCTCTTCTTCTTTATTTTCTCTAATGCAGTAAAATTTTAAATCGTATGCTGTGGAGTTCCCAAAATTATAAATTCTAATTCTATAAAAAAATTCTTTCTCAATCCCAGTCGAACTATTTTTATATTTCTCTATTACACAATGTAAATGTGCTTGTTTTTGAAAATCATTTGAATGAATAGTCTTTTCAATATTTTCTTGATTTTGTTTCATTTGAGTTTCAGCTATTTTAATCATTTTTAAAGTGTTGGCTAATTGTGCTACAAAAACAAAAAAAATCAGTATATCTATTATATTCATCAAATATTCATGCATGGATTGCAAAAATTCAATCTCATTTTTAAATAGATATGGTGCAAACTTTAGTAATCCAATTATTATAATAAACACATATAACCATTTGGATATTTTATATACATTATAATACTCGTCATTTTTGTCTAATTTGTTCTTAACATTTTTCATCTTAACACCTGGTTTTCACTAAATATATTTTTAGAAATTTTAAAACAATAAGGATACTCAATTGCCATCATCATTTGGAAATAAAAATTCTTTATTTATCTTTAATTTTTCTAACATTTCCTTTAATTCTCTTTTCAAAGATTTATGTATAACTATAAATATGTAATTATCATAATAGTATTTTGTACTATAGCGTTTGTAATCCAAAGTGAATATCAATTCATCGACGCTATTAATATTTGATTCTCTGTTGATTTCATAAGCGTATCCTTTGCTAGTTTCATAAATAATGTAATTATGATGAAATAGCATCACAGACTGTTGATTGATTTGTCTATTAAGGTTTCTGTCAGATTCTACATAGACGTGATTACCATATACATTTTTTACTAAGTCTATAGATATATTCCATTTGTGTATCAGTTTTTTTGTTTCATTATCATCACACAGAACTGAAAAGATATAAGTGTTATTAATCCCGTGAAGGTTTAATCCATTAATTTTTTCAATAAAAAAACATGGGTTATTAGAAAGTTCATTTAGTTTAATTGGCATTTCTGATATAAATTCAACATAGTTATTGTATTTATTAATATCACTCATTTTTACTTCTGTAACCATAATAACTCCATCTTCATTAATATCACTTGTATTAGATACAGCAAAATAAAGTGCAACAAAAAAATCATATGTGAAGTCCAGATATCTAGTAGGTGTACCCAAATGTTGTGACATTGTCCATTTGTTCATAGGACTAATTTCTTTATCAAAAATCTCCTTAGTTTCTAGAACAATATAGTCTTCTAAATAACTTTTCTCTAATCTATCGAAACTAGGTAGAGGGGAATAATTTGAAGATGAAAGACCTCTATAAATTAGTTTTCTGTCATTTTCTTTTGGCTTAATAATATCAATATATGATAAGAGGTTTTTTAAATTCATAACCATAAAAATCTCTCCATTTGGTTTTCCAACTTTTTTATGCTGGAGTTTCCCCCTTAATCTATTAGATAGTTTTTTTGCTGTGTTCAACTTCCCCCCCCATTTTTTACTAATTGTACAACATGTATAATGTACAAATATCATATTAAATAATTACTTAATTGTTATAAATTCGTGTTGTTTTCTTGCTTTTCAACAGTACTAAAAATGATAGTTTTTCTTTAATTATATTTAGTATATCATAAAATTTAAGTTACAGATTTCAAATTTTAAATACAGAAAAACCTAATGATGCGGTAAATGCACAAAATACTACTAGTTAGACATTATAAATCAAAAATACTTGAAATTGGGTTTTTTACAAAACATCTTTTTCACAAATTGTTCTACTAAATAAAAAAAGTTGCTTACTTTGAAACAGCAAAATCACAATAGTAAAGCCGTTTTCAAAGTAAATATGCAACTTGATATTTTAAATTGTGGTCCCCGCGGCCGGGCTCGAACCAGCACGGATTATTCATCCACCAGATTTTGAGTCTGGCACGTCTACCAATTTCATCACGCGGGGAAGATAAAGGTAAAGCCTTGACTTTACCTTAAAAAATTATATCATCTAATATTTAAAATTGCAATTTCTTTTCTTTAAAATATTACATTTCTTTTAATGGTTGAATACCAAGTAATCTTAGTCCTTCATTAATAACAACTTGAATCATTTGAATAAACCATAAGTTTGCATTTTTATGTTGTTCATTTTCAACATTGATTCTTTGTTTACCATAAAAGCTATTAAAGCCTTGAGCAAGCCCCATAATATATCTTGCGACAAGGTTTGGTGCATTTTCTTCCATTGCTTTTAAAATCACATGAGGGAAATTTGCAAGTTGTTTAATGATTTCAAAATAATGATCTTCCTTGTAAAATGAAGGATCTACATTTGTTATATCGAGTGTATTTTCTTTTAAAATAGATTCGATACGAACACTACTGTATTGAAGATAAGGTCCTGTTTGTCCTTCAAATTTTAACATGTTTTCTAAATTAAAATCGACATTCAAATGTTTTTCATTTTTTAAATCATTATAAATGATTGCTCCAACACCGACAGCTTTTGCGACCATATCTTGATTTTTTAAGTCAGGATTTTTTTCAGTAATCGCTTTTCTAGACTCATCAATTGCTTTTCTCAAAACATCTTCTAATCGCTTAAATTTACCACCACGAGTTGACATCTTTTTACCATCAATCATGACTAAACCAAAGTTTGCATGAACGACATCAAAGTTATAACCCATTAAATCAGTGACTGCCTTTAATTGTTTGAAGTGAAGTTGTTGCTCATTTCCTACAATATATAAAAACTTATTTGCTTTATATGTTTTCTGGCGATAGAATATCGCTGCAATATCTCTTGTTATATATAAAGTAGCGCCATCTGATTTTTTAATTAAAGCAGGTGGTAAGTCTTGGCCTAAATCAACAATGGTTGCACCTTCATCGATTCTTAGTAATCCTTTTTCTTCTAACTCTTCAACAACGGCTTCCATTTTATCATTATAAAAAGATTCACCATCATAAGAGTCAAAGGTAACACCTAAAAGATCATACATTTCCATGAACTCACGAAGCGATTCTTCTTTAAACCACTTCCATAATTCAATATATTTTTCATCATTAGCTTCTAATCTAGAAAAAACATAACGTGCTTGTTTTTCTAAAGTTGGATCATTTTGTTCTTCATCATGAAAACGAACGTATAATTTTTGGAGTTCAGTAATTGGATTTTCTCTAACTTGAGCTTCATTGCCCCATTTTTGATATGCAACAATCATTTTACCAAACTGAGTTCCCCAATCACCTAGGTGATTGACAGATACGGTTTTATAACCACACTTCGTGTAAATATTATTCAAAGCATTACCAATCATTGTAGATCTTAAATGACCAATACCAAAGCTTTTAGCGATATTAGGAGATGAATAATCCATAACAACAGGTTCTTCGTGTCCAATATTCTGATATCCGTAATTTTCTTTTTTCTCTAAAATTTCATTTAAAATCTTTTGTGATAAGTTTTGACGCTCTAAATATATATTTAAAAAGCCATTTATAAATTCAACATTTTCAACTGCCGAATGGTTTGCTACAATACTAGAAAACTGATCATAAACTTGCATAGGTGATTTTTTCCATAGCTTTGCATAAGCAAACAAAGGTATTGCTAAATCAGCTACACCTTTTTTTGGTTCTTCAATCACAATACTATCGATATCGAACTGTTTTTCTATGGTTTCTTTAATCTCTTTTTTAATCATTTCAATCATATAATCACCTTATCAAAAAAAGCACAAAGTGCTTCTTTATTGATCTAATTTAACTTTTGCTGCTCTATAAAAGTCACGAACACTACGATTTACTAGTTGCATATCTTCAGTGCTTTGTGGATCAAATGTTTCAATAATTTCACCGTTTAAGAAAACGATTAATTGCGGAGTCGCATCTCCAACTTCTTCAAATGCTAATCTGAAAGCTTCAAAACCTTTTGAATCCTTAGAAGGATCTAAATAATAAATTTGGTCAACATATTCATCCATGCCTTCGCTTTCATAGTAAGCTTGGAAAGGTGCAATATGAACTAAACATGATTCGCATCCTGTATAACCTACATAAACAATAACAACTTCATCTTGAGTAATAATTTTGTCTAAACCTTTGCTAAATAATGAACTTTTATAATCAACTTGATAAAATGGGTGATCTTCAGTAAAACGTTCATCAGTTACAAAAATGTTATAAGATCTATAAATTGTTGTTTGATTATCAGGTCTAAAAATAATAATTAAAGCGAAAATTAAGACTAAGGATCCAATAATGATACCTAGTGTTAATGGTGGAACTTTCGGTTGAACTTTACTGTATTTGTCAACTCTTACTTTTTTCTTTTTGACTGCCATGGTAAATCCTCCTAGTTAGACTGCTCATCATTATAGCATAAAACCACTGCTTTATCAATGATAAATCACTGATTTTTGCTTTAAATTATTAATTATAAAGAAATATCTACACCAAAGACCTTTTGATAGATATCTGGTATATATTTAAGATGCTTCTTAAGGTCAAAACATGCTTCAATTTCATCTTTATTTAAATACTCATTAATGTCTTTATCACTTAGTAAAAGGTTTTTGAATGATGTTTCCTCATTTAATGCTTTATGAGCTAGTGATTGGACAATATTATAAGCTGCATCTCTAACTAATCCTTTATCTATTAAAAGATGTAAGACACTTTGAGCGAAAACTACACCTTTAGTTAACTCAATATTCTTTTTCATCTGTGATTCATGAACAACTAGTTTATCTAAAGTGTTTGCATAACGATTAAGCATATAATCAATTAAAGTGGTTGCATCCGCTAATATAATACGTTCCGCAGATGAATGTGAGATATCACGTTCATGCCACAAGGCGATATTATCAAATGCTGTCACCATATATCCTTTTAAGACTCTTGATAGTCCAGATATGTTTTCACTACTAATTGGGTTTTTCTTATGAGGCATCGCTGATGATCCTTTTTGGTCAATAGAGAAATATTCAGAAACTTCTTTAACTTCTGTACGAGATAGATGTCTAATTTCAATCGCTATTTTATCTAGTTCAGCACCAATGAGTGCAATCACACTCATATAATGTGCATGACGGTCTCTTTGTAGTGTTTGTGTTGAGATGTTAGATGATTCAAGACCTAGTTTTTTAGAAGCAATCGTTTCAATCATCGGACCATTTGCGCTGTAGTTGCCAACGGCACCACTGATTTTTGCAACTTCTACGTTTTTCGCTGCTTCGATAAACAAATTGAATATTCTTTTGAAATCTTCATACCATAAAGCAAACTTCAATCCAAAGCTTGTCACTTCTGCATGAATACCATGAGTTCTACCCATAGTAGGTAAATCTTTATAAAGTAACGCTTTATCTTTTAAGACTGACATCATCTTTTGCATATCTTCAATAATAATCCGATTGACTTTCTTTAAAATCAAAGATTGAGCAGTATCGACAACATCTGTTGAAGTCAGTCCATAGTGAAGATATTTTTTCTCTTCACCTAATGATAATGATACGGCTTTGGTAAATGCAATCACATCATGTTTAGTCTCTTGTTCAAAATGGTAGATATCATCAAGTTTAAAACTAGCTTTTTCTAATTTAACATAAACTGATTCATCAAACAAACCTTCTTTAAGCCATGCATAACTACACGCAAGCTCAACTTTTAAAAATGCATCAAACTTGTTTTCTTCACTCCAAAGTTCTTTCATTATTTCACGTTGATATCTTGCAATCATTTTATTTCACCTCTAAAATATTTCTTTTACCATAATCGTTTGCTCGCGGTCAGGACCTACGGAAAACATACCAATAGGAACGCCAACAAGTTCACTGATTTTATTTAAGTAGTCTTTTGTATTTTGTGGCAATTCATCATATGACTTGACTTTCGTAATATCTTGATGCCATCCCTTTAATGTAATGTAATTGGGTTTGCAGTCCATGAAATCTTCTATGTCTGCAGGAATGCGATCAATCGTTTCGCCGTTTAAGTCATATGATACTGCAATCTTTAATTCATCAATACCTGTTAAGACATCAAGTAATGTAACTGCTAAGTAACTTAAACCACTAACGCGTTTCGTATGTCTTAATATGACTGTATCAAGCCATCCAATTCTTCTAGGTCTTCCTGTTGTTGTTCCAAATTCATTGCCTGTAATTCTAATTTGATTTGCTAACTCATCATGAATTTCACTTGGCATTGGACCACTACCAACACGTGTCGTATAAGCTTTTGTAACACCAATCGCTCCATCAACCAACCAAGGAGCAATTCCTGTGTTTAACGGAACACTTGATGCAGTTGGAGAACTTGAAGTCACATAAGGATACGTCCCATGATCTAAACATAACATAACACCTTGAGCACCTTCAAATAATATCTTTTGATCTTTTTCAATTGCTTGATTTAAGAATAACGATGTATCAGTAACATAAGGTGCCATTAACTTCGCATAGGATTGATACTCTTCATAAATCGCATTAAAGTCTAGTAATGGATGGTTAAACAATGCCAACTCTCTATTTTTAATTTCAATTAATTCAAGTAATTTTTCTTTAAATCTTGTTGGATGAACAAATGAAGATATGCGCATACCTATTCTTGATGCTTTATCGGTATATGTAGGACCTATGCCTTTATGTGTTGTACCTATCTTGTCGCTTCCCTTAGACAACTCATATGCTTTATCTAATTCTTGATGATAGGGAAGCACAACATGTGCACGATCAGATATATGTAAATTAAAATCATTAACTTTTGCTAACTCTTCAGCAAATGCTTTTGGATTAATCACCATACCATTTGCCATAACATTTTCAATCTTTGGACTTAAAATACCTGAAGGTAATAAGTGTAAACTATATTTTTTGCCATTAAAGACAACAGTATGTCCTGCATTATTTCCACCTTGATATCGAACAACTAAATCTGCTCTTTGGGCCAAATAGTCAGTTATCTTACCTTTGCCTTCATCGCCCCATTGTGTACCTACAATCACCATGCGTTTCATTCGTTTTCCTCCACATATTTAAAATCAAATATAAAATAAAAATTGGTTTTTCAACCACAATGATTTTAGCATAAAAGATAACTTTAGTCAATCTAATATCGAGGATATAAACAACCAAATAAACTTATTTTCTTGTCTATATAGATAAGGTTATGTATAATGAAGTCAGGTGAAAATTATGAATATATTATTTTGTAGTGGAGAAGCATATCCCTTCAGTAAATCTGGAGGTTTAGCTGATGTTGCTGCAGCACTACCCAAAGCATTAAATCAACTTAATCATCAGGTAAAAATTATTACCCCACTTTATCAACAAATCAAAGTTCATATTGTTGATATGACACATCTAGGTCAAGCAACTATTAAAATGGGACATTATGAAAAAATAGCTCATTATTATGCTATTGATTTCGAAGATGTAACTTATATATTTGTAGAAAATGATGATTTATATGACCGTATTAAATATTATGGATATGAAGATGATGCGATAAGGTTTACTTTTTTTAATTTAGCTATTTTAGAATACATTAAATTAACCAATGATTTTCCAGACATCTTACATGTTAACGATTGGCAAACCGGTATGGTTCCTTTTTTATTAGATGCTAAGTATCGTCAACTCAATAAAAAGTTCGGTTCTATTAAAACGTTATTATCTATACATAACTTAGAAAAACAAGGATCATATCCAATCGAAACAGAAAAACTATTCGGAAATAAAAACTTTACTTATATTCATCTTGATCGTGTTAATTTTCTTAAATGCGGGATAATGAGAGCGAACGCTATCAATACCGTTAGCGAAAATTACACGAATGAAATACTAACAAGATTTTATGGGTTCTCTTTAGATGGAGCATTAAAATCACGTCGACAAGATTTATATGGCATTCTAAATGGACTAGATCAAGATATCTATAATCCATTAACTAATCCAAGTTTATATCAAAACTATGATGAATCAAACTTTCTTGAAGGTAAAAAAATAAACAAAACATCTTTATTAAGCGAATTGAAAATTAAAAACAAAGATTTGCCACTTATCATCTTTATAAACCGTTTTGCCAGACAAAAGGGATTAGATATATTAATGCCTGTTCTTGAACAATATTTACAGAACCAAAGATTTAATTTAATTGCTATAGGTTCTGGTGATGCTTTGTATGAATCATACTTTAAAGACTTAAAAGATAAGTATTCTGATCACGTTTATTATGAAAAAGGATTCGATGTAGAACTTTCACAAAAAGCATATGCAGCGAGCGATATCTTTATGTTACCTAGTTTATTTGAACCTTGTGGCTTAAACCATATGATCGCGATGAAATATGGATCTCTTCCTTTAGTTAGAGAAACAGGTGGACTAAAAGATACGGTAACACCTTATAATAAATTTACTGGTATTGGTGTAGGTTTTACCTTTAAAAACTATGATGCTAATGAATTAATAGAAACTCTAGATGAATCATTAGAGGTCTATAACCACAATCAAGAAGCTTGGCAAGCACTGATTAAACAAGCTATGCATGTCAATCACAGTTTAGAAAAAATGGCTAAACAATATGAAGAACTATATCAAAACATCTTAAACCAAAAATAAAAAGGACCAAGTCCTTTTTTTTATAAATTGAAGTATTTCATCTTCTCATCTCTACTTAGTTTTTCTATCGCGTATCTAAACGATATGCTTGGCATATGATCTCGATTTTTCTTCAAATATTGAATAACATCTTCTTGATGTGTAGATAAATATATCTTTAACATCCATCCATAACCTTTTAATACTAAGTAATGATCATCGTGCATCAATAAGTCAGAAATGACAAAAGGACTGATGATTTTTTGATTATGTTTTTTAATAGGGACGATTAAGACGGTTGCTGCAGCTCTTCTAACTGCAAACTTCTCATGTTTTGTCCATTCAACTATCTGATACGATAACTCAGGATAATCATGAATCAAATAACCAAATGCATGCGTTGTAAAATCATCACAATTTCCCCAATCATTTATATACTTAAATAACCATGATTCAAAAACCTTAAATGTATCTAGACTATAAAGTTTTCTTTTGCGATATGCAAAGTCATAAGCTATAACACCTAAATCCCATCGTCTTTCTTCTAAAAATGCTTCACAAAGCTCAAAAAGTTTATCTAAAGGTAAATCTTTGATATGCGGATAATGTTTTTGGGATATTGCTCGAACTTTAGGTGTTGTTTTTGGACTTAACTGATCAAGTTCTTTTTTCAGAACTGAAACGATATATGCTTTATCCATTTTTCTGTTTTAATTTTTCAACCATAGTTGGGTCAAACGTCATCGTTTTAATCATTTCGATTTCTTCTTTATATGGAGGGTTGCCTTCAACATAAGGGGTTTCTAAGATTTTAGGTACATCTTTAAAGTCAGGATGATAGATCACTTTGATAAGTGCATCAAATCCTAAATAGCCAAATCCAAAGTTTTCATGTCTATCTTTAGCTGCACCCATTGGATTTTTTGAATCATTAACATGAAATACAGAAATATATGATTTGCCGATGACTTCATCAAAATGCTTAATAACCTCATCAAAGTTATCTTTGATTTCATAACCTGCATCATGTGTATGGCATGTATCAAAACAAACACTAACTCTTGATGGTTCGTCAACTAAATCAATAATTTCTTTTAACTCTTCAAAAGTCTTACCAATTTCATTTCCTTTACCAGCCATGGTTTCTAATGCAATTTTTACATCTAATTCTTTTGTATTAAGTATAACTTCCTTAATACCTTCAGCAATCCAAATCGTTGCTAACCTACGGTCACCACCAACAGCACTACCTGGATGTAAGACGATTTGTTTGACTTGCATTGCTGCTGTTCTTTTAACTTCTTCAGTTAAAAAAGAAACTGCAAATGCTCTTCTCTCAGGATCTGGGTTTCCTAAATTTATAATATATGGTGCATGCACAACGACATTATCGAAATCTAAATCATTTTCTTTCATAAATGTTATCGCTTCTTGAATTTTCATATCCTCTAAATTTTTACGTCTTGTGTTTTGTGGTGCACCTGTATAAATCATTAAAGCATTAGCATGATAACTTAATGCTTCTTTAATTGATCCAAGATACATATCATCACCAGACATTGAAACATGACTACCGATCTTTAGCATATTGTTTCCTCCTAATTTCTTGTTTCGCCTTTTTTATTTTAAGAGCGTTTTTCTTTTTATAGTTAGGTGTTACTTTTTTCGGTTTTTTAATTTTTTTAATTGCATTTCTTTCTTCTTCTGATATGGTATTCGGTTTCTTTAATACTTTAGTAATGCCTTCTTTTGTTAAAATATAGTTTTTAAAAGGGATTCCTTTTTCTTTTAGTTTTTCAATTTTACGATGGTCATGAACACTCATAAATGTTATAACTACTCCACTATCATACATTCTACCTGTTCGACCACTTCTATGCATAAAAAATTCTAAGTGATGCGGTAAATCATAATGTATAACATGAGAGATCTTAAAATCTAGACCTCTTGCTGCTAGATCTGATGTTACAACATATTGATATTTCAATAAATTAATGTCTTCTATTATTTTCTTTCTTGCTTTAACGCCTAAAGTGGCGTTAATGTTAATCACTGACTTATTATTTTCTAATAAGCTTTGATAGACTGCTTCTTGATTTTCTTTTTTACTAACAAAGATAAAACATAGATAAGGATTAATATGTTCAATCACTTGATTCAATGCTTCAAGTCGATCGTTAAATTTGATATTAATTAATTGATATTCAATATCTAATACATGTTTTTTTGTTGTATCAATAAAATCATAGCTTCCAAAGTACTTTTGGATAAAGGGTTCCATACCTGGATAAATGGTTGCTGAAAATAATAAGTATTTTGCACGATACATAGCAGGTAAAATCGAATCAATTAAAGATAAAAAATCATAATCAAACATCATATCTGCTTCATCTAAAACAAAATATTTCGCTGTTTGAATCTTTAAAATATTGAACTCAACAACAAATTCATTTAATCTCTGAGGTGTAGCAATAACAATTTGTGGCTGATGTCTTTCCAACCATTCTTTTTCTCTTTGCTTATCGGAACCACCATAATATGCCTTAACACGAATATCTTTTTCAATTTCTTTAAGCATCTTCTCAACTTGAATGACAAGTTCATTTGTAGGTACACAAATGACAACTTGGACTTCTTGTTTATTAAAATCAAGATTCGCAAGGATTGGCAACAAATATGCATGTGTCTTACCTGTTCCAGTTGGTGCAAGCCCTACTAAATGCTTTTTACTAGATATAGCCTTAAAAACACCATCTTGAATAGGTGTCGTTTTTTCAAAACCAAGTTGTTTTAATTTGTCTTTTATATACATCAAATCACCAGTTGTATTATAACATCAAAAGGCATCTAAAGTAAAAAAATCAGCATAATAGGTTATAATTTTAGTATAATAGAAATGGTGATGACATGAAAGTAATAGATTTAACACCTAGAGGCTATTGCCACGGCGTTTTAAATGCCCTTGCAATCGTAAAAAAGGTTATAAAAACTGAATCGTACCCAAGACCTATTTATGTTTTAGGTCAAATTGTACATAATCAAAAAATTACCAAAGCTTTTAAAGAATTTGGTGTGATTAGTTTAGACCAAAAAGGAAAAACAAGACTTGAAATGCTAGAACAAGTCGATCAAGGAACAGTTATTTTTACTGCGCATGGTATTTCTGATTTAGTCATTGAGCGTGCAAAAGAGAAAGGGTTAACCTATTTAAATGCGACTTGTCGCGATGTTTATAAGGTTCATAAAGCAGTTAAAGAAAAATTAGCTGAAGGTTATGAGATTATTTATATTGGACATAGAAATCATCCAGAACCTGAAGCAATCTTAGATATCGATCCTAAAATCTATTTTGTTGAAGATGAGAAAGATGCACTGCTTCTTCCAAACGAACTAAAAGATAAGAAAGTATTTGTAACAAATCAAACAACACTAAGTCTATATGATATTGATTCAGTCTTGAAAATTTTAGAGTCTAAGTATCCCAATTACTTATTTGATAATGAAATCTGTAATGCAACAACCGTTAGACAAGAAGCTGTTAAGAATCAAGAAAAAGTTGATTTAATGCTCGTTGTTGGAGATGAAAAGAGTTCAAACTCAAATAAACTTGCATTTGTTGGTAATCATTATCAAAACATTCCTAGTTACTTAATTAATGGTGTTGAAGATATTAATTTAGAATGGTTAAATGGCATTGAAAGTGTTAGTGTAACATCAGGAGCATCAACCCCAACTGTTGTTACTGAAGAAGTTATCAACTTCTTAAAACAATATAAAAAAGATGACCCCAAAACATGGGATCATGAATCAAAATTAGACATATTAGACATCTTATGATGTCTTTTTTGTTCCTTTAGTAATGCTTTTAGGATATTTTTGGTTCAAATCAGAAATCACTTTATATAGATTTTCTTCACGTTTCGTCATTTCTTGATAAGTAAATAAATTATAATCTTTCTTCAAATCCTTTTTTTGAACAATTTGGCTCAAAAAAACACCAACAAGACGAACAGGTTCGTTATTGTAATTTTCTTCAAATAAGCTATCTACTGCTTCATAAAACAAAGCGTATTCGTCTATGTGTTCATTAAACGTAAAACTACGGTTCATCATCTCAAAACTAGCATCTTTAATTCTTATACCTACAGTTTTTGCAACTAATTCTTCTGAGACTAGTCGTTCATGTGTTTGCTCTAATAGTTCTTCAATGACTTTAAATATTGCTTCACTTTGATCCATATTGTAATTTAGAGTCGTTTCATTACTTATTGATTTTGGTATTGCGTACTTTCTAGGATCAATGACATCACTACTTCTACCTAAGATATGATCAAGATAAGATAGATAAGAAGATTCACTCATGACTTCTAAAATATCTTTTTTATATTCATCTTTAGTAAAATCACCAATGGTCTTAACACCCAAGCTAATCAGTTTAGGATATGTTTTTTTACCGATGCCATACATATCTTGAATCGGTAATGAAAAAAGCTTATCGACAATATCTTTTTTTCTCAAAACAGTAATCCCCAACGGTTTTTGCATATCTGAAGCCATTTTTGCTAAAAATAATGTTGAAGCAATCCCAATAGAACAAGGTAGACCATGTGTTTCCATTAATCCATCTTGAATTTGCTTAGCAAGTTCAAGTGGATGTGTTTTAGTAGATGCTTCTGTCATATCGACATATGCTTCATCGATCGATCCAGCTAAAATTATATTGGAAAATTGTTTCAAGTAAGAGAAAAACAACTTTGAATATTTTTGATATAAACTAAATTCAGTAGGTACGATAATCAACTTAGGATAAATATTTAAGGCATCATTAATATTCATCGCACTATGAATCCCTAGTTTGCGTGCTGGATAAGATGCGGTTGACACTACTCCTCTTCTTGCTGTTGAGCTACCACCAACGACAAAAACCTTATCTTTCAAATAAGGGTCTTTAATCATAGCACAACTTGCAAAGAACGCATTGAGGTCAATATGAAAGATTATTTTAATGTCTTTTTTCATACAAACCCCTTTCTTTAAAACTTAATTTATAGTATAATATCAATGATTACTTAAATGAGGTGAAATCATGGCAAAACAACAAGCAACGAAGAAGAAAACAGAAAGCAAAGAAACAGCACCCAAAAAGAAACATTATCAAAATCCAACTGAAACATGGTGGGGTAAAGCTATTGTGTGGATTATTGTATTTGGTATGGTTGGTTTAGTTATATTAAGTTTCGTTTTAGCGCTAATTCATGGTAATGCATAATAAGAAAAGCTTAAATGGCTTTTTTTATTTTTTTAAGAGCATTTTCGCTTGTTCAATCGCGAAATGTGAAAGTTTTTCATCTGATAGCATCAATGCAATCATCTCAATACGTTCATCTTCATTTAACTTTTGAATTCTTGTGACCATGCGGTCTTTTTCTTTAATCTTAGTAATACCGTAGTGATGATCTGCTCTAGCAGCAACCTGTGGAAGGTGAGTTATTACAAGTAATTGCATCATTTGACTTAATATATTCATCTTAATAGCAACTTTTGCTGCAGTCTTTCCACTAATTCCAATATCTATTTCATCTAAAATAAGTAAGGATAGTTTATTTGCTTTAGCATAAATACTCTTTAAAGCGAACATAAAACGAGCACGTTCACCACCGCTTGCGACTTTTGCTAAAGGTTTTACAGGTTCTCCTTCATTTAGTGATATATAAAACTCAACTTGGTCAAGACCTGTTTCATAAAGTTGGATATCATTTTGATCTTGTGCTTCAAACTCTATATTAAATACTGATTTATCTAAATCTAAGTCTTTTAATTCGATTAAAACATCTTTGGACAACTGTAAAGCAAGCTTAGATCTTAACTTAGATAACTTTAAACCACTCTCATAAGCCTTTTGGAAGGCTTTTTTTACTTCTTGAGATGAACTCTCGATATAGGCATCATAATCGGTTATAAGATGTAATTCTTCTTCTATTTCTTTTAAGTAATCAATGACTTCATTGATTGGTTTTTGATACTTTTGTTCTATTTTGATAAGTTCAAAACTTCTTTCTTGCATCGCATTGAATGCTTCTTCATCAAAATCAAGTCCTTCAATGGTTTGATAGACTTTTGATTTAACATCATCTAAATCATAAAATGCTGAAATGAGTCTTTCGCTCATCTCTTTATATTCGGAATCAAGATTTGATATTTTTTCTAAGGCACGTCCTGCTTCATAAACTTGATCGATTTGAAACAGTTCGTTATCTAGTTGTTGATATGCCATTCTGAGTTGATTCATAATCTTGTCATGATTTTTTAGTTTTTCTATTTTGTCTTCTAAAACTTCTTTTTCATCAGGTTCTAGATTATATCCTTTTAACTCTTTAACTTGATATTCTAAAAAAGACTGTTTTTCGATACTTTGATTTTTCTTATCTTTAAGAGATTCAAAATGTTTTTTCTTGGATAAGTAATGACTACGATCAATTAAGTATTGATTGAGAAGTTGATCAACATTCTTTTGATCTACTTGATCAATGAAAGTTAAATAAAACGATTTATCAAATAGATTCATTGTCTCATTTTGTGAATGGATACTACCAATGGTGTTCATCACTTCTTTTAGTCTAGCTAATGTCGTGATTTGATCATTAATGCGCATCGTATGACGACCATTTAAATCGATTTCTCGTTCAACATCAATGGTTTTAGGCAACTCAAGAAGTTCTTGCTGTACTTGGTTTAACTCAAAAAGACCATGGACATAAGCTTTATTTTCACCATGGCGAATCATTTGTGCATCACTACGTTTACCAAAAAGGAGTTGAAGTGATTCCATAATGATCGATTTACCTGCTCCTGTCTCTCCAGTTAATGCAGTAAGTCCACTATCAAAATTCATTTCTAGGTCATCAATTAATGCAAAATTTTTAACATGCAGTGCTTTTAGCATAAAACATCTCCTACTAATGTCTTTATATTTTGTTCATTTTTTGTATTTTGAATATATAAAACATATTCTTGGTTGCCTTGTTTACCTTTTAAACCGGATTTTTTTAAATCATAGATCGAAAAACCTAAAGATCTTGCTTCTTCTAATACAGATGTTAGAATTTCTTTATGTTTTTTAAAATCCTTTAAGACACCTTGTTTGAAGTGGATATGACCAGCTTCAAACTGTGGTTTTATTAATGCAACCATTTCACCTTCAAAAGCTTGAAGATGTTTAAGTATTGGTTTAATGGAAGTAAAAGATACATCAATTAAAATAATATCTGAATTAGGTAAATCTACATCTAAGATATTTGTTCCTTCAAATAAATGAATTCTAGAATCTTTTTTAAGATTTTTATCCATTTGATTTGTTCCTACATCATAGGCATAAACTTCCTTTGCTCCATGTTGAAGTGCACAATCGGTAAACCCACCTGTTGATGAACCTATATCAATGACGATTTTACCATGAAGGTCAATATTGAAATCCAACAAAGCTTTTTTCAATTTTTCACCAGCACGGCTAACAAACTGTTCATTTTCTAAAACATCAACGTTTTGATCACTGATTTCATATCCTGTTTTTAAAATAACTTCATCATCAACTAAAACAAGACCACGTTTGATGAGATCCGTGGCCTTACTTCTTGATTTAGCTAAGTTTTTTTCAACAAGATAGTGATCCAATCTCATTTTAAAAATTCCTTTATATGTTTAATAATCGCTTTTTGATCCATATTATACTTAGTAAGCATATCCAGGTAATGTCCATGTTCAACAACTTGATCTGTAATTGACATTGAGGTGATTTTATTGTGATAACTATGCATCGCCATAAATTTCAGTATTTGAGGATAAAGAGATCCTGTATTTGCAAGTTCTTCATATACAAAGATTGGATCATTTGTTTTGCATAGTTCATGCAACATTTTTTCATCCATCGGTTTAATAAATCTTGCATTTACAATTTGTGCACCAAGTTTTAATTCTTGATTAACACGTTTTAATAAATCAAGACTAGGACCATAACTAATCATTTGTAATTTCGATCCATTTTCATGGATTTTCCATTCGGGTTTAATCTCATTAAAGGATATCACATCTTTTTCTTTATCGAATAAGACAGTGCCTCTAGGATATCTAATCACGAAAGGCTTATTTTGCAACATAAAGCCATAATAGAGAAGTTCACTAGCTTCTTTTGCATCATATGGCATGGTAATAACCATATTAGGCATTAGATAAAACATTGAAACATCAAACAAACCTTGATGTGTTGATCCATCTTCACCTACGATACCTGCACGATCAATTCCAAAGACGACATGATGATTACTTCTTGCGATATCATTTAAGATTTGATCAAAAGCTCTTTGAGCAAATGTTGCATATAACGGTAAGAATACAGGAATACCTTGGTGTGCAAGTGATGCTGCCATGGTTGCTGCATGTTCTTCTGCGATACCTACATCTAAATATCTATCTTCAAATTGTTGTGCAAATGCATTAAATTTAGCACCAACTTCCATCGCTGGCATAACAACAAATGTTTTTTTATGTTTTTGGAGTTCAATCATATTTAAACTAATAAGTTCACTCCAAGAAATGCCTATCTTTTTAGAATTTGAAGGTTTAGACACACCATGATAAGTTCCGACTTTGTCGTTTTCAGCTTCAATATGTCCCTTACCTTTTTCAGTAATAATATGCAATACAACAGATTTCTTTATCTTTTGGATACGCTTAAGATTATAAATCAAACCTTTTAAGTCATGTCCATCAATCGGTCCTACATACATATAACCTAAATCTTCAAAGATATTCTGTCTTTGGAAGAATCCTCTAAGTCCACGCTTTACACGACTTAAAAAAGATAAAACAAAACGAGGTAAAATACTTTGCCATATCCGTTTCCACTTAATAACAACCTTCATGGATCTAAACTTCGTTAATGCTTTAGAAATCGATCCAACACTTTTAGAGATACTCATTTCATTATCATTTAAGATAACAATACCTTTGGTGTTATGATCACTTCCTAATAAGTTAAGTGCTTCGAAAGCCATACCATTGGTTACCGATGCATCGCCAATAATCGCGATACCTTCACCGGGTTCATTTTTTATGTTTTTCGCATATAAAACACCTAATAAAGCAGATAATGCAGTGCCTGCATGACCGCTTTCCCATTGATCATGAACAGATTCTTCATAGTTGATATATCCAGATAAACCATTTGTTTGTCTTAAGGTATCAAATTGATTAATTCTTCCTGTTAATATTTTATGTGTATAAGCTTGATGTCCAACATCAAATACAAAAACATCTTCAGGACTATTGAATACATAATGTAGGGCAATAATGAGTTCTACAGTACCAAGGTTCGAACTTAAATGACCACCTGTCTTAGAAATGGAGTCAATTAAAAACAAGCGTATTTCGTTTGCTAACGCCTTAAGTTCTTTATGATTTAAGTTTTTTAGAAAGCCAGGGTCCTTGATGTCTGTTAGATTCATTATGCCTTAATTTCCTTTACGATTAGTTTTTCTGCATCTTCTAACATTTGATAACAAGCCTTTGAGAGTTCAAGACCTTTTTGGTATTTTTCAACTGCTTCATCAAGTGTTATTTCTTTGTTTTCAAGATCTTTAACCACTTGTTCAAGGTCTTTTAGTAATTGTTCGAATGTTTTCTTTTCCATGTTATTTCTCCTTTTTATCAGTGACTTTAGCACCTAAAGTTCCATCTTTAAACTGAATATGTATTTGATCATCTAATTGAATTTGTTTTACTGAAGTCATCACTTGGTCTTCTTTCGTAACTAATGCAAATCCTTTATCCATAATGATTAATGGATTTAATGCCTTTAACGTCGATCTTAATAAATCAAATTGATAATTTTTTCTTTGAGTAACTTGTTCAATCATTTGTTTTAATCTTTGATCTAAATGCTGATGTCTTTCCCGGTAGTTTTTAATCTTATCATCAGGACTTTTCATCATGTTTTTTAAACTATCTATTTTGTTTTTCTTATATTCTAATTGATAAGTTATCGCCTTTTTTAGATCTAATTCCATGCGTTTTAAATCAATTTTTAATTGTTCTAGTTTATGCTCTGGTGATAATCTTTCTAAACGTTGATCTAAATATAATAACTCAGTTTTCTTTTGGTTAAAATATTGTGTTGTGCGATATTCTATTTGCTCTTTAGCATCTACTATTCTTTGCTTAATATCTTCAGTATTTGGTGTAGCTAACTCAGCAGCTGCAGTTGGTGTAGGTGCTCTTAAGTCACTTACAAAATCACTAATTGTATAATCAGTTTCATGACCGATAGCAGTTATAATAGGTATCTTTGAATCATATATTGCTTGAATCGTAGGCATTTCATTAAATCCCCATAAGTCTTCAATAGAACCACCACCACGACCAACGATTAAAACATCAACTTCATTTTTTTGATTTGCTAATAAGATTTGATTTCTAATACTTTCAGAACTACCAGGTCCTTGAACTGCTGCAGGATATAGGTGAATTTCTGTTAATAAGTAACGTCTACTAACTGTATTGATAATATCTTGAATGACTGCACCAGTTGATGATGTAATCACACCAATTTTACTCGGAAACTTAGGAATCTCTTTTTTATGAGTAGCATCAAAATATCCTTTTTCTTCTAACTCTTTTTTTAAAGCTTCATATTTTAAATACAATTCACCGATACCATCAGGTTTCATTGTTGATACTTGAATGCTATAAGTTCCACTGGGTTCATATACACTCATTCTTCCAGATACTAAGACATGATCGCCTTCTTTAGGTGTAAACTGAACCTTTTGAGCGTCTCTTGAAAACATGATCGCTGATATTTGAGCATTTTCATCTTTTAAAGTGAAATAAAAATGTCCTCTACTATGATGTTTAAAGTTTGAGATTTCTCCTTTTAATAATATGGAAAAAAGGTGTTTATCACCTTCAAGTTTCGCTTTAATATATTTAGTTAAGGCTGTGACCGTTAAATATTGTTCCACCGTATCATCCCTTAATCTTTTTTGCGATATTATCAATAACTTTATTAGTAAATTTATGCTGTTTTTCATCATCAAGATTACTATATATTTTAGTAATCTCTACAGCTTCGTCTATAACGATTTGTTTAGGTAAATCGGTTTTCAAAAGCTCAAAAACAGCAAGTCTAATAATTGCACGATCCACATAAGCTAACCGATATAAACTATAATCATATAAATTGCTTTCAATGGTTTGATCTATTTCTTTTAATGCATCAACAATTTGGTGATACATATCATGTGCTTCTTCAAGTTCAAAGTTTGGAATAAACGACAAATTTTCGCTTTGATATAAATCAAATTGATATAATGCATTCATCAGTTCAATACGCAATTCTCTTCTAGTTACTTTCATATTCTATACCTCATAAGTATTGTAGCATATTTTAGTTGATTTTGAAACGATTCAAGATATAAAAAAAACCATCAAAATCGATGGTTTTTACGTTAATATCATCTTTAGCGACCTAACCAGCCACCATCAACAGCTAATGTATAACCATTGATATAGTTTGCATTATCACTTGCTAGAAAGACTGCTGCTCCTGCGACATCTTTTGGGCTTCCCCATCGTCCTGCAGGAATACGTTCTAGAATCTCTCCAG
Organism: Mycoplasmatota bacterium; assembly: GCA_024650045.1. Taxonomy (GTDB): domain Bacteria; phylum Bacillota_I; class Bacilli_A; order Acholeplasmatales; family Acholeplasmataceae; genus Peloplasma. The sequence continues at coordinate 82,118 of JANKMU010000002.1, read as the reverse complement.
CACGCTTTTCATCATCTCTGAGTGCTGCTGTATTATTGGTTGCCATATAACCTGGTGCGATTGCATTGACGTTAATATTATATTTAGCCCACTCGTTTGCCATCGTCATCGTTATTCCTTTAACACCTGATTTAGATGCCGTATATGAGGGTACTCTAATACCACCTTGATAAGATAACATCGATGCGATGCTAATGATTTTTCCGCCTGTATTTTGTTTTACAAATTGTTTTGCGACTGCTTGTGAGAAGAAAAAGACAGTTTTTACATTGATGTTCATGACTTCATCCCAGTCTTTTTCACTGAAATTTAAGGAATCTTCTCTTCTAATAATTCCTGCATTATTGATTAATATATCAACTTTGCCAAATCTTTTAACGGTTTGGTCAACGATATCTTGTAACCCTGCAGGATTAATTTTAATCAAGTCTGCTTTAACACTTAAGTATTTTCTTCCTAATTTTTCAATCAGTTCTTTGGTTTCATCTGATTCAACATAATCTACTCCAACAATATCAGCGCCAGCTTCTGCGAGCCCTATCGCCATACCTTGACCTAATCCTGTTGATGCTCCTGTGACGATTGCGACTTTGTTTTCTAAACTAAATAAATTTAATATTGACATGACATCCTCCTTATTTTAATTCGGACATATCAACGAAGTCCATATCGTCAAATGTCTTGTTTTCTCCGCACATTCCCCAAATAAATGTGTAATCTGATGTGCCTACACCTGAATGAATTGACCAACTTGGTGAAACGACTGCTTGTTCATTTTTAATGACCAAGTGTCTTGTTTCATCTTTTTCTCCCATAAAATGGAAGACTCTTGTTTTTTCTTCCATATCAAAGTAGAAATATACTTCCATTCTTCTTTCATGTGTATGACAAGGCATTGTATTCCATGCGCTACCTGGTGATAAGATCGTTAACCCCATCACGAGTTGACATGATTTGCACACCGCTGGATGCACATATTGATAAATCGTTCTTTGATTTAATGTTTTTGCTTCTCCCCACTTCATTGGGTTTGCATTTTTAAATGGAATATGAACTGTTGGATAACTTTTGTGAGCTGGTGCACTATTGATATAAAACTTTGCAGGTTTTTTAGCATCTATACTTCCAAATGTTACTTCTTTAACACCTGCACCTAAATAAATACCATCTCTTGTTTCCATCTTTTGTTTTTTGCCATCTAGGATCATGTATCCTTCTCCACCAATATTGATAACACCCATCTCTCTTCTTTCTAAAAAGAAATCAGTACCTAAATCTTTGGTGACAGGTAATGCTACTTCTTGACTGACTGGCATGATACCTCCAGCAATAATACGATCATGATGCGAATAAGTTAAAGATAAATCATCTTTAACAAATACGTTTTCAATTAAATATCTTTCTCTTAATCTTTTTGTGTCATATGTCTTTGAATCTTGTGGATGATTGTTGTATAAAATATTGAATTTCACAATCTCACTTCCCTTCTAATAAATTTTTAATGTAGTTATAACTACTTGCTATATCATCATTGGTTACACCTTCAAAGATTAAATAAGCATCGGGTTTAACCTCTTTTATTCTTGATATGATTTTAGGATAATCCATCAGTCCCTGACCTAGACCAACTTGAACGAGGTTGTCTTTTTCAACGATGAAATCTTTTAAATGAAAGATAACGATATCATTTTTTAGTAGATTTAGGCAATCTTCAAATATGTTCATTCGATCTTTATAATTACCAATATGAAGATAATTATATAAGTCAATCGTGACTTTGATGTATGGAGATCTGATTTCATCTAATATCTTCTTTATTCTAACAGGAGAATATGCAACATGAGCATATGCGCCTTCTATAGCGATATATGAGTTATACTTTTTGGCAGTTTTAGCTAAATCTTTAAATACATCAATGACAGTATTTAATGATGCCTCATTATGGTTTTCTTCAACATAACCCCAAGGACTTCCCATTAATGATCCAGTTTCAGTACCAACATATTTCGCATTTAAATCATTTGCAATCTTTAAATGGTTTTTAAAGTTTTCTATACCTTCTTCAAGAATCTTCTTGTCAGGATGAATGGGATTAAAATAAGCACCCAGCATCATAATCATGGGATTGGTAAAAAATTGTTTAATTTCCGTCAAATCATTGAAGTTGACCGGACGGTCAATCGCTTTTTTGAAAACAAGTTGAACACCATCAAATCCATGCTCCATCACTTTGTTTGACAATGTCTTTGCATTAAATTGTCCGATGTCATGTGCACGAATACCAATCTTATTCATCGAAACTTCCTAAATATCCTAATCTTCTAGAAATGTTTTTAGCAATCTCAACAAAATCTTTAGCAAGGACATCGCGTTTGACACCTTCCATTGCTAAATCTGCAGCAACCAATACACCGACAACTCTGTTTTCAAAATTCCATACAGGAGTTGCAAGTGTACAAATATGACTACTATCTTCAACACTACTATATACATATTTGTTTTTCTTGATTTCATTAAAACCTTCAATATTTCCATTTCTTACAGACTTATCGAAAACTGCATAACACTTACCAATGGGTCCATGTTCAAAATCTCTTGAAACAGTTCCAATTTCTTGTGGTGTTACAATTTTAGAACTAGATGGCTGATATTTATAAACATAAACGATTTTATCATTAATGCGTTTTGTAATGAAGACAGTACGTCCATAACGATCTGCAAAATCTTTTAACTCAAATTGAGATGCCTCAATTAAATTAGAGTTTTTAGTATAAACAGAGCCAATAGCAAACATTTTAGACCCAATCACGTAATTTTTAAGTCTAGGGTCTTTATAATAGATTGCATCTGCTCGATAAAGCGTTTGAAGAAAGTCATAAACGGTTGCTTTAGGAATATCAAGCATCCGGTATATTTGACCAAGGGTTAATCCTTCGTCATGTTTTGCAATTAATTCTAATATCGCTAAAGTTCTAGCTACTGATCGATTATCTTTCATCTTTGTACACGTCCTGACGCATCGCCTTTGGTAAGTGCTTCAACCTCTTTTTCGCTGACTTGATTAAAGTCACCAAAAATCGTATGCTTAAGTGCACTTGCTGCAACCGCGAATTCTATTGCTTCTTGCGGGTTTCTTGTAAGTAACCCATGAATTAAACCACCAGAGAATGAATCACCACCACCAACACGGTCAATGATAGGCTCAATCATATAATGCTTTGATTGATAAAATGATTTTCCATCATATAATAATGCTGACCAACCATTTTTTGTAGCAGAATAAGATTCTCTAAGGGTAGTTGCTACCATTTTAAAACCAAAAGCTTCTTTCATTTCTTTAAATATATCCTTATAACTATCAATTTCAAGTTTTCCAGCAGATACATCCGTATGCTTAGGCTTGAAACCTAATACAAGTTCAGCATCTTCTTCATTACCAATGCATACATCAACATATTGCATTAAGTCTTTCATCACACTTTGAGCTTCAGCAGGTGTCCATAATTTCTTGCGGTAATTTAAATCAACAGAAACAGTGACCCCTCTTTTTTTAGCTTCAATGCAAGCCTTTTTTGTTAATTCAGCTGCTTTCTTACTAATAGCTGGAGTAATTCCAGACCAATGAAACCATGTTGCATCCTTAAAGATTTCTTCAAAATCAAAATCTTTCAAATCAGCACAAGCAATACTTGAGCCAGCACGGTCATAAATGACCTTAGATGGTCTCATACTTGCTCCAGTTTCTAAATAATAAATACCAATACGATCTCCACCTCTTGCAATGTAATCTGTATTGACATGATACTTATTTAATTGGTTAATAGCACTTTGTCCGATTTCATGTTCAGGTAACTTAGTTACAAAATATGCATCATGTCCAAAATTTGCTAAACTTACTGCAACATTTGCTTCTCCACCACCATAGATGACATCAAATGATTCTGCTTGAACAAATCTTTGATATCCAGGTGTTGAAAGTCTTAACATGATTTCTCCCATCGTTACGACTTTTGCCATAAATACATCTCCCTTATATTTAATATATTATTTTCTAGCATGTTTAACGGCTTCAACAAATGCTTTTGCATTTTGTGCAACGCCTTCATAATCATTATTTTTGGCTGGTCCAGTGAGTTCACTACCAACACCAACTGCAACAACACCATTTTTAATCCATTCTTTGACATTATCAAGTGATACACCACCCGTAGGCATAATATTAACATGAGGAAGCGGTCCTTTAACTGCTTTAACATAACTTGGACCAAATGCACTACCAGGAAATAACTTAACCACATCGCAACCAGCTTCCATAGCAGCAATCATCTCAGTGATTGTTAAACAGCCCGGCATATAAGGTATTTGATATCTATTACACAATTGTGCAGTCTTTAAATCAAATCCAGGAGAAACGATATATTGAGCACCAGCTAAAATAGCGATTCTTGCTGTTTCACTATCTAAAACCGTCCCGGCACCTATTAATAGCTTATCACTAGGAATTGCTTTAACGAGATCTTCAATGACTCGATGTGCGTTAGGTACAGTGAATGTGACTTCAATAGCTGGCAAACCACCTTGAATACATGCTTTTGAAATCGCAATCGCTTGCTCACTTGTTTCAGCTCTTACAACTGCAACAACACCTACATCAGTAATTTTCTTCAAAACTTCATGTTTAAACATAAAATTATACCTCTTTCTTATAAACGGTGTTTGTTATATCACCTATGTGTCTATAGTAACATACAACTTAATTATAGTATGTTCTTGTTACGCTGTCAAACATATATGTTAAATATTACTCTTCTTTAAAATCAACAACGTTTTCTAGTAAAACAGGCTTTCCTGTGGGACCTTCTAGTTTTACATTTTTTAAGCTGACAAAATCAACATATCTAAACTGTAAACCTTCGCCAGTCATAGGATCTAAATAACTCATCATTGCTGGTAATTCTGGTTTAGGATTTTTAGCATAAGTAAATCTAATATTTTCTAATTGAATGGATTTAATTGGTTGTTCAGGAAGTCCATAAAAGAATCCTGCTGCTGCGTGAACATTTTCACATACCATGTTTTTAAACGTAAAACTTCCTAAATAAGGTGTACGTTCATCAACTTCATGCATTTCTTTACTCCAAACATATTCTGTTTTGCCGTCAAAGTCACAATAATAATACATATTCATAACTAAAGGAGTCAATACATCTTTCATATAAACATTCTCAAAGACAATACCATCAATGACTGCAGATTCTCCACGGCCTCTTCTGGTCTTAATTCTAAGCCCTCTATCGGTTTCTTTAAAATAGCATTGAGTAACCGTTAAATCTTTAATACCACCACTCATTTCACTGCCTAAAACGACAGCTCCATGGCCATAAGCCATCATACAGTTTCTAACAACCATATCGGATGTGGGTTTGCGGTATTTCATACCCATTTCATATTTACCAGATTTTATGGCAATACAATCATCACCTACTGAAAAATTAACACCAATTACATTCACGTGATCACATGACTCTGGATTGCATCCATCTGTATTTGGTGAATCTTTAGGACTGATTAATTTCATATCAATAAAATCAATATAACTAGAAAAGTAAGGATGAAGATTCCATGATGGTGTATTGGTAACAGTTAAACCATGCATACCAATATGACGACAATTCGATAAAAAGACACCTTTGGGTCTCCAAGCACCACCACGCATCACTTTATGGTCAACCCACCAATCAGAATGATGAGCATTCTCATCAATAATACCTTCACCAATAATTTTTACATGTTCAACTTCAATACCTGTTATTGTTGATGCAAATGTAGGTTCAGGAATACCTTCCCAGCTTGATAATTCTAATATAGAACCATCATCTTTTTTTAATTGAGCAGGTAATATTGGATATAAGTTACGATCAGTATTTCCTAACAATATAGCATTTTTTGCTAATTCAATTGTTGTATAACTCTTCATAAATAAAGGCAAGACTGAATAAGTGCCTTCTGGAATATGAACAAGACCATCTTTTGGACATGCATGAATAGCTGTCTGAATAGCCAATGTATCATCAGTTTTCCCATCACCTTTAGCACCAAAATCTTTGACATTTAAAATTGCTGATGCTGCAAGTGTAGTCACTTTAACTTCTATTTTGCCAATTCTAACTTTATAAAGTTGATTAGGGTTCAAATCATATAAAGAAAATACATTTGTCTTCACATCTTTTAACTTCAATTCATTATCAAGATATACATCATAAGCTTCACTTGCATAATAAATATCTGTATTATTCAATTCAAATGATAAACTCTTTGCTGATTTAAAAATAAGATTAAACATATTTATACCTTCTTTGTTCTATTTTTGATAAAACCTCTTGTTGTATACCAAATATAATCATAGAGTAAAAACAATAATGCAAAACTAAATGGATCTGCAGTTTGTTCACTCATAATATCACCAATTGTAGGTAGCCCAATCGATACCCATAATTCTAAAGTAAAATGAATCGCTAGAATCATAATAGCCAAATATCCAGCTGTTGCGATAAATGACAAAAACGATTTTCGATCAACCTCATGAGGTAAATACTTTTTCGTATCTATTTGATCTGTATGCATCCAAATAATAATCATGTTTGATATATATTCAATACCCAATATTAAGACCAAAAATAGTATGACAGCGCGATCTAGAAAATCAAATGCATAGGGTAATCCATTAAACGTTAAAAAGAAAGAAGCACCCGCAAGCCAAAACTTCAAAAAGCCAATTTTGACGTGTGGCGGTATGCTTGCAAGCTTATCCACAAAATATGGATTATTCGTTCTATTGTTATTAGTCTTCTTTTTCTTTGACATATTTCCAATCCACATAAAACCAAGCGAATACAGTTCCTATAATAAAGAATATAGATCCAATAATGGTCACACTGTATGCTAGTCTTGCCACACTATCAATCGTATAATCTAGTCGATTTGCTTGTTCTATAAAAAATATTGATGTATATAATCCAGTAACAGCAACTTGAACAGTTGTTAAAACTGTAATTAATATTAATGAAAATGGTGAACGTTTTTGAGCAAACGATACCGTATTAAAGATTTGAATTAAAGCAATCAAATACAATAAAAATAAATAAAATGCCGATAAATTATTATAAGGTGTATTTAAAAACTTTTGCATTGCTGCAATGTGAGATAACAGTTTAAACTCTGTGCCTTGAACTTCAAAATCTAAGAACGCTGTAAAAAAGAATACACCAATTAAGATAAAAATCATTGGAATCTTCTGTTTATTAAAGGAATACCAACGTTTATGCCATGGTTGTGCCATATACGTCGTGATTCGATCATTTGTCTTTTGCATATATTCTCATCTCCGTATCCTTATCAAAGAAATAAATATGTTCAATATCGAAATCATAAGTAATTTCTTCGCCTGGATCAATAACTTCTCTTGCGTTAATTTTAGCTGTGACAGATATATCAGCAATATCAAAGTGAATTAAAGCATCTGATCCTAACAATTCATAAATATCACATACTGACGGAAAACCATCATATCCTGATATTTTCTTTTCAACACGAATATATTCAGGACGAATACCCATAATAACTTCTTTGCCTAAATAGTTCTTTTCTTTTAAAGATGTGTAAACAATATGTTTCTTTATATCTATTTCATTTCCTGCTACAACTATTTTACCATCTTTAGTAATCAATGCATCGAAAAAGTTCATTGGTGGTGTGCCGATAAAATTAGCAACAAACAAATTAGCAGGATCATTATATACTTCAACTGGAGTTCCAATTTGTTGCACATATCCGTCTTTCATAATAACAATACGATCAGCTAAAGTTAATGCTTCAATCTGATCATGAGTAACATAAATCATTGTTGTCCCTAAGCGATGATGCAATGCCTTTAATTCTTTACGCATGCTACCTCTTAGTTTGGCATCAAGATTTGAAAGTGGTTCATCTAGCAAAAATATTTTAGGGTCACGAACAATCGCTCTTCCTAAAGCAACTCTTTGACGTTGACCACCTGATAAATGAGCAGGACGACGATTTAAGTAAGGCAATAGTCCTAATACTTCTGCTGCCCATAAAACACGCTCATGGATATAATCTGTATTTTCTTTTCTTAAAATTAAACTGAATGCCATATTATGATAAACCGTCATATGAGAATATAATGCATAGTTTTGAAAAACCATGGCGATATCTCGATCCTTTGGTGCTTTATCATTAATACGCACATCATCAATAATGAGGTCTCCTGATGTTATTTCTTCTAAACCTGCGACCATTCTTAATGTTGTTGACTTCCCACAACCAGAAGGTCCAACTAAAACAATGAATTCTCCATCTTCAACTTCCATATTGAAATCAAAGACTGCTTGGACACCATTGACATAAATTTTATTAAGGTTTTTAAACTGCATCGTTGCCATGAGCATCCAACTCCTTCATATGTTTATGTAATATAATCACTTTACGCGTTGAAAGAATACCTGCTAAAACGAGTAAGCCTGCAGTAACTGCAAATTCAATCATAACGATACTCATCGTTGCAGCTGGAATCCAACCTTTATTAAACGCATAAACTGGTAAATTAAATATTCTTAAAAAATTAACACCTGCTAAAACAAAAAGTCCAATTAATGACCATTTAGGATCATAATACTTTACCTTTTCAGCTGCCATAAAAGTGGTTAGCATTAAAACAATAGCGAGCGCTATTTCTAAACCAACTCTTAAATCAGGAGCAACTCTCATTGATCCCTCACCAGAACTAAATGTATCATAATTAATCATTGTAAATAGAGCAACAAGACTCGTTACAATCGATAATAAAACAAGGCCATATGCGGATGTATTTTTCTGATAACGCATTTTATCAGCTTTAATGTTTACAATTTTCATGCAACAACCTCCATATGGTTAAGTTTTTTTGCCTTAGCACGTTTTAATCTAATCACGAACTTATAAACCATCATAAATGCTACTAAACCTGCTTGAATAAACATAATATACGAAAGTACCACGCCAATATCGAAAATTTGGGTGCTTATTTTGCCATAATTAATTGCAGTAATTAATGTTAGCATAAACTCATCTAATTCTAAATACATTGCCTTTAATGGTTCCATATGAGATAACGTTGTTACTGCTGAACCAATTAAATAAATGATAAAGATACCAGATAAGATATAGTTGCTTAAAAAGAATTTTCTATTTAAATGTACTCGAAACACCAAACATAGCCCTGCAAAAACAAGACCACCTAAAGCCCATCTAAACATCTCTTTATTTGCAATTTGTGCTTCAAGGAAAAAATCTCCAAACATTTGTCCAACTGCCCAATTTGTTGAAAATCCTAACGTGAATACAAAATATGAAACTGCAACCAATAAGCCTAGTAAATGAATTGCTAATTGTACTTTCTTCATGTATAAACCTCTTTTTTAAATGATGAGTGGGAGGAAGGTAAAAATTACCTTCCCTCCATCATCTAAATTTTAATACTTAATATTTGTGTCAGTAATTATCCTTGTGTTCTTGCGAATGCATCACGATAGAATTTAATCCAAATTGCATCGTATACATCAATACTGTTCATCTTGAACGAATCCCAATATTCTTGTTCAGTTAATGATCCACCGTTACCAGAGAATCCATATTTAACCATTGTTACTAATAAGTCATCATTATAAATATCTCTAAATGATGCAGCTGCAGTGATCATATCACTTTCACTCTTAGTAAGTGGGAAGAATGTTGGTGATAATTGATACCAAGGATTGTCGCTATCAACTTGACCAGCAAGTTTTAAAACACCAGCTTCAACAGCTGTATTCATGCGAGCAACACCTTTTTGTCCTTCTTCTGACAATGTTTGGAACTCAAGACCCATTGAACGAATATGTCCGATTGGCATTGTAGCACCTACGTATTGACGTAAGTAGTTAATGTGGTTACCACCAGCTAAAGCAACCATTTCACCTTTAGCTTCATCACTTAATTTATAAACTGAATCTGTACCATATTCTAACGTTCCATCTGTCCAACCTTGAGGTCCATATAAATGGATTGTTCCTACTGAGTCATCGGTTGAATAGTCATATAGTTCATCAACAAGTTTAAGTGCTCTATAAAGTTTAGTTTCGTTAGCTTCAACATGCTTTGGAATACCCCATGCTTCATTTTTCACAGAACGAACTGATTCTGAGAAATGGAAATAATTACCATCACCTAACCAGTCAATAACTGGAGGAAGAATTGCTTGGAATTCAAAGTCAGCATCTTTTGCTCTACCACCATCAATTAAACTTTGAGCAGTTGATGTTGCATTGTAATCAAATGTTGTAAATCCATAAGAATTTGTTAGTAAAATTTGACGCCAGTTTGCTGGACCTTCTTCAGGATTTTGAAGGATTAGCTTATCAGCATATAATGCAGATAAATCATTGACACCATCAACAAACGCTTGATCATGACGTGCATCTTGTAATAATCCATCTTCATCAAAATAAATCCATTCATGACGAGAATGCATACCACGAAGACCAAACATTTCCATACCTCTAAATAAATTACGGATACGGTTTCCACGAGCTTCACGAGGGAATATAATTTCTACAGCAGTAAGTGGAGTATCTAGTTGACGCGTAATGTATTGAGGATTTGATTTAATAACATAATATAATGCGATTAATTCATCAGTATCATAAGCTGCATCTGTACCAGCAAATACGTCTGATAAATTAGCATAACCTTGATCACCATATGTATTTTCCATATGTGCTCTAAACGTGTTTGCTACATCTGCACCAGTTGGATTTGTTAATCCAGCAAGTACGTCAAGAATATTAGCTGTGTATGCTTTGTTTACAACGCGAGTTGTTCCGTCAGCATTAGCAACAGTAATATTAACATCGATTGGAGTCGTTACATCACGACGATCATATGCAGTTGGAACGAAAGCAGCTGTTGTATCAAAAGTTGGAGTTTCAACATCTAAAATGTCTTTAATCCAGTCGATACGAGCCAAGAACATTTGTTCTAACTCATTTAAACCATCAAAATAAGGTGTGAAGTAAATACCACCGTCAGCTGAAGTCATTGATACTTTAACTGATGGGTTAGCTGTTAAGAATGCATTTAAATTTGGCATAACGCTTAAGTATTTACCAATATCAACGAAATTACCGTTAACACCTTCAGGACCGATTAATGCACCAGTACCGTTAACTAAGTCAACACCAGCAAAACCTTCAGTTTGAAGTCTTGTGAATTGTGCATTCGTGTTATTGTCGGATGAAGTTGCTCTGTCAACAAAAGTGACATTCAATTTTTCTCCGATTCTTTCCCAAGCTGGCAATAAATCACCTTTTGTATAAGTTGTACCATTGAAAGACTCATAAGCAGCATCTTTTTGGTAGCTAATGCTCATCAAGTTTCCACCTGATGTGTAGTTAAGAGCTACATTTAAAGTAACTTGTGAATCATAGTCAATAGTATCTGGATCTGTGACAACAGGTGTTTCAACAGGTGTTTCTACAGGTGTTTCCACAGGATCAGTAGGATCGTCTGTTTTACATGCAGCGATCGTGAATAGCGCTAGTAAAACTAGCATAAAACTAAAAAACTTTTTCATTTCTTTCTCCCTTTCTATTTTTATTCTTTAACCCCACCAACGTTAACACCTTTAGCAAAGTACTTCTGCAAATAAGGATAAATAACGATGATCGGAATAATAGACAATATAATTGCAGCATACGCTAATGAATATAATGAATACGGAAAGTTAACTATCGTATCGGTATCTTGTGCTGCCTCAGTAATACCTCTTAAGATAACTTGTAATGGATGTTCATTACCTTGAACAAGTCTCATGTTCCAGAAATATCCATTCCAACGGTTTAAAGCATAGAACAATGTAACTGTAGCAAGTGCTGATTTTGACATTGGGATATATATATTACCCAACACTTGAAATTCATTAGCTCCATCAACAATTGCTGCTTCTTCAATCTCTTTAGATATACCATTGAAATAATTTCTAAGTAATAAGATGTTAAATGCTTGAACACCAAAACCATAAATAATACCCCAACGATTATTAACTAACATTTCTCTATAGTTAATATAAGTTGGAATTAAACCTGCACTAAACCACATCGTAAATACAATTAAGAATGCAATTTGGCGTTTGAATAGTAAATTCGATTTTGCAAGTGCATACGCTGCAAATATCGATAAAATAATACTAAATGCTGTACCATAGAAGGTATAAAACAATGTGTTTGTATAAGATATCCAAAAGCTCTTTGCCCTTGCTCCATAAAGAAGTGCACCAAAAGCATCAAACTGAACATCTACTGGCCATAAAATGACCTGACCTTGTTCAACTGCATGAATTCCACTTAATGCCATCGAAATACTATAAATAAATGGATACAAAGTTGTTAAGGCAAATAGTGTTATTAAAACATATGCAAATATTTTAAAGATTAACTCACTTTTATCTAGTCTTTTCATAGATGCCTCCTAAAATAACGATGTGTCAGAGACACGTCGGCTAATAAAATTAGCACCAAGTACTAAAAACATTGCAATAAATGAGTTGAATACATCCGCTGCAGCTGCAAAATTAACACCTGCTGCAGATCCTGCACTTGCACCAATACCAATATTACCTAACTTTAATACATATGTAGAGATAACTTCTGCTGTCCTTAGGACTTCACTTCCCCGATTAGCAGTCAATAACATTACTTTCTCATAACCGACATTTAGTGTTTCACCAATTCTTAAAATAAGCATAATGGTTAATGTAGGTGCCATACCTGGTAATGTTACATATCTAATTTGAGCGAGTTTGTTTGCTCCATCGATTTTAGCAGCTTCATAATTGGTTGGACTAATTGCCATAATTGCTGCAAAATATACAATCGATCCATAACCCGCACCTTCCCAAATATTAGATAATATATATATTGACCTAAAATATTCAGGTTTAGATAACATAGGCGTACCTAACTCAATCCATCCTAATCTTACGAAAATCCCATTGAGTAGCCCTGGAGCCATTATTTGATTCCCACCAGAAAGCATTAGACCTAAGATGGATGTAATAACAACAGTTGAGATAAATCTTGGTAAATAAGAAATAATTTGAGTTGTTGCACGATATGCTTCATTTTTCATTTCACTAAATAATAAAGCTAAAATAATTGGGATTGGAAATCCAAAGAATAAACCGTATGTACTTAATGTAAATGTATTTCTAAATGCTTGCCAGAAAGCTGTTGCTTGTGGTCCAAACATAATATATCTAAACGCATAAAAACCATAGAAATCAGCATTTCCCACGGTATCACTATAATTATCATAATTTTTAAACGCAATCATAATACCGCCAATTGGGCGATATCTAAAGAAATAGAAAAATAGGATTACAGGAATAAGCATCACATAAATTGGCCAGTCTTTTTTGACTTGCTGCCAATAGCGATGGAATCTTGTACGTTCCATTTCTTCGATGAGTTCTTCTCTTCTTAACTCTTCGATGGAAATTTGATTTTTAGTCATATCTTCTTTGTTCATATATTACTTTTCCTCATCTTTTTCTAATAGATACTGATGCATATTGACCATCAAATCTTTTTGATATGCCATAATCATAATTAATCCTAATCCTAATAATATATTTAGAGAATGATTCAGTGCATGATTAATTAAATTTAAACCAAATCCAAAAACTGCAAATAAAATCCATTCTGCAAAAAATACGATTAAATAAATTCCAAGATATAATAAAATGTTATATTTCATCTCTACACGTTTTTTATCAAATGTTTTTGTTTTTAACAACGGTAAAATGAATGCAAACATCATTAACGCTAAGATGTGAGCTAACGCGATTAACCAACCAACATCTAAATACAGACCATAAAGAATAAAATGTGCGAGAACAACAGCCAAATGACTATAGATTCCGTATTTTCTCCAACGAATATAACATAAAATGATGATTGGATAAGAGATTGCTAGATATAGACGGATACCAATTAAGCCAAACAATGCAAGCAATACATCAGTAATAATAGCAGCTGTCGCTAGAACAATTAAGTCAAACGTTCTAAATTTCTTTATTGTCAAACTAACAACTCCTTTATATAATATAGATAGATTTGAAAGGAGATACTATGATCAAACTCTATCTTAATCCAACTGATAATATCCAAGAAATCATGAATGGTTATCCTTTAAGCGAAACTTTAGAGATTCATCTAGAACCCGGAGTTTATGTTCAAAAACTTCGCATAAAGCATAATCATTTAAAAATAATAGGTTCTAAATCCAGACAATCCGTTATTTCCTATAACGATTATAGTTATAAAATGCATGAAGATGGATTGCTTTATAATACGTTTCGTACTCCTACAGTCATGATTTTAGGTGATTATGTTGAATTAAATCATCTAACTATAGAAAATACTGCTGGATCAGGGTTGACCATTGGTCAAGCAATTGCTCTTTCTTTATATGGCAATCATACGAGAGTCATTAACTGCAAGTTACTCGGTCACCAAGACACACTTTTCGTTGGTCCACTTCCAATTGATTTAACTAAGCGTTATGATGATTTTCTACCCATTGAGGAAAGACAAACTAAACCACTTCATCACTATTTTAAACATTGTTATATAGAAGGTGATGTTGATTTTATCTTTGGTAGTGGTACTGCTTTATTTCATCAATCAACGATTGTTGCACTATCCAAAGGATATATTGCTGCAACATCAACCTATCAATCTATGCCATACGGTCTAATCTTTTCTGAATGTCAAATCATTTCTAAAACAATAGATGAAGTTTATCTTGCAAGACCTTGGAGAGATTATGGATCATCTATTTTTATCAACTCTACGTTTACAGGTCACTTTGCTAAACAAAGATATGATACTTGGGAGAAAAGCAATTATCGATTCTTTGAATATCCCTATATCGAATCTATGTATTCCATGGAACTAAAAACGGAGGGGATGGAGCAACTAAAGCTTTATATATTGGATAACTTTAATTGCTCCATAAATGATTAAAAGCTAAAATAGTTTTTCGCATTGTAATACGAGATGTCTTCAACCATTTTACTTAATAACGTGTAATCTTCAGGGAAATATCCCATTTCTACTTGCTCGCCAATAATGTTACATAACAATCTTCTAAAGTATTCATGTCTTGGATAAGATAGGAAACTTCTCGAGTCTGTTAACATACCAACAAATCTTGATAATAAACCATTATTTGCCAAAGCTTTTATTTGCTTAGTAATGCCATCAATAGTATCTAAGAACCACCAAGCTGAACCAAATTGAATCTTTCCAGCAATACCACCACCTTGAAATGCTTGCATAATTGTGATTGCAACTTCAAAATCTCTAGGATTCAAAGTGTATAATATCGTTTTAGGGAGATCCCCTGTTGCATCAAGTGCATCCATCAATTGACTAAGTGGTTTAGCAATAAATCCATCATTAATCGCATCAAATCCAGTATCTGGTCCTAAATTTTTCAACATACGTTCTGATAAGTTTCTGAGGGCACCAATGTGATATTGTTGAACCCAGTCTCTTTTTTTATATGCTTGACCTAAGAACACTAGTAAATAACCTTTATATTTTCTAATCTCTCTAGCTGTTAAGTCTTCATGTTGCATTGCTTTTTCATAAATTAATGAAATTTCTTCATGTGTTGCTTTTTCGTAAGCTACAACATCTAGAGCATGATCAGATAGTCTGCATCCTCTCTCGTGAAAGAAATCTATTCTTTCTATAAGAGCTTGTTTTAATAAATCAACACTAGATAATGAATATCCAACAACTTTACTTAACTTAAGAACCCATTCCTGAAACCAAGGTAAATCAATTCCGATGGCTTTATCTGGTCTAAATGCAGGTAATACTTTTGTCTTAAATGTTTGATCTTCATTCAGTTTGTCATGCCACTCTAGTGAATCAATTGGATCATCTGTTGTACATATAACATCAACATTACTCATCTCAATCAATTTTCTAGAAGTTAGCGTTTCTAGTTTTTGATTGACTTCATTATAAATGTCTTCTGCTGTTTCTGGGCTAAGTAATGTGTCAATTCCAAAAAATCTAGTTAACTCAAAATGAGTCCAATGATAAAGTGGATTACCTATAAGTGTTGGAACAACTTCTGCCCACTTTAAAAATTTATCGTATTCTGGTTTATTTCCGGTTATATAATCTTCAGAAACGCCATTTGCTCTCATTAATCGCCACTTATAGTGGTCACCTGATAACCAAGCATCAAATAAGTTTCTGAATTTTTTATCTTCATAGATCTCTTTTGGATCTAGATGACAATGATAATCTATGATTGGCATTTTATTAGCGTGTGAATGAAATAGCTTTTTTGCAACTCCATTATGCAATAAAAAATCATCGTGAATAAAAGGTTTCATGGCTGTTCTCCTTGAACACTTATTAATTATTAGATAGGTACATTACAAGAAATCATCTTGTGCTATATATATGCCAATTGATGATTCATTATATGTTCTTCCTAAATCTTTGTATTTTGATTACCGTATATTCTAGACCGTCTCTATATACGGACACTGTTTATATCTAAGTTTATTTTACCATTATATGAAACCGTTGTCAACATTTTTTTGACATACGCTTTCATAATATATTATGAAGAAAGAATTTTCATTATGTTTCAGTAAATAATCATCATTACTTTTATATACTTATGCTTTTACTTCTGCCATCTGCATATCCATATATCCATAGTTTTTAGTTTTTATGTAGAAAATAAATAATACAATAAATGCCACTATCATAGTCAAAATATTGCTTATAAACATTACATATCCCAGTGCAATATAACCTATTCCATAATATTGAAGCAACCATAAAACTGGAATTCTAAAAATAAATAATCTTACTGCATTTAACAAAAATGCAATTTTTGAATATTTGAATCCTATAAATAATCCAGTAATCACAGCAATCGATGAAGATGTTAAGACAGAAAATTTTTCCCATAAATAAATATCCTCAATCATCTTTCTAAAAATAGGATCTGTACTTGTTGTGAAAAATGGTAACAAATAGTCCATCATCGATGAAACTAATATTAATGCACTTCCTCCTATAATTAAAGCATACACGTGTGAAATAACATAAGTTTTCATTGCTCTTTTTAAATTTTGGTTTCCTAGATTTTGACTGATGATACTCGTCTCTGTTTCACCAAAAACAATTGCCATCGATCCTGGTCCACCACCAAGCTTCATCGCAATCCCAAATGCTGCAACCGCTAAAGGACCATAAATGGCTGCCATGCTATTGACCATCACTTTACCTAAACTAAATAAAAACTTACCTGCAAATACTGGAATTGAAAAACTTAATATTGGTAATATATAAATCTTTTTAAACCCCAATTCTTTAAATCTTATTTGAAAAGCATTATTTTTACTAAACATTATCCCTAATGCAACAATCATGAGTAAACCTTGAGCAATTAAAGTTGCTAATGCTACATGAGTTGCTCCTTTGCCTAATACAAAGACAAATATAGCTGATAAAATTAACTTAATAATCATCGCTACTACATTCAAAACCAGAATTAAGATTGTATTGCCTTTTGCCTTTTCTAAGCCGATAAAGACACTATTGACAGCGATTAATGACGTTGATATCATTTGAATATTGAAGTATCCTAAACCAGCTTCTATCATTTCTTCTGGTGCATTCAATAACTCTAATAACTGCCTTCCAAATAATAATGTAATCAAAACTATAATACTACTGACAACAAACGCTAAACTAAAAGAAGCTCCTGCATTTCTTCTTGCTTCTTCTATTTTTCCTGCTCCGTAATGTCTAGCAACAATAACGGTCCCACCTATAGCAATACCACCACCAAATGCCATAATCGCATTCTTTATTTCATCGATAAAAACAACAGAAGCAATTTCATTTCCACCAATGTGTGAAACCATTAACAAATCAAAAAAACCATATAGATAGTTGAACAACCCATAAACTGCTAATGGAGCAGTAATATATAAAACAACCCTCCACAGGTTTCCATTTAAAATATATTCTCTTTTTTGTTTTTCCTTGCTTGATAATGGTCTATCGATGTTCATATTTATAATCTCATTTTTTAGTGTCTGTTATTTCGGACACTGTTTTTATTGTCATGCTTATTCTATCTTATTTTGATATTTAATTCAATCTATAAATAAAAAAAGATAGCTCTAATCAATTTTAGAACTATCTATAAACGATTTAGTTATTATTATGTTGACTGACTTTTATTTTCATTGCCCATTATTGATTTTAACAATGATATTATTTGCATCATAAGAATAGGTAAAATTGCACCTATCCATATATATACCCATAAAAGTAGAGATAATGATTCTGTTTTCAATATGTGTTGTAAAGGTGGGAAATATACAGCTACTATTTGTAGGAAAAATGTCAATATCATCGCAAGTATCAATGGACGATTTTTTATAAATGACTGATCAAAGCCAAGACCATTGCGTCTTCTTGTGTTAAAGATTTGTAAAAGATGAACAATCGCTAGCGTCATAAATCCAACTGTTCTAGATATTTCAACAGAGTATCCAAGATTTAATACAAACAAATAAACGATTAATGGACCTAAAGCTATTAACACACCTTGATAACCTATCTTTATCTTATATTCTTTCGTAATGATTGGTGATCCAGGTATTCTAGGAGGTTGATTCATAACATGATCTTCTGGAATCTCCCATGCCATTGATAACGCAGGAAAAACACCAGTTACAACATTTAGCCATAATATTTGCAAAGCTATTAATGGTATGGGTATACCAATCAAAAGTGCAAAGAAAATAAACATGATTTCACTAAAATTACAAGTTAACAAATAATGAATAAACTTTTGAATGTTATCAAAAATAACTCGTCCTTGTCTGACTGCTTCTAAAATCGTTTCATAACGATCATCTAGTAAAATCATATCAGATGCTTCTTTTGCTACTGACGTACCTCTTTTACCCATTGCGATACCTATATCAGCCATTTTTAGTGCTGGTGCGTCGTTGACACCATCGCCTGTCATCGCGACAATTTCATTATTTTCTTTTAAACCTTTAACTATCAATAATTTATCTTCAGGCGTAACACGTGCATATATTGTGTTATGTTTTAATGTTTCTTTAAAGTCTTCTTCTGATAAATCAGATATTGATTTACCATCTAGTAATAAGTCTTCATCAACTGTTAATCCTATTTTCTTCCCAATTCCAATTGCTGTTTCTTCTTGATCACCAGTAAGCATAATCGTTTTTATACCAGCACGTTTTGCAGTTTGAATACTTTCTTCAATGCCTTCTCGAGCTGGATCAAGCATGGCTGTTAAACCTAAGAAAACCATGTCTTTTTGAACGAGTTCCTCTAAATTTAACGATTGATTATCAACAATCTTATAAGCTAAACCTAATACTCGATAACGATTTTTAGCAAGTTTTTTATTTAATTTTTTAAATCTATGTTTATCTTTTTTCTTTAGCTTCTTTGCTCCATTTTGTTCATAATAACTTGAATATGATAGTAAGATGCTTGGTGCTCCTTTTAATGCAATAAATCTTTGACCATCGGAGTCTTTATACTCTACAGCCATAAACATCTTATCAGGATCAAAAGGAATGGAGTCAATATATTCATATGTTTTTTCTAAATCTTGTTTTGTAAGATTTGCTTTTCGACCTGCAACCAGCAATGCACCTTCTGTAGGATCTCCAACAACTTGGTCATCACCTTGATCATCTTTTTGTAACTCAGCTTCATTACATAATAAACCAACCTTAAGCATTAATGTAACGAGTTGATCATCGAGAGGTTTGATTTCCTCATTGTTTTCGATAAACTTACCCTTAAGTGAGTAACCAGTACCTTCAATTTCTATATTTCTGTCAAATGATACAAGTTTTTGTAGTGTCATCTCATTTTCTGTTAACGTACCTGTTTTGTCTGTACATAAAACTGTAGCGGATCCTAATGTTTCTACAGCAGGTAAATTTCTTAATAATGCGTTATGTTTAGCCATTCTCTTCATACCAATGGCGAGTGTGATTGTTGCTGCTGCGGGTAAACCTTCAGGTACAGCAGCAATCGCTAAAGCTATAGCAGTTCGTAACATAAACTCTAGACCATAACCAGAAAAATATCCTACTATAGCAATGATAACTGTAATGATTATAGTAATCAAAATTAAAAACTTACCTGTTTGTTCTAGTCTTTTTTCTAGTGGTGTATCTTCATCTTTTGTTTCACTGAGTAATGATGCAATGTTACCTACTTCCGTATCAGAACCAGTAGCTGTAACAATCATTTTTGCATCACCTTTAATAATATAAGTTCCCATAAACACCATGTTAGATCTCTCAGCTAAAGGGACATCTTCATCAATTTTGTCAATATTTTTACTTACCATATCTGACTCACCAGTCAACATCGATTCATCAACTGATAGACCTTGGACATCAAAAATTCTACCATCTGCTGGAACTTTATCACCTTCATCTAAATCAACAATATCACCAACAACTAAATCTTCAGTCAATATCGTAGTTACTGTTCCATCTCTTAATACATTCGTCTCATTTTTTACTGTTTTCTTTAATGCTTCAATAGCCTGACCTGCTTTATATTCCATGACATAACCTACTAATGCAGTAATGAAAATAACAACCAATACTGCTATTGCTTCAATTGTTTCTCCAATAAAAAAAGATGCTATCGCAGCTGCTGATAATAATAGCATAACTAAGCTCTTAAATTGATAAATGAACAGTTTAAAAGCAGAAACTTTTTTTGCACTTTTCAGTCTATTTTTACCATCTTTTTCTAGTTTTAATAAAGCCTCTTTATTTGATAAGCCTTTATCTAGATTAACTGATAATTGTTTCTTAATGTCATCAATACTTTTTTGGTATACTTTTTCAATCATATACATTTAAAACCTCCACTTACCTTATATCTATTATAAGGGATTCATATTCTTGATGTCAAAAAGATGGTTGAGTTATTCATCCTTGTCATACAATTTATCAATAAAAAAAGCGAGTCACAAGAACTCACTTTTCATAAAACACATTAGACTCTTCTTTTTCTTCTAATCAATGAATAGGTTGTTGATGTAATCACGATAACACCGATTAATATAATTGTTAAGATTGCTCCAAAACCTAATCCATCATCATCGTAACCTTTATTTGCTAAAATTTCTTGCCATTTGGTATCCATTTGAAGTTTTAATTCTTCATTATAACGATAAACTTCGTCATTTGCATTAATTCTTACATCATATGAATCACTATAATCCTCAAATTCACCACCTACACTTAAGACTTCATCAAAAACATCTTTTCTAGGTGTTGAATAACCAACATACTCTGTATTTTGCAATGCACTATCATATGACATCATAAAATTAATAAATTGATACGCATAATCTTGATTCGCTTCTTTTGGAATAACAAATCCATCAACCCAAATGTTAGAGCCTTCTTCAGGAACAAAAAATCCTAATGCTTCATTTTCATACATCAAGTAGTTTGCATCACCTGAATAAGCTACTGCTAAATCATATCTTGCAGGATGAAGCATTGCTTCAAAGATGTCATCAGTAATAACATCTGTTTGAGCTGTCAAAGCTTCATTTAACCAATCAACAGCAAGATTAAACTCTGTTGTTGTAGGGTTATTAATTGAACTTGCACCTGTTGCTTTGAGTGCTGGCATAAATGCATCTCTTGAACTATTATAAAATGCAACTTTATAATCAGTATTTTTCAATACATCCCAACCTGTTAAATCATTTTCATCGACAACTTCAGTATTATATAAAATACCTACATTACCCCAAAAATATGGAACTGCATATTCTAATAAATCAAAACCGTTTGTTCCACTTTCTAATGTATCTAATATTGAATCCAATCCATCAGCTAAATCAGTTTCCGGATCAAAAGTCGTTATTTTAGTCCAATCAATAGGTAGAATTAAACTTTCACTTGCTAATTGCTCAATTGCATAGTCACTAGGAATGACTAAGTCATATTGATTTCCACCTTTGATTTGAGTGATTGCTACTTCATTGGAATCAAAAGCAATTTGTTTAACGCGAACACTTGTTTCTTCTTCAAACTGTGCAACCAACTCATCATCAATATATTCACCCCAGTTATATAGTCTTAAGACAGGACCTGACTCACATGATGCCAATAAAATAGTTATTGCAAATAACGCAATTAATAATAAACCCTTTTTCATTCTAATTCCTCCATCTTTTTCCCAGATTTGAAATAATCATAGGTTATTTTACCACCAATAATCACTAAAATTATTGTGGATAATGCATTAATAATTGGTTTGGGACTTAAACGATTTGTATATAGATAAATCGATATATTTTTATCCCCTGAAGATCCAGCTACAAAATATGAAATAATAAAGTCATCAAATGACATGGTGAATGCGATTGCTGCTCCTGCAATAATCGCAACTTTAATTTGCGGTAAAATGACTTTGATTAAAGCTTTAAATGGTGATGCTCCTAAATCATATGCTGCATCTGCAATATTTGGATCTAAACTCTTTACTTTTGGATAGACAGTAATTAATACATATGGCGTACTAAAAGCTATATGTGCAATTAACATCGTATTATAACTTGGTGCAATTTGTAATGCTCCAAATAAAACAATCAATGATACTGCAGTAATAATTTCTGGACTAACAATTGGAATGTTATTGACACTCATTGTTAAATCCCTAATCAATTTTTTAGATTTCGTTAAAGCAATAGCTGCAAACGTTCCTAAAACTGTTGACACAAGAGTTGATACAAATGCAATCCATAAGGTCATAAAAACGATGCTTTCTCTTGGATTGCTGTAATTAAATAGTTCTCGATCTGTAAATAAATCAGCATATCTTTGCAAGGTAAACCCAGACCATCTTGTTAAAGAGTTTGCCTCATTAAACGAAAAGACTGCTATTGAAATGATTGGTGCATAAATAAATAAAAATACCAAGATAATAAAGATAATTTGCGCAGGGTTAATATGTTTCTTTTTCATTCTGATTAACCCCCTTGTAGCGATCAAGTTTTTTAATGTAATAAACAATACCTAAGATAACAATCGATAAGACGATTGCTACAGCTGATGCATAACTAATCCTTCCGTTATTGATAATGCTTTTTTCTATTAATGTTCCAATCATATAGATGTTTTGACTTGGTGCTAAATATTGCGGAATAATAATAGTTGTTGCTGCTGGTAGAAATACCATTAGAATGCCTGCTAATACACCAGATAATGATAAAGGAATAATCACTTTAATGATTGTCTTAAATTTATTTGCACCTAAATCAGCAGATGATTCTAAGTAATTAGGATCTATCTTAGACAAAACTGCATAAATAGGTAAAACCATAAAGGGTAAATAGACATAGACTAAACCTAGAACAACACCTGGTACTGAATCAATTAAATAAGGGAAAAACATTCTAATAATTTGTTCCAATGCTCTAACTCTTAAAAGCATGTTAATCCACATCGGTGCATTGATTAATAAAAGTAAGGCAATTTGTGTTCTTAACTTCATTTTAGTTAGTATATAAGCTAAGGGATACCCTATAAGTAACGTAACAACAGTTGTTGCTGCTGCAATCCAAAGTGATGCAGTCATTGCTCTAACAAACGCTGTTGCTCTTAAAAAATCTAGATAATGATCAAATGTAAAACTTATTGGATAGATACCACTGCGATTATCTAATTGAAAAGATGAAATAACAAGTAGAAAAATTGGAATAACAACTAAAGTTATTAAAACAAAATAATAGGGTGCACTTAAGAAAAACTCTAACTTTTTCTTAGGCTTACTCTTAACACGAAGTGTGTTTGTTTGCATTACCATTTCTCCATAACATGTAAATCTTCAGGACCAAAGGTTATATCAATTTCAGTACCTTCATCAGCATAGTCTGTTGTATGAATCGTATATATCCTATCCTTTGTTTTCACATCTATTTCATAATGCACACCTTTAAATGCAATACTATCTACAATACCTGTTAACAGTCCCTTACCTTTTTCTACGATATCAATATCTTCTGGACGAATCACAATATCTACTGCTTCATTTCTTGCAAAACCCTTATCAACACAAGGATAATCCTTACTATCAAATGATACTAAGTAATCATCTTTCATAATTCCTGGGATAATATTAGATTCTCCAATAAATTTTGCAACAAACGTATTTGCTGGTTCATTATAGATATCTTCAGGTGTACCGATTTGATAGATTTCACCTTGATTCATGACAACAATCTTATCACTCATTGTTAATGCTTCTTCTTGATCATGAGTAACAAACAAAAATGTTATTCCTGAATTTCTTTGAATTTCTTTAAGTTCATATTGCATTTCTTGTCTTAATTTTAAATCTAAGGCTGCTAAAGGTTCATCAAGAAGTAAGACCTTCGGTTCATTAATTAAAGCTCTTGCAATAGCAACTCTTTGTTGCTGTCCGCCAGATAGTTTATGGACAGGTCTATTCTCATATCCTTCAAGTCCAACCATCTTTAGATATTTACTAACTTTATCTTGAATTTCCTTTTCTTTTGTCTTTTTAGTAACAAAAGCATTTTTAATATCTTGAATTTCTTGTTTTATTTTATCTTGTTCAGTTAAATCAGTCATTATTTTTAATGATTTCTCAAGCTTTATAATTTCTTTTTTACGATCAGCATTAGGATCTCTTAATATTTTAATCTCAGCATTAAGTTCTTTTTTGAGCTGATGTATTTCTGCTTTATCTTTAATACCTTTAACTTTTTCTTGATATTCATCTTGTAAAAGTCTAATTTGTGTCAAAGTAGATAAAGGATCACTTTTAACTCTTAGTCCAAAAGCAACATTTTCGAATACATCTAAATGCGGAAAAAGTGCATAACGTTGAAACACAGTATTTGTAGGTCTTTTGTGTGCTGGAGTGTCTAATATATTTTTGCCATCAAAAAGGACTTCTCCAGCACTAGGGTCAACAAAACCACCTATAATTCTAAGTGTTGTTGTTTTCCCACAACCAGAAGGTCCTAATAGGGTTACAAATTCATTTTGTTCAATTGTTAAATCAATACCACGTAATACAACTTGACCATTAAATTCTTTTGTTATATCTTTTAACTCAATTAATGCAGCCATATCGTCACCCCAAGTTTACTTGTGTTAAACGCTAAGCGTTAAAACCATATATATGTTTATTATTTATAAACATTTCGTTAACCTTATCTAAACCATAACACATATATTATATAAGATATGAATTGAATGTCAATGATAATAAATCAAATAATTATGTAATGTTCATCAAGTAGCAATTCTCATCTAAAAATAATCACACTATGTTATACTTAAATTAACGAATATAATGAACATTATAAAGGAGCATTTTTATGATATCAGAAGCTTTAAAACTCCAAAAAACAAAGAAATATATCATCCAAGGTACTTTGTTTTTTTTGACTTTTGTTTTAATATATACCTTAGTTGATGGACTCAATATGTCATATGCAAATATGATATCTACATATGGTTTATCTTTGGTGATTATCAATCTCATATTAAATGTTACTATGTCTTTCCTCAGCGCATTTTTAATGAACTTAAGTACAGCTATGGTTGAATTAAAAGGTAGAGAAGGTAAAGGAACTAAATTTGGCTTCTTCTCTGTCTTCTTTGGTATATTAACCTATGGATGTACTTCTTGTGTTATTGCCTTTTTCGCTGTTGTTGGAATATCGTTTTCAGTTATTGCACTTCCCTTAGCTGGACTACCATATAAACTAATCTCTTTAGTTTTGATTCTTATTGGTTTAACCTGGGTTATCCATGAAATCAAAAATGGGAAATGTACCATAAAAACAGATACGCTTGACACCAATGCTGAAACCAAATAAAATATAAGTGTAGGTGAGAGAGAGAGCGTGAGATCTTATGGAAAAGAAAAAGATCATAGAAATCGATAAAGAAGAGTTTAAAAAGAGATTTAAAGACATTGCAGAACATGGACCATTTAACTATGATAAAAAACGTAGACATGGTGGCATGCATCTAAAAAAAGAGGTTAAGTTATTTACTGACAAGGCTGAAATGATTGAATACGTCAACGGTCTTGAAGATATCGAAAATGTAGATATATTCAAAATCGAAAACGATTTGTACAAAGTCTTAGTCACTAGAAGAAAACGTCACAACGAGTGTTGTCATGATGAAGATAATGATTGTTGTAACGATCAAGAAAACAAAGAAGAGTAATTAAAAAATTATTCACCTACATTAGAGGACTTATTAGTCCTCTTCTTTTTTTATTGACAACTGATATTTTTTAGTGTACAATATCATTATGACAAGGTTGTCACATTGAGGTGAAGCAATGCCAAAAGATACATTTTTTAATTTACCAAAAGAAAAGCAAGACCGTATTATGAATGCAACTTTGAATGAACTATCTGTTCATACATATGAAAGTCTAAATCTTGCAAACATCATTAGAGAATCTGAGATTCCAAGAGGAAGCTTTTATCAATATTTCAATGATAAAAGCGACTTATTTGATTATTTTTTAACGAATGTTGCAACTGATAAATACAAATATTGGGGTAATCTATTTACACCTGACCTCGATATACCATTTTTGGACCGCTTCTATCAAATCTATATTAAAGGTTTTAGTTATGCTAAAGAAAACCCGAAATTAGTTAAAGCAGCTAAAAAAATGATGGACTCTGAATATTATAAATCAAGTCCTAGAGTTAAAGAAGGTCTTAAACAGGCTGTCTTAATGTATGCAGGATTTATCGAGCATGATCAAAATCTTGGTCGAATTAGAAAAGATATTGATTCAAAGTTGCTTGCAAACTTTATTTTAGAATTTATGAATAAGGTTACTCTAGATGAATATTTAAAAGATGATGTTCATCTTGAAAACATAGAAAATGCTGTCAATCAATTAATTGACATCCTCAAGAAAGGAATTGAATAAAATGTTTAGAGTAGAAAATTTACATTTCACGTATCCAAAAAATAAAGATGAAACGATCAAAGGAATATCTTTTGATATTGCTAAAGGTGAGATCTTCGGATTTTTAGGGCCAAGCGGAGCTGGCAAGAGCACTACACAAAAGATATTAATCAAACTACTAGATAAATACAATGGGGCAATATATTATAATAACGAAAATATTGCTGAGCTTAATGACTCTTTCTTTGAAAACATTGGTGTTAGCTTTGAAATGCCTATTCATTTTTCAAAAATGACAGCTATGGAAAACATTAACTTCTTCTTAAAACTTTATAAGAAGAATAACGATGTTGAGACTTTAATGAAACGTGTTGGTTTATGGGAAAATCGAGACAAAATGGTTTCAGAATACTCGAAAGGTATGAAAATCAGACTGAACTTCGTCAGAGCGATGTTGAACTCTCCTGAAATGCTTTTCCTAGATGAACCAACCAATGGATTAGATCCTACGAATGCCATGATCTTAAAAGATATGATTAGAGAATTTAAGAAAGATGGTGGAACTGTCTTTATTACAAGTCATATTATGTCAGATATCGATCAACTATGTGATCGTGTAGCATTTGTTGTCGATGGACAAATTAAGGAAATGGATAGCCCAAGAAACTTAAAAATTAAATATGGTAAAAGAACCATGAAACTTGAATATAAAGAAAATGGAAAGACAGTTATTGAAGAATTCCCTATGGATGGTATTGGACAAAACCAATCATTTTTAAGTTTACTCCAAACAAAAGATATTGAAACCTTACATAGTGGTGAAACGACATTAGAAGATATTTTTATCCATGTAACTGGTGTAGGTTTAACTCATGAGTAGATTTTTAATATTAGTCAAAGGTGAATTACAAAGATTGAATAAATATAATGTAACAACCATTAGCTTTGTTGTTGCTTTATTATGGTTTTTACTTCTATATTTTATTGATGATATGGATATACTAGCAACAATGTTACCTTTTGTTATTATTGTCGATGCAACCATGATGTCCATCATTTTTATTGGAACAGTCATGTTTTATGAAAAAACAGAATCAACTTTCTCAACGATGTTAGTCACACCAGTTTCCAATCAAGAATTAATTTTATCAAAGGCTGTAGCAAACACAATACATAACTTATTCTCTTCAATTTTAATTATCCTAGTCTTTCACTTTGTTAAAGGCGTTGAAGTCAATTGGGTTTTCATTATCATTGCTTTAGTTCTATCCATATTCTTTCATAGTTTACTCGGATTTGTCTTTTCATTTCACTCAAAAGATTTTACTTCAATGCTTGTTGGTGTTATGATTTACTCATTTGTATTTTTAATCCCATCAGCACTTAATTTCTTTGGTTTAATCTTTAAAGGAGCGGTGTGGGAACATATCTTACTTATCGCACCTACACAATCAGCTACTAAACTGATTGAAGTCGGTTTTGGTGCTGATATTTCAGCTAAAGCAATCATTGCATTTGTTTTATTACTTGGCGGATCTATATTAGGATACAAATACTACATATTACCTAAATTTAAGACATATGCAGTTAAGCAAAGTGGGGTGTAATCATGTTTAAACGTGTACTTATTCATGAATTAAAGAGTATGACAAGAGATAAAATGTATACTTTTTTCCTCATTTATCCAATCATCATGGCACTTATTGCATACTTTCTTGTTCCATACTTAAGAGATATTGATAGTCAATTGGCTGCAGATATCGTAGTATTAGTTTTTGTTTTAATGAATAGCTTTATGTTTGGTGCAATTACAGGATTTACATTACTAGATGATCAAGATGACAAGGTTTTATTATCTTTAAAAATCACACCAATTAATGTGAAATATTATGTCCTGATTAAATTATCAATAAGTTATATTTTAGGTGTTCTAGCAACAATATTGCTTATATTAGTCACAGGATTTTTAAACTCAATCTCATTATTAGATTTCTTGTTTATTATTTTATTAGCACCTTTACAAGGCCCAATTATTGCCTTATTTATAAACTCACTTGCTACGAACAAAGTCGAAGGATTTGTCTTTATGAAGTTATCGGGCATTATTTTATTAGTTCCAATAGCTGCTTTATTCTTAACGAATTGGACTGAACTGTTTTTAGGTATCATTCCAGGTTTTTGGACAGCTAGAATAGTTTCTATGCAATTATTACCAATTGAATTTTTCTTTTCTTCTTCATGGATATATTTTGCAATTGGTTTAGTTGTTAATATAATCATTGGTTTATTGTTTTTTAAACTCTATACAAAACGAGTTAATATATAGGAGGAAACTATGGAAATAGTAGGTATTATTTTAATTATTTATGGCGTATTTATGTTAGCAGGATTATTATTGCAGTTCCCATTTTTCTACAACAATGCAAAATCGAGAATGATGATTAAAATGATGGGAAAAACAGGTTTTAATGTTTTAATATTTGTCTTTGGTATAGCAGCTCTTATTGGTGGCATTCTGATATTAAATTAATCCATTTAGACAAACAAAAGGACCAATCAAAAATTGGTCCTTTTTCTTATTTCTATTTTTATTTCTTAATCTCCTTGAGGTGCAACTACTGGAGCATAATCAACAATTTCTTGATATCCCCATTCTTCTTCATAAGCTTCTTCTATAATCGTTACTGTAACATAATACTTACGTGGAAGTATTGAATCTTCTAAGAAAAATTGACTACCATCGATAGATACTTGTTGCACTTGAACCGTAAACGTATAACCAACTGGTAGATCTACAAAGATTAAATAGATACCATACGCAGTTGTTTGAAATTGATTATTAATATAGCTATCGGTTGCTTCATCATAATAAGATAGAGCATTCATTGCTAAAATCATATCATCAATTGTACAAGGAACGCCTTCTTCTTGAACACGACATACATTGATTTTAACAAAGATTTTATCAAATATTTCAGTTGTCTCATTAATGACTGTTAAGTTAAAACGGATATTATTCGTAACATCTTGAACTGCAACAAAATAATCCGTATAGTTTGTTGGATAATCATCATAATCATGTGCATAAACTCTATACTGAATATAATTGAAAACCCCATCAGTTCCTTCAAAATCAGCTGTTAAAGATTCACTTTGATATTCGTAGCCAACATTTTCTTGGTCGATGACTTTTCTAATGATTGCTCCATCAGGTAAAACAAAGTTTGGTGTATATGCAGTTAAAGAAGTTCTTTGTACTTGACCAATAATCCAATAATTAGCTAAATTTGCATAATCACCATAATAAATACCTGTTGTTGGCAAGACTGACATCTTTCTTGTTTCTGGATATTCTAAGTAATTTATATACATTTGTTCAGTGATGACTTCTGTATCAACAATCGTGTTAAACCCTGAAAATACTGTATCAGATACAAAGGTAATATTTACTAGCATACTTTCATCATTTTTAAGTTTATGAGCTGAAATCGTATCAAATACATAGTTCCAACTTAATGTTTGTCCCCATAAACTAATGGAGTGTCCATATTCAGCATGAGTTGAATAGTATCCAATAGGTGTATTTTGATTAAAATCAACTTGATAACCAACACCTGGTATTAAACTCATAAAATAATGTTGATCTTCAATCGCTTCATCTGTGCCATTTTCTGGAACAAATGTAGCATCCATAGTTAAAACCTCATCATGTGGGAAATAAATATGGTCTGTATCTAATTCAACGCGAATGGTTGGTGATTCACTATAACGAATGGATAAATCACCATAAGGTTTTTCTACTTCTCCACCATTTTGATAAACAAAGACAGGTGTTGTTGATATTTCATATTCTTCTAAGATATGCGTATAAGTAAATGGCGTTCCATCTTCTGCTTGAATGTTATAAGTGATTGTGTAACGATAGCGATAACTATCTATCATTGTAATCGTTAAGTCAACAGATATTAGAGTTGCAAACGGAGATATCGTCATATTCTCTAAATAATCAGGAAGTAAACCATTGGTTAAATCTTCTTCATAAATATTGGTTAATGACTCAAGGTTCGTAAAGTTAACGATATGCGTTTTTTGATCTAATTCTAGATAATGAATACCAAATGGAATATTGGATGTAATATTTTCACTTTCAGGTACAACCACTTTCCCTTGATAAGTAATATCAAGTAAGAAACCATTAGAACTTTCAATTTTACTAAAATGAATCATTGCGATTTCACCAGTAACAAGTTCTAACTCAAGTCGATAAGCGCCACTTGGAAGTTTATCTGTTACCTCGAAATCAATAACTGTTGTTCCTATACCCCAAACACCAGTTAAGTTATTAAATTGGTTTTCATTGATAATAACTCCTTTAAACAACTGATATAGTGTTGGATCGATAACTTCATCAGTTATAACATTGTATAAATTGATTAAAGGTAATACGTTATATTCATTAGATGCATTTAAGATACTGTAAGAAAAGCTCATCACACCTAAATCAGCATTTTTTTCATAATGGATATCTTGTGTCGCTGTAACATCTCTAAAATCACTAAAAGTTGGCATTGCATTAATACCATTAACTGATAGTGCATTTAAGCTATCTAAGTATTGATCAGCAGTTCTAATAATTCGGATTTGATAATCTCTATATGTACTTGGATTCATCGAATCATATTGTTCTGAAAAGACTCGAACTGAACCGTAATGATACTCCAATTTATCAATTAAATCACCATTTGAGTCATTTAAACTGTCATAAATACCATAAGATAAAGGTATGGTTGCTGATGTCAGTACAGGTGATCCGTTGTCATAGAATGTTGCTCCACTAGCTAGTAAATATGTACTTTGTTCTAAATTAGCTTGGAAATAGACACCTGCATCATCAAATACAGTATTAATACTTTGTTCTGATTCAACGTAAGTAACAAGCTCTTTACTTGGTCCTACATATTCATATGTTCCGTTAATATAATAAGGTAATGTATTGGTACCCGGATTAGTATGAGTTATAAAACGATATGCTCCATATCCTGGGTTTGCACTTGAATATGATCCTCTTGTATATCCTGTACCGATATAGCGATAGTTACCTTGGTTACCTGTCCAGCTATAAATATGATCAACATGATCATGGATATAATTCAATCCAGCAATATTTGTAGAAACTGCAGATCTTGAATATACAGGTACTGTGATTTGATTCGTTCTATTATATTCAGTTGTTTGCTGAGTGGTGCTAAAATTAACGTTAACAGTACCCGCTGTATCATAAGGACCGATTGCTACAAAATCGTCTCCTACTTTTTTGTAATCACCAACCCATTTATAAATCCAGTCACCTAAATTAGCATCATAATAATCGGGGACTTTGCGTCCCACGCCTTCAGATGCTTCAACAAAGCTAGTCGTCAAGACTTGACTTGATGTAACATGATTGATAATGGTTGCGTTACTTGGTAAGTAATAAGTGATCATGCCACGGTCTTCATCAATGATAGGTTTTCTTAATGTTAAGCCATCCGTAATAGGATTACCGTTTGAATCAACTTGCATTATTTCTAAATCATAAATCGTTGTTGCATAGGTGATTTCTAGTTGACTCATGCCTGTTGTTAATTTATAAATAATACTATTGGTATCTTCTTTAACACCAAGCCATGTTGTATCAGGATCTTCATTTAAATGATGAGGATGTAATGTATCTAAATCTATGTGATCTGGAATAAAGATCCCATTATTAATGCCTTCACTACTTGATAATACATAAAGTCCCATATAAGTTAGATTGGTATGTTCTTCTAATCGATCAATTAAATCACTGTTCGCTTTATCTAAAGGCATATAAGCGAAATAATTTTTTAAATATTGATCAGGACCTGAAGTTCTTACAGGTAATTTTCTAAAGATAAATAACGGATGGAATACACCTTCTGTTGTATCATCCATTTCAAATTCAGGAATCGGCATCCCATAAATAGCAACCTTAGGGTGAGTCCCTAGTTCTTTTGGTGCAAACGGTGCCATCGATTGATCATTTAAATTTGTTGTAGATAATTTTTCTATAATTGCAATTAACAATTCATTACCTTGACCTCTAGGTTCTCCACCTGCAAGGTTAGCATCCATTGTTGTACTTGGAGCATTACCTAACATATTTGCAATAGGATCGAAGTTGTGATTATAACCAAAGTTAATTAAATCTAGAGGATATAAAGCATATGATGAGTTCGATAAGAACTCCCAAGTTGTTGTTCCAGTATGGAATTTACCAATAAATGATGAAAATGCATTATATGAAGTTCTAGTTGGTGTGCTAATGAGATTAAGTGAATAATCAGTTGTATAGCCTATGATTTCTCTTGTGATACCATAATTAATATTATTTGCAAGATAAACTTGATTGGATTGAATCGTTCCAAAACGATTTAAATAAACGAACCCAAAGATACCTGCTGCCAAATATTTAGAATATACGTTTCCGTAATTAATTGTATTCATAATGGTCAAAAGTCCAGATGTAAAAATACCAGATGCTTTAGATCTTGTTTCATCGGTTATTGCATATAATAATTCACTTGTTCCACTATATGCATAGATTTCACCATAGTTAATACTAAATAAAATTTTCGCATATTTACTTAGTGTACCACTACTAACGATTGATAAGTTAGCATTCAAATCATTTCTAACAACAATACCAGAAGCATGAGCAAAACCATTTAATGTTAAAGATAATGCTTCTATTTTTCCGTAATTAGCAGAGTCTTTGACTTGTGCATATTGACCAGCAAGTAAATATGCAATACCAGCTGAAGCAACTTCACCATGAGTTAAAGCAATATCGTTATAGTTAGTCATATCACCTAAATTGATTGCTGTTGTTAATAATGATTCGTTAATCATGACGATACCTGAAGCTCTTGTTGAACCATTAAATGAACCATCAATTAAAATGTTACCATCATTTAATACATTATCAATTGATCCATGAATACCAGACATATTTTCGATTGTCATATGATTGATATCATGTGTTTGGAAATAATTGGTATTTTTATTTGCATGGGTAATACCTGATACAAAAACATTTAAGTTTAAAGTATTTGCTTGATTTTGGATAACTGAAATATGACCACCATTGTAGCCCTCATTGGCAGTTTTGTTTTGACTAACCTCTTCAAACAATCCATATACATATAGATTTCCAGAGGTATAAACAGTATTATGATTAAACTCTATATTGATATCGCCTTCGTTACGAAGATGGTTATAATCGATATTTGAACCCAAAATGTTACCAGAAATTTTTGTTGTTTCATCAGTTAATACATTCTCTGTTACAGCATTAATTAAACCAGTATTATAAGATTGTGTTACTGAAGAATTAGTTGTATTTGTTATGGATAGAACACCAGCGAATTGATTAACTAAACTGATATCAATTCCAATGTTTCTATCATTAAATAAACCATAAAAAGCTGCATCTATTTGATCAGCTACAATAACACCAGCCAGTGAAACATTAAACTGTTCTAGTTCTGTTTGACTGAATTGATTTCCAGTTGGCAACACCATTCTTAAGCGTCCATTATTCGTAATACTAACAAATTCATATATAGATTCTATATCTTTATTAGAGCCATCAACAAAGCCGAATCCTGCTAACGTCAGTGTCATTGGATTGTTAACAACAACATCCACATTACCTTCATTATAGATTTGTTTAACTGTAGCTAACTGATTAGAACTTAATCCAACAATTCCCCCAGCATATAATGTTTGCAGATATCCAGTTTGCTCGTGTGAAATAATTAAACCTTCATTAATAACTTTTAACATGGAGTCGATTCGCCCATAACCAACTAACCCACCGATATAGGTTACAGAAGTGTTTGTAGTTAAATATCCTAAGCCCGTAATTGCAAGTGCATTATATCCGTATTCAACAGTTAATCCGTGAGAAAGTCCAACAAATCCACCGGTTGTACTTCCACTACTTTTAGCATGATATGATTGTAAGGCATGAACTAATGTTCCATTGGTTGATGCGTGATCAATCAAACCACTACCTTCACCAACAAGACCACCGACATATAGTTTTGTCATATCTGTTTGTGATTGTGTAATTGAAATATTTGCGTGAACATGGACATTTTCAATCAGTCCTGAGTTCATTTGTCCTGCAATCGATCCTACTAAAATTTTTACTTTATTCGTATAATTGCTAATACCGCTTGTCTGAATTGAGTAATTAACAAAATTAAGATTTTGAACTGAACCAAAGAAAGATGAGAACAATGCATAACTTGCGAAATTTCCAACTTCTGATGCAATCGTGATTCTTAAATCAAGAATGGTATGATAATTGATATCGCCACCTTGACTTTCATTTCTTTCATAAAGTCTAGTCGCCTCACTTGAAACAGAACTAGATAAAGTCCCAGTAAAGGCAACACTTGCTGCTTGATAAGCTGTCTCTGAAACCTGATTCATATCAATATCATGAGTTATTTGATAATGACTATCTCTAAAGTATCCTGAGGTATTTAAAAGTTTATTCATATAAACAAAGTCAACAGCATTTGTAATATACATCTTGGTATCATTAACTTTTAAACCTTGTAGAATTGGATATGTATCATCTAATGTTAGTAAAGCTAGACCATTAGATCCATTTGCAAGACCATGATATGAATCGTTAAAATACCAGTCTTCAGAAAAGAACGTATCATCTTGAAATTGCTCAGTTGTTAACCCTATACCTATAGTTGTTACTGTTTCTTGATCGACTAGAATAGATTCATCATAATAAACATGACTGATAGTTCCTAAGTTTAAATATGAAACAGCATGAGTCGAAACATTATCAACAACAGCTGAAGATTTAATATGAGGTGAAGCAATATAACTATCTTTAAATACACCTTGATTAATTGAAACTAATCCCGATATGCGAAACGATCCTTCAACATGAAGTCCTGCAGTCGTTCCTCTTTCATCGATGACATATACATTTTCAATCAAGCCATAATTTTCACCAGCGACTATAGCTACATGGTCCATAATTCCCCACTCAATTGGTTGAATAATAATTGGGTTTATCAAACCTAAATTTTTAATGACACCAGTTGAACTTACTTTAGAAAACATAGCGAAAAATCTTAATCCAGGATAATTATTATTATAATCATCTTCGCTTAAGATTGATTGAAAAAATAGATTGGTAATCTCATAACCTTGCCCATCAAAAGTACCTGTAAATGGTTCTAGGAACCCAACAGGTATATATCGATAACTAATGTTTTGTTGAACAATTTCATAGTAATTAATGTTTCCACCAAGAACGTAATCAAGAGATAAATAAGTTGTTTTATGTGCTCCACGACTAAGTTCTGAAAACATATATAAATCATAAGCTGATTCAATAACATACTTTTTATTTAATTCAACAGACTCGACAGATTCAATAATATCACCAAAAGGTACATATTGACTTGCAAAATTGACATCAGATTGAGGAACAAATCCTAGGTCATGACCAGTCCATGAACTTGATTCTTGATAATCAAAACCTTTAATTCCATGAAACCCTAACAGATTAACTAAAAACAAAAAAGCAACAGCAATAAAAAGACTTAATATCATTTTCTTGAATAATATTCTCTTCATTCTGTCACCTCTTCTCTTAATTTTTTTTATCTATCCAAAGAAATCTGGTTCAATTCCCCATTTTTCAACAAACCTATTTGCTTGAACTACATCAACAATGAGATCAATATAGACATAGCACATTTCATAAAAAACTTCATTTGTTCTTGCTGGATAACGATCTCCACTGTCTATAAAATGAATCATAGTTGTTTGGTTTTTTGGAATAATTTGGTTGATATATGTATAACCTTGTAAATCATATATACCATTAAATGTTGGATTAATTTTAAGTAATGAAAACGGATAATAACCACTACCTTTCGGTGTATGATAAACATTTTCGATCACCGGGTCAATTGGATACTCAGGATTTTGATCTAAATAAATTCTGGTGAGTTCCCATTCGTCTTGAAGTTTAATTCTCACACGTGCTGCAACTTCTGGAGTGATACCAATGTCAATTTTTAAGTTGCCAATATAATTTTCGCTTAACTGATCATATGCATTGACAATAATAATATTCTTTTGAGCATCATAATATGGACTTTCGGTGTTTACCACAACATCATTAAATGATGCGAAAATTTCAACTGTAAATTCTCCGGTTGCAACAATAATGCCATGATCTTGTTTCTTAACAAAGTAAGCATAGACAACAAGTAGCGAGCTTGATAAGACCAATATTAAGACAAGCGATAATGTCATTAATCTTGTTTTTAGTCGAAATGTCATTATACCACCTCGCCTTTTGAATTGATCGTATCAATGAAAATACTAAAACTATAAGTTGAATCCATATAAGTTTCGGGACTGACTAACTCATCATAGTCACCCCAAAATACAATTTGGAAAGTTAAGACATCTGATGCTCCAATAATCGTATTATATATTTCATCTAAAACTTGTTGATTATAATTACTAATTGCTAATAACTGTTCTTCTTTTGTGGCATATCCTGAAATCACTGATAGTATCTGTGATTGATAGTTTGTATTGATAAATGCTGTGCCACCAATATTTACACCATCCAAGACTAAGAAATAAAGCAATCCATCTTGAGTGCCTTGTTCATTAAGAGTAATCTTATTTCTGGTTAATACGGAACGATCAGAGTTTTGGATTGTAATTGTAAGTGATGATGCCATTAAATCAAATTGTCCTGACTGATTATCTATTAAATCTTTTTGATAATCAATAAATGCCAAATCTTCAAGCAAAATATTGTCAACAATCAACTGATCATTGGCAGCAGCTGTAATTGATATTTCCCCAGCTTCAAATGTAGCAAGTGATTTTTTTTCAACATAAGTAAACCATGCATAAGTTATAGTTGCAATCGATGCAATTAATAATATAATGGTTAGAATTGATAATATATAACGTTTCATCAACTTGCCTCCTTTTACTGGTTTATAAAAATACAAAAAGCCAGCCGTATCTAAATAAATAGATGCAACTGGCTACCGTTTATAGGCCCTATAGCTTTGCGTCACTAGGTTTCCCTAGTTTTGCCCTTTTTTTTGTGATATATATATAATATATATCTTGATTTAATTATACTTCAAAAAGCTTATTTTTTCAACAGTTAAGACTCATTTTTAGTCTTATTTTTGGCTTTTTCTTCTTCATATATTTGATCTTTAATTTTTTGTCGTTCTTTTTCTTTAAATGATGCTAATTCTTGCTGATGTTTTTCTTCTAATTCTGCTTTTTTTTCTCTACTAATCGTTTTAATAATATGCATACCTTCAGTAACAAGTAAGACAATTAAAACAACACTTAATAGTCCGAAAATTAAATTTCTTGAATTTGCTGCGATGCTCGCAATCGGTTTAAGGAATGTAATTTTTGAATAATAAATACCTTGAAAGTTTTCTTCAGTTACGGGATTAGGATCTATAAAATCGTTATTATCACCTTGTGTTTCAAAACCACCATCTTCATGTAACCCAATAACTCTATGGATGATTAGTAATTCAACACCACTGACTTCACTTTGGAAAACAACAACATCACCGATTTCAATTTCATCATAGTTTGCAGCTCGTATAATAGCAACATCATAACGATCTAGTGAATCTTCTTGGTCACCAATCATTGAGTCTGATGGAATAATTGAGAATGTATAACCAAAAATATACAATGGTTCATTGTTTCTCATAGCTCTTGAACCAATAAACATAATTGCGATGGAAAAGATAAATATTAAAATGGCAATGGTTGTAAATGTATAAGCTATTATCTTTTTCATTTGAGACTCCTTTAAGAATAAATGTTCATAAATATGTAGTTAATTATAAATAACTGATTCATAAAAATATTACTATTATCATGTGATATTCCATCGATTGTTTGTCCATATATAGTTGGATCAAAATAAAGATCAAAAAATACAATTAAAACTGAGTTACTTGCATTTTCAACACCCATAGGAACATCTGATATTAAGGGATAAATACCATCATGATTATACTGAAAATGTTGTGCATAATAAACAATCGGTTCATGATCTTTATAATCTACTGATTCAATATCATTATTAATATATGCTAGTTTTGTTACTTCATAAAAGAAAGCTCTTTGAATTTTATTTTCTGGAATATCAAAACCCCAAGAAACCAATCCACTTAAATCAAGTCTTAACATTCCACCAGCTGCACCAACACTGACAATACGAATTGCAAAAGAAAATCTTTCACCAGGAGCAACATATCCGTCTATCAAATGTGAATAGGTAGGATTAGGAATATATTCATAACATAAATCTTCACCAATTGTACAAACATTGTCAGTTAACGTTGGGTTTAAACTTCCAGTATGAGATTCATCCTTATATACATAAAACTGATACTCTGCTTCCACACCTGCGATTTGTGAAACTAAATCAGTTCTGTTTAAATTTGTCAAGGTAAACCATGCATAGATTACAGATGTTAGAATGCCTAAAGATAAGATAAAATATACGATTGAAATCATGATCAAACGATTAAGTGACTGATATTTTTTGTTTGACATGAAATCACCACCTATATCCTTTTATTTGCTTAGTTTAGCCTTTTCTTTCTTGAGTTTTTCATCCATTTGCTTTTTAACTTTTACTGTTTCTTTCTTAACTCTTGCCTTAGAAGCTTTTTCTAACTTCTTTTGTTCTTCTCTTAATTTACGTTTTTCCTCTTGCTTTTGTTTTCTTGCTTGTGATACCACTTTTTGTTTTTGAATACGTTGTTTTTCCTTTAACTTCTT
>JANKMU010000002.1:24035-42050 GCA_024650045.1 Mycoplasmatota bacterium | reverse complement strand
ATATTTTTCTCTAACTTTTTTCTTCTCTACTTCAATTAGAGCTAACTCTTCTTCTTTAAGTCGTTTTGCTTCTAGTCTTAATTTTTCTTGAGCAGCACGATGTTCTTCTGTTAGAATTTCTTTTTGTGCACTAACAAACTCTAGATACTCGGTAAGAATTTTTTGGTTTTTATCCAAGTTCTTTCTTTCAAGTTTAATCTTTTCTTCAATTGCTTGTTTCTTAGATTCTTTAATTGATTTTTTCTTCAACTCTTTAGCGATTTGTTTATCGTAATACTCAATTTCTTTAAGCATACGTTTTTCTAATCTAATTGAGTTATTGTAATCAACTTCTTTAACTTCTCGAATGATTTTAGCAACTCTTGCTTTATCTTTAGCTTTTAAATGCTCTGATTCAAGATCTGTTTTAACCATTCTAGTAAAGAACATATCTTCATCATTATCTTCTTCAGTAAACTCAAAATAATCCTCAAATAATGCATTGGTAATTGCTAATGTATCTCGAATAGCTTTTCTTAGTCCAATTTCATAAGTTGAAGATTCATCAACGCTTTGATTTAATTTTTCATTAAATATCTCTTTATTTTGATCTAAGAAGTACTGATTCATCAAGTTATCTTCAACAACCATAGGATCCGGGTTTTTAATAATATCTCTTAAACTCTTTTTAGCTATTTTTGGACTCTTTCTTTGATATTCCATTACATCTAGGTATTGATAATGATCTTCTAAAGCCTTTTGATTGCCATAAACAGTTGTAAAAGTTGTTAATGCTGTTTGATAAACATTTTTTAAATAATACTTATCAAATGTTAAGTTTTGCTCTTTGACATCAACATCAAAACTCAATGTATTATATTTATCTAAGAATAACCATAAATTGTAACAGTTGTTATAATCGATATTTTTTAAGATAATCGATGTCTTCATAATAGGTGGTGTAATTGGTTTTGCATTTTTAATCTCTTCCATAAATGGAGAAACTTTAATGCCATTTACTTTCTTAAGTAAATTTTGAATCCTATTTAACAAATCATGATTATATTTATTAACTGATTCATCACCTAAGTCTTCTCTTATTTTTAAATCAATATCCATTTGAATTTCAGTATCACGGATATTAAATTTTGAATTCAAGTTAAATAGCTTATCTTGATATGAATCTACATTATCTTTTACCAATTTATATCGTCTATTAACAAAGTCAAACAAACGTTCAACTAATGTCTTAATAAAGCGGTTCTCATAGATTGCATATTCAATTTCAGCTTGTGTGGTTAAGATTTTTTTAGGGATCACTTGATGATCTCTAATTTCCTTAATTAGATGTGTATTAGCAGCTAAATGACGAATAGAATCACTATTGGTCTTTTTTGCTTTTTCGATTGCAGTAACTTCTTGAAGATACTTCAATCCAGATTTTGGATCTTTTGTTATTTTATCTAAACTCGGAAAATAAGACTCAATCGTCCCTATCCAATCTTCATGGAACGTTTTCGTTTCAGATATACTTTTTTGAGTTAAAGTGTTTTCCCCAGACAAAAATGATTGATAAAAATGATTGGGAAACTCTTCTTCTTTCTCTAATTCATAAAAAGCATCTGTAAGTTGCTCATGAAACTTTCTAAGATCACTAATTTTTTTCATAATTCCTCCTAACAAGAATTAGAATTGTTTCTTGATGGTTGCTAAATATGTTTGACATTCAACAAACGTGTTTTTACCAAACAAACGATCAAGTAGATTTGACAATTCATTGATTTCATCTTGCAAGAATGGAAGGTTTAAGCTTTCGAACTTTCTAAAAATTTTACGAGCTACCATGTAATCAAGTGCTTCATATTCACTACCACCACATGAGACAAAGACAGGCACAAATGCACGAATTTGTTTCATAATACGGTTACCAAATGTAACTTTCAAGTTTTTGGTAATGAATGCATCTAATTTTTCTAGATTTTCTACAGCTTTAATGGTCATTGGATGATCTTTATAAGCTTGTCTAAATAATTCTGATAAATAATCATAACTAAATGTAACGCCTTCTGTTTCAGGTGCATCGATATATGCAGCCTTCGCATTTATTTCAATAGGAGTTGCACGGTCATAAACTTTATCTGTAATTGTAAACGTTGAATCATCCTTATTTGCAGTACCAATAAACCAAACATTCTGCGGTAATAACATTTTACCATTTTTTAGGTTCTTTGGGTCACCAGGTTGCATATCTGGAAC
Organism: Mycoplasmatota bacterium; assembly: GCA_024650045.1. Lineage (GTDB taxonomy): Bacteria > Bacillota_I > Bacilli_A > Acholeplasmatales > Acholeplasmataceae > Peloplasma. Next base: position 39,815 of record JANKMU010000002.1, on the reverse strand, counting down.
AATATCAATTAACCATGCATCGCTATCTGGCATTTCAAGTAAGGATAACAATTCTGCAAAGTAATATTCAACACGTGCTAAGTTCATTTCATCTAAGACAATAATACAAATATCGTCTCTATAAGTTGTTTCATAAATAGCCTTTAAGAAATCTGTTTCATTAAATTTTTTCGTAAACTCATTTAAGTAACCAATCATTTCAGCACGATCTCTCCATGAAGGTTGAACAGCAATAATGTCTGAGTCATTACCAAAAAATTTACCCATCGCGTAAGGAAGCGATGTTTTCCCGGTACCAGAGATACCTTCTAAAATCATTGTTTTTGATGCTGCCATACCAGCAAAGAATGCTGATATAATCTTACGATCATAAAATAAACCTAATCTTGATGCTGAAAAGTTAATAAACCTCTTCACTAGGTCATTTAAGTTGATCATATCTTCATCTCTCATATGAATAGATGTCACCATATTCTCATATTCTTTATCAACTTGTATCAATTTAACAAATCTTGATGGACCAGTTGCTTCTTCAACTTGACCATCATTACCTAACATGCGATCTTCATCCTCAGGTGATATACCTAAATTTGAGACCTTTAAAGCTAAAATCTTGTTTTTCTCATCAATTAATTCTACTGTTTTTTGATTTAAAAATGATATTTCTTCTAATAACTCATCTTTTTCAATTTCAATGGAAGAGAATTTGATATATCTTCTAACCAATTGATATACTTTTAATCCTAGGAATACAATAAAAGCTAAGTTAATAATCAAAACGAGAAAAGCCATTACCCAATCGAGCAATGTAAAGTTTGAACTTGCTAAGATGAAATTTCTAAAAAAATCTGCGACTCCACTAAAAAATAAACCGGCAAATGCCTCAAAAATTCTTCTGAAAAATTCACCGATATTTGCAAAGAATTCTCTAATGAAGTTGATATAGTAACGAGCAAATTCTACCATACGTTCTCCTATAATTCATTACACGATTTGATTATAAATGTGTTTTTTTACTCTTTATTCATTTCAGCAAGTATTTGCTGACGAATCTTTTCTTTTTCAGTTGTATATTGATCTTCAAGTTTAGCATGGTTAAGTGCCATAATGTTTTTTACTAAGACAACGCCTTCAAAAACCAGAATCAAAACAACTGGTAAAATCACAAATAATGCAAATCCTGATGGTGTTTGCAAATAATCAAGTGCGTTTCCTAAACCCGATATAGATGATTGATAAACAGCTAGTGCTTGGTTACTATGAAGTAAACCATCATCATCAGGAGTGTTATCACCTTTTGTAAGATAATAAAGTTGATCTTCTATTACAATAACTTCGATAATTCTATGGGTATTAAAAGCTCTAATATTGGTATCAAAATAAGTGACGATATCACCGACTTGTAACTCAGTTCTCGATTGTTGATCAAGCATGCTAACAAAAACCATGTCACCTTTAAAGAATGAATCTTTTAAGTCACCTTCCATGGAATCTGATTGTACAGATAAAAACCCAGTACCAAATATATTAGCGATGTTATCTTCGCTTTTAATCTGCATATTTGCAATTGAAAAACCAATCAGTAAAGCGATCATGCCATAAAATATTGTGTTCAAAACAATCTTAAAGACACGTTTTGTAATATTCGTTTTTTTACTTTCCATAAGTTCTCTCCAATTGTTTCTTAATCTTAAATTCTAGTTTATCCAAGATGGATGGTAAGTACAACTTATTTGAGTAAGCTGTACTTACCTGACTAGAATTTTGAAAACTCTATTAAAACAAACTAATTTTAATTACTGATTAAGGTGCTGTGTAGAAACCTTCGAATACTAATGATGCATTAATAATTCTATCAAGAATTGAGTTGTAAGCATTTGCATCCCAACCTTCGATCCATACTCTAACATTAACAGTACCGTAGTATTCTTGACCTGCTGTTGCAGAGTTTCCACTACTCATGTCTAGTACTAATGGATTTGAAACCATTGATGTCAATGTTGGTACTAGTGAAACAGTATCAATACCACCAGGTAATGTAGCTGTTGAACTGTAGTAATAGTTCATTGCACCATTAGCTCCAACATAAACGCCAGAACCAACAAATGTTTCAGCTCCTCTTAAATCACCACTTTGACCTAAAACGTTACGTCCACCTGCAGCTTTTTCATATGTGAAAGCGACATTTGGATCTGGTAATGTATTTAAATTACCATAGACTGATATTCTCATTGAATCTGATGCATCAATAGGTATATTACTACCTGCTGTTACAAGAGTTCCTGTTTCATCAGTAAATGTTTGGTTAACTAGCCAATCTGCTTCAGTACTTGATAATGAAGCACCTGTCCATAAAATTTGATTTGATGACGCTGATCTAAAATGGATTGGTAATACTAAAATACCTGATGTTGTTGTTTGTGAAGTGATTGGTTCTCCAAATTCATCAAGACCTAATGTTCTAAAACTTCTACCATCTGAAGAAGTCACGTGTTGAAATCTAAATGCTCCACCATATGCATCCGAAATATATTGATTAACTGCTGCAGATGTAAGTGTTGTAACCCAGTTTAAACCTAAGTTTGGTTCTGCAGGTTGTGGAACCCCAATAGCAATCTCGATACCGGTATCAGCAACGATTTGTGCTTGGAATTGTTGTACTTGTGCTGTATTGGTTAACGTAAACCACGCAAATGTCGTAGTTCCCAGTGCGATAACTGTGAGAACGACCGTTAAAATCGATAATACTAATTTTCTTGCAATTTTGTTCATTTTTCTAGTCTCCTTTTATTTCTCTATTCTTTTCTTTTTATTTTTCTATTTCTATTAACTTTCGTTAAGTTAATCCTTATTCATCAACTTTGTCAGCTGCTTTAAACTGTAGTTGGATTAAGACCGTATCTTTATCAATTGCATCGAATGCATCTGCATCCCATCCTTCTACCCAAATATTAACTCTAATTTTTGCTTTATAATAGGTTCTACCTAAGTTATCTACTTCTTCAGTAGGTTGAAGTGTTGCTACCCATGATTCATTATCTAAAGCTTGATACGGGTTATGTGAATCGAACTTCGTTAATCGATAACTCGTTTCAGGAAATTCTTCCGGAAGAGTGATATACCATTTTGTTTTTTGTACGAAATAACTAAACATGCCAATGGGTACACCATAACCTCTACTAGGATTTTCTGAAGGGTCATATATAAATCTTCTTAATTCATTTTCTTCTCTTTGATCGAGAGGATTTAAATCATCATTTTGTTCAATTACTGAAATTCTTATGGCATCACTAGCGTGATAGATCCCAACATCACCTTTCTCAACGATATCATCCATTGTTGCTCCGTTGATAAATGCGTGATCTGCTCTCCAACTTACACCTTGTGATACAACATATGTTCCTGGAATAGCTGTATTAAAATCTACTTGATCATTTACATTATTAATTAAATAGATTGTTCTTTCTGGTCTAATTGTTCTAAACCATAAATCAAATGATAAGTAATGTTCGTTTGGAGTAACACCTTCAAACTCTCTTAATCCACCGATTTCAAAATTAATGCCATCCAAACTTGTTAAATCTATTAATTGTATATCTTCAAATATTTCAGTAATGACTGCTGCTGGTAGGCGATTTGAGAATTCATGGCCATCAATTGATATTTGTAATTCATTTCCTGATGAAGCAGTTAATGTTAAACCTTCGATGTTATTAATCGTAGCTAGGCTAATCCAAGCATATGATACTGTACCGAAGATAAACATTGAGATGACTAATCCTAGAAGAGAAATATAAATTCTTTTCATTTGTCTCATCATCATCACCTAGTTGTTATGACTGTTGATGGTAAAGTTCATCTGCATCTTAATCATGCCACCTAGTAAATCATCTGTTGTATCTGGATCATTACCTTCTAGCCAAACAATAACACTAAATTTCCTAACCTGTTCTGGTCTAAAGTTAACAATCATCTTTCTCATAACGGTATTATCAGTTAAGAAGTATTCAGCTTCTGGCATATATTCTGGGTAGAAGTCACCACTGATTGTATCTCTTTTCATATACATGGTTTCTTCGCCTTCTTCAATCACCAATACTCTAATACCACGATCTAGGTTGTTATATACTTCTGTAATTCTTATATAGTAGTTAAGATCAACTGTTTCCAACCCTTCATTTTTAATATAGAAGGTATAAGCTACATAATCATGATCAATATCTGTAAAGTTTCCATTTGATAAATTAATTTCATCCAGTTTAAGCCAAGCATAAGTGACATCTCTAGCTTCACTAATAGGATCACTCATAAGTCTTGCTGATTTTGTGTCGAAATCAGGATCAGTTGATAATACAATACCTCTAAGTCTTGCTGCCGTATCAACTGACATCACGAAGTTACCTGCATTTTGTCCATAAAATGTAACAACCCCGAAAACTAATGATAACATCCCTGTGATGATGATACCGAGTGAGAATATTCTATTTCTTAACTTTATTCGTCTAACGCCAAGAATTGTAGATAGTCGCATCATGCATCACTTCCTTTAGTTTTTGCTTACTTTTTAAGAAACAAAAAGCCAGCGTCATTGATATGACAACTGGCTACCATTGAAGGCCCTATAGCTTTGCGTCACTAAGTTTCCCTAGTTTTGCCTTTTACATTTTTATATATTTTTATTGAGCTTTTTCCTTATCTTTAAAGAAACAAAAAAGCCACATCGTTATAATGACAACTGGCTACCATTTAAGGCCCTATAGCTTTGCGTCACTAGGTTTCCCTAGTTTTGCCTTTTACATTTGTACCTATTTTAGTAGATACGCATTAATTATATGACAATTTGCAAACGCTGTCAATACTTTTTATTCATTTTTTATTTTGGACATAATTAGATCGCTTCTAATTTAATCTCATATTTTGACACTTTTTTGAACTTTACTTAAGTAAGAATCTTTATTCACATCATTTGAACATCAAATTTTATTTTAAAAAATTTTTTTATTTTGTTTAAAAAAAGACAGAAACATCGAAATATTTCTATCATTTTTCAGAATATTGAGTTGAATTTACCTTTGTTAATGGACTTAACTATTGCCTGGAACATATTCTATAATCTCTTCTTGACCCCATTCAATTGGTGTTCCATCTTCAATAATGGTAAGTATAATATAGTACTTTCTTGGCAATAAAGAATCTTCTAGATAGAATGATCTTCCATCTATTAAAACATCTTGTACCTTCACGGTAAAAGTAAAACCTTTTGGAAGTGCAGCTTCAATAACATAAGTACCATACATCGTTGTTTGGAATTGATTGTTGTCAAATGATGCTGTTGTTTGATTATAATGTGAAAAGACTCCCATCCCTAATAGACGATCACTTTGACTACATATACCCGTATATCCCACTTCTACTTGACAAACATTGACTTTGACATAAACTTCACTAAACGTATAGATTGTTGCATTTTCTACTGTTAAATTAAATCTAATGTTATTCGTTATATCTTGTACAGCAACATAATAATCCGTGTAATGTGTAGGATCATCACTATAATCGTGCGCGTAGACACGATAAAGAATATAATTGAGCATATCACCAACAGGTGAGAAATCAGCTGTTAATTCTTCTGATTGATATTCAATACCAACATTTACAAAATCAATGACTTTTCTAATCACTGCACCATTTGGAAGTTCAAACGATGGTTGATATACTGTTAGATTCGTTTTTTGAACTTGTCCAACTACCCAGTATGTAGAATAGGTATCATAACTACCGTAATAAATTCCTTTTGTCGGTAGAACTGTTATTTTTCTTGTTTCAGGGTTTTCTAGATATCCTACATAGGTTTCAACAGTCATTTCTGTAATATCAACGATTGTATTGAATCCTGTAAAAATAGAATCAGATACGAATAAAATATTTTTTAATAAGCTATCATCATTTTTAACTTTTAAAATTGTGACTTGTTCAAAATCAAGTGACCATGTTAATGGTTCACCCCAAAGGGTTATACTTGATTGATATGTATAATCGAAATAATAGTAACCCAATGGCATATTTTGATTAAAGTCAATACTATAACCAATACCATATAAATCCGTCATAAAGTAATCAACATCTGGATAACCAATCGTTACATCTGTTGGTACCATAGATGAAGATACATTTAATGTCTCTGTATTTGGTAAGTATACATCTTCAAGATCAAATTCCACACGTACAGTTGGTGCATCCATATAACCAACAATAAGTTGATCTAATGGTAATGCAACTTCACCACCGTTGTTATATATATAACTAGGATTAGTATTGATTGCATATTCAGTCAATCGATGTGTAAATTGATATAAAGTCGTATCTTCTGCTTGAACAGTATATAAGATATCATATTGATAGCGATAACCATCAATTTTTGTAATGGTTAAATCAACACCCAATAAAGTTGAAAATGGTGAAATCACTAAACCATCTAGATAGTTAGGTGTATTTGCATCAATATCTAAATAATATATATTTGTTAATGTTGATAAATTCGTAAAATTCACGATTTCTGTTCTTTCATCTAAAGCATCGTAAAAGATACCGAATGGAATCATCGATGTTTCCATTGTGTTTATAGGTTTGATTACTTCGTCTTGGTAATCAATTTCAAGAATAAATCCATTTGAACTTTGAATTTTATTAAATGATACAACTGCTACTTCTCCAGTGACTAATTCGAATTCTAAACGATATGAACCACTTGGGAGTAAATCTGTAACTTCAAAATCATAAGTGACATATCCATTACCCCAAACTCCAGTTAAATTATTAAATATATTCGTGTTTTCTACAACACCCTTATGTAATAAATATAAAGATGAATCAACAATTTCAGTAGACACCTGATCATATAACGATACCAAAGGTAAAACATTATATCCGGTTGCCATGTTCATTGTTTGATAACGCACGCTTAAAATCCCGTTATAGCCATCTGAAATGAAATCGATATCAACAGTCGAGACAACATCTCTAAAATCTGTAATAACAGGCATTGCGTTAATTCCGTTAACATATAATGATTCAATATTTGTTAAGCTTTGATCAGCTGTACGAATAACTCTAATATCATAATCACGATAAGTTTGTGGATCAGTTTCAAGATAATTCGATGAATAAACTCTAACTTTTCCATAATGACTTTCTAGGCTATCAATTAATTCATCTGTTGTACTATCATGAATGACATCATATGCTCCATATGATTTAGGGATTGTAATCAATTCTAAAGTTGGTTCACCATGATTAAGTAATGATGCTCCATCAGCAATCACAAAAGTACCTTGATTCGTATTTGCTTGGAAATAAATGCCAGCATCATCAAATACAGTCATGGTTTCTGATTCTGAACGCATATAAGTAACTAATGCTTCATGTGGTCCAACATATTCATAAACACCATCGCCATAGATCGAAGATGGGTATGGTTGTACAATCATTTTATATGCACCATAACTACCAGCAACTGTTGATTTTGATGTAACAGTATGACCTGTTTGTGTCCACCAGAAGTTATGAGAAACAAAACGTTGATAATGTGGCAAATGTTCATATACAAGATTTAATATTGAGTCTACATCCTGTGTTGTGTATTCATAGGTTGCCTTGGATACATAATTTTCTGAGTTTTTACTTTCAATTAATATAGGATCTGCTGAAAAAGTTAGATATACATTACCAGAAGAATGATAAGGTCCAATTTCTTCATAATAAAATCCTACCTTTTGATAATCACCAACATACTTATAACTCCAAGTTTGAGAAGTCTCATCATAGACATAAGGTACTTTTCTAACGCCTTCCATGCCTTGTGATGCTTCAACAAAGCTATAAGTAGACTTGGTTTGTGATGTTAAATGGTTTAAGATTTGTGCATTACTTGGTAGATAGTAAGTAATTAATCCTCTTTGTTCATCAATGACTGGTTTTTGTAATGACAACCCATTGGTTAACGGATTCCCGAACTCATCAACTTGCATAATCTCTAAATCATAAATAGTCGTTGCATAAGATACTTGAATTTGACGCATACCATGTGTTAGTTTATAAATCACACTATTTGTATCACTATCAATACCTAACCAAGTTTCATCTGCTATTTCTCCATCGTATGGATGAAGTGCTTCTAAATCCATATGATCAGGCATATAAATACCATTAGCAATACCTCTACTACTGGTTAGTACATATAAACCCATATATTCATTTGTCGTATTTTCTTCAAGCTTGTTAATTAAAACGTTATTTACTTTATCCAAAGGGATATAAGATATATAGTTTCTTAAATACTGATCTGTTCCTGTAAATGAAACAGGTGGTGTTTTTAAAATAAAATTTGTATTAAAAATACCGAAACTAGAATCGTCTAACAAGTAACTATTAATAGCTTTACCATAATTAGACCCTTTTGGATGTGTACCTACATAAAATAATTTAAAGGGTTCTTTTGAATTGTCTATATCATTAATCGTTGAAAATTTATTGATAATAGCTAATAAATCTGAATTTCCTATACCGTTATCTGCCAAATTATCTTCTAGTGTGAATTGTGGTGCGTTACCTAGCATATTTCCTAAATCATCGAAATTAACGATATATCCAAAGTTGATGTTATCGATCGGATATAATGCACTAGGCGATACAGATAAAAACTCCCAAGAAGTTGTTCCTGTATGATATTTTCCAATAAATGAACTAAATGCATTATAACTTGTTCTAGTTGAGTATAAAGACATATTGATTGCAAATGTCCCATCATAGCTTGTAATTTCTCTTATTTTTCCATAATTGATCGCATTCGCTAAATAAACTTGTTGCTTAACAATTTCACCAAATTTTGGAAAGTCAACATACCCAAAAATACCCGCTGAAAGGTATTTCGAATAAACATCTCCATAATTAATAACATTAACGATACTTAATAAACCTTGACCAAAAATACCAGATGCTTTTGATCTCGTTTCATTGGTTAAGGCATATGTAGACTCATCAAGTCCACTATATGCGTATATATCTCCATAATTAATACTAAACAATACTTTAGCATATTTGTGTAGAGTGCCTGTTGTTGTATAACTTAAGTTTTCTAGGCGATCGTTTCTACCTACTATACCGGATGCTAATGTGTATCCTAAACTCGTAGACGATACTGATACGATATCTCCATAATTAGCTGAGTCTTTAACTTGTGCATAAGATCCAATCATCATATATGCAATACCAGAAGATTGGACTTCATCATTTAAAACTTGAATATTGTTTTTGTTTTGGATTGAACCTAAATTAATTGCTTTAGTAAGCAATCCATAGTTATGTAATAAAACACCTGAAACTCTAGTAGAACTATGATAATCGCCAGTAATTGATAAATCACCATCATTCATAAAATGATCCATTGAACCTTTAATATCAGTGATTTGAATACTTGTAGGATCGATATGATTAAGATCCATATAGTTTGTATTGGCATGTCTATAACCAATACCAGATATCCATATATCATGATAGATGTTAATTAATGCTGACTTAGTCACTGAAATATCGCCACCGTTAAATCCATCTTCTGCAGTCATATCTTGACTTACTTCTTCAAATAAACCAAATAGGAATAGATTTCCGTTGATATCTAATGATGCATGATTTAGCGAAAGATTGATATTACCTTCATTTCTTAAATGCGTCATGGATATGTTAGTTCCTAAAATATTACCTGATATTTTAATATCTTCTTGAACGATTGTATTTTGGGATGTAAGTGTTATATTTCCCGTATTATATGATTGAGTAATATTCGATTGAGTTGAGTTTTTAACAATTAAATTTGAAGCATATAAATCAACTAAACTCATATCAAGCGAGATACTTCTTTCATTAAACATGCCATAAAAGGATGCATCAACTGCGCTAGCAATCACTAAACTTGATATTTCTACATGCATTTGTTCTAATTCTAGTTGAGAAAATTGATTGCCATTTGGATGGTTTAAACTAATGATTCCATTATTCGTTATACTTTGATAAATAAATGTTGACTCATTTGTATCCATACTGCCATCTATTGTTCCAAATCCACCTAGACTTAGCGTCATTGAATTCGTCATTTGTGCTGTTATTGAACCTTGGTTGTATACTTTTTCGATTAAATCATTTTGACTCGTTAAAAGACCAATTATGCCACCGACATAGATTGTATCAATATATCCTAGTGCATCATGTGAATAGATATCACCTAAATTTATGACTTTTTTTAATGTATGAACTTTACCAAATCCTATAACACCTGAAACATAGTGTTTTGATGCTACATGATTAAGATAACTCATACCTATAACATCAATATGATTAATAACGTTTTCTAAAGTAATACCATTTGACTTTGAAATAACTCCTGAAGTTGAGCTTTCATTGTTTTTCAATGCATAGACTTGTATACCTTGTGTTAATGTTCCATTTGTAGATACATTTTTAATCGTGCCACTACCTTCACCAACAAGACCTGCAGCATGTACTTTAGCTGTTGCTGTATTGATTCCAGGTATTTGAATATTACTAAAAACATGGACATTCTCAATCAACCCATTGTTCATTTGACCCGCGATAGTGCCTATTAAAATTTTTGTTTTATTTGCATGATCTATGAGATCATTGGTTGTGATTTGAAAACGTGCAAAATTGATGTTTCTCACCACACCAAATAATGAAGCGAACAATGCATAACTAGAAAAATTACCCACTTCAGAGGCATGACATATTTTTAAACCAATTACAGTATGATAATTAAGGTCTCCACCTTGTTCGATACTTCTTACATATAATGAACTTTCAGGTGTGCGTAGCGCACTTGAAAATTCACCATTAAATCCGATGCTTGCCCCCTGATATGCACCTTGAGCAATTTGATTCATATCAATATCTTTAATCACTTGATAATGTCTAGATCTAAAAAATCCTGATACAAGTAATAACTCATTCATATAATCGAGTTCAACTGCATTACTTATATTTAAAACACCTTGGTCATAATTTAGACCATGTAATATAGGATAAATATTACTTAATGTCGCTTGTGATTCTTCATTAACATGAGAAGTTAGACCTAAATAATGATCATTAAAATACCATGCATCTGAGAAATATAAATCATTTTGAAAGTCTTCTGTATTTAAGCCAACAACATGATTAGTTAAACCATTGATATCGCCATAGATACTTTGATCATAGTATGACTGTGAAACAAGCCCATAATTTTGATGCATAAATACATTAATTGATTGAAGATCAACAACAGCATTTGATTTAATATAAGGTGTTGATATAAATGCATTACTAACAGTACCTTGATTAATTGAAATTAGTCCTGAAACATGAAAAGCACCTTCAACATGAAAACCAGCAGTTTCCATTCTTGTATCAATTAGATAAACATTTTCAATGGTTCCATAATTCTCTCCAACTAATGCTGATGCATGATCCATAATCCCCCATTCAATCGGTTGAATGATAATAGGATTGATTAAACCAACGTTTTTAATCGTTCCTTGTAGTCCTACTTTAGAAAACATAGAGAAAAAACGTAATCCGGAATACTGATTATTATACGTTTCTTCATCTAGTATCGTTTGAAAATAAAGGTTTGAAATTTCATACCCTTGACCATCAAATGTTCCAACAAAAGGCTCTATAAAGCCTATTGGATGAAACCTGTTATTGATGTTTTCTAAAACAGTATCATAATAATCAATATGATTACCTAATACATAGTTTAAACTCAAATAAGTTGATTTATTTTCACCTAAACTTAGTTCTGATAACATGTATAAATCATTTGCATCTTCAATAACATAATAATGACTAGTACTTGTATCAACCACTGAGTCTATAACTGTTTTAAATGGGTAATATGAACTCTCAAATGGAATATCTTCAAGATGACTAAAATCTAAGTCATCACCTTTCCATGAATTAAACATTTGAACATCAAATGCACCTATTTTTGAAAGTCCTACTGAGTTTACAAACAAAAAAAGTGAAACCACGACAAAAACAAGTAAGACAACTTTTTTTACGATTGTTTTTGTCATAATTTCACCTCTTATTCTGTATAAAACAAATGATCAATTCCCCATAATTCTGCGATACGATTCGCTTGTATAACTTCAACTAGAAAACCTAATTTAATATATACTGTTTCTTCAAAAATATTATTAGAACGTACTAAAAATTGATCTCCACCATCAATTAAGTGAATCATTTTTGACTTCCCACTTTTTAGTACTTCATTATAATATGCATAACTATCTAAATCGAACTTTGCATCAAAAGTTGGATCAACTTTTAATAGTGAGAATGGATAGTATGTTTCATCTTTAGCTGTATGATAAATCGATTCAACAACAGGATCAACTGGATATTCTGGATTTTGGTCTAAATATGTTCTAGTTAATTCCCATTCATCTAAAATTTTAAAACGCACACGAGCAGCTACTGCTGGTGTGATTAAAACTGATATTTTAAGTTTCCCGATATAGTTTTCACTTTCTGGATCATAACTATTTACTAGGAGAACATTTTTTTCTTGATCATAATATGGACTATCAACTAAAATGGCACTATTATCAAATGATATAAAAACTTCAACTTCAAACTCGCCAGATTGTAATGTGATTCCATATTCTTTTTGTGAGACATAATACGCATATGTCATTGCAAATGATGATATTAACAAGACTAAGTACAGAATGGTTATAATCACCCATTTATTTTTTAAATGTTTCATGATTAGCTCACCTCACCTTTTGAGCTTACTGTATCTATGACCAAACGAAACGAATAAACTTGATTCAAATAATTTGTTTGATCAATAACAGCGTCATAGTCTCCCCAAATCGCGATTTGTAAAAAGAGTACATCATCTGATTTAGTAATAACTTGATACAAGTCATCTAAGACTTGTTGATTATAATTATTGATTGCATTTAGTTGATCTTCTTTTGTCACTAATCCATCAACAATTAATGAAATTCTTTCATGATAATTTTTAGAAAAAGTGTAGGGTTCTTCAAAGTTTTTACCATCATAAACGATTAGATAAATCAAACTAGCATCTGATAGATTTTCAAATTGGATTTTATGTTTAGACAATGGTGATCCATTTGGAATCCTAATAACAACTTCGATTGTAGATGACATATGATGTAGTGTGCCTGTTTGATCTTGTATAAGATCTTTTTCATAATCGATAAATGATAAGTTATCCATTAAAAATTCATCGATAACAATCGTTTCATTTATTTCTGCAATAACATCTATTTCATTAGAAACAAACTGTGCTAAGGACTTTCTATGTACATAGGTAAACCATGTATAAGTTACCCCAGTTATGGAGACAATGATTAAAAAGACAGAAAGTGCAATAATTAAATGTTTTTTCATCAAATTCTCCTTTCTAGCTCAATGTTGTCGTTTAATCTGTGTTTGCTGTAATAATCATATAAACATGTTCAACAATAAAAGACTGTGTTTTAAATATATTGCTATTTGTATAAGGTACACCGAACTCATCTTGTCCATAAATAGTTGGGTCAAAATACAAATCGAAATAGATTACAACAATAGAGTTTGATGCTTCATTGACTGTCATTGGAACATTTTTTACCAATGAATAAGTCAATTCGCTATCATAAGAAAAATAACTTGAATAATAAAGACTTGGTGCTATATTTTTTACATCTTCTGATTCTACTCCATCAATAATATGAGAAATCTGGGTAACCTCATATAGAAATGCTGTTTGAATTTTATTAACGACTAAATCATAACCTGTAGATTCAACTCCACCTAAATCTAATCTTAGGTATGCTTGTGATGATCCGATATTTAAGACTTTAATAGCAAATGAAAATCTTTCTCCAGGTGCCACACTACCATCAATTAGGTGTGCAGTTGTTGGGTCAGGAATGTATCGATAACATAAATCATCAGATTCAACCAAACAAACATTATCGACTAATGTCAAGTTTGCACTTCCATTATGTAATTGATCTTTATAGACATAAAATTCATATTCAGCTTCAACTTCAGATACTTTAGACACTAAAGCTGTTACATTCGTGTTAGTTAAAGTAAACCATGCATAAACAACAACTGTAAATACACTTAAAGCTAAAACAAAATATACAACAGAAACAAGCATTAAACGGCGTAATGTATAAATATTAGATTTCATCATCATTTCACCTACTTAAAACTGCTTTTTAATATTATTTAAAAATGCTTGGCATTCTTCAAATGTGTTTTTACCAAATAATTTATCTAGTAATTTAGATAAGTCATTAATTTCATTTTGCAAAAATGGTAAATTTAATCCTTCAAATTTTCTAAATATTTTACGAGCTACCATATAATCTAGTGCTTCATATTCACTACCGCCACAGGCAACATAAACAGGAACAAATGCTCTGATTTGTTTCATAATACGATTACCAAATGTAACTTTAAAGTTTTTAGTAATAAAATTGTCTAATTTTTCTAAATTATCAAGTGCTGGTAAACTCATAGGATGATCTTTATTAGCTTGAGCAAATAGATCTTGTAGATAATCATAACTAAATGTTACACCATCTGTTTTTGGTGCATCAATATATTGACTCTTAGTATTAATTTCAATTGGGGTTGCTCTATCATAAACTTTATCAGTAATAATAAATGTTGAGTCATCTTTATTTGCTGTACCAATAAACCATACATTTTGAGGTAATAATAATTTCCCATTAATTAAGTTTATAGGATCACCTGGTTGTGTATCAGGTACAACATCTACTAACCAAGCATCATGATCTGGCATTTCTAATAGTGATAACAATTCAGCAAAGTAATACTCTACTCTTGCTAAGTTCATTTCATCTAGTACGATGATATTGATATCATCACGATATGTTGTTTCATAAATAGCTTTTAAGAAATCTGTTTCATTAAACTTTTTAGTAAACTCGTTTAAGTAACCAATCATTTCTGCACGATCTCTCCATGAAGGTTGAACAGCAATAATACTCGCATCATGCTGGAAGAATTTTCCCATCGCGTAAGGTAGTGATGTCTTACCTGTACCAGAAATACCTTCTAATATCATTGTTTTTGATGCTGCCATACCTGAAAAGAATGCTGAAATAATTTTTCTGTCATAATATAATCCGAGTTGGTTCGCTGAAAAATTGATAAATCTTACAACAAGTTCGTTTAAAGTAATCATATCGTCTTCTTGCATATGTACTTGAGTAATTGCATCTGCATATTTTTTATCAACTTGAAGTAACTTAACAAATCTTGATGTTGCTAACTCTTCATCAGTTAATTCAATATCATCATCATCACCATTTGGATTGATTCCTAAATTAGATACTTTTAATGCTAATATTTTGTTTTTCTCGTCAATCAGTTCCATTGTTTTGTTATTTAAAAATGCGATTTCTGCAACCAATTCATCTTTTTCGATTTCTTGTCGTGTAAACTTAATATATCTTTTCATAGCTTGTGCAACTTTCATTGTTAAAAAGACAATAAAGACGATGTTAATGGCAAACACGATTAAAGTCATTACCCAATCGAGTAATGTAAAGTGGATACTTGATATGATGAAATTGCTAAACATACCACCAATATCACCAATAAAGAATTTTGCGAATACTTCAAATAAACCTTTAAAAAATGCTGCGATGTTCACAAAAAACTCTCTTA
>JANKMU010000002.1:3014-24025 GCA_024650045.1 Mycoplasmatota bacterium | reverse complement strand
AAATTCGACCATATTTCCTCCAATAAATCGTGTTTGCTATCTGCTTGTTTTCAAATTTTTGTTAAGTTCGATTTCCGCTAAAACTTGCTTACGGATTCTTTCATATTCCGTTTCTAAACTATCTTGAGTTTGCTTAACTTCTTTTTTAAACTTTTCTTCTAACTTAACTCTATTCATATTCAATAAATTTCTTGCCAGAAAAACACCTTCTACAATCAATAATATAGCAACAGGTAAGATCACAAATAATGCAAACCCTGCAGGTGATTGTAAATAATCAAGTGTTGTTCCAAGTGAACTTATTGATGATTGATGAACAGCTAATGCTTCTGAAATGTGAATGGGTTTATCAACACCTGTAGTGTTGTCACCTTTGGTGTATAAAAACTTTTCACCATCTAATTCTAATACTTCAATAATTCTATGGGTGTTAAAAGCTTTAATTGATACATCATAATAAGTTATGACATCTCCAACTTGTAGACTTTGGCGATTGCCATCATCAAGCAGTTTAACGAAAACCATATCTCCTTCTTTAAATGAATCTTTTTCACTGCCAGCCATTGAATCAGATTGTACAGATAAAAATCCCATACCAAAGACATTAGCGATGTCATTCTCTGTTTTAACCTTAATATTTGCAATTGAAAAGACCATTAAAAATAGGATCAATGTGTAAAATAATACATTCATGGATATTTTCAGGACTTTTAAACCTGTTGTTTTTTGATTTTCCATTTTAATACTCCTTATTTTTAATCTGATTAACTAGTTTAACTTCATAGTGTAGTGGATTGGTGTAAATTCATACACCAATCCTCACTTAAATGAAGTTACTTAGAAAGTTTTAATTTATACTATGGTGTTACGTCGCCTTGGAAGCTTAACGAAACTGTAACGACTCTATTAAGGACTGCATTATATGCGTTTGCATCCCAACCTTCTAACCAAATACGTACTTTAACAGCACCATAATATTCGTTACCAGCTGTTAATGAAGATCCTGGAGTTAAATCAAGAATCTTTTCAGAAACAATAGCAGTTAATGTAGCTAAAGTTGCAGCTGCATCAATACCTGCTGGTAATTCATTGTTTTTCTTGTAGAAATAATTCATCGCACCATTAGCACCTTCATAATGAGGTTCTTCAACAGTACCTAAATTAGCGCCTCTTAAGTCTCCACCAACACCAAGTACAACATTGCTTGTTGAAGAAGGATTTTCATATCCTACAACGTGATTTGGGTCTGCAAGAACAGTACCTTGAATTGCAATTCTCATTGAATCAGCTGCATCAACAGCAATTGTTGATCCTGATGTAACTGCAACACCTGTTGGAGATGTAAAGGCAACATCAGCAGTCCAAGAACTTGATCCTGATGTCAAGCCAACACTTGTCCAATTAATACCTGTTGCATTGTTAGATCTAAAGTGAAGTGGTAGTTCAATGTATCCATTTGAAGTATTTGTTAATTGTCCACTACCAAGCGTATAGTAATTTATACCATCAGCTGTAGTCACATGATCAAATCTAAAATCTCCTAAATCACCAATGTATGCCATAATATCTTCTGTTGTAAGGGTTGTTACCCAGTTTAGTGTAGAAGGTTCTGCACCACCAAGGTCACCTAATGCAATTTCAATACCGGCATCTGCTAGTACTTGTGCTTCAAACGGTTGAACCGTTGCAATATTGGTTATTGTAAACCACGCAAATGTCGTTGTTCCAAGTGCTACGACTGTTAAAACGACCGATAATACTGATAATACTAATTTTCTAGTAACTTTACTCATTTTCTTTCTCCTTATTTTTTGTTTTTATTTTTTTATATCAATTAACTATTGTTAAATTGAAACCTATTCATCTATAGCTTTTCTAGCTATCTTAAATTGCAGTTGTATTTTGATACGATCATTAATGATGGCATCGAATGCGTCTGCGTCCCATCCTTCAATCCAAATGTTAACTCTTATTTTGCCTTGATAGATTGTTCTGCCTTGTGCATCAACTTGATTCGTTTCCTGTAAGGTAGTAATCAAACTCTCATTATCTAATGCTTGATACGGATTGATCGGATCAAGATTTGATAATCGATATGATACATCAGCAAATGTTTCAGGTAAATCCAGAGTAACCCTTGTTCTTTCTCTAAAGAAACTATAAGCCCCATAAGGTTTTCCATAACTTCTTTCTTCATTTTCTGAAGGGTCAAATATAAATCTACTAAGCTGTTCTTCGGTTCTAGTGTCTAAATCATTTTGTTCATCATGTAATTCTGTAAAACCAATTCTGACTGCTTCACTTGCAAAATATTGTCTTGATTCTCCTCTTGTAATAACATCTGATTGTTCAAGACCATATTGGAAATCATGACTACTCGTCCACATAACACCTCGTGAGACAACATATGTTCCATCTATAATAGAGTCATATTCCATTTCATGACTGACGTTGTTGATTAAATAAACATGATGTTCAGTTCTTGTTGTCCTAAACCATAACTCAAATGACAAATAATGTTCATTTTGAATGGCTTGTCCTCCTTGGGTAAGTCCTCCTCTTATAAAATCAATACCATTTTGTGTTGTGACATCTCTTAGAACGATATTACCTAAGAGTTCATTGAGTTCTTGAATGGTTAGAATATTTGAGAAGTTTTCTCCGTCGAGTGAAATTTCAAGTTCATTACCTGCAGATGCTGTAATCGACATACCTTCAATGTTATTTATGGTTGCCATCGATATCCAAGCATATGTTACAGTTCCAAAGATCAGTAGTATAAAGATAAGTGATAATATCGAGAAGTTAATTTTTCTTATATGAGGTATCTTCACATCTTATGGATTCTCAATTGAGAAGTTCATTTGCAACTTCACCATACCGCCTAATACATCATCTGTGGTGTCAGGATCTGTTCCTTCAATCCACATTAAGACACTGTATTTTTTTGTTTGGCCTGGTCTGAAATTCTCAAATTTCTTTCTGGTAATGATCGTATCTGATAAGAAATGTTTAGTTTCTTGTAATTCAAGTGGGTAACTGATCAATACACCACCAGCTTTCTTATCAGGTTTTTGGTAAATTGTTTCTTCACCTTCTTCAATAACAAGAACTCGAATTGCATCATCCATATTTTTATATACTTCTGTAATACGTATGTGATAGATGATATCAACAGTTTCTAATCCATTATTTTGAAGGTAAAACGTGTAAGCGACATAATCATAATCTGGATCTGTATAGTTTCCGGTTGTAGATAATACTTCCTCAATCTTTAACCAGGAGTAAGTCATGTCTCTTGCTTCTGTGACAGGTCTTGTCATTAATCTTGCTTGTGGTTCTTCAAATTCACTAGACTGTGATAGGACAATACCTCTTTTGAATGCATCATGATCAACTGTCATAATGAAATTCCCAGCTTGTGTTCCATAAAAGGTAATTAAAACGAAGATGATAGAAAGGATTCCACTGCCAATAAACATGAGTGAATGGATCCTCTTTCTTTGCATTGATTTCTTAACTTGTAGCACTCTGGATAGCTTCATTTAAGATCACTTCTTTCCTTTTACATGGTTGATTATATCACCCAGTCAACTAAAAAAAAATTAAGTTCTAATTAACTTTTTATTAACTTTCTTTCACTTTTCTTACTTTTCCTTAAAAATCAATTATTAAGGTATTTAATTATATATTTTATATGTTTTTGTGTCGTATTTGAGCATATAAACCTTAATATGTGCTATACGCGTGTATGAAATCTTTTGATTTCATAGGCTGTTTTTACTCGTTTTCAATGCATAAAAAAACAACCTACTCATAAAGTAAGTTGTCTTTGATTTAAAGATGATATTTAAATTTTAAGTTGTTTTTGGTGTCTCTACATTTTGTTCTTTTTGTGGCTCACCATGTCGACTTACATCTTTCCAACTTTCTGTTCCTATATACCCTCTTAGCGCTTCTGCAGATAATGGTTTCGTGTAATAAAAACCTTGCATAATATTGATGTCATATGTCTTAGCTTCTTCTAACATTTCATATGATTCAATAGCTTCGCAAATAACCTGATAGTTATTCTTCTTAGCAAACTCGACTAATAATGAAGCAAATTTAGCTTTCATATATGACTCTTCTTCTTTCAAAAATTCATTATCTAGTTTTAATATATCGATGTCTAATGCTTTAACTTGTGACAGTGTTGCATAATCTAATCCAAATCCATCTATTGCTATTTTAAAACCCATTTTTTTTAACGTCTCAATGTTTTTATGAATTTGAAGAGGTCGATCAAATACTGCAAATTCAATGATCTCTAAGATGATATGCTCTGCGTTCATCCGATATTTCTTCAACACTTTTTGGAATTCATTAGGTAAAGTTTCATTCATTAGCTGTTTAGGACTTAAGTTGATACTAAATCTAATATCTCTTTTAGGAAACTCTTGTTTCAACTCCTGATAGGTTTTAATACAAGTCTCTAAACCCCATAAACCAATCCAGTTAATGTCACCTGATTGTTCCATAATACCTAAAAACTTAAATGGAGATAATAACCCATGCTCAGGGTGATTCCAACGAATCAAAGCTTCTACACCATAAATATCATTATTTGTTATATCGATCATTGGATGGTAATAAAGTTGGAATTCTTTATGTTGAATCGCATGTTTGATTTGATAGTAATATTCAACATGTTCTCCACCTTCATTACTCATTTCATCTGAATAAACTCTAATGTTGTTCCCACCATTTTTCTTAATAATATAAGTTGCTAGCTTGAGTGAACTTAATAAGTCTTTTAATGTTCCACCATGAATCGGAAAGAATGCAATCGCAATCGATGCTGTTGCATTAATTGCTGTATCTCCAAAGAGCTTAATCGGTCTTGCAATTGCTGCCTTAAGCTTGTTTGCAATATCAACAGCTTCAGTACGATCATAATCCATAGATAGGAAAATCAAAAACTCATCATTTTGCAATCTAGCAATTTTTACCCCTTTAGGGATAGCATATTCCATATTTTTAACAATTTTTTCTAATATTTTTTCACTTTCGTTTTGCCCAAATGCATTAATGAAATCAGAAAACTTATCTAAATCTAAATAAACCAAACTAAACTGTCCATCTTTTCCTGATCTTGCAATATGTGTTGTAATGATCGATGTAATCTCTGCTCTTGTTAGAACACCTTCAATCGTCATCGCTTTTTCTTCAATAATCCGTTGTCTTTCCTTGAAATAGGAACGTGCAAGCCAATAAATGCCACCTAACATGATGAGCATTGATATGATGGATAAGATAATGGTTGCTTGATCAGTTATTTGATAAATTGTGAACCATTTCATCGTTTAATCTCCTTTTTCTGCACTTCAACTTTCTTTGTCTTATTTATATTATAATCTTCTATTAACTTAATTGCTTCAGTTTTGACAACAGCTGGTGAAATTAAATAACCTTGAATAATATTACATCCACTCTTATAAACCAATTGATTTTGACGATCATTTTCAACACCTTCTGCTATAACTTCTAATCCAACGTTTTTCGCTAAAGATGAAATCATTTGAACAATCGCTCTAGAGTGAGAATCAGATTCTAAGTTGATAATAAATGCTCTATCAATTTTTAGTGTATTTACAGGTAAGTCTTTTAAGTATTGAAGTGATGAATACCCTGTACCAAAATCATCCAAGTGAATATTAAATCCGTATTTTCTTAATAATTTCAATTTATTAATAACCAATTCAAATGAACCAATTAAAAATGTTTCGGTAATCTCTAAACTTACTGCACCTTTTTTTAAATCATATTGTTCATAAATCGTACAAACTTCATTAACAAACCCAGCTTGTAATAATTGGACTGGTGAAATATTCATTGAGATATGTACATCATATTTTTCTAACTCTTTAGCTATTAAGAATGTTTCGTGAAGGGCAATACGACCAATATCGATAATCATATTGTTTCTTTCTGCCATTTCAATAAACTTTAATGGAGATTCTGATGCGTATTTAGGATTATTCCAACGAATTAAGGCTTCAAAACCAGTAATCTTTTCTTTTTGGTTATCAAACTGAGGTTGAAGTGCCATATAAAATTCATTATTCTTAATCGCGTATGCTAAGTCTTGTTCCATGCGTTGCTCACGTGAAGCAACCATACTTAAGCTCACATCATAAATAAAATATTTTTGCTGTGTTGACTCTTTAGCATGATTTAAAGCAAGCATCATATTTTCATAGATAATCTCACTATTCATGATCTCATATTTTGCAACTTCAATATTGAAAATACCCATTTTGACATCGATATTAATAAAGTTCTTATCAATTGTAATTGGTTTTTCAAATGTAGAAATCAATTTTTGAGCCCATCTAGTTACCCAATTATAGTTTTCAATATCTTTGAAAAATACGACAAAGCTATCAGCCACTGTATTATATAGTGTTGCAGGATATCCTTCAAGAGATTCATCAATCAATTCTGAAACAATGACCAAGAATCGATCTCCACTTTTTTCTCCCAACAATAAGTTAATCTTTGAAAAAGAAACGATATCCAAAGCCAAAATTGCATTTTTCTTTTCCATAAGTTCTTCATCGTCAAAAAATGATTGAAGATCTTGTTTTAAACTATTATAGTTAGGTAGGTGTGTAACTTTATTAAATAATGCCATATGACGATACTCGTCAAACTTACCTTCAATCGATGTTATGTCATCGCCAATCAATATATATCCACCAGTAGTTTTAAGTGGAATAAATCGAACATAAACTATTTTATGGAATCCAAGTTCAAATATTGCGGTAAATGCACGTTGTCTTTTAACAACATCTTCGATTAAATCTAAGTCTACATCTTGTCTAATATCAAAATCAGTAACAAAATCATAGATATCATAGTCACCTAGAAGTTTCTTAAAACTGTGGTTATATGATTTGATTTTACCTTTGTTAGATACTCTGACAATATATGGCTTCGCATAATAGTGTGCCAGTCTAGCATTTTCAATATCATTTACTTTTTGTTCTAAAATTTTAAAGAGCAATACAAGTGCTCCTGCAAATAAAATAAAGATTACAAAAAATAATGCCCATAATATATTTGTTAAGTAAGCCAAAGAAGTCATAACAACATCTTCTTCAAATGTTTGGATTAAATAATAATTTTTTGTCGATAGATCAGGACTTAATGGATTATAAACAATAAATGATTGAACACCTAAAAAATCATGTTGGCTAGCTCCACTATCTCCATTCATGAGTTTATCTTTAATGACACTTATTGAGCTTTCACTAACACCTTCAGCTCTTAAATAATCATAAAAATAGTTAGTTACTCCATTTTGAAAGCTTCTATAGGCAATAACGTTATCAGCACTTAAAATTAAATAATGATCCTTCATTTCAGATAATTCAAGAATTGAATCTAGATATGTTTCAGCATCAAAATATGCGACATACTCATCGACCATAAAAAATATATAAACCGTTTGATCAGTATCTTCAAATGCCTCAGCTAGTGAGTAGATAGAAATGTCTTGATTAAAGTCTTCAGACTCGAAATTTGATTGATACGTGAATGTTTCACTTGGAAACGTTAACGTCCGATTATTAATCGTTCCAAAACTTTCGAAGTTTTGATCGTTAATTTTTATTGTTGCTATATTTGCATTTAACTCATCAATTGGATCTAATGACAGGCTTTCATAATAAGCGATTAAATCGCTAAATTGTTGATAGTCAAAATCAAATTGTGCATTCATTCTATTTGCGATAATTTGGTTTTGATCAATTAAGTTTTGTTTTGCCTGATTTAAAATGAAATTTTCAGAAATACGGGTATACGAAAAAACAACAACTACCATGAGTAGTACGTAAGATAAAATAAAAGCAATTGCGAGCTTCCATGTGTAGCGTTTCATCCATGTCCTTCTTTCTTTATGTATATTATCATTTTAGTGTATCTTGACTATAAATTCAACCTTAGACATGTTATAGAATAGATTAAATATGTATCTGATAGATACTTAGCCTCATTTTAATAAAAAATGATTGTAAACTATACTGCTTTGAAAACATTATACCTTATAAAGAAAAAATGGGTAACATCTCATACCCATTTTTGTTAATAATTGTGTATTTTATATTGTTTTTAGCACATTTTCAAATATATTGATAAACTCATCAAGTTCTTTTCTTTGAATGTTTAATGGCGGTAGTAACCGAATTACCGTTTGATTGGTTACATTAAGTAATACACCTAATTCAAGTGCTTTTTGTTGGATTTCTAGTGCCTTATCTCCTACTTCAATACCAATCATGAGTCCACTACCACGAATTTCTGAAATGATTGGATACTTGTTTTTAATGCTTTTTAATTGTTCAAATAGATAACCAGATTTTTTATATACATCTAAAATCATCTCTGGCTTTGTGAGTTCATTAATCACAGCTAATCCTGTTGCACAAGATAATGGATTTCCTCCAAATGTCGTTCCATGATCTCCTGGTTTCAATACATTTTCTAACTTTTTGCTTACTAACAATGCACCTAAGGGTAGACCACCACCTAATGATTTAGCTAATGTCAATAGATCAGGTGTAAGATTTGTGTGTTCATAAGCAAAAAGTTTACCAGTTCTAAGAAGTCCCGTTTGTATTTCATCAGCAACTACTAAGATTTCATGTTTGATTGAATATTTACTAATAGCTTCTATAAACTCATCTGATAATGACTGAATGCCACTTTCACCTTGAATCATTTCGATAAAAATTGCACATACATCACTTGAAACAACTTGTTCTAATGCTTTTATGTTGTTTCTTTCGATATGAATAATATCAGGTACTAATGGTTTAAAAGCTTCTTGATATTTAGGTTGTCCTGTTAAAGATAACCCCCCATAAGTTCTTCCATGGAATGCTTCATCAAGAGCAATGACTTTTGTCTTACTAGCATTTATCGATTTCCCGTACTTTCTAACTAGTTTTAATGCAGCTTCGATTGCTTCTGTACCAGAATTGGTAAAAAATACTTTTGATGCAAAACTATGTTCAACCAATTTTTGTGCAAGTAAACTAGAAGATTTAAATACGAAATAATTGGATAGATGTAAATGATCTTTCGATTGTTTTTTGATTGCTTTAATAATTTTTGGATGATGATGACCTAAACTAGATACTGCAATACCAGCATACATGTCTAAATATTTTTTATTATGTATGTCATACAAATAAGACCCTCGACCTTTTTTGATTTCGATAGGTAGTCTTTTATAAGTATTTAATATATATTTTTGATCTAAATTAAAATTACTCATAATTTCACTTTCTTAAATCATCTAATATTTTTGTTTTTCCGCTTGTTTTTTCATCTTTCATTTTAATAAGACGAGCAGGTGAACCTGCAACAACTGCATTTTCTATAACATCTTGTGTAACAATCGCACCAGCAGCAACTACTGCTCCTTTACCGATTCTTACACCTTCTAAAATAACAGCATTTGCCCCAACTAAAACATCATCTTCTATAATAACAGGGTCTTTTGAAGGTGGTTCTAATACACCAGCAACAACTGCACCTGCTCCAATATGGCAATTTTTACCAATTACTGCACGTGCACCAACAACTGCATTCATATCAATCATTGTCTTTTCACCAACAATAGCACCTATGTTGATAACAGCACCCATCATAATGACTGCATCTTTATTGATAACAGCGTGTTCTCTAATCCAAGCACCTGGTTCAATACGTGCTTGTACTTTTGTAATATCTAGTAATGGAATTGCTGAATTTCTTCTGTCATATTCAATCACATAATCGGCTATAAATGCCTTATATGTATTAAGTATATGTTCAATATCTTTAATTTCACCAAAAACGGTTTGATGATTTTGATCACCAAATGCTTTTACAGAACTAAAATCAATTTGATCCATACTTCCTTTTAAATGTAATTTAACAGGTGTCTGTTTTTTAGCATCTTTAATATACTTAGCAATTTCATAAGCATCAAGTAAAAAATCACTCATGGTTTGTCTCCTTTGTTAGATCTTCCATTGTATAACGACCTGGCTTTCTTTCAATCAAATACTTGGCTGCCTTAATGGCACCATATGCAAAGATTGTTTTTGATTGAGCAGTATGTTTAATTTCAATCGTTTCATCTTGACCAGCAAAGATAACAGTATGTTCTCCAACAATTGAACCACTTCGTATAGAGTGTATAGCGAGATCATTTGAATTTGCTTGCTTGTGTTCATTAATCACTGTTCTTGGGTTTTCCAATGAATCATTGATCGTTCTAGCAAGATGAATAGCTGTTCCGCTTGGAGCATCTATTTTATGATGATGATGTTTCTCAATCATTTCGATATCAAAATCAGCTTCAATCAATTTTGAAATATGTTTTAATGCTTGAGTAACAACTTCAATACCAAATGAGAAATTTGAACTCATAAAAATCGGAATGAAATTTTGTGCACGCTCAATATGTTGCAACTCATGATTTGAATAACCAGTGGTTGCGATAACTAGTGCTGAATTATTTTTTTTAGCATAAGACAAAATATGTTCAATTAAACTAGGGTGTGAAAAATCAATAACAACATCTACTTTAGGATAATCAATAAGAGACTGATTCTCTTTGTTGTTAATGTCATATCCAATAACCTCATCAAAAAACGAATCTTTTTCTAGTAATTGTTTAACTAGGCTACCCATTTTACCCAATGAACCAATAACTAATGCTTTCATTTTTCTTCACCTACTAGATTGTATTTACCTAAAACAATTTTTAACTTGTCTAAGTTTTCAGGTTCAAGCTCAACCAAAGGTAATCTTACTGATCCTACATTAAATCCCATTAACCTAAGCGCATTTTTTACAGGAACCGGATTGCTTTCAATAAACATGATTTGGTGTAATTCTCTTGTTTTTAAAAATGATTCTATGCTATTTTGATCACCATTAAGGTAATTTATAACTTGATCATGAATTAATCTAGGAACTATATTTGCAGTTACTGAAATAACACCTTTTCCACCTAATGCCAAAATCGGTAATGTTTGATCATCATTACCTGAATAAACTATAAAATCTTTTGGGCATAACTCAATGACTTTTGCAATTTGACTGATGTCTGCAGAAGCCTCTTTTATCGCTAAAATTTGATCAATTTTTGATAGTTCTAAAACTGTTTCTGGCAATAAGTTGATACTTGTTCTCGATGGAACGTTGTATAAAATGATTGGAATACTAACATGCTCTGAAATGGCCTTGAAATGCGAATATAGGCCCTTTTGCGTTGGTTTATTATAGTATGGTGTAATTAATAAGAGACCATCTGCACCAACAGACTCTGCATATTTTGATAGTTCAATACTTGCTTGAGTGTTGTTGCTTCCAGTTCCTGCAATAATTTGTACTCTTTTTTGAGCAACTTCTACTGCAAATTTAACAATTTCTTTTTTCTCCTCAAGTGATAAAGTTGCTGACTCTCCAGTCGTTCCGTAAACAATAATTGCATCCGTTTTTTCTTTAATATGCCACTCTATAAGCTGTCTAAAAACTTCATAATTTACACCGTTTTGATCAAATGGTGTAATGATTGCTACGCCTGATCCTGTAAATAGTTTCATACAATCTCCTCCTTGATTAAATATTGGGCAATTTGAACTGCATTTGTTGCAGCACCTTTTCTTATATTATTAGCAACTACCCATAATAGAATACCATTATCTACACTTAAATCTTTTCTTAATCTACCAATATGAACTCGATCATCATTTACAACTTCTCTTGGTGTAGGATATGTGTTATTGTCATAAAAAACAATATCTTTATGATTAGCATATTCATGTTTCAACTGATTCAAATCAATCGTTTGATTACATTCAACATGAACAGAAATGCTATGCCCAATGGTTACGGGAATACGAACACATGTTGCTGAAATCTTGATATTCTTATTTAGGATTTTTGTTGTTTCTTCAATCATCTTTTGTTCTTCTTTAGTATAACCTGTTTCTAAAAAATCATCAATGTGAGGAAAGCAATTATCAAATATTGGTTTCTTATAAAATTGATTTTCTTCGTTTTGCATACCTCTTTTTAAATCATCTAAGCCTTGATAACCAGAGCCTGAGACTGCTTGATAAGTACTATATGTAACACGATTTATATCGAATAAATCATCAATTATTTTTAACGCAACTACAGCTTGTATTGTTGAACAATTGGGATTAGCAATAATCTTATCATTTGAAGTTAAAACATGTGCATTTACTTCTGGAACTATTAAAGGAACACCAGGTTTCATACGCCATGCACTCGAGTTATCAATAACTGTAACACCAAGATTTGCAGCAATTTTTGCATATTTAAGACTCATATCACTACCAGCTGAAAATAGTGCAAAATCAAAACCTCGATTAAATGAATCTTCATTTAAGGTTTCTACAACGTATATCTTGCCATTAAATGATATTTCTCTACCTTTTGATTTTTCTGATGCAAAAAAAGAAATAGATTCAATTGGAAACTGTCTTTCTTGCAATACTTCTATAAATGTTTGACCAACCAAACCGGTTGCTCCAACAATTGCGACTCTATACTTTTTCATTTAAAACCTCATAACTTCCAGTAGCAATTCTAACTGCTGGACCTTCTAAATAGACTTGATCTAAATCATATGCTTTCAATTGTCCACCTGGAACAATTGCAGTTATTTCACGATTAGATTTTCCCAAACGATATGAAACAACAACACTTGCACTAACACCTGTTCCACAAGATAATGTCCATCCTGCTCCACGCTCATAGGTTGTCACTTTAATTGTGTTTTCATCTATAATATCAACGAAGTTAACATTACTCTGATTTGGAAATAAAGGGATAGATGATAAATATGGACCTATTTTTTGAATGTTCATTTGATCATTTACATATACAATAGTATGTAATGTTCCCATATTTACCGTATAAAACTGAATAATTTGACCTTCATAGGCTATTGATTGTTCTTCTAGTGGTTTAATAGGTGTTGAGGTATCTAATTCGAATTTAGGTACTCCTAAGCCAATTTTAACATGCTTATTCTCATGATTAAAACTAACTGTTATTAGACCCGCAAGAGTTTCAACAACAAAATCATCTTGAACCATTAATTTATTGTCTTTCAAATATTTAACAAAACATCTCATGCCATTACCACACATTGGAGCAATCGATCCATCACTATTATAATAATTAAATTTGATATCTGCAGTTTTTGAAGGACTTGCATAAATTAGACCATCAGCACCAATTCCAAAATGACGATCACATATGTTTTTTGCTAGATGACTCGGATCTTTTGGTATTTTATTGATTAAAATAAAATCATTGCCTGTTCCATGATATTTTTGAAATTCCATCATATCCTCCTATAATCCAAATTTTTCAGATATTGCCAATACAGCTCTTTTCATAAACTTTTTTTCAATCGTATACGAAATACTAATCTCAGATGTTGTAACCAACATAAAATCAATATTGTTATCCGCTAATAACTTAAACATATCTGCAGCAACTCCTGATTGTGTTCTCATACCTGAGCCAACAACAGATAACTTAACGACATTAACGTTTTTGACTGTTTCAATATCTTCATATTTTTCATTCATTAATGCTAATACTTCATTAATTGCATCTAAATCATCAGCTGATGCTGTAAATGATAAGTTTATATAACCATTAACTGTTGGCGTTTGACTAATCATATCAACATTAATCTCATTATCTGCTAATAAAATAAATAAAGCAGCAATATCACTTGAGTGATTAGGAAAGTTTTTAATGGTTACCATCATAACTTTCTCACTAATCGATAAACCTGTTATACTTTTTTCTTCCACTTTCTTATACTCCTTTATATAGGTTCCACCATTTTCGGTAAGAGATGATGAAACATAAATCACAACACCATATCTCTGTCCGATTTCAATCGAACGTGGTTCCATCACTTTTGCGCCTAAAAACGCCATTTCTTTCATTTCTTCATAGCTAATAACATCTAGTTTTCTAGCTTTTAAATATAATCTTGGATCAACACCATGAATGCCTTCAACATCTGTATAGATTTCTGCATTACATTTTAGTTTAGCAGCAATCGCAACAGCAGTTGTATCTGATCCACCGCGTCCTAAGGTTGTAATATCGCCATCTTCATTGAATCCTTGAAAGCCAGCTACAACAACCATTTTCCCGGAAGCTAAGTGCTTTTCTATTTTTGTTGTGTCTATATCTAAAATTTTATTTTTTGTATGTAGTCCAGCAGTCTTAATACCTGCTTGAAATCCTGTTAATGCAATTGCTTGCTGTCCTTGTTCATTTAAAATCATTGTCAGTAAAGATATTGAAACTTGCTCACCTGTTGATATTAGCATATCCATTTCTCTTTTAGATGGTGATTTTGATGCTTGCTTCGCTAACTCTAGTAATTGATTTGTTGTTTTACCCATTGCAGATACGACAACGACAATGTGTTGATATGTTGTTTTTTTCTTAATGATTTTTTGAACGATTTGTTGCATTTTTTCGATGGATTCAACAGATGAACCACCAAACTTTAAAACGATTGTATTTTCCATTTTTATGATTAGCCCTCTAACTTCAAGTCATTTCTGATTAAATCTTGATACGTTTCTCTTTGAACAATTAATTTTGATTGTCCATTTTTCACCAATACAACAGCTGGTCTTGTTAGTCTGTTATAATTTGAACTCATAGAATAATGATATGCCCCTGTCGTTTTAACAACAAGAATATCATTGATATTGGGATTAGGAAGTTTTATATTTTTTATAATAATATCTCCAGATTCACATGCTTTACCTGCCACTGTGTAAGTTGATGTTGCTTCTTCGTTCATACGATTTGCGATTACTGCATCATATTTAGCTTGATATAAAGCAGTTCTCATATGGTCTGCCATTGATCCATCAACAAATACATATTGTTTACCACTTGTTGTTTTTTTCGTTCCACCAATGGTATATAAAGTATAACCTGCTTCAGCAACAATACTTCTACCTGGTTCAATTAATACTTTAGGTGCTTTTATTTTTAGATTTTTTGATGTTTGCTGAATATTTTTCAACAATTCAGGTAAAAAGGATCTTAGATCAAATGGTTTATCCTCATCTGTATAATGAGCACCAAATCCACCACCTAAGTTCATTTCTTGAACGATAATACCTGTTTTCTCATAAACATTATGAATGTATTTAAGTACAGTTTGTGCATGTTCAATAAACGATTGTTCTTCAAATATTTGAGAACCTATATGACTATGAAAACCTTTAAATACTAACGATTTAGATTGTTGAATCTCTTTTATGCATAACATTGTTTTGTCATCATAGATACTAATACCAAACTTAGAGTCATTATGTGTTGTTTGAATATACTCATGGGTATGAGCTTCAATACCTGGGTTGATTCTTAGCATTACATTAACTTTTTGGTTTTCAGGTATAAGTTTAATTAAAGTTAATACTTCATCCGGGTGATCTATGACGATTGTTCCTACTTGATATGTTAATGCGAGTTTCAGTTCATCGATTGATTTATTATTTCCATGGAAATAAACCTTATCCATAGGAAAACCAGCATGAAATGCTGTATAAAGTTCGCCACCAGAAACTACATCTAATGATAATCCTTCTGATTGAATGAGTTGACACATCGCAAGACTTAAAAAAGCTTTAGATGCATAAATTGTTTCTGTTTGGATTTCTTGACTTTTAAAATATTTAGGAAATAACTGGCATTGACTTCTTATTTTATCTTCATCCATCACATAAAGTGGTGTTTGATAAGTTTTTGCTAAATCTTGGGCACTAACTCCACCGATATATAATTGATTGTTTTTAATGTTATTTGACATAATCTTCTCCTTAAAATAAATAAAAACCACAGCAAAAGCCTGCGGTTAATGTACAATGCTTTCGCCCTTCCACGATTAAGCGCACTCCTCACAAGTTGGGCAACTTGTGGGAACAGTCTTATGTTTCTTCAACATAAGCCCAGCATATTTTCAATGCTTCGGCGTCACTCCCTTTCCCTAATGGTACTCTTGAATCAACGCAGCCTCTAAAATCGTAGTGATTTAATTATAAAAAAAGAATAACATAAGTTTTAGCAAATGTCTATGAATATGTATCATTTTTTTTATTTTTTTCATTAAATATATGTATTGTAAAATCTGTGCTGCTTGCTATCGTGTTATAATAAAAATAATCAACACGAATTCATAATTGGGAGAAAGATCATGAAACCTGAATTACCAAAAGAAATAGAAAACATTTTCAATGAAATAGATACACTGACTAAAATTGGAAAATGGTATTTTAATTTTGAAGATAATCAATTAATATGGTCTAAAGAAAGTTATAAAATTTTCGAGTTATCTTCAAAAACACCAATTACAGAAGAAAAATTTGTATCGATGATTCATCCTGAAGATCATGAATCTGTACTTTCATCATGGGACGAAACTAAAACCTTTGGTACACCTTATCATATGACACATCGTATCGTCACCAATCGTGGTGTTAAATGGATTGATATCCATTCTAAAATTCTTTTTAATGAAGAAAAAATGGTGATTGGTGCTTATGGTTCAATCAAGGATATCACTGATTATCAAGAACATATTCATCATTTGGAAAAACAGAAAGATGAATTAGTTCAAAGTATTGAAGAAAAAATACTAGAACTAGAACAAGCAAAATCACAAGCCAAGCAATCGAACTTAGCGAAAACTAGTTTTTTATCTAATATGAGCCATGAAATAAGAACACCAATGAATGCTATTATTGGGTTTACCCATTTGATAGAAGAAAAAATCGATGACTCTGAACAACTAGAATATATTCATAGAATTAAAGATGCTTCTAATCATTTGTTAGGTATAATCAATAATATTCTTGATTTATCAAAAATTGAAGCTGGTAAAATGCTGATTGAACAACGTCCTTTTAAACTAGATAAGCTTATTGATGAAGTTAAATCTATCGTTTACGAAAATGTAAAACAAAAAAACCTATTTTTTGATATCGAAAAAATAGATTGTCCAGATGTTTTAATAGGTGATGTTAATCGTATCCGTCAAATCCTAATCAATATTTTAAGTAATGCAGTTAAATTTACTGATACTGGTGGGATTAGTCTGGTTTGTTATATTGATGAGAAATTGGAAAATCATAGAGTGAAGTTAAGTTTTAAAATTAAAGATACTGGTATTGGTATGACAAAGAGTCAGAAAAAAAGATTGTTCGAGGAATTTGAGCAAGCTGATACATCGACAACAAGAATTTATGGAGGAACAG
Organism: Mycoplasmatota bacterium; assembly: GCA_024650045.1. GTDB lineage: Bacteria > Bacillota_I > Bacilli_A > Acholeplasmatales > Acholeplasmataceae > Peloplasma. Next base: position 6,647 of record JANKMU010000002.1, on the reverse strand, counting down.
GTTTAGGTTTATCGATTAGTAAGAAATTAGCGGAGTTAATGCATGGTACAATCGAAGTAGAAACCGAATTAAATGAAGGTAGTGAATTCATTCTAAATTTACCACTGGAAGTTGATGAACATGAATCCACTAGAAAACAAATAGAAAAAGAAGATGAAGCTTTACCTAAACCAAAAGAGGGATCTAGAGTTTTAGTTGCTGAAGATAACTTTTTAAGTCAAAAATTAGCACATCGTATTTTAAGTAACATGGGTATGATTGTAACGGTTGCTAACAACGGTAAAATAGCACTTGATCTTGCAAAGACAAACAAATATGATCTTATTATTTTAGATATTCAAATGCCAGTCATGGATGGTTTAGAAGCTGCTAAAGAAATTCGTAAAATTGACCAAGAAACACCAATTCTTGCAATGACTGCGAACGCATTTGCTGAAGATCGTGCATTGTGTATGGATGCTGGAATGAACGATTTCATCGCCAAACCAATTGATCCAAAATCATTAAGCAGATCATTATCTAGCTGGTTACCTAATGATAAAAATGAATAACAAAAATAAAAGCATATCGATTGATATGCTTTTATTATATATTTATTAAAATAATTTTAAGGTTTCACCAATATGAATATATAACTCAACACCTTTAATTAAAACATCTTCTCTAAAATTGAAATAACAACTATGAAGTGGATGAACATATGCTAAAGACTCATTTTTTGTTCCTAGCATAACAAACATGCCGGGAACCTTTTGTTGATAAAAAGCAAAATCTTCAGCAAACATCATTGGTCTAAGAAACTGATATTGTCTTTGATTTAAGCTGTTTTTCAACATTTCAAATAAATGTTCATCATTAATTACAGGTGGGTAATAATCGATAATGTCGTTATTTACTTTAACATCATAGGCTTTTTCAATACCTTCATCAATGTTTCTCATTTTTTGTTTTATTTTCTCGTAGTTTATTTGATTGAAACTTCTAATGGTTCCAGTCATCTTAACTTCTTGTGCAATAATATTTCTAGCTTCTCCACCTTCAATCGTTCCTATTGTTACTACAACAGGATCCAAAGGATCAATAAATCTAGAAACAATATGATGATACTGAGTTACAAGATATGAAGCAGCTAGAACTGCATCAGATCCTAAATGGGGTTGTGCACCATGAGCAGACTTACCAGTCACAGTTAAGTTGAACTCACCATTTTGTGCCATCATTGGGCCATTAACAAGACCATATAGCCCTTCTTCTAACCCTGGATATAAATGAATACCAAATATCTTTTGAATTTGATATTTTTCGAATATACCCTCTTCGAGAATAACTTTAGCTCCACCTGGTCCTTCTTCTGCAGGTTGGAAAATAAAAACAATTGTTTGATTAATTTCTTTAAGTTGGCTTACATATTCTGCAAAGCCTAATAGCATTGCCATATGTCCATCATGACCACATGCATGCATATTACCATCATGTTTTGAAGCAAATGAAACATTTGTTTTTTCAGTCACAGGTAATGCATCCATATCACTTCTAAAGGCAATCGCTTCTTTTAGCTTTCCTTCTTTAACTGCAATCAAACCTGTTTTAGCAACCGTTTGTGTTTGATAACCTAATTGTTCAAGTTTTTCCTTTACATATGCATGTGTCTTAAACAAATCGAATGCTAATTCTGGAATTTGATGTAGTTCTTGTCGATATTGTTTTAATTTTTCTTTTGTCATAATAACCTTCCTTCAGTTGTTTCATTATCTTTTAACATCATTTCATGATTGATTAATTGTTGTTTTAAGTCGGTATGGTCTCTACCAGAATATCCAGTCATCGATCCATCTTTTCCAATAACGCGATGACAAGGCACAATAATCCCTATTGGATTTTTTTTACATGCTTGACCAACAGCACGTACTGCTCTAGGTCTTTTAATTTGAAAAGCGATATCCTGATAAGATCTCGTTTCTCCATATGGAATGGTTAAAAGAGCATTCCATACCTCTTTTTGAAAATCAGTACCCTTTTTAAAGTTTATAGGCAAATCGAAAATTGTTAATTGATGATTGAAATATAAATCAAGCTGATGATTTATTTTGTCAATTAGCTGATTTTGATCTGTTTTTATATTTAAATCTTGAATCATCAATTCTTGAAGCTTATCATCTTCTACTATGTAATAGATGAATCCAAATTTGGAATGATATCGTCCTATCATATTAATACCTGTTTCTTCTTCGAGATTTTCTACTATGGAAAATACTATCAATAGATACAACTAGTGCTAACAAAAACTCATCATTTTGCTCATCATCAATACTAATTTCATAAGAATCTCCCCATGAGATGAATTTTTTACGTACACTTGCTACTTCGTGGTTCTCACTAAGTATTACAAAACTGTGACTCCAATAATCACCATCTATCTCATAATTTGCTATTTCGCTTTCAACACTTACTTTTGGTCTTAATAACGTCCATCTTCTTTTAACTTTAGCGATGTGATTACCATCTTGATCATATAAGTAATAAGTTGGCATAATGCTTAGCAACTTTCTTTTAAATATAAAGTGAAGTTGTTCGTTTTTCGTTTCGAAAAATCTGAGTTTATGTCTTAATGAAAAAACAGAACTTTTGCAGTGATATATGATGTTTTGTTGCTCATCAAAGATCTTGTACTTGTCTCTAACTGAAAAAACTTTTTGTTTCAAATAAAAATGTTTCATGGATTCACCTCAACTCTAAAGACTTGATATAACTATTATACATCACCATGCAGTAAGATTAAATATATCTTTAAAAAAATAAGTTGCTAATAAGCAACCTATTTGTTATTATTCTTTTTGCTTGAATACATTCGATAGTCAATATATCTTAAAAACTGGTCGACACTTTTGAAATCTTCACTATAAACACCATATCCATAACTACAGGACAAATCATATAATTTTTCTGAATTTTCATTAAAGACTGATAATGATAAATCAATATCTTCACCTAATGCTTTTAATCGGGTTTCACTGTTGCTGTTGGTTATAATGACGAATTCATCGCCACCTAATCTTGCAATAATCTCTCCATCATACATAATACCTTTAATTCTTTTCACGATTTCAGAAATTGCAAAATCTCCTTCTAGATGTCCATAATTATCGTTAATTTTCTTTAAATCATCAATATCAAAATAAATACCACCAAAAGGTTCAATCTTTTTTTGATTTAGCTTTTTGTTCATATAATAAATAAAAGATTTTCTTGTCCAAGCCCCAGTTAAGCTATCTAAGTGAATGAGTCGTTCTTGTAAATATATATAGACGATAATCAATGCAAATGCAGCACTACTCCACATAAGTAAAATGCCATATACTAAACCTTGAACAATCCCGCCAATAATTGGCAAAAAACCAAATCCAATTAATAAATAAAATTCTGTTGCAATAATGTTTTTTCTATGTGTAAGCACATATACTATACCAAGAATTAAATAGAAATAAATAATAAATAAAGAAACCATAAACCATGATCCTCTAGCATAAACATTAATTGAATTGATATTAAAATAAAAATCAAAGAATGGTGATAGTAAACTGAGTGGGACATTCAAAAATACTGGAATAAAAAGCAAGATTTTCTGTTGATTTG
>JANKMU010000002.1:0-3004 GCA_024650045.1 Mycoplasmatota bacterium | reverse complement strand
TTGATATTTTAACTTTCACTGAAATGAAATGACGTAACAAAAAATACCATAAACAACTTAAAATAGGGGCAACAATAAAGAGTATTGCATGTAGTCCATTGTTGACTAAAGAAAGCCAATAAAGATTAATACCATTAATTAAAACAGTACTTGTCTCTATAATCAAACCCATAATAATTGCAACTATCGTATATAAATATAATTGATTAAGTGCATTTGAGCGATCAAGCCTTCGATATGCTACTAAAAAAACTAGTCCTAGCATAAATATAGATATTAAATTAATATCGATTTTTAAGAATGTATCCATAATATCCCCTTTTATTACCAATTCTTATAATTATTATACAATAAATAGCTGTTTCCTGTATTAATATGCTATGATTTATGTTTTTATTTTCTGAATTTCATGAAAAGCTTTTAAATACACTGGCTTCATTCTTTCTTCATTAATATGGTCAATAACCTCATCAATTGAAAACCATTTAACACCACTATTTTCCGCATGATTAATGAATAACGGATCATTTTCATCAGCAATCAATAAAAATGTTGCGTTAAGATGTAGATGATCAGGAACATAAATACCATTTTTGATATGATTTTTGACATAAATAACATCTATCGTAAAAATATCTTCATTATAAGGTTTTATATTTTTAACTCCAGTTTCTTCTTTTGCTTCTTTGATTGCTACTTCTAGTAAATTAGGATTACCATCATTATGTCCTCCAACCCAAGCCCAAGAATCATAAATATGATGGTATGCAAATAATATTTTAGTCATCTTTTTGTTAACAACAAAAGCTGAAGATGTAATATGTCCTGCTAGATTTGTTCGATATAGTGCGTCATCGTTTTTGTCAATAAATGCCAAAATAAGTTGTTGATCAATTGATTCCTGTTCAGTTTTTGGTTGATATTCAGTAAATAATTTTTTATACATAACCTATTCCTTTATTGATGATTTTAGTTTAAGATAAACAATACTTTCTAAATGCTGCGTGTTAATAAACATATCAACAGGTTGCACTAAAACAACTTCATATTGATCTTTTAAAATATGAACATCTCTAATTTGAGTTTGTGGTTCACAAGAAATATAGACAATCTTTTTTGGTTTAATCTTTAAGATAACATCTAAAAAGTTTTTTGATGCTCCATCTCTCGTTGGATCCATCATTAAGACATCAATTGTCCCATCATAGTTTTGGATAAAGTGTTCAACATCATCATGATGAAAATAAACATTATTGATGTTATTTAATTTCATGTTAAATAATGCATCTTTATGAGAACTTTGATTAGATTCGATTGCTATGACAGATTTTGCTTTTTGGGCTGCTAGAAGGGAGATTGTTCCAATACCTGAATAAGTATCCATCACTGTGTCATTAGCGCTTATATCGGCAAATTCAAGTGCTTTATGATATAGTTTTATCATTTGCACTGGATTGATTTGATAGAATGACCTAGATGATAATCTAAATTTGATTCCATCAATTTCATCATCAATATATCCAGTACCATAAATAAGTTTTTCTTCATCAACTAATACAAGATTTGTTTTTCTATGATGGATATTTTGAACAATGGTTGAAACTTGAGGATGTTTTTTAATAATTTCTTGTGCCATTTTTTTAGCATTTGGCAATAAATTACCATTGGTTACAATAACGACTAACATTTTTGCTGTATGATATGATTTTCTAATTAAAATATGCTTAATAATACCTGTATTTTTGTCAATATGATATGCAGTCATTTTATATTTATTTAAAGTAGCTTCTACAGTTTTTAAAACTTGATTAGCTTGTTTATCTTGAATGTAGCAATCTAGAAACGGTAAAACCTTTTTACTTTGTTCTTGATATAATCCTAAGCGAACTTTGCTTTTTACAGTTGTTGCTGTAGCAACCACTTTATGACGATAATGCAAAGGTTTTTCAGTCTGAATTATATCATTAAATTGAGTCTTTATGTTGTTTTTAAAATAAAGTGTTTTTATATACGATTCCTTCATTCTAACTTGCTCATCGTATTTGATATGTAAAAAATCACATCCACCACATTCGTAAAAAATCGGACATATGACTTTTGCACGATGGATCGATGCTTCTATAACATCTTCTGGTAATATAATTCTATTTTTTCGATTGACAAAAGTTGCAGTTTCACCAGGTAGTAAATACCTTACTTTAAAATTGTTTTCACACACAGATTCTGTCATTTCATTTAGTTTTAAACATTTAATTTCCATAGTTTTCCTCTATCATTAATTATAACATCAAAAATAAAAAGGACAAAGATTATGATTATTTGTCCTTTGTTATTTAGTTTAGTTATTTAAAATAGGTTGTGGTAGAGTATAGGCTTTAAAAAGGGTTGTGGTCTACCACAGTCTTTTAGAAAGGCCTTTTTTGATGTTAAAAAAATGAAGACCGCAAATATGATAAAATTTAGTTACTACCCTAAACTTTAAGAAAGGCGGTCTTCATGAATGATAATACCATAAAGCTTCTCAATTTAGAACACCTGTCACATCGTATTGAATCGATTGAAACGATTTACAGCCCATTACAGATTCGCGTATTGATTCAACTTAAAAAAGAGATGGTAGCCTGTCCAGTATGTGGTACTCAGACACAGGCAGTTCATGATTATCAGACAAAGAGCATCACACATAGTATCTCAACCAATCATCATTGTCTGATTATCTACAAAGCAAGAAGATACCGGTGTAGATTTTGTAAGAAAGTGTTTTATGAACATAATCCATTTGCTGGCTATTATCACAGAATTAGTGACTATACAAAGCTTTCAATTTTAAATCACTTAAAGAGTTATACAAGCACGTTCACCTCTGCAGCACGTTCTTATCACACATCCATTCAAAGTGTCATCAACATCTTTGACGACTCTGTAGATATGAAACGTCAAACACTTCCAGAATACATCTGTATGGATGAGTTCTTCACAGCAAAAGTATCTGATTATAAATATG
>JANKMU010000029.1:12759-14043 GCA_024650045.1 Mycoplasmatota bacterium | reverse complement strand
CTCTAAAATGCTTAACCCCTTTTTATTATTGTCTACTAAATGGGGAGCACTTCAAATTTGCTCACCTTTTTTTAAAAGTATCGATGTCTTAAATTGTATAGAAATATGGTTGCGACCAGTAAATCAGCAGAACCACCAAAACTTAAATTCCTTTTAATTGCATACTGTGTAAACTGTCTAACTTGTGAAGTATTACTTACATCTAGTGATGCAAACATATGTTTTACTTTTTCGTATTCGCTTAATGATTTGGCTCGCTTAAGAAGAACAGTATCTTGAGTATTGATAATCAAATGCTTCAAAGCGTTTCTTAAAACAATAGGATCTGATATATCTTGTTCACCTATTAAAGCAAGTGTTGATCGAATCGATGGAAACCCTGAATAAGCTTCACCGCGTACACCAGTTATTTTATATTCTTGGTAGGCTTCCTGTCCAAACGTCAATATTTTCGCATCACTAAATTCAGCCAGCAATCCAAAAGACATAGATCTGATGTTATCAAATATTTTATCAAAACTTTGATGTCTAGCGAGTGCATAACCAGTTGCAAGCAAAGTTAAACCCATAACAAAGATTAAACCTTTATAGCAATTGACTCCTTTAGTCACTTGAAGCATTTCATCTTCAGCAGCTATACCAATGGATCTAGATACATCTAATAAGTTAACTAACTCCTCAGATTCATAACCTATATTAAAGATTTGAATTAAATAAGGCATAATAACATTTTTTGCCTTGACCATTAATGCATAATCCATATCTTGGTGAGAACCACTTGATGTTTTTGTTACTAATCCAAATTTATCGTCTAACTCTAGTTCACCTAAAATAGCGAAGTTGAGTGTTCTTTTGATTTCTTCAACGATGTAAAAGTTTAGATTTAAATTGATGTGTTGAACTAACTTAGGAATAGAATGTGTCATATTTCTTGAACATATTTGGGCATCTTTTCCACAAATAAAACATTTTCGGTTTGCTTTTTTTAAGTCAAACCGAGATAGTGAAACTTGTTCTGTTACAAATAAATCTAAATCAATAAATCGCCCTAATGGGTGTTTATCTTCAATACGAACCAATTCTTTTTTAATTTCAAGCCCATCACCTTTTAAAGCAAATAAAACGTATGGACCATCTGCACTCTTCATATGTATGATTTCTTGTGCTTCAAATTCCTCACGAAGCTCGTTTAAGAACAAGCGCACCAGTAGATGCGCTGCGTTAATGTTTTTATTCGGCCCTGGAATGTTCGCTTTAATGGTAATAACAAACGATTGATTACGT
>JANKMU010000029.1:0-12749 GCA_024650045.1 Mycoplasmatota bacterium | reverse complement strand
AATCATTTGTCGAACATACAAGACTCTATATTCACGAGCTCTTAGAATTTCATTCATTCAATAATAAAGCCTTTCCTTTAGCAGATTTCAAAAACTTATAAGTAGCATGAGGAACATAAGGTTTAAGTTCATCATATTTTTTTTCTTTAGCAAGTTTACGAATCATCGAGGCACTTATTATTTTATCATTTTTTTCTAATCTTTCTACCATTATCAATTTATCTTTTAATATACGCTGCATCGTTTTATTATATGCATCAGTTGTTTGATCGAAAGGTTCTGTACCTACATAACGGAAATCAATATTAAAGATACTCATAAAAAAGTTTTGAAATATATGAATATCTAAGTCCATATATATACGAGTTGCATCAGTTAGTTCTTTAAGAAAATATGTAGGAAAAGTAGCTGCAGAGATAATATAAGGTGTTGATGGTACTATATGGACATGCTTAAGATGTTTTGTTGCTGCTTTAAGGAGCTGATAGCGCACCTTGAAGGGAAAAATAGATAAATCTTCTTCAACAAGAAAGATAATAACTTGATCATTTTCTTTGGCACAAGTTTCTATTAAGTAAAGATGTCCGAGTGTAACAGGATTACAGTTCATCACGATGGATGCAGTTCGTCCTGATTTTAGTTTCAACTTAGATTTGATTCGATGAAGTTTTTCGTCGATGGGTTCAAAACTATTTTCTAACATAACAATATCTTCATTTTCATAGATAAACGAGAAATTGTAATCTAGAAAGTACATCTTACTTTTAGGTGTTGTAAATAAAAAATATTTGCTAATCTTTCTCGAGTTTAGAATTTGAATGAGATGTGTCATAATTAAATCTGTAAGGTTTTTACCTTTGTAAGAAGGATCAACAGCAATCATTTTAATGACATTTTTATATAAAGAACCAGTAGCAATCATTTTGTTTCCATCATAAATCCCTATGGTTGTACCATAGTGATCATCAACTGATAATCCATTTTCTAAAAGTAATGATTTTGCATCATTTAATTCATGTTCTAAAAGACACTCTATAAATTTATAACTCATTAGATTTACCTCTTAATTGATAAATGCTATCAATAATCGAACCATCACGATATCTAATTAGTCCTACAATGCGTTTGTCAAACTCTAGGGTGTTAGGAACTCCAGTCATTCGTATCGCTTGATTATATAATGCTTCAATTGAAACGATTTTTAATTTAGAATACTTTAATTTAGCTAATAAATCTGTGCGTTTAGGATGGATTGCTATACCACGTTCGGTGACTAAGCAATCAATAGACTCTCCTGGTGTTGTTATTGATGTTACTTTTTCTTTAACTATGGAAGTTCTTGATTTAACCAGATTGGTAGTAATAATTGTTAATTTCGCGCCATAAGCAGTATCAGAGTGTCCACCACTGCCACCAATAATATTACCATGAGAATCTGTTGTCACATTGACGTTGAAGTCAAGGTCAATTTCTGTAGCTCCAAGGATAACAATATCCAATTGATTAACAATTGGATTTTTTTCATATGGGTTTCCATACTCAGAAGCAGTCATAAAAATGTGATTCTTATTGTTTTTATAAGATTCAACTGCATCTAGATCGAAACATTGAACATCAAAAAGCTTTTTAAACAAACCAATTTGATACATATTGACAAGAAAACTTGTAATACCACCGGATGCAAAGTTTCCTTTGATTTTGTTTTTTAACATTTTCTTTTTGACTTCTTCAGCAACAGCTAAGCTTGTACCACCTGCTCCAGTTTGAAAAGTCATATTGTCTTTTAGATAACCAAGTTCTTCAAGAAGTTGTGCGGTATCTTTGGCTATTTTAATTTGAACAGGATCTTTTGTAGGTTTTGTTGTTCCTGAAACAATACCACTAGCTTCACCTATTTGATTGACTGTTAAGACATAATCAACATATTTACCGTCAATATCAACTTGGCTAACCTTATTGACCAAATGGTCAGTGATAACAACTTTTTGTTTAGCAAAATGCAAATCAGCAATGGCATAGCCTAAAGTTCCACAAGCACTTTTGCCTTCAACGCCATTACCATTACCGTGTTTATCAGAAGTAGGAGTAGCAATAAATGCAACATCTATTTTGAGTTCACCAGATTCAATTGCTCTTGGTCTTCCACCATGAGAATCCATAATCAATACATCTTGTAAATATCCATGAGTAATTGCATCTGCGACAGGTCCATTTAGATAATTGGTATAAATTTTAGTAACATTTTCATTTTTAATGAGTTCTACCATAGGTTGATGAACAGGAAAAATAGAGCTTGGTGCTAAAATCATATTTTTTAAGTTTCTTGTTTGAATTTCTTTTAAAACCATATTTAAAACAGCATCACCATTACGCAAATGATGATGAAAAGATAAAGTCATTCCATCTTTAATCTTTAATTTATCAAAAAGCTCAGAAATGTTTTTAACAATTTTTTCTGAGTTTGTTGATAAAACTTTTGGAATAGTTTTATGTTGATTTGATTTGATGATGGCATTTACACCTTGAAAAGGTATATATCCATCAGGGACGATTCTATCCAAACTATTTTTCATGTTTCACCTATAATAAGTTCCATTTTTCAGCTTTAGCAAGCAGTTTTTTTGCTCGATAAATAATAGGTTTATCAATCATTTTACCATCAACTGAAAAAGCACCTTTGTTTTCTTTTAATGCCTTTTCTTCAGCTTTTATTATTTTTTGAGCAAATAAAATCTCTTCTTGACTCGGTGAAAAAACTTCATTTACAGTTTCAATTTGTAAAGGATGAATACAAGCTTTCGCATTCATACCTAATGACTTTGCTAAGATTGAGTCTTCACGAAGTGATATCTCATCATCAGTATGAGTGAAAGGTGTATCAATAGCATCAATTTGATTAGCCTTAGCTGCTAGAACAACCAAACTACGAGCAAGAAAAATTTCTTGTCCATTTTTGGTTCTTCCTACTTCAAGATCAGTTGCTAAATCTTCTCCCCCTAATAAAAGTCCATTAACCCGATCTATTTTTGCAATAGCACTGACTTCAAGTACAGAAGAAGCAAGTTCGATAATTGGAATAATACCTATTTTTTTAGTTAGTTTTTTCTTCTTTTCCATTCTTTTTAAAAAATGTGATAGAGTTAAAGTCGTTTTTGGAGTTGCCTTGGGAAGCATGATCGTATCAATTCGGTTATTAATAATAACTTCTAAGTCTTTGTAACCAAGTTTTGTATCCAAACCGTTGATTCTAACAACGATTTCTATTTGATCAAGCTGATTTGAATCTAAATATTGGTCTAACAGATGAAGTGCAGCATCTTTTTCAGATAATGCTACAGCATCTTCAAGATCAAAGATAACAGCATCAGATGCAAAAATATCAGCATTTTGAAGCATTGCAGGTGAATTTGCTGGGATAAATAAAAGACTTCTACGCATGGCTTTCCTCCATTCTTTCAATCGCGGTAATTAATCTTGCTCTGATTGTATAATCAAGAGCTCCTTTATCTTGAATATGAACATGCACATGATGCATCTTCATTTCTTTTAAAGTATCTCGAATGACTTTTTCGATTTGGTCTTTGAATTGATCATAAACAATACTTTCAATATCTATTATTGTTTCATGATTTTTTTTGATTGTAATTAGACAATCATTAGATTCAATTGTACCGCAAGATGCAATGTTCATAGAACCACCTATTTTCTTGAGTTAATTAAAGCAATAACTCTTTCCATCATATTTTTAACAATCATAAATCCACCATCAACATCCATACCAGGTTTAGCTAAGCAAAGATCAGCTTGACAAGCCATTGCTACACTTGTTGTTGCTTCTGCAGATATATTAGTTTCATTGCACGTTCCACCACAATAAGCACCTACACTCGCATTTTTACAATACAAGATTGCTTCAGCGATGTTATTTAAACCACCTAAATCAGGTGTTTTAATTTGCAAGACATGACCAGCCTTTTGATCAGCAAAGTATTTGATGTCTTCTAAAGTGTTGCACCATTCATCAGCAACAATTTCTACACCAATACTTTCTTCATCTAATCGATGAGTAATCTCTTTTAGAGCAAGCATTGTGCCTTCTCGGTCTCCAGTATCAATTGGACCTTCTAGTCTTATTTTAAACGGAGATGCCGCTTTTTCCAAATCTTTACAGTAATCAATAATCTTATCGATATTGTTATTGAAAGCTATTCCGATGGTTCCATAGACATCAACATGTAAAATTGGCGAATAATCATCTTTTAATCTTTTACTGATAATTCTGTTTCTAATCCATGAAATGTATTCAAGAAGAATCTCTCCCTGATAACCAAGTTTTTCTTTAACATTATTAATTAAAGCATGAGGCATTGAATCAACTTCTTTCAAAATCATTTTGTCAACATTGGTAAAACGATCATCACCAGTTTGTGCAAATATAGGAACACGTTCAATGGCTTGATATGAAGCGTTATATTCATCCCTTATGACTTCAACCATGGTTTTTTTATTTGCAATAGCAACTGCACTGAGTAATGCTTGGGTAATTCCATAACGAATTGCAGTGTGTGTTTGTTTTCCATCGATTTCAAAATGATCATATTTTTCTGCTAAAGGTTTAAATAAGGATAAATCTTCACCTATTAAATGAGGAACAATATATTTTTGAATTCTAGGGATATAATCATCAGCCAGAAAAAGTGGATCCCTTCCACCTGCTCCAGAGTATTGAACTGCAGCACAATCTCCGATAGCAACGCTATCATCATCAAGGATAATTTGAACAGATATGGCTTCACCTGGAACTCTAATTTGTGAAAAACCCTCTGTCAAGACCTCACCTTCATACATAAATCCATCATGAGCGGCATCTTTTTTTATAGCACGTTGATCATCAAAATAAAAACCAGTATAAGATTTTGTCAAAATGACATTTTTTATTTTCATATTATTTGTTACTTCCCATCGTTGGTCTGCCAATCAATTGTCCGTTACTAACTGCATAAATATCGTCGACAGTCATCTGGAATGTTATTGGTCTTCCCTCAGCTTTCGCCCTTTCGTCTAGTTTTGATTTGTGGAATTCCTTAATTTCTTTTGTCATACCTAAATTACCAAATTCAAGAATTCGAACACAACCTTCGTTATCTCTAGCTGGTAATACTTTGTTCATGTTTTGTTTACTTGGTGCAAATGGGACATCAATAACACCTAACTCAAATGCTTTGATAGCTCCTACAGCAACATCGCCTTTACCGAGTTCAAAGACCATATTCATTAAACACTCAACTTCTTTTCTAATTTGTCTTTTCTCAAGTTTTAATGGTGTAGAAGTTTTCATTTTTTGATCTTTTAATAAATTGACAACCATTTTAGAAGCTTTAATACCAATTGCATTTATTTCTTTAGTTGGAACACCTATTGATTCATAAGGTGTTTTCGTAATCATTTTATTTGCACCTGCAAGGGCAGCAACAGTAGAAGCCATTGAAATTAGACCGGTTGCTGCTGATTCGTCAGCTGGGAAGCCACCCATCCATTGATGGAAGACAGTTGTTACAACAACATCTCTATAGTTTTGGTCTTTTAAATATTCTTCACAAAGTTCTAAAGCCATGTGAATCGCAGCAACGTCTTGTACGACATTACCACATTGTCCATAACCTATGGTTATATTTTTAACACCTTGTTCAGCAGCAAGTAGTGCTTCAATGATACCAATTGTAATTGCAATCGATGGCGGAACTAAAGTTCCTGTCAAAGGACCAAAAGGTTCACGATTGATATGAATACCATGATCTTCGTAATATCCAACCAAACGATCACAATATTGCCAGTAATAAATGGAATCTGCTAAAGAAATGTTTTTTGCATAAGGTAGGTTATAAGAAATACCGCCACCTTCATTAGAAGTCCATCCAGCAGCATGAATAATTTCAGCTAGAAGCCTACCATCAGGAGTTCCATGTCTTGCTTGAAGTGGAACATTAACGGCATCTAATACATCTTTACACGCTTGAACACCATGATTGACAGCTGGAAATCCATTTAACAATGAACGTCCTTCTCTTTCACTGACTTTAATACCTTCTTCAGCTTCTTGATATCGATTATGTCTCGTATATGAATCAATTGTAGCAGGTAAAAAATCTGCACCAGCAGCATCTAAATGGCGCATTAACTCAATATGTTCCTTTAGGCGAGCAACACCTGCTCGAGGTTGAATATAAGTTCTCCCTTGATTTTTCGCTTCAATCAGTTTTAAAGCAAAATTTTTGTGTGGGGGAACCTTTTTTAAATTTTCGACGGCAACATCTAAATCTAATAATGGATCATTACCCGTTGGCCAAGAAGCTAGAACTTCTTTTCTAACTTCTAAGAATTTTTCTAATGTCCATTTTTTGTTTACAACTTGCATGATTTTTCTCCTAGATTTTCACAATATGTTTTTTCATGATTTTTAAAGCTATTTCTGGGAAGTCAACCGAAAGAAGACCCATAGCAGATAAAATATAATCTTTATCTAATAAATATTCTGGGTTACTTGGTCTTAGTTCCATAGGTTTAGTTTCAGTTTTTGAAGCACGTTCCAATATTTTACAAGGATCTTTACTACTAATAATAACCCCACCAGTTCCAATAAAATATTTAACACCTGTTAAATCTTTACCAACTTGGTAGTACATAATACCCATTGGTGTATAAACACCCTTTAAGGTACCAATGTGTCTTGATGTTGCAGTATCAACACATTTTCCAGCAATAATATCGTCAACTATGTAATCGTGATCTGATTCAGATATAAATTCAATATCTTCAAATCGTTTGGTTGCTTCCATGACAATATCGATACCTTCTTTATTCCAATGGCTCACTTCTGCAGCACTCATCGACTCTAAAACACCTAACGCAGAATAGCGCATACCTAAATCACCTTCAACAGTTCTTTTAGCAAAAGGCTCTTCAAGTCCACTTAATAAAGCATTCATTTGAGTAGGCAGACCATCAGCCATTGAATAAATATCAGTAGTTGCTCCGCCTAAGTCAGCAATCATTAAATCTCCTAAACCTTCTTGGTCATCAAAACCTTTTGATAAAAGTTCAGCTGCCATTAAAACTGCATTAGGAGTAGGTAAAATGACACGATCAATAATTTTTTCAACTTTCTTAATGCCTTTTGCTTCAATGATGTTTTTAACAAAAACTTCTTTAATCTGATCTCTTGCGCTATTAATGTTAAGAACGTTTAAGCGTGGCATAACATTTTCGCAAATATAGAAATCCTTTTTTGCTTTAGAAAGAATTTCAATAATTTCATCAGCAGCATCTTTATTTCCAGCAAAAACGATGGGTGCTTTCACTTCAGATTTTGCAAGTTGTTTTGCGTTATGAATCACGCACTCCTTGTTTCCTCCATTTGCCCCACCGGCCAGTAATACGATATCTATTTTTTTATCTAATATGCTTTGTACTTCAGCATTGTTTATATTGTGTGATAAAACAAGTTCAACCTTAGCACCTGCGCCTAGGCAAACTCTTTTTGCAGCTTCTGTTGTTAGTTCTTCAACTAAACCGATTGCAACCATTTTCAATCCACCAGCAGCAGAAGAACAAGCAATGACTTTTTCAAATTCTATTTTCTCACCAATTTTTTGATACAAACGTCCTAATGCTTTATCGTATCCATCGATAATATTGGTGTCGACTGTTGTAATTGCTTTTGATGTTGCAATAATATCTTCTTTATCTAAATCAACAGCAGTTAATTTAGTAAAAGTTGAACCAAAATCTACCAATAAGTAGTTTTTCATTATGCGTCACCTAAATCCAGTTTTATTGTATCGATGACATCATCAATCGTGATTCCAGGAGGGTAGACTCTGTTGAAACCCATATCTTTAAAGCGTTTTTCAACTTCTGTGAAATCTTGTTTCCCAACAACGATATTCCCCCCAACATATAATAATACATTATCCAATCCAGCTTCATTACACTTATCTCTCATTCCTCTACAGTCAAGCTCTCCATGACCATATAATGATGAGACTAAAATTAAACGAGCCGATGTTTCAATCGCTGCATTGATAAAATCTTCTTGAGACGATAACACTCCAACATTGACGACATTATAACCTTCTCGTGTTAACGTATATTCGATGATTCGATTACCAACAGCATGAACATCAGCTCCAATAACTCCGATAACAATTGATTTCATTTTTTCCTCCGGTAGACACTCTTTATAGCGCATTTTTTGCAAAAAAAAGTAAAACGCTTACATACACTTGTATTTTAATACAATTGAATCAAAATTACAACAGTAAAAACTCGTTTTGTAAAGGTTTTGTGTTAAAGAATTTTAATGATATAATGAGATTGGGTGAAAACTATGCGAAATATAGATGTAAGTCTTATAACTGATACAGTAAAAGAGTTAGCTTTAGATGCGAATTGTGATATTGGAGAATCGTTTATAGATAAGCTTAGAGAAGCTATAAAAAACGAAAAATCTGATATCGGGAAAAATGTTATGGAGCAGATTATTGAAAATGATGAAATTGCTTCAAAGACAAAAGAACCGATGTGCCAGGATACTGGTATGGTGGTTGTTTTTATGGAAATTGGATATGATGTCCACATCAATGGAGATTTATATGATGCAGTCAATGAAGGTGTAAGACAAGCATATCAAGAAGGCTTACTTCGTAAGTCAATTGTTAAGCATCCAATTACTAGGGGAAATACAAATGATAATACACCAGCAATCACTCATGTGAAACTTGTTGCTGGTGACAAAATAAAAATAACTTTAGCACCAAAAGGAGCAGGTAGTGAAAATATGAGTTTAGTTAAAATGTTAATTCCATCAGATGGGGTTGAAGGTATAAAAAAACTTGTATTGCACACGATATTTTATGCTGGAGGAAAACCTTGTCCACCGCTTATTGTTGGTGTAGGTTTAGGTGGTAATCTAGAAAAATCAGCATTGCTTGCTAAAGAAGCATTAATGCGTGACTTAAATGATGAGAATCCTGATCCTGTACTAGCAAGTTTAGAAGCTGAATTATTAGATGAAATTAATCGTTTAGGTGTAGGACCCATGGGATTTGGTGGAACAACGACAGCTTTAGCCGTTAAAATCAGCTCATATCCATGTCATATTGCTTCACTACCTGTTGCAGTAAATCTTCAGTGTCATGCATCAAGACATAAAGAAAAAACGATTTAGGAGGCTTTTTATTTATGAAATTAACAACCCCTATTCAGGAAAGTGATATCAAAAAGTTAAAAGCTGGAGATATTATCTATATATCTGGAATTATTTATACAGCTAGAGATGCTGCTCATAAAAGATTAGTTGATGCAATTGAACAAAATGATTCTTTACCTATAGATTTTGATGGTCAAGTTATTTATTATGTTGGTCCAACACCAGCTAAAGAAAATAGACCGATTGGTTCATGTGGTCCAACATCAAGCTACCGAATGGATGCTTATGCACTTCCATTAATGAAAAAAGGATTAAAGGTAATGATTGGTAAAGGTGATCGCAGTGATGAATTCATTGAACAAATGATAGATCAAAAAGGTGTTTATCTTCAGGCAATTGGAGGAACAGGTGCTTTACTATCTAGAAAAGTGAAGAAAAGTGAAGTTGTTCTCTATGAAGATTTAGGACCAGAAGCAGTTCATAAACTAGAAGTTGAAGATTTCCCAGCAATCGTTACCTATGATATTTATGGTGGTAACTTGGTAAAAGATGAAGTTAAAAAATATCAATCTATAAAAATTGATTGATTAAATCCATAAAGGGGATAACACATGAAAATATTAAAGTTAGTCATCAAGCTTTTTATAGGTGTTTTTTGTTTAATAGGAATCTTTATAGGCGTTTTAACAATCTTCGAATATCGACCTGATGATATTGTAGATATTAGTATCGAAAACAACCAGACACAAACCGTTTCATTAAGTGAATCCTTAACATTTATGACCTTCAATATTGGTTATGCAGGGCTTGGTAAAGACGAGGATTTTGTAATGGATGGTGGGAAAAGCGGTAGACCAGATAGCAAGGAGACTGTACTTAATTATTTCGATGGTATTCAGTCTATATTATCTGATTACCAAGTAGATTTTTATTTATTACAAGAAGTTGATGAAAAAGCTCGAAGAAGCTATTCAGTCAATCAGGTTAAAGGTATATCCACACATTTAGGTAATGCATATAGTACACAATATGCATATAACTTCAATGTTTTGTTTGTCCCATTTCCAGTATCTTTTACTGAACATATTGGATATGTAAAAAGTGGATTAGCAACATATTCTAATTTTGCAGTCAACACAAGTGAACGACTTCAGTTTCCAGGCTCTTTTAGTTGGCCACTTCGCATAGCTAACTTAAAAAGAGCAATGATGGTATCTTATATTGATATAACTGATTCAAATAAACAATTAGTAGTTGTGAATCTTCATATGTCCGCTTATGATGGTGATGGATCTTTAAGAGCACAAGAGATGGCTTTCCTAAAAACATTTATGGAAGCAGAGTATGAAAAAGGAAATTACGTTGTTATCGGTGGAGATTTTAATCAAACATTTCCTGATGCTGTCGGTATTTATGAAGTGATTCAAGATTATTATATTGCCTATCCAATTGAAGATACATTTCTTCCAGATGGTTTCAATTATCAAATTGATATATCTACACCGAGCTGTAGATTATTAAATCAACCTTATGATCCTAATGATAGCAATACACAATACTATATTATTGACGGTTTCATCGTTTCTAATAACATAGAAGTAGAAAAATATTTTGATACCCAAGATACAAACCAAGCAGTCACTTTGGATTTAGATTTTGAGCATTCAGATCATAATCCTGTTGTTATGAAGATTAGATTGCTGCCATAAGAAAGAGGAAATAATGATAGAAAAAAAGAAATCAAGTCGAAAAATATATGAGTGCTCATTTTTAGAATTGTATGAAGATCAAGTGGTTTTATCAAATGACAAAGTAACACAACGAGTCTATATTAAACATCCTGGTGGAGCTGCTGTATTACCAATTAGAACGGATGGTAAAATCATCTTAACAAAGCAATTTCGCTATCCAGTGGGACATATGACTATTGAAATTCCTGCAGGTAAAAAAGATGATCAAAATGAAGATGGGTTAACCTGTGCAAAAAGAGAACTAGAAGAAGAAACAGGTTACGTTTCAACAGATTTCAAGCACATTTATACACTACATCCTTGTTTAGGATATAGTGATGAAGCTTTAGAGATTTTTGTTGCTTTAAATTGTGTTAAAAAAGAAAATCCAATAACCTCAGATGAAGATGAATTCATAGAGACATTATATTTAGATAAAAAAGAGGTATCAACTTTATTAGCAAGTCAAACCATAACAGATGGAAAAACAATTATTGCTTTACAATATTATCTTCTCAATCTTTAAGGAAATAAAATATGAAAAAAAGAAGAATTGACAGACAACAAGACTTTTTGTTATCCATCTTAAGACCATTTGTATATCTATGGATGCGAATGGATACGAAAAGAAAACTCTATTTAGGAGAAGGAATCACTTTTAAACGCAAAGAACCTTTTGTGATGCTTGCTAATCATACATTTATGTTTGATGTCATTCATGTACCTTTGCGGTTTAAAAATGTTCCTTTTATTGTTGCTAGTCATACTTTGTTTAAGAAAAAAGCGACTAAATTTTTAGTCACTCAAGTAGCTCATGTGATTGCCAAATCAAAAGGTCAAAGTGATACATCAACAGTTAGAGATTTAATAGGTGCAGTCAAAAGAGGATATCCTATACTCATATTTCCTGAAGGTGATACAACCTTTTATGGAGAAACTGGTTTAATAGAGCCGTCAACAATGAAACTTATTAAAAAACTTGAACTAGATGTTGTTGTTTGTAAAGTTAAAGGTGGCTATTTATCGAAACCTAGATGGGCAACTGGTAAACGTAAACATCGGAGTGCTGAATTTCATTATGATATCATGATTTCAAAAGAAAAAGTTAAAAGTCTTTCACTTGAAGAGATTAATGATATCATAACAAAAACTTTATACCATAACGATTATGACTATCAAAGACAGGTCATGATTCCTCATCCAGGAAAAAAACTTGCTGAAGGTTTAGAAGATGTTGTTTATGTCTGCCCATTATGTCAAGGTATTCATACACTAGAAACCAATGGTAATCATATAAGATGCAACCAATGTAAAAATGAAGGATATATTGATGAATATGGTTTTATTCAAAACTTTAAGTTTGATAATCTAATTGATTGGAATCAATATCAAAAAACTTTCACAAAAGAGTTGCGAGAATCCGTTTTGGAAACTAACGGAGAATTATATTATTTACATAGTGAAGATAACTCACTTGATGAATTAGGACGAATCAACTTAAAATATGAAAATAAAACATTTTATATATCTGGTGACCATGAAGAAATTATACCCTTATCTGATATTCAAAACGCGACGATAACATTAAGAAGAGATTTCGGTTTTATCTATCACGAAAAAAACTATTTAATCAAATTAGACCAATATGGTGCAGCATTTTTAAGGATTGCACAAGATAAATACTAAAAATTAAAAATCACCCTAGATATTAATGTCTTGCTAGGTATATAATAAGAGTAAAGATACGATCAATTCAATAAGGAGATAAACTATACGAAGTCAAGTAGAAATGATGAATAAACAGAAAAAGA
>JANKMU010000028.1:867-15920 GCA_024650045.1 Mycoplasmatota bacterium | reverse complement strand
TGTGTTGAAAACTGCTTTATTTTCGAATCACTCTAGGGAGTTGTCTTCGAAACTGGTTGATGGTCAGAAGTATATTTCTTGACTGATTCTTGTGCTGCGGAAAACTGTTTTACTGTTTTTCTTTAAGGAGTTTGAAGAATTCGTCTCTGTTTAATCCGGCTTCTTTGATTATTGCTCTTATTAGTCCGGGTTTGATGTCTTTTCCGGGATGAACAGGTATAACTATTCTTGTTTTTTTGTCGTTTATCATGATAAGGTGGGAGCCTTTTTGGCGGACGATTTTGAAGCCTGCTGTTTGGAGAATTTTTATTTATTTTTGGGGGTTTATGGGCAAGATTTTAGGCAAGCGTCTTCACTTTTTGTATTCCAACTACTCTTTGTTGGAGGAGGTCCTGTTTCTCTTCTTTTTCTAATGTTTCTATGTATAGGCTGATGGCTTCTTTTGTGTTGCTCATAAGCTCTTCTAAGGTGTCTCCTTGAGTGTGGCAACCAGGCAATGCGGGCACAAGGGATACATATCCGCCTGTTTTGTCCTCTATTATGACTACATCAAATTCGTGCATGTGCATCCTTCTACGATGAGGCTTCGAGGTTAATATAAGACTTTTGAAAGCTGAGATACTATTTTAGAAGATTTTTATGAAGTCGTCATACAGTGCCCAATGTGTAGTATGATTACATATTTTTTGTTGACCGGCGTCCTGTGGGGGTTGCTTTTGCATCAGCCAATTACAAGATTTTAAAGTGAAGAAGCAAGAGATCTCGTTAAACTAGGAACAATCATTGTCGAAGATGTAGGATTTATTGATAATAGTCCTCCCGAACGGGTTCCTCATGAAGGATACGTAGGCAAAGACCTAGCCAAAGCAAGACTACTAATGCCCCTAAAAATATTCGAGCTCCAGAAGCAAGTTCAGGATCTGCAAAATGATATGCAGCAGCTGGTTCAGGTTCTAAAGGAAGCCATAGTACCTAGGGATAATCACTCAGTTCCTTTCAAAGATGGGAACTATATTTCTTGAAAGATTCATGATTTGGCTTTTTTTAGGAGTTTTTCTGCGAATTTTGATAGTGCTCTTATGCTCGGTAGATCCTCAAAAGCTTCAGTTGGTAGAACAATCTGAATAGTCGCTGTTTCTTCATCTTCTTCAAGAATCTCTACTTTAAAACTATCTATTTCATTATACTCTTCAGTATCTGGGCAATCAACATTTTCAGATTCCCACTGAATCTCAATAATTTCATACTAACGCTTGTAACGTTTAGCAAAATCAACATGATCCAATATTTCTAAAAAGTTCCCCCAGTAATTAATTTGTGTTCTAAAAAATATTTAATGTATATTTTGATATGTGAAATGTATTATTTTAGACCTATCGAGAATTCCTCTTAATTTTTTATTTTAAATAGCAAACATTAGGTAGTAAAAATAATTTATTAACCTAATATTGAGTGTGAATCTATCCACATTTTTTCAAAATATCTTATAGAAGCATACTTCATGTTTAAATCCTTGTTTTAATGGATTTCATTCTCCGACTTCTACACTTTCAGCATAAAAACAACCATAATACAAAGTTTCAATCCTTGTTTTAATGGATTTCATCCTCCGACTTACTATTCGGTTCACTTTAAAACTTATAGAGGAGGGTTTCAATCCTTGTTTTAATGGATTTCATCCTCCGACTCTGAGCTGATGGATAATCCTGATGTCCAGATCATGTTTCAATCCTTGTTTTAATGGATTTCATCCTCCGACCTGTAGAAATCGATTGGATCTACACCTTTGGATCTTTGTTTCAATCCTTGTTTTAATGGATTTCATCCTCCGACTCTTTTGGTGGACTTGCAAGTGTTATATCTCCTTTCTGTTTCAATCCTTGTTTTAATGGATTTCATCCTCCGACTCTTCGTTGAAGGGTTCTTTATCAGTTTTTTTGAGGGTTTCAATCCTTGTTTTAATGGATTTCATCCTCCGACGTTTCTGCTATGACAAGGTACGGAAAAACCCGAAGCGGTTTCAATCCTTGTTTTAATGGATTTCATCCTCCGACATGAAGGTAGTTTCAAGCCCATAATTGGAATTTTCTAGTTTCAATCCTTGTTTTAATGGATTTCATCCTCCGACTTGCTTGTCTGAACAGCTAACACGTAAGTTCAGTTTGTTTCAATCCTTGTTTTAATGGATTTCATCCTCCGACGAGTATTGCTTTTGCGAAATATGTTTATGCTCGTTAGTTTCAATCCTTGTTTTAATGGATTTCATCCTCCGACTGGAGTCAGCAGACCTTCCATGAGTTACTGGGTCAAGTTTCAATCCTTGTTTTAATGGATTTCATCCTCCGACGTTCCACATTTAGGGCATTTTTCAAAACCTTCTAAGTTTCAATCCTTGTTTTAATGGATTTCATCCTCCGACGACACGATCTTCTGGTTCTAAACTTCGGAAAATATGGTTTCAATCCTTGTTTTAATGGATTTCATCCTCCGACATGTTAGCTGCAGGTCTACGAGAGCTTTTCATGTTAGGGTTTCAATCCTTGTTTTAATGGATTTCATCCTCCGACTTTTTGGTCTGTTTTTTGGGATTATTTTCATAAAAGTTTCAATCCTTGTTTTAATGGATTTCATCCTCCGACTGTTATTTGAATACGCTGAAAACAGCATTCTTTTATGTTTCAATCCTTGTTTTAATGGATTTCATCCTCCGACTTGAACTTCAACAAAAAAACGTTCAAGAAGATTGCCGTTTCAATCCTTGTTTTAATGGATTTCATCCTCCGACTTCGTGGTCCCCTTGGCTAAGAACACAACCAAAAGTGTTTCAATCCTTGTTTTAATGGATTTCATCCTCCGACATTGTTTCTCTTGCGTCAGGTAGTAGTAAATCTTTGAGTTTCAATCCTTGTTTTAATGGATTTCATCCTCCGACAAATCTACAAAGGCTTTGCAACTGGGGTCACGACTGGTTTCAATCCTTGTTTTAATGGATTTCATCCTCCGACGTACTAAGAAGCCAGCCAAGTTTAATGAAATATAGCGTTTCAATCCTTGTTTTAATGGATTTCATCCTCCGACATGACTTTGCGTAATCAGGAACTTTTGGCAAAGCACGTTTCAATCCTTGTTTTAATGGATTTCATCCTCCGACTATAATTAGATATGGTTTTTTCCAAATCAGTTGATAGGTTTCAATCCTTGTTTTAATGGATTTCATCCTCCGACCATTTCTCTAAGTCCTCCACAAGCCTAATCCTTTCAGTTTCAATCCTTGTTTTAATGGATTTCATCCTCCGACGTAAGTCAAAGAGCTTTCCAAAAACGTAGCCTAGGATGTTTCAATCCTTGTTTTAATGGATTTCATCCTCCGACTATGCTTCAGATGCAGCAAAACTTCTAGGCGTTAGTGGTTTCAATCCTTGTTTTAATGGATTTCATCCTCCGACATGTCGTTCAGCATAGAATTTAAGTTCAGTCAACATGTTTCAATCCTTGTTTTAATGGATTTCATCCTCCGACTTACTGCAAAGTCGCCTATGGTTCCTTGGCTTCTTGTGTTTCAATCCTTGTTTTAATGGATTTCATCCTCCGACTCGTGAGAAAACACTACACAAAAATGGCTAAAATCGTGTTTCAATCCTTGTTTTAATGGATTTCATCCTCCGACTACTGTGGGGGCTTCCATTACCGTAAGAGAGCCTACAGTTTCAATCCTTGTTTTAATGGATTTCATCCTCCGACGTTTTTGTGGCTGAGGATTTACAGGTTTTGTATTATGTTTCAATCCTTGTTTTAATGGATTTCATCCTCCGACACCGAAGCGCGGTAATTAGTGAGTTGTCTATCAAAATGTTTCAATCCTTGTTTTAATGGATTTCATCCTCCGACTGTCTTCGACCAACTCAACAGATGCCCGTTCATGACTGTTTCAATCCTTGTTTTAATGGATTTCATCCTCCGACACAAGCCCTTTCTACTGACCTTTTCATCATAGGAGCGTTTCAATCCTTGTTTTAATGGATTTCATCCTCCGACAGAAAATTAGGTATCTTATAGGTATTGTTGAAAATTATGTTTCAATCCTTGTTTTAATGGATTTCATCCTCCGACAGGGTGTGATTTACAGTTCTGGGGTTTTTCGTTTACAGTTTCAATCCTTGTTTTAATGGATTTCATCCTCCGACTTCGACAACAACTTCAATTTCTACATTTGTTTTCATGTTTCAATCCTTGTTTTAATGGATTTCATCCTCCGACTGGCGATTGAAAGGTAGGCTCTCAGGCGTATTTAATGAGTTTCAATCCTTGTTTTAATGGATTTCATCCTCCGACTATCCCCGAACCATTAGAAACCGAAGCACCAAAAACAGTTTCAATCCTTGTTTTAATGGATTTCATCCTCCGACTTTTACACCATAACAACCTATTTCAACCAACCAACAGTTTCAATCCTTGTTTTAATGGATTTCATCCTCCGACAAAAATTGATCAACTCGACCAAAAAGAAAAAGAAATGTTTCAATCCTTGTTTTAATGGATTTCATCCTCCGACCATTGGCTTGATGTTGGGAAATGGGTTTTTGGATCCGTTTCAATCCTTGTTTTAATGGATTTCATCCTCCGACAATTCTCGGAGCATTACAAGGAGTAAACCTTTTTGGGGTTTCAATCCTTGTTTTAATGGATTTCATCCTCCGACGATCATCGAAGATATTGTGAAATTGCGCGAAAGATTGTTTCAATCCTTGTTTTAATGGATTTCATCCTCCGACGTTCAACTGCTTTGGAGTCGTCAAAACCGGTTAAGGGGTTTCAATCCTTGTTTTAATGGATTTCATCCTCCGACAAGATGGTTCGAGAGATCGGGGAGCCCGTGATAACGTTTCAATCCTTGTTTTAATGGATTTCATCCTCCGACAACTTTATTCATACGGGATAAAGGCATTAAAACAATTGTTTCAATCCTTGTTTTAATGGATTTCATCCTCCGACAGCACCTTTTTTCAGCTTATTTTGATGTTTTAAGTCGTTTTTGGGGTTATTTAAGCGCCGTATTTTTCATCACCTCTTTTTATTGAGCCATATATAAATAGATGCCAAGTTATACAAAAAAAGTATTTGTGATTTGTTCTTTCAAAAACCCTAATTGTTTGTCATATATTCCTGTCTGTTGAATTATCATTTTTGAAAGATAACCCATGTCAATAGGTTCTTGATATCCTACAACGTCTTTAAACTGCTCCGGGACAGAAATGGTATAGTCCCTTAATTCTTTCTTAATTTTCATGAATTCACGCCGTTTTTCAGCCGAATCAGCAATTTCCTGTATTCTCTTGAACTCTTTCCACACCTTTACAGCTTCATCGTCATATTCAATGAAAACATCGATTTTGGGGTAGTCTTCAGCAATAATTTCAAAGTTACGTTGAATCTTTTCAAACTCAAGTTGTGCAATATTTTCAAGCAAGTCCTTAGCTTCATCATTGCTCATAGAATCTTTTACTAGCTGGTAATATTTTTCAACAACGTCCTTAAATTCATGCTCAGGTATCAACGTTTTTTTCTCAAGAACCTGTTGGGTCTTGTCGATAAGCATCGAATTACCGCCATAAATATAGCTATAATAGAAACGTCTGTCATCTTGTATCCTGAAAAGCTTAACTAAGCCGCGTTTTTCTTTAAAGTTTCTATTACAGCGACCAGAAGCTTGCACTACAGAATCTAACGTACCAAAATCACGATAAACAACATCCACATCAAGATCCACTCCAGCCTCAACAAGTTGCGTGCTAACAATAATCTTTCTTTCTCCACTTTCACGTATCTTGGTTATACGATTAAGCCGATCCTTAGGAAAAACCCTAGTGGACAAGTAAACAAGATTTTCTTTACCCATACATTTCTGGAGGTGCTGAAACATCTGCTGGGAACTATTAATAGTGTTCATTATTATAAGAAAACTTTTTTCAGGATTGGCTTCAATATCAGATGCTACTTGTTCCATAAAATCAGTTATATTTACAGGTTCAAGACATGGAACAAGATCCAACCGG
Organism: Mycoplasmatota bacterium; assembly: GCA_024650045.1. GTDB lineage: Bacteria > Bacillota_I > Bacilli_A > Acholeplasmatales > Acholeplasmataceae > Peloplasma. The sequence continues at coordinate 9,867 of JANKMU010000028.1, read as the reverse complement.
TCAAACTGACGAAAATATTGATCATTATTAGCACATAACTCTTTGATTTCAGTTTCAGGCTGAAAAATGAGTGGCTGTGTAGCAGTCATAAATACAAAGTATGTGTTAAACAGTGAGGATAATGTTTTCAGGTATTCTCGAAGTAATAGCCAATATTTGTGCGGAAGCGACTGGACTTCATCAAGGATTACGATTGAGTTGGCTAATCGGTGATATTTCCGCAGAGACCGATTCATGTTAGTGAATAAAGTGTGAAAAAGTTGAACAAACGTTGTAACTATAACCTCGGAGTTCCATCCCTCAACCAGAAATAGCCCCTTCTCAGGTTCAAATTCATCTTCAGCTGTAACATAAAATGTGTCCGCTAAGTGATGATGCTTCAAAAGAAGGTCAGTAGTAGGCTTTTTTCCAGTGACAGTTTCAAACACGTTCTCAAACACTTTACAGTTCTGATCAATAATACTAATGAAAGAGATACAATAAAAAATTCGGGGATTAATTCCCTGTTCACTCCGAAGTCTAGATGCCAGTTTGTTTGCAAACGCTAATCCAGTTAACGTTTTACCCGTTCCAGTAGGAGCATTAAGAGAATATATCTTCTGAGTAAGATCTAGTAAGTCCACACGATTTGTTGTCTCTTGATATATACTGTTTCTAATTTTGTTAATGTTCGTGGTTGGCTTAATGAAACCTTTAAGATGCCTGTAAGTGTCAACAAGAGTATCCGTAATGGGTTCATGTCTTTCAACACTAATACCTGAAGCATGCTCTTTGTCAGCTTGCAACAAAATTGAATAACAAAAACAGGTTACAATAGCTGGAAACAGATTACCCTGCCTTAAGAATTGATACAAACTTCTATTGCTTTTTACCATTTGTTCTAATATGGAATCAAAATCTTCTTTGAATGCAATGAATATTTTCTCAGAAAATACGTCTTTATAGAGTTCCATCACGGTTTCAACAGTTATGGAATCAAGCTGTTTTTTCAAAATATCTTGTTGGTCCTCATCATTGATGACATCGCTCACTTCTTTTAGGATATTTTTTAGGTTCCCATGATGTCTTTTTACTACCAAATAGCCAATGAGCGGCATAACTTCATCAAGAGGAGAATCAGACGTGTAATATTGGCTCTTTAAAAGATAATAAGTAAACACAGCAGAAATAAGAGCATGATGCGTCTCTTTCCTGTTTTTTAGTTTCCTTTTTTTTTGTTCATCTGTTTCATGAATATACTCCTGAAAAAAAGCTGTTGCCTTTCCAAAGTCATGGCACCACCCCATGATTTCAATGGTCTTTGCAAGTTTATCTTGCGTAAGATTGATCGATTCAAGGTTAAGTTTAGGTTCCATACACAAAGTATTACATAATTCTGAGACTCTTTGAAGATGGTCTCGAAGAGGTTTATCTGGACGAGCCAGTAAATTAAAGGAATGTAATGGCTTCACCGTTTTCAAGGCGGATGAATTGGTTGACCCTTGCTGTTAGTGATTTATGTTTTCTTTCAAAAATCACAGGAGCATATTCAGTAACTGTTCTATCTGGAAGCATGTTCCTCGGCATAGTCTCTGATAAATATTCATAATCATCTTGGAAACTCAGCTCTATCAAGTTTTTTTTAGGCAAAGCTGTTAGAATCTCCGTTTCAGAATCTACTTCAACAATTTCTGCAGTGTACTCTTTTACAAACTTGAAATTGGCTAATAGTTCACTTAACCCCAGACATAGAGTGTAAACTGTTTTATGAGTTTCCAGCATTTCCTTGAGTTCCATGTAAATTGATGCATCTTTATGATGAACAAAAATCCTGTATTTTGGATCTTTCAGAAGCTCAAACCGAATCTGAGTTCTCTGTTTTATTTTGTTCATAAATTTTCCTGCTTTTTTGGTATCGATGAGGTTTTCAGCTAATGTAATCTTTTTTACGTCATTGAGTAATTGCACTGCTATTGAAGCGTCTTTATCGGAAAAATGATGAAGATACTGAGTTTTATCTAGACCGATTATTGCAGCTAAGAGACCGCATAATGTTGTTCTTGGAGGTACAGAAAAGGTGAGGGGGCTCGTTGTGGTATAGTGTTTTCTGAAGTGGGCGTAGTCTCCCCAGAGGTCAAAAGCAAGAACTTTATCCATTATGCATCACAGTTAGAGATCGAGTTGATTAACTGTTAACCCTTGTTCAACAAGCTTTTTTGCCAGATTGATCTGCTCGCTTTCCCGTTTGAATGTCATTCGTTCATCCTGCATCAGATCTATGTCCCTTATTTTGTCGCTATTAGCATGCAGTGTATCAAGTAATTGAGTCACATCTAGAATGTAATCTTCAACATCCCTAATTTCTTCGTCTCTAATGTCTGATTTGAGTTCAAGCAGAGCGTTAAGGTCGCCTATGTGATAGTTTTTTTCGTTATAGTTTATTTTCATTAGAAGCCTAGGCATCTGACCAACTTTAGACCGGCTGATTAGGTTTTTAGTTCCATTCCAAAGCGCATCCATAAGCAAATCGACGTCACTATTTGTAAGCGTGGTATGTTTGGCAGCGTTCTCGTTAATTACTCCATAGAACCCTATGAGACTGTACGGAAGAACATACATTTCAGTAAAAGTACCTTGGGTCTTATCTTGTGCTGAAGGGGAAACCGTTGTCCCTTTAATGAACTTGAGCTGCACCTTATGGAGTGATCGCCCTATCTTGAATTGAACTGGTCCGGTCAAAGTAATAGTTTTTTTCTTAACAGCTGATGTTGCTCCAAATAATCTGATGTCTACACATCTTTTGATCATGTCTTCTGCTGAGTCAATTTTCAAATCGGTCATGCGCTCTTCTTTGTCTTTGAGATTCCCATCATCTTTTTTCACGCCTAAAATGAATACTTCTTCGTTACGAAAGTCATGAAGATAGTCGCGAACTGTTCTTTTCAATCGAACATCAGTAACAAGATTTAACATAGTTTCTTCGTCTATGCGTGGCTTGTTTTCATCCAGAGGATCCCCATTAGGATTACTGTCCTTGATGTCATATAGGAAAACTATTTCGGATCTATTAGACACTATTTCACTCATCATTTTTCACCTCTTTTGATTGTTTTAAATAACTAGCCAAATTCATTCCCAACACGAAATAGAAACTTACTTCATCTTTAGATAGACCCCAATCATTCCCTGCCTGAATTAGATACTCGCTAGCAAGCCCCTCCAATTCTCTATAATAGTTTTTGTTGTATTCTTCAAATTTGTTCTGTATTTCCGGTAGAAGTGCTGAAACTTTTCTTTGATCCAACCGAAGTCCCTGAAGTTTTGCCCTAAATGGTGTAGCACCTCTTTCAGTATGTTGGATATGTAGTAGAAGCTGTGCCAGAACGCCTACAGTGAAGACAGCGCGTTGAGAGTTTCTGTTGAAAAATTCAGGGAAATTACAAAAGATGGCTTCGAGTTTTTGTGTGCTATTCTCATGCTGAGGATCATTCACTATTTCACGAATTTTATTTTCTTTCATGGTATCACCGTGATCATAATCACCTAGAATTCCTAATTGCTGGAGATAAAGCAAAGAACAAAGACCTCTCATCCCAGATTCTTTTGTACTGTAGCCTTGTGCGAACTGTTTTCTCATTCGGTTAACTATACCATTAAGAAAGAATCTATAGCTAACTCTTTCGTTCTGGAAAACATTAGTTACAATATCAAGGAAATATGAACTCTTATCTTCGTCCTTTCGCTTCCCGAAGAAATACCAAAAAGAACCAAAGTTAAATTCAAGTGGTTTTTCACCTGTTAGTTTTCCGTTTTTATAAACTTTGACGCTATGTGCTTTTAAAATTGGATTTTGATCAACAACTCTTTTTGTATGAAAGAGTTTGAGTAAGCTATTCGGAAAAATACCTTCGATATAGCGTAAAATCTTAAACTCGTTATTTGACGCAGCATAAATCAAGATGTTGCAGTGGAACGTGTTAGGTTTATCTGAGAGATAATGGAGTATTTCTGTTTTTGTTCTATCTAACAGTTTTTTGTAATCTTTTTTTAACTGAACTTGCGCTCCTTCCCTATGGTAATCTTTCAATTGTTTGTAGATTTCACTATCGACATCACGAGAAAGAGGCTTTGGAATCAACAGATAATCAAAACTATAAAATCTAAACTTGGAATTTTCTTCAAGGAATTTTTTCCCTTCTTCAAGAGTTAATGCACAGTCCTTACATACGGGATAGTTTTTCCACGCTTTGCTTTGATCGAAACCACCAGATACCATACCTGGCTTATCAACAGTATAGAAATTATATGTTGAAACAAAACCGTACACATCAGTCTTTTTTTCTTTACAAATATTACAAACCTGATTTTTTGATTTTGAGATTTTATTAAATTTTTTAAAATAAGTTTCCAAAGCGTTTACGCGGATTATTTTTCTAAACGCAGAAATATCTCCAAGATATTTTTTTTCACTATTATCATTAAAAATTATTGTGATTATTCCACTTTGTCTCTCCGTTTTAAGAGAAAGGTATTTTGTGGTAATGGCTTCAAGTATTTGCTTGCTATTTGATAGGATACACGATTTAATGTTTGTTAAGAGGTTTTGTTCCTCTTGAGTGAGCATATAAGAAGAGTTGGAAAAATCTATTTCAAACCAACGGAAAAATTTTCTGTTAACTGTTTTCGTAGGCTCGGTTAATCTACATGTTGGTGAAAGGTCTGCACCACTTGAACCTCCTCGTCTATAAAGATAGCGAACTATGTTGTCTTCTGAATATTCTTCAGTTCCAACCCGGATGAACTTTATATCTTCACCGTCTTTGTCAAGTTCTACAGTTATTATGGTGTTGTAGAGGTCTGAACTTTTTGGATCTTCGCATAAGATTTTAGTTACTTGTTCATCATCATCAAGACTAACCTGATTTTCTTTAAGAACATAATTACCAACATTATAGATGGCTTCGATCATGATGTTCTTATCAATTGTTGACTATAGTTAAAAATTTTTGCATTATTGTGGACAAATTCTTTTGTAACAGCAATCAATACATCTTTTTTTGTTTCCGGTTATTTCGGGGAATTGTTCCTTTTGGATAATGTGAAAAATATTTTGTATTACGTTTTCTGTTTGTTGAAACAGTTTCTCGTTGAACGGCAACTCCACAATTTTGTTTCCGCTACGAGTATAACACAGATAGCCTCTATACACTGGACGGTTGAAGTGTTCTGCTATCATTAAACCGTACAACGCAGACTGATATTTATGCGTCTTAAATACACGGTTATGATATTTAGCGAATTTGTAGTCTAACGGAGCAGCTGAACCGTCATCAAGAAAGAGCACTTCATCCATGATGCCTCTAATCCAGTATTTCTTTGAGCTCAAGTAAACCCCCGTCAGTTTATCTGTTACTCCATATCGTTTCCTCAGATACCCAACGTTTGTTTTTTCTTTGCTTTCATGAAGTGCTCTACCCTTCTGCACCTTGAACAACCGTCCCTCACGTTGAGGAATTCCTAAACAATGCATAAAATATGTGAAGCGCGGACAAAAAAGGTACTCAATTACATCACTGATCGTAATTGATCCTTCAGACGAACATGATACCAAGTTTATCCCTCACAAGATCAAGGTCAAAGTCTTTTCCCAACAATTCTATTCGTTTCAAACAGTTATTACACATAGGAAAAATGTAAACTGAATCACTTTCCTCGATCAAATCACGACATTCAATAACAAGAGAATCCTGTTGATTAGAATTCAATGTGCCTAAGAAGGCACTTTTCTGAACTCTATATAATCCGTAACCTTTACATCGATTAGCTACAGCGTTTCTGACATTGTCGTCACCAATATCATAGATAACCCAAACAAGCAAAGAATTCACGTTCCAGTTAGTTCATTTGCTATACAATAGCAATTAGATTGGATAATGTTTCGCAACTTCGTTTTCTTTCGTTTATACATAACTTGTTTGTCAAAGTAATCATTTAAAGTGGTCATCAAAATCTTTTTACCACAATCATTAAGTACATATCCCCCTTCAACCGAGTCAAAACAGTTGTCCTTCATCATTTTACGTGTGAAAAGAAAAAGTACAGTCTCGTCAACATGACCTCTGTATTGCTCTATAACATCAAAAACAAACGATTTTTTGTTGTAATCATCAGTATGAAGGAAACCAATGTAAGGATCCAGTCCAGCCAGAATGCATGCTCTTTCAACTACGCTATAAAGAACCCCATAACCGTAATTTAGAGTACAATTAAATGGGTCTTTTGCTGGTCTTCTACTTCTCCCATCGAATCTCCATTTCTTCGGTAGACTTTCTGAGAGAGCTTCAAAGTAAATGCGCGAGGAGATTCCCTCAAGACCAAGAATGCTTTGTCTGTTTTCTTCTATGACCCCCTCAAGTTTATTGATTTTCTGGTAATAGATTTTAAGCTGTGAAATAACAGATTCCAGTCGCTCTTGTTGCTTGGGTCTAGGTTTTTTCAGTTTCTTCAACAGGTTAATTTGATTTTGCAGTTTCTTTCTAGTCCATGTTTTAACCAAATCAATTCCTTTATCTTTTGTGCTTGCTTCTAGTTGTCTTCTTCTAATCAGTGGTGTGCTTCCTAAATTTGGGTGCCATATTCTAGCGTATGGATCTCCATATTTGTCAAGAAATACGATGTCAATGTTGTTTTCCATAGCACAATGAATAGCATCAGTGGAGACGAGAGCGGAGGTGGAAATCCAAATGTTGTCCACTTTGATTACAGGCACTTCAACATTTTTTTCGTCCAGCATAATCAGAAACATGTCTTTATGTTTTCTGAGGTATGCACCAAAATTGTTTATAACAAGTTGCATCTTCAGTCCTCCAAAATAACCCCGAATCCTCTGGACACTGATTTACCAATACTAAATAAGGGAGGCATATCAAAATTTATTTTAAATTTTCCATAAAATCCCAGCAGCAAGTTGTCCTTAACATGACAGTTAACTGGTTTAACATATTGGATTTCAGCAGAAAGTTCTTTACTTATTTCGATGCCCAGCCCTTTTGCTGCCGAGAGCACATTTCCTATAAGTATCCTTGACAATAACTGTTTTCTTGCAATCCATGTCATATGTTTGTATTTCAGGTAATTAGATTTGTTTAAGGCTAGCCAAGGTGTAACAAAATGGTATTGTCTCTGTGTATCGGAAACCTTTAATATGTAATTTTTTGTGATCAATAATTTATCTAGAATAGGATATTTTTCAATTCCAAGAGTTATTTCATCTAGTTCATTAAATAACATTGAAACTTCATCTGCACCTTTTAGAATACCAAAAATTATTGCTTTTCCATGTATTGTTATGTAATGTATTAACGGATACCTGTACATTAATTTATTATTCTGTAAATGTTGATGAAACAGCGAATTATCCAAATATTTGGATGCAACATTCCCCCTAAATTTTTCTGGATTATTAGGGATTAACTGGCTTGAAGTTAATACAAGCGTTGATACTTTAATAGACACGTTTGCTAAACATCCCACGTTTCTAATAATGGGTCTTCGTTTTTTATATTATCGATACCGTTTACTTATAGAATGAGACTCAAGTATTTTAAAAAAAGATTTACAAATTTAGCAAGAAACGGAAAAATTCAATAAACTTGAAAAATTGCTAACATTGATCGTTAAAAATGAAAGGCACTTGTTAATACATTGGGTTTCTAACCCAAAAAAGCCTTTAAATAAACTGAATTAGGCTCGCAAAAAAGTGGTCTTATTTTATTCCAATCTCCTCAGAACTCTCAACATTTTCGAGAGATAACCCCATGTCAATCAACTTATAGATTAACGGCTCCTATGTAGTCCGGGTTTAATTGGGGGGATGAGAAATTGTTTCTACAATGTTTCCGAAGAATCAATTCGATATAACTGGAGCGTGATAGCCCTGTTTTTTTGCATTCACTGTTGATTTGTTTAAGAAGACTTTTGGTTAGTGCTATGGAGATTTTGTCTTTGTTCATTAGGGTTCGGGTAGAAATATGCTGTTTTTGCTTATTATTACTTATTGCTACCTAGTGGCAACAGCCTTTTTGAATTTAAACCTCAAATATTTCTTTGAATTTGCTTTGGGTGACGATTTGACTGCAAAAACTGACATTAGTTCTTTTGATGATCCTCGAGGAATCTATGGCAGTACAGCTGATGTTTCTTTTGGTAGCCCAATATGCATGGATCAGATTGTTTTTGCTGCAATGCGAGAACCGGTCGCTAAACGTGTAGTGGTTGATGTTGCTTTTGATATGATGGTTAAAGGCTTCAAAGTTGAAGAAGAAGCAAAGGAACCAAACATTGAATGGAGCAGACAAGTTTCCCGAATCTTAGATGAATTAGATGCCAAAGAAAAACTCCGAGAATTAGTAATCTTTGAGAGATTTTTGGTGCTTATTTAAACGGGCTTTTCCGCTTTTTACTTCAACAAAATTTATTGGCTGTACCCTGTTTTCTGATAATCCATTAAAAATAATCAAATCAATTGGATCTCCCAGAAACTTCGAGTCGGGTGTAGACCACTTAAAATCTTTCATCGTTGGTAGAACTTTTTCCAGTTTCTTTCCAATGTTAACTGCCTTGGTTGTAACCTGAGCAGTCTCTGTAGCCAACTTCATTCTCTTCTTAAGCTCTTCTTCTCGAGCTTTCAATGAATCCTCAAGGTTTATCTGTGCTTCCAACGCTTCTTCTGGGAATGGTTTTGTTCCATCAAACAAAATCGATTCAGATAACTTAAACTCGCCACTACATGGACACTCTGCATAAAGATCTAAGGACCTCAACTTCTGGATCAATTGTTCAATGTCCACTTGAGTCTCCCAATAGTTTCATCAGCATTTTTTTTTAAAAAAGTATTATGAATTTTCACTACTTTTTCCTCAATCAAAATATGAATGAGCTTTTGATTTTTGTTTTGCTTTATTTTTAATATTCTTCTGGAAGCATTGCTGTGTAGCGTCCGGTTTCGTTTTGGGCTATGAA
>JANKMU010000028.1:0-857 GCA_024650045.1 Mycoplasmatota bacterium | reverse complement strand
AATTTGAACGAAATTTAGCAGGTACAAGCTGGTCAAGGTCAAAAAGGATGCCGTCTTCGGCTGCTTGCTCGCTAGCGTAAGTAGATAACGTCGTTTTGTTCAAAAAAGCGTTTGGCTTTTTTGTGTTGGGTTTTGTTGTTCATTTGTTATTGCCTTTGGGTGATTGGTTGGGTTGCTGCAAGGAAAGTTTTGATTTCTTCAAGTAGTTGCTTGCCTGCGATAAGGTCAAGTTCTTGAGTTCGGGGGTCTTGAACCATTTTGTTGAGAAGATTTTGCCATTTTTGGTAGTCGTTGTTGTAGAAGGATTGTAGTTTTGCTGAAAGTGCTGCTTTTTTAAGTTCAATTTTATCTTGTTCTCGCAGCTGAAGAACGGGACAATGTCCTAATCTTAGGGGCTTTTTTTTGGATTATTTCTTGGTTTTGAATCATTTCTCATCCATTACTGTATTGCTTTGCCCTATTTGACCTTCAGGTATAAACTGGGAGTATGATTTAATCCGTTAAAGAACTGCTGAAAAGTGGTCTGAAGCATTGATTTGTTTACTTTTACCCTTCTCTGTCTACTGGTTAGGTGTTCATTTCAAGATTCACCTTATATTTTCATCGAATTTTTGATCTCCTATGTGAGGGCTAATGAAAATTCGTTCTCGAAAAACCAAGAAACAATATTTTGGAAAAAAGATTGTTTACGAGTATACAGCACTTTCTATCGGGATTCCAACAAGATTTCATAAAGACGTTGAACCCTTCTTAGATACGGATCTAAAGATGCACCTTAAATTAGAGAAAAATCGAATTGTTATTGTTTTGGAGCCCCGACAAAACGTTTCTGCAAACAGAAAATAACTCAAACTTAT
>JANKMU010000027.1 GCA_024650045.1 Mycoplasmatota bacterium | reverse complement strand
AAACTGATGGAACGGTAAATATCCCCAAAATACATAGAGGTATTTTCGTGGTATTGCCTATTCTTTTCCCATAAATTTCTAATAGCATTAATTTCACTCAATGGAACTTCTATTATTTCAAACATTATAGTGTCTCCTTTCTATGTATATACTGAACTGCAACCTTAACTAAGAAAAATACTCTCCAATCATCTACATAGGAGAGTATTTTCTGAATAGACTCATTAGAGTCATTGGGGATAAAAACTACTTAAGAAACACCAATGATAGCCATGGGACATATGTTATTATTGCTAGTCCTGCTAATGCAATCACAAAGAATGGAATTATGTGTTTAAACATACTCTCCAACTTTACTTTTGCCACAGCTGCTCCAACAAACAAATTACAACCATAGGGAGGAGTGCATAACCCAATTGCAAGGTTCACAGCCATTACTACACCAAAATGAACAGGGTTTATTTCAAGGGCTCGAACTGTAGGCATCAGCATAGGTGCCATTACTATAATAGCTGGTACGGTATCCAAGAACAGCCCAACTGCCAATAATATTATATTTACAAACATAAGTACAACCATTGGATTAGTTGATACGTTTGTTAGGAACTCAGTAATCATTTGTGGAACCCTCTCATAAGTCATGAAAGTTGAAAATACTGTAGAATATCCAAGCAAGAAGGATGTTATTCCGTTCAAGACAGCCGTTGCTAAAAAAACATTCTTTAGGCCAACAAAGGACAGATCCTTGTATACGAAGAGGCTAATAATCATCGAATAGACTACTGAAATACATGCTGCTTCAGTAGGTGTGAAAACACCAGAGTATATCCCCCCCAATATTATTACAGGTGATAGGAGAGCCCAGAAACCATCTTTTAAACTTTCCCAAATTTCCAATAGTCTATACTTAAGAGCAACAGTAATTGGAACCATTTCATCTGGCTCGCAAACCTTTTTTGGTTTTAGATCCATACCTTTTAAAGTGCATAACGCAATATTGGCTCCCACAAACATCACCCCCAAGAGGATCCCTGGCAGTATCCCTGCCAAGAATAATTGTGATATCGATACCCCAGTAGTTGCGCCATAAAGGACAAATGACAAACTCGGTGGAATTATTGGTCCCACAATTCCACCAAAACTTACTACGGTTGCAGCATAAGATGGATCATAACCCCTCTTTTTCATCTCTGGTATCATCATTCCACCAATAGCAGATGTAGTGGCCATCCCTGATCCAGATAATGCTCCAAAAAACATGCATGCAATAAGGGTAACACTTGCAATCGCTCCGTTTACAAAGCTTATCAATGTAGATGCAAAGTTAACAATCTTCCTCGCAATGCCACCTGTGGACATTATCAATCCTGCCAACATAAAAAAAGGTATTGCCATAACCGTAAATGAAAATATTCCACTATAGGCGTACTGAGCATTTATTGCCATGTTCAAATCTGAAAATGCAACCATGGAAATCATAGTAGCACCACCTATTGCAAATCCAACTGGAACTCCCAAGAGTAGTAGGATAAATAGAACAATGAACAACACAGGAACTGCCATTAAACTTTCCCCCCTTCAATAGAGGATCCGGAGTTTCTTATATTCTTGATTATATCAACAAGAAATATTACTGCTCTAAGAATGAACAGTCCACATCCAACTACTAAGGACAGGTACCCCCAGGAAGTGCTTATTTTAATCCCGGCATAAGGCACATCCCACTGTATCCCAATCATAATAATTCCGTAATAAAGAGTCACTCCACAAATAGCTATAAGTACAACTTCTGTAAAAGCCTCTGAAAGCAGCCTGAGCTTCTCGGGTAGCTTATCCACAAGCATTGTTATTTTAATGTGTTCTTTCTTCCTATGACCTATGCTTATTCCTAACCATGATAACCATACAAACAGAAACTTACCTAACTCTTCCGACCATGATGATGAATTGTTAAATGCAAATCTCATGACGACCTGAAGAAAAATTGCACCTACCATGGCAATGAACATGACTATCAAGGCTGTATCTTCTATTTTATCTAGTATACTTAAAGTTTTTCTCATACTCGTTCATTACTTCACAATAGAAAGTAATGGCTTCCCCCTTTCTCACGACAGTCACAATACAAATCTAGTAGAATAAAGCCAGCGAGTAATTTTAATACAAGGTTACTTGAGATTCAAATACAACCTTTCACTTATTTGAAATGCTCGTTGGCTCCTATCCTAGTCTAGACTGCAATAGTGTATTATAAGGTTGTCAAGTTATGTCTTATGGACGGGTATCCAACCATCTATCAACCATTTCATCACCTATCAGTTCTCTTTGATATTCATAAACTGGCTGAACTGAATCTATGAACGCCTGTACTTCAGCATCTGTTAATTCATATACTTCAGCTCCTTCGTTTTTGAACCTTTCAATATAATCCTGCTCCTTTGCAAACTCCTCAGCTCTTTGATTCTTGGCAACTTCTTTGACACCAGTCTCTAATACCTCTCTATCTGAAGGGTCAAGCGATTCAATCCAATCTCTTGAGCAAATGATTGGAAATGGTGAACTGGCGTGATTTGTTAGTGTAACATAAGGAGCTATTTCATGTAGATTGAAATCATTGAACACTCCAAGTGAATGATCAAGAGCATTAATTTGTCCCTGTGAAAGTGAAGTAACTACTTCTCCCCAAGCCATAGGTGTTGGATTTGCTCCCATTGCATCCCATATCTTTATGTTTAGATCATTTTGTGCAATTCTTATCTTCTGTCCTTTGAAATCTTCTGATGTCTGATATATTTTATCTCTACTGATAACTTGTCTCATGCCATTGTAATACATATCAATACAATAGTAGCCTGCATCTTCAAGTGTCTCATTGAAGAGTTCTAATCCACCATTTTCAAATGTACCCTTTTCCCAATCCTCGAATGAAGGATACAGATATGGTAGGTCTATGCTGGTCGACTCTGGTCCTGCTGCTGCAGTAAGTACTGATGAGAGGTCAAACATCATAGTGACTGTTCCAAGTTTGATCCCTGAAACCAAGTCAGGAGTATCCCCAAGTTGTCCATCAGAATAAACTTCTACCTGGAATCTACCCGGTGCATTTTCCTCAAGATACTCCCCTAAAGCTTCACTCCAAATATGTGTAGATCTCTGTGATGAATCTGTATGTCCTATCTTGATAACAATTGGACCCTCAGCCTCAGATTCATTCTCACCGTTTCCACACCCAGCTGTAAAACTCATTACCATAATCATGGTCAATAGAATAGCAACGATTTTTCTTTTCTTCATTAATCTCATCCTTTCAATTTTTATAATTTCTACTCAATAATTATATTAGCAATTTTCATGCCATTCATGATTCATAATATCAATACTGAATTTTAACTGTTTTAAGCCATTTGTGAGTAGTTGATTTCTGAGTAAAAAAATAAAGCGTGAATAATATTTCACGCTCTCAATCTTGACTATGAATTTTTATTCATGGTTTCTAGGTTTATCTTGTATTGATTTATCTTGTTCCATAATTGTCTTGTGCTTATCTCCAATTCGCCAGCAGTTTTTGTAACATTTCCATTGTTCCTGGTCAATGCTTTCATGATAAACATATTTTCAAAGTTTTCACGAGCTCTTTTTAGGGTCTTCACTTCATTCTCCTTTTTCTCAATGGAGCTGATAGGCATTAGCATATCACTGACAGTAACTACTCCGTCCTTGCTTAGGGTTATCATTCTTTCAATAATATTCTTAAGTTCCCTGATATTCCCTGGATAATTGTAGTTAAGCAAGTACTCCTGGACACCCTCATCAATCTTATCAATCTTCTTCTTCTGCTCTGTAGCGGTCTTCTTGGTAAAGAACTCTATTAAAGCCGGAATGTCCTCCCTTCTTTCCCTCAAAGGAGGTATCTCAAGGGTTAGGGTGTTAATTCTATATAGAAGATCCTCTCTGAAATCTCCTTTCCTTATCTCAACCGAAAGGTCCTTGTTTGTAGCGGATATGAACCTTGTATCAAGGTCTATCGACTTATTGCTCCCGATTCGCTCAATTCTACGGCTCTCAATAGCACGAAGCAACTTCCCTTGAGTTTGAAGCGGTAGATCTCCTATCTCATCTAGAAACAAGGTGCCTAAATTCGCTTGTTCAAATTTCCCTATTCTTGTATCTACAGCACCGGTAAAGGCTCCCTTTTCGTGTCCAAACAACTCTGACTCAATAACCCCTTCAGGGAATGCTTGGCAATTTATTGGGACAAATGGCTCCTCTTTTCTTTTGCTCAATCGATGAATATAGTTTGCAATTACTTCTTTCCCAACACCAGATTCCCCGTACAACAATATGCTGATACCTGTTTCTGCAGCTCTTTTACACATCTCCAAGAGTTTAAGATACTCTTCGTTTCTTGATTCAATAAATAGTTCTGTTTTATTTTGATTATCCAATAATACGTAGCTCTTTCTTTCTAGTCTGCGAATTTTAGCAAGTCTGTCGACCTTCATGACCAGCTCATTAAGGTCATTGCTTTTCACAAAGTAATCCTTCGCTCCAAGTTTAATTGAATCAATTGCACTCTCTATGCTACCAAATGCAGTTAAGACTATAATATCCAAGCTATAGTTTTTTCCCATAATATTCTTGATAAGTTGAAGACCATCCATAACTGGCATCTTAATATCAGTCACCACTAAGTCAACAAAGTTGTCACCTAGATGTTCCATCGCCTCCAGTCCATTTGAACAGCTAGCTACGTTGTAGCCCAAATCTGAAAAAATTAATGAAAGCACTCTCTGATACTCAATCTCATCGTCTACTATTAAAATCTTGTATCCTTTTCTCTCTATCATTTTCTCACCCCATTATTGGTAACTCGACATTGAAAGTGGTTCCTTCACCTACTGAACTGAAAACAGAAATACTACCGTTATTATTCATGATTTCAGTGCTAATTATATAAAGGCCCAGACCAGTGCCGCTTTCTTTTGTTGAATAGAAAGGATCAAATATTTTATCAATTTTGTCTTCCCCTATTCCACAACCATTGTCAGACACTTCCAAATGAAGCATATTATCTCTTACTTCCAGCACAAGTGTTATCTCTTTTTTATCTCTTACAACTCCCCTAAACGAGTCTATTCCATTATCTATCAAGTTGTGGACAACCATTCTAAGAACTTCTTCATTGATGGTTACCGCTTGTTTGCTAGTTCTCTGAAATGATACCTTTACTACTATATCATTATTTAAAATTCGTTCTTCCTTTGACTCAATTATATCTTCAAAAAGCTTGCTTAGTTCAACATGCTTTATTTCATCATTTGATAATCTTGAGAATCTTAGCAAGTTCTCAACAAGCTTATTGATCCTGTCCACCGAGTTATCTATAACTCTAACAGCGTGGTCACATAAATCACTAATCTTGTGTTTCTCTATAATAAAGTTGTAACTCTTTATTAATCCAAGAGGATTTCTTATTTCATGAGCTAATCCAGCTGATAGCTGTCCTACAGCAACCATTTTTGATTCTTGCCTAGCACTTTTTTCTCTAAGATAATTTTCAGTATAGTCCTCAATCATTATCATACACTTGTTATTGGAGACGCGTTGCTTTGAAATGTAATAGTATTTATCCCCAACACTTGTCAGCTTATTCATATTATCTTCTTTAACAAATGGCTCCAGACTAGCAATCTCACTGTATTGTTTCCCAAGAAGACTCTTTCTCGGAACTTCAATAAGTCTCTCAAGAAAATCATTGCACTCAATAATCATTGAACTATCATCAATTACCATCAAACCATTTTTCATGGTATCAATAATCAGTCTCAGCTCCTCCTTGCTTTCAGATAGTTCTCTTGTCTTGGTATTTACTCTTTGAGTTATTACGTAGTTCCAACTGGCCAATGCAGTTACAATAGCTAAAACACCCAAAATTATATTATATGTAGTTTCAATGGTCCTTAAATCCAGACTGTCTGTGTCGAAATCGCCAAGCCACTTGTACTGGGTTTGTACAATCAGATTCTTCCTTTTCATTTCGATTATGCCCTTATTAATTATACTTATAAGCTGATCATTATTCTTTTGAGTTGCAAGAGAGATTTCTTTTTCGTAAAGTACCATATCCAAAAATCTGTAGCTATTACTTCTGTTTGTTACATTCAGAAAATGAACAGCTTCCATATCATCACCAACAAACCCTGCAACTCCCTTGTTTCGAATTATTGCAAAGCATTGGTATATGTTGTCAACTTCTATTAACTCAACATTGACACGGTCCCTGAAATAAGCTGATATCCTACCATCTATATTGTCGTCTTTGAGAGCAACAATTTTCTTTCCTTCAAAATCCTGGACATTATTAATCTGCGAATCTGAAGGAACTAAGATTTTTGTCTTCACTACAGCCAGTGGCAAGGACAAGTTCGCAATCTCAGAATTCTCAATACTGTTCTCCATCACAATGATATCAACGTCATTGCTATTCAATGAATCAAGGATTGAAGCATTTTGCCTAACTTTAAGGTTCATATTACTTCTGGTCTCAATTGCCAGCTGGGATATATAGTCAACTACAATTCCTGCATTATAATTGTTGAACTCATTTGTGAATGATAAAGGCGGATCATCATATACTCCTACATTTAAGGGCCTTTCTCCTATAAGGCTAATCTCCTGATTAGTTAACTCAGAATTATACTTAATGTACTCCAAAAAATCTATATCATACCTCATTCTTATATCTAGTTTCATTAGAATGGGTATCCCCAATACAATCAACAAAAGTATTATTACCTTTTTCCATTTTTTCATAGAGCACCTCATAGCTTAATTGTAAGTAATGGGTAACAGGACTAAGATATTTAAAATACAACGTTCATAATCAATAATTATCTAGATTAATCATACACTATTGAGCAAAATCGTTCAAAGAAATTTTATATTCTAAAGGGTATCCAAATTTCAGGCTCCTTGCTGATGTTAATACTTGGTGCAGAACCGATAACTGTAAATACTTGAAGTTACAATCAATTTTGGCAGATGTTTCGGATAATAATACCCCTCCATGGAAAAAAGACCACCCTTGCAAGTGAGTTTACTACTTTGTTAATTAATTGAGAATGGATCTATATATGCTGGAATTGCAAATGTACGCTTGGCAATCTTATGGTGATCAGGTAATCATAGAGTATTGACATCCCTAATAAACAGTCAACACATGATAGCATTCAAAATTTCTGGTTATAAAGGTAAGCTCCCGTGTGAATAGTGGGGCGAGAGGGACAGGAACCTAGTCCCGTTTCTTATCTTGCACAGAAAAAGTAGATAGGCTAAAAAACTCCAAAGGGGAGAATACTTGACAAGTCAAATATCTTGCACTTAGTGTAAAATAACTGTAAGAAAAAGGAATGAGAATAAAGCTTAGTATGGTATGATTAATTTGAAAGAAAAACTAATACGAACTGATATATCTATTCTGATGAATACTATACAACACAATATGAGGTGCAATGGACTTGAGCGGTTCTATAATTGTCTCGGCCTATCTCTTTGTGAACATAATTATTACAATACCTTCTAACAATAAAAGAGTTATTTAGCAAGCAGTTGAAAATTAGCAAGATTCATCTCTGCAAGGTTCACAAAAATAACTTGCATTTAGAACTGAACTATCAACTCCTTCCCTTCACAGAAACCATTTGTGGGTGAAATTTATTGTAAGTGTGTTAGTCAATGAAGTTTAATAGGTTCTAAGTCTTTGAAATCTAGTCTGGAGGGCTGAATATGAAAAAAAATGTATTGCTTATCTTCATGATATTGGCTGTATTCAATTTCCTGTCAGCATGTTCTAGAGAAAATCAGATTGAGTCATCTTCAGAGACGGGTGTTTTTAGCGTAAGCGAAGATGGAGGCGAAAATGCAGATAAGTTTTTTCCAGCTTTAAATCAAATTGAAAATTGGGTTAAAGAAGGCGAAATTGTCGGTGCAGAAATGTTGGTAATTGAAAACAGTGAGATAGTAGTACATGAGGCTTATGGTTGGAAGGATAAAGAAGAAGGAAAGCCCATGGTAAAGGATACAATCTTTAGAATTCGATCTATGACCAAGCCCTTTATCGCTACATCCATTCTTATGTTGGCCGAGGAAGGAAGGCTGGATTTGTCAGATCCTGTATCTAAATATTTGCATTCTTTCAGCAATGATTCATCCAGCTCCGTAAGGATAGAACACCTCTTGACTCATACAGGCGGGTTTAGTCAGCCAGGATTCCCAAGAGATTATGAGACTTACAAGAGTTTAAGAGAAGCGGTTGATGATATAGGCACTCATGGACCTCAGTTCCACCCTGGAACCAGGTACATCTACAGTGATGGGGGTGTTGCTGTATTAGGTGCGGTAATAGCAGAGGTTTCAGGGATGCCTCTTGAAGACTACATTCAAAAGATGATCTTAGAACCACTAGAAATGAACGATACATATTGTTTTTTGACAGAGGATAAAGACATAAGGGATAGAATAAGCGCAACCTACTATAGAGATGGCAAGGAATTTGTAAAATACTGGGATAGTTCAATGCCGCAATCAGTTGATTATTTCAGGGCAAGTGGTGGTATGTATTCAACGCCCTTGGATTACGCCAAGTTTCTATATATGTGGATGAATAACGGTATGGTAGATTCCAAAGAATACCTTTCAGAGCAGTCTATTTTAAATGCACTAACACCAGGCAGTCTTAACGGTTCCTATGGCTATTTGTGGGAAATCGACAATAGTTTTGGTCATGGGGGCTCAGATGGCACCATTGCCTTTGCTTTGCCTGATGAAGATATAATGGTACTATATTTTACACAATCTCGATCTACTCACACCGCTGAAGTGGTCAAGTCCATGATTTTAAAGGAGTTTGGGAAAAGGGAGTCCCCTGATTACACAAGGTTTGAAGTGGCAGAAGTAGATTATTATGACGATTATATTGGAAGATATCAAAATACTCTGGTGGAAATAGAAATAACCAGCAACGGGAAAGATTTATTGGTAAAGACTGCTGACTCTTCTAACCAGATTTTCATCCCTGCTTCAAAAAACTTCTTTTCCCATGAAATTCTAGATATACAATTGTCTTTTACTAGAGATTCATCAGGAGAAATAACAGGTTTAATAATATATCAGAAGGGAGAAAGAATTGAGGCTACTAAAATAGAATAAAGAATATTTAATAATGATCAGGCAAGTTGCTTGTTTGTCTGCATCAAGCCCAAGGAATGATTGATGCATCAGAATCGAGAATAATCTGAATGGCAACTCCTTTTAAACTAGAATTTGAAATGTGATCCTGTTTGATCCTTCCAAATGGAACAGGATATTGAACATATCCTATCTACCCAAACTTGTATCAAAAGGACATAAAGAGCTGGGATTCTCTATTTGAAGACAAGATACATTTTGAAAAAACCTACCAAGCTTCAAACTGTTTAATTTTTTCATGTAAAAAGTGGTAAACTTTTTTGTTTTTTATTCACTTAAATTACTATTGGCAAAAGCTCTCACATGGGTTAAACTATAATTTGACTATACATTCTGAAAGGCGTTGACACATTTGATAAATATACTTTTAATAATATTACTGCAGCTAATTTATGTTCCAATATTAACCCTAAGGACAATCTTCTTGGTTAAAAATATGACCCTAATAGCATCGTTTCTTGGTTTTTTGGAAGCCCTTGTTTATGTCTTTGGCTTATCCCTTGTATTTAGCGGAGACCAGGGAACCCTTGCAATGATCGTCTATGCAGGTGGCTTTGGGGTAGGTATTCTTGTAGGTGGATATGTGGAAAACAAGCTTGCAATCGGTTACAATAACTTTGTAGTAAACCTGATGAATAAAAACACCGATTTGATTGCCCATCTAAGGAACGAAGGCTTTGGCGTAACCGTTTATGAAGGAGAAGGAAGGGATAGTAAACGCTATAGGTTAGATATCCTGACAAAGAGAAACAGAGAAAATGAACTCCTGGAACTAATAGATGAGTATGAACCCCAATCCTTTATCGTGTCCTACGAGCCTAGAAGATTCAGGGGTGGATTCCTAGTAAACACCATGAAAAAACAGAGAAAACCTAAGGTTAAGCAAATAATCACTCCATCTGAAAAAGTGGTCTAGGCCACTCTTCAAGGTGGAGTGTTTTATTTTGACTTCCAAAAAAACATCCGCACCCCCTCTATTGTACTTTTAAATTAACATAAACAATTCCAAGATCCATAACCAATTCTATGTAATGTAATCTAACTTTTGTCCAGTCTTTTCTTCAAAATCAGTTTTGACTTTATCAGGAATTTTACCCACAAAATAATCTTCTACTAGGTTCCAGATCTCATCACTATCGAAATTATTATCAAACAAATATGTTAACATCAATACTGATAACTCATGTCTTAAACTCACTAACTCAAGTAACCTATTTTTATAATAATGAGGTTTAGACATGATTTCTTTCATGGTTTTAGTTTGGTTGACATATATATATAGCTGACTATTTCTGCCTCCTAGGGCCTTAAATGTTAAAACTTCATAGCTTTCAAGTATACCTAAAACCATAAGATACTCGCTAAATACTCTTGAATCACCATTTTGACTTAATAGCAGTTCTCCATCTTCAACACTTTTCTCGATAGAATCTATTTTGTTATCAATCCATTTGAAATATGATGAAGTAGCATTAGAGAAACTATATTTTGTCGAACCTGATTTAAGTATTCTTGTCTTATACATGAATGTATTTAACCTCTTTGAGTAATCTCTAGCATATATTTTCATTGCAGATAGAGTGATATCAACTATACTTTTTGCTAAGTACTTTGATATTCCTACATTTGAAGCTAACGAATCAGCTATTATATTAAAATCAATGAAATTACCTTGCCTTACATTACTATTGATGATTGACTTAAGTCCCTCATTTATATTCTTATATGTTGTTCGGTAGCCATTCATAAAACTAATATCAATCTTCAATACCGGATCAAAATCTTCTTTAAATTCGAAATCTAAGTCATTATCCTTTGTGTACAGCATATACTTAAACTTTGGGAATGAATGTTTTTCACTAAATTTCTTCTCCCATATCTTCTTCAAATTAACATTGTATACCTGTTTATCATAATTGATTGATGTTGCTGAATTTTCAAATTGTCTGTTTAGTAATCTAGCTTTATTAGAATCTATTCTAAAAAATCCAATTTCGAACAATGGAATTGGTCTCACAAAAAATGGAGAATATGATAATCTTCTTTCAAAATCTTTTTGGATGAGAAGCATGGCAGTTTTTACCTTGTTTATACCATCATCTTCGTTATAAAACGGGTTTTCAAATATGTGTGCAAAGCTCTCAGCATCAACCAACATTTCATTTCTTTTCTTTGTAAATCTCTTATTCTCGTTCTGTTTTATATTGTCGTTATGTAATTGATATACTTTCTTAATAACCTCAATAAGTTGGTATTCTTTAATTGTTGATAACCCATGCAAACGATTAATATGTTTAAAATCATTGCTCATGAATTTATATATGGCTTCCCCATCTAAACTAGGGTTTCTTGCCGCTCTCCCGATTTCTTGAATATAATCACATACATTGCCAGTAGGCGCAAAATGCATAACTATTTCTATATCATTAATATCAATCCCCATTCCAAAAGCCTTAGTTGCTATCATTGCATATTTTTCTTTATCTTTAAATTGAATATAATTTTCTTCTTTCGCTGATTTGTGAAGCTTTCCATGGTACTTGGCAATATATTTTTCAAATCCTTCATAACTAGCATAATCATAGAAATGTTCAATCAAAGAAACTGTTGGAAAATATATTAGTATTTTCTTATCATTAATTACTGCCCTTTTTATTTGATCTAATAGTTGATTGAATTTATCAAGTTCATATTCACTTCTATTCTTAATTAATTTTTTCTTCTCAACACTAATTTCTATGTCTTTTCTACGAACATAACCAAGATAAGTTATGGGATCAATCATATTCAGACTTTGGATAGTCTCTTGATACATATTTTCAAGCCCACCATATATTGCTGTAGCTGTAAAGGTAGCTATAACGAATTGCATTCCTTCTCTTTTTTGTTGAGACTTTCTCAACTTCATAACATGGTCTCCAAGATACCAATAATCAGGTCTAAATTGTTTTCCCCAGGTGGTTACAATATGTGCTTCATCTATTACTAATAAGCCCAGCTTTCTATTTCCAATTATTTGAATTAAATCACTCTTTCCCATTAAAGATTCCGGGGAAATGTATAAAATATTACACTCACCTTTCTCTATGTCTTCAATGATTTCTTGTTTTTTTATTGGCGAAATATCTGAATTGATTGTTCTTGAATACTTATAACCCATCTCTTCAAGACCGGCAACTTGGTCTTGCATTAATCCAATTAGTGGAGATATTACTATTGTGAAAAGATCATATTTTCCCGCTAAATATATCGCTGGAATTTGAAACATTGCAGATTTCCCAGAACCTGTAGATGCTGTGACAAAAACGTCCCTAAATCCCTCTCCATTTCTACATCTTTCAACCTGTTCTACTACATTGGTAACCACATCACTTTGCAATATAGACTCAGTTTTTCTAGATCCTTGCTCAAGTTGCTCCAAATCATATACTATGACTTCTCTAAAATCTTCAGTTTTCCAATATTCTTTTAAAATTTTTGTTAAGTCGGGGTGTATGAATCTTTCTAATACTTCTTTGTTTTTTCTGACAATCTCAATGTTAATTTGTGGGTTTAAAGACCTCAATATTGATATTTTTCTCATCAGTTCATTAATATCTAAACCCAGATTGTTCTTAACAATTTGTAGTGATGACAAGTTATTATTAAAAATTAAGTTTACTAACTCTAAGTAATCAACTTCATCAAGAATATCAAAAGTTCTGATGTTGTTATCGTATTCTCGTATATCAAATGAAAGGTCTACATCTTCATATGCTTCAATATAAACTTCTTTTTCATCTCTTAAAATTTTATTATATGTAACAAAGTATTTATCGTTTATACTAATAATATTAGAAAATATTTCAAGATATGGCTTTATTTGATGGTTTTCCTCTAAATTTTCTAATCCATCATCATTATAGTGCATAACCATACCGCTTAATATTGGGTCTTCTAGGTTTATACTAAGAGGATAGAAATTATAGAACAGACTATTATTTATAATTATAACCCTATTATACTGAAGCAGTATTAACTCATACATCACAATATACTCTTCATAAGTAAGTATGTTACTTGAATAATTCCTAAACTCTAACATATATCCTAGTTTATCCTTCAATAATTTTGATATATCTATTTCTCGATTAGACACTTCTTTTAAGTCAAATCCCCTAAGAACTATTACATCACTACTTTCCGGTTTTGTATGTTTATTAATCAAATCCAATAATTGTGTTTTCATAATCATTCCTCCAGATATAAGTGTAGCTCTTTTACCTTTTTCATTTTACGCAATCTTGCAAGTGCTTTTGCTTCAATCTGTCTTATCCTTTCTCTTGTGACACTATAAATCTGACCAACTTCTTCAAGAGTCATTGCATGTCCGTCAAAACCATATCTTAGTTGAAGTATATTACTTTCTTTTTCTTTCAATGAACCCATTACTTCTAGTAACTCAGCTTTTAAAAAAACCTCTTCAATCTCCGTTTCAATTGAAGGATTTAAACTAGGAATAAAGTCTCCTAGTTCTGATCCTTGGTCTTCTCCAACAGATGCATTTAGAGATGATGGATTTATAATGTTATGACTTATTGTTAAAGCATTCTTCACCTTCTCATAAGGTTCATTCTTTTTTTCTACTATGTACTCTATTAGTTCATCTTGTGATTCAAAATCTTTTGATACAGTTGATATATACTTCACTAGTTCAAACATATGCACCGGGATTCTAACAGTAAAACCATAATCGGCTATAGCCCTTGATACAGATTGCATTATCCAATAACCAGCATATGTTGTGAATTTATACTCTAAAGAAGGATCGAATTTTTTTGCTGCTTTCTCTAATCCAAAAAAACCATAAGAAACCAAGTCTTCATCATCCAATTTTTGATTGAAAATACGAGAGTACTTGTTAACAATTTTCCAAATAAATCTTTGATTCTTAATATACAATAGGTCTATAGCAGTCTTATCACCATTTTGATACATAATACACAGTTGCTCATTACTTATCTTAATATTAGATGATAATTTTTTCCCCGTAACTCCATCCTCTGATTTTCCATCTGGTCTTTCATCATTATGATTAGAGTTGTCTTCAGTTTCTTCATACCTAATATCAATATTGTTTTTTATGAGAATATCTATTACACCATACTTCTCATGAAGAGTTAAGAATTCAAACAACTTTTCAAAATCATCTTCATGTATACTATTATTTCTTAAATATGGCCTGACCAATTTCAAAACAAACTCTGAATTCAATTTGACCACTTCCTTCTGAGTGTATATTTTTTTAGTTTCAATATAGGTAAATTACTTTGATGGAACGTAATGAATCATAACAGCTTTCTCGTCTTCACTAAACTGATTTAAATCAATTTTTTTTAAATTGTTACTTAAAATAGTCGGTAATATTCTTGATTTATCTTCCAATTTCTCAAATGAATTCCACCATTCATCTGTATCTCCCGAATCCTTATGAGAGCCTCTATAGATTATATAATCTTCGGGCATAAGAAGCAGTTTATTGAATTCATCCATTGATGTTCCGTAAGCTTTTTCAAAAAAAGATCTTTTTGGCCCAACCACTCCATGTGTCGCTGCTAATATACATTGAATAGTTCTGATATACTTAGGCTCCCAGTGTTTTCCAATGAATTTTCTATCCATCGAATGGCTACCTTTAGGAGGTGAATATCTCATTGGAAAGGAGAAAATCTTTGCTCCGTTCGTTTTATCATCTGCCTCGAATTCTTCGTTTAACTCAATATTTATTTTTATTCTTTTATACAGATCTTGTGGTGTATCTTTAAAGTTAAAAAGCAAGAAGTTAGATAAGTTTTTGATTCCATGGTTAGCTGCCAGCCTTACAGCTTTAGAGTATATACTCACATATGAATCTTCTGCATGGTCAAACGCAACTCTTAATGGTTTTATAGCTATTTTACTTAATAGCCTAATGTTTTCTTCATTAATAAGTCTGGCATCCACCCCTTGGTTAAAATCAACATATTTACGTCTGCTTATTTTTCTGCCATTCTTTTCATATCTAAAAAAATTGTCATCTACTCCATAACCTAAGTCAATAATGTCTTGAATAATTCTTTCTAATTCATTAGAAGCTAAGACATTATTGTCCAGAAGCAACAAGTCTCTCTTCTCACCATATTTTTCTTTTATTTTTCCTACTTGTTCTTTTATAGAAATATAATCTTTGTATTTAGGCTCAAGTGTAGGAACAACACAAAATTCACACTTGTTCACACAGCCCTTAGTAGCATAAGCAATATACGCATCATCAACAGGATATTTATATTTTTGGGTTTCGTTATGCTCTATAATGCTATAGTCGGGCGTAAGTGTGTCAACAATCAAATTGTCATTGGGATTTAACATATTTGGTTTATCCAATAATCCTTTGAAAATCTTAATCCCCTTTATATCTTCCTCTTCAATTAATTTGTCATACAAAACAGTTGCCATTACACCACCAACAAATATATTTGAAGAATTTTCCACACTGTTTAGGTAAAACTTAATCGTATCAATTGTCTTCTTCCAATAAAATGTGAATAGTGTCGCTATATATATTCTATCCCATTTCTCATCTCTTAGGTCTTTGTTCTTACCTTTATAAAAAACCACCTCATCACCTTGTTGCTTATGATAAGTAGATATTTTCATAAGTCCAAGTGGGGGATACTTATTCTTATAGTCTGGTTCTATCAATAATATTTTTGCCATTTTATCACCCATGTCATTAGTATTGTGTTGTATTATCAGTATTTTTGAATAATCATTTCGTATAAGTAAAATCTTGCTCTTGTATATGCAACATAAAGCTTTTCCTTAGATTCTTCTCCGTGATTTAAGCACACTACTACATCTGATTCTAGTCCTTTAAACTCATCTATAGTTCTGTATCTTATCTCGTTAGACATTATAGGCTCACCAGAATGATTAAACTCCCAGTTTCCTAAGGGTTCATCCCCACTTAAAATTGACTCATTAATTTCTGTATTAGAAACAACTGTAATATTTTTATTGCTTACACCTTCTTTATTAACTAGTTCTTTCAATATCCTTTCCAATTTGTTCCGCGAACTTTGTTTATTCTTAAGTACAAACCTATCTGGATTTGAACCTTCAATTGTATTAGGTTGGACTTCTTTCCCTAGACCAGTTTCTTCAACGGCCCAGCGGTAAATACTAGATGTATTCCTAAGATTCTCAACCAATGTGAACGGTGGATAAGGTATGTCAAATTCATTCTCAAAGTTTCTTTTGAAAATATTCTGATACTCATCATAGAATATATAAAGAGTTGATCTTTTTAGGTCCTTTAAGAAATATTTTGTACAATAAGCCCACTCAGTTGTAAAATCTTGTCCTTCGTCAATAATTATAGAGTCATATTTTGTTAAAGTGCTATTGTTTTCTATATAATCCGATACACCACTTAGTTCATCATTATACTTAATTAAATTGAATTCACTTTCATTAATGCTTTTTTTAATCAAACCTCTGAATGTCATGGAATCAATATTATCGAAGTTGAATATTTGGTTACGAATAAACTTCGCCAAATAATTGCTAGAGCACAAGAGCAAAACATTCTTCCCTGACCTAGATTCATTTTTTGCTTTCTTAATAGCAATCCATG
>JANKMU010000026.1 GCA_024650045.1 Mycoplasmatota bacterium | reverse complement strand
TCCACCATACAACAAAGGAGCAAAAACCTTCAAAATCATAAACGGATCAGCCTGAGTCAGGTTACCTAAAGCAACTAAAATTCCATAAACCAGCCAAGAATTAACCAAATCACTACCCACAGCAAAAGCAACCCCCGAACTCATCCGAGAAGCATAAAAAATTGTATCCAAACCAATCGGAAACGGAAAACTCAGGAGTTCAGGGATTAATCGGATAAAAAAACCTATAAAAAAACTAAAAAAATTGTTTTGTTATTATCTATTTTATTTTTTTTATAACCCAATTGAGAGTTCATAATCTAACAATACTGTTTTTAGTTTAAATTTCTTTGTAAAAAAACCATATGTAATTAACAAATATAGAATACCCCTTTTATAATTAATTTTTACTGATAAGTTGTTTTCAATCTTGATTTTGATTGGTAATATAAAAGTTACCAATATTCAAGAACTAAAAATTTATTGAATTTTCTTTTCTTTTGATTTCTTTCGAACACTCAGGATAACAGCTACGATTATTAACGCAACAACAACCAGAACAATCAAGAGTATTGGGTCAGTACCTGCAACAGTTGGCAACGTAGCATCATAACTTAAGTTGACTATTTTTGCGCTAAATATTGAGAATGAATTATCAAAGTGCATGGTATACGCCCCATTTTGGTCAGCTGTAAATTCAAATTGTCCACCTTGAGTAACTCTACCTAGATTTACTATTGTAGTTCCAATTGGATTTGTAATCCAAAAATTAATATCATTTCCACTGCCTCCCGATATTGATAGTGAACCTGTCACTTTCTGAGTTTTATCGAGGTTAAAAGTTAGTGTATTTGTGGTCATTGGGTTAACATTAATTACTTTAACCTGTTCCGCAAGAACAGTTGCTATCATAATTGAAAAAATACATAATGAAAGTGTGGTAAGCATAATTTTTCTATTCATTTTTCTAACCTGCGCATATGTAACATCAAGGATATTGATAACATTTATCTCTACATTTTGTTGGTAAATTAAAAAATTTTTACTTGCGTTGTTTTTTAGTGATGATGAAATAAATGTTAATTCATGTCCACACCAAAAATCTTTAAACAAAAATAAGACAAATAATCTCCTACTCTTTCTTTAAACCAAATTAAAATTAGTGAGGATTCCCTGATTCCAATTAAAATTAAGAAGGATTTGTTTTCTTAAAATTTTAAAAATTCGTTATTTACAGCATTGTACTTGTTAAAACAATTTTTAACATGGTTTAAATATTAATCAAAGTGATTTTGCGAATATGGGGGACCTTATATTATATCTAAAATCCTGTGAGAGATATTTTCATTTTTCAAACCTCTCGTTTTATTCTCACACTAAACCTTTTCAGAAGCAAAGAACGGTTTTATTGGCTGTATTTGTCCTTCGCATGCGATCTATGATTTTTCTAAAAGGTTGTTTTGACACTTATTTGGAACCTAGAGAATTCTTTATCTTGCTAAAATTTTATTTCTCCTTTTAATGCCTTTTCTTTATATTCTTTTTTACTGATGAAATTAACACATTCTTCAGCTTCTTTTCCCCCGCAAATAAAATCACCTCCTGCTGGAACAATTAATCGCTCAGAAGGTGGAATTTCGATTTCAATTTTTAATAATCTACAATAATAATCAGTTTTAGTTGATATGTTAACTCCTAAATCGTCAGCCCGAATATCTTTGACTAACTCTTTTGAGGTGAGAAATGCACAATTGGAACACAATCTCTTTTGTTGCATTTCGTTTTTATGACAATCCCAATGAAAATCCTTTCCATCTTCCGACCAACGATGACCAAAATTTGAATTAAATTGTTTGCCACAATAAATGCATGTTCTGGGACAAGAATGCGTAAACCTATATTCTTCTCCACATTTGGGACATTTTTTCATACTCCAATTATTCTATAATATTAAACTTAATAATTATGAATTTTGGCTCTTTTTTATCCATATAATATTGCATATTTTTAACCAAGTCAATAACAAACTTCCATCTGAAAAATCAATCTTTCTTTTTCCTTATCTGATGGTAGAATTACTTTACTTGTTTTTTCTTCATCAAAAATTGGTTCACATCTGATTTTACCCTTCAGGAACATCCACATCTTTATGATTTTTTGGTCTTTTGGCTTTTGCTAAAGCTTTAACCCAATCTTTTGGAACAAAAAAACAGATAGCTTCCGTCTTTTGAGCGAATGATTTTGCAAATTATTGAAATCAATTTCCTTCTTAGATAATCAATCAATGATTATCAGTTTAGAAACCATAGTTTTTTTGGGTTATACAGAACTTCATGTTTATCTGAAAACGATTTGTTTCTTATATCATGGGCAAACAGATGCAACTACTTTTAATTCTTTAGCTGAACATTTCTGAAGGTCAGTTTCAAATCCTCGAGGATTATCAATCCAATTGTCGAGGTCATAAATAAAACAAATTAGTGTTGAAACATTGGGATGTTCTTTGTATTTCTCAATATCAACCAAAAGTTGTTCTCCAATTTGTTTCTCTCTGAGATTCTGACTTGCCTTCTTTACTTCAATCAATATTCCTTCAGATTTCAAAACAAAATCTATTCGTGATGCTCCCCCTGCATATGATGGAGCCCAGTCTTCTTTTCTAACATCATCAAAGTCTATTTTTAAGATGGCTAATAATAAATTCTGGACATCATATTCATCTTCGATTAAATAGGGTGTCTTATTGTTGCGTCTTCTCTTTAATTGATTCGCTACAAGATGAAATCTGTTAAAAATGGTCAAAAGTCTGTGAAGGGGAACCTCTTCATCATTATCGATTTCTTTGAGATGTTTAATATTGCCTAGATGACCTCTTAATTGGGCAATACCCGAGAATAATTCACTACGGAAATTTAATAAATCACTGCAAATGTTTTCAATTGTAACTCCACGAAAAGCCACATCAAAAACTGGGTCTATGTCAATATCTTTTCCATTTCGATTAAGGTGCAATTAAAAATTTGAGTATTCACTGAAATGAGGGTAATTTTCTTGAATCCACAATAAAATTTCATCACCTTCCTGATATATAGACCGATTATGAGATTGACTACACGCTATCCCAATAATTTCCAATAATCGGTTCCATTTTTCTATGGCTTCAGAAAAAAATGCATTGCATTCTTTTTTTATTTCTTTCTTACTCATTTTTAACCCCATTAGAACCGATAACAGCTATTTTTCATAATAAAACGCCATCGATTTCTGTTGATTTAAGGAACTGTTGCATTTCTAAAAGATGCCTATACCACTTGACAGTGATCATCCGAGGGTCATCTGGATTTAAAGTTTCATCGTTAAGAGCGTCAAATACATTCTTTGCTCCTTGCTTAATTGTTGTATTGGGTGTGTAATTCAAAGTTTCTTTAATTTTGAAGTTTACTTGATAGCTTCGGGTGTCGCAGTCCCCATACCATTCGTAATTAAATGGTAAATCACAGGCTTCGGCAACCAGTTTGGCTAAGTCGAAGATTTGCACGTTCTGTTCGTCGCTGCCCACGTTAAAGATTTGTTCGTTAACGAGTTCTGGTTCTGTTCCTAAGACTTTTTGACGGCTAAAACAATGTCTTGATAACTTAGATACTCTTTCCTTCCACACCATGAACCATAATGAATTGGTTCTGCCATAGTCAATCCATATTTTTCATATAGTTTCTTGATGAGATATTCATTATAAGCAACTGCCGATTCAGGTGCGTTCTTGGATATTGTGCTGTATTCTTCGAATGTGTATTTGAAATCTAGCGTAGAAAGCTTTGCTTCAATCAACTTTACTGATTCCGCGTTTAGTAGAAAGAAAGTAATAAAGCATTTTCCACCCCTTTTCAGTACACGTGTAATTTCAGACAAGTAATTTTCTATGTCCATAGGCAACATATGAGTAAATACTGATGTGAGAAATACAAAATCGAAAGATTCATTTTCATATGGGAATTTATATTCAGATGCTTTGTATCCACCTTTAGGGTTGTATGAACTATTATAAATATCAGCTAATTGAAAACGAAAATTTGGATATTTGGAGGTTATGGTTTTTGTGCTCCAATTAATCCCGCCAGCAACTATATCAAATCCCTCATAACTACCATCTTTATCTAAATACGTTGTTAAAGGGACGGCCATTCTACCTACACCGCATCCGGCATCTAGTATTCTATCAGTTGGTTTTAGCCCACCAAGTTCTATGAAATATCGAAAAAATTCTTCCCCTCTTTCCTTAAAATCTCCATCACCAACAGAGGCGCTCATTCTCCTTTTAGGGATTAATTCGTCTCGTCGACCTAACAGCAAGTCGATAAAATCTAGCGAATAATAGTAGATTGTTAGCCCTACATGTTTCCTTATTAATTTAATTGGACCTAACATTCTTTGATAAAAACGATAATACCAAGAACCAACTGAGACCATTTAACAATCACGACATAAGGTGTTATCAGGTAGTTTTTCTGTTTTACCTAATAACTTATGGGTAGGCAAGTTCAACTATTAAGTTTTAATGGATGATTAAAATATGGATTCAATTGAATACTGCTGCTTTGCGGTAGTGAATGTTAGGGGTCTAAGCCTTGTACCTATTCCACCGCTTAAAACAAGTGCCTTAATAATGAATCACCTATAGAAGCTTTTCCATAACTATGTTTCTATGTTAGTAATGTATAAAGAAACTTTAGGTGATAGGAAAAAAAAAGAAAAATAAATGCATGCGTCATCGTCTAATAGATAATGATTAAAAAGTGATACTTTTTGTCAAAGAGGCAAAATCGTTTTTAATTAATAAACGGTTTTCAGTAGATTGTGCTGTTTTGAGGATCTTTTGAATAAACAATCTTTTAGACCATATCTGCGGAAGATTTTGTATAACCCATACAACTGCACGAAGTCTTGTCAATAGAGATTCGGGATCTCTTCTTTTTAGTAAATCTAATGTCATTGTGCCTAGAAGACTAATTAGCGGGTTGTATCTAATTAGAGCCTTTAGCTCTCGATTTTTAAGCATAAGCATGAGCCAATTTTTTGTTCTATGAAAAAGAGGAAACTTATTGTTCAGCTTAACTGTAGTTGCTTCACTAAAGTGATACACTATCGATTTTGGAACATAGAATATTTTATAGCCTTTTAAGTTAATCCTCCAACAGAGGTCAACATCCTCATAAATCATGAAAAAAGTAGGATCGAATGAACCGACCTCCTTTAGCACGTTTGACTTAACCATCATTGCTGCACCTCTAGCACTAAAAATTTTATCTAATTGATCATAATGGGTTTCATTTTCTCCTTTACCGCGACTATACACAGAGCCATAATAGTCTACAAAGTCTCCAGCAGAGTCAAGAATTTTTGGGTTGTCCATTTTTAGGAGCTTGCTTTGAACAGCACCGATATCATTGTTTTTTTCCATTATTTTTACTAACTCACAAAGCCAATTTTTTTCTACAATAGTGTCATTGTTCAGAAATACTATGTAATTTCCAGTGCAATGGGCGATTCCGACATTATTTCCTGCCGCAAAGCCAATGTTTTTTCTAAGCTTGAGTATTTTCAGCCTCCGATCGCTCCTGAACATGTTTTCAATCAATTCAACACTACCGTCCTTCGATCCATTATCGACTAAGATGACTTCGAAATCGGGGTAAGAACTGTTCAAGACACTTGTCAAACAAGAGCTCATAAACATCATTCCATTATAGTTTAGAATTATTATCGAAGTTTTATCAGAAATATAAAAAACAACCTGTTTATACTAGGTTTTTTTAGCAACCGCTACAATATACAAGGGGGTTTTGAATAGACCATCTTGGAAGGGTGCAATACAATAATTCCTATTTAACATAACACGGGAATTTTCTGTTCCAATTTTTGACATATTCGGTGATGAATTTGTTGATTTGTGTATAAGAGTTTTTATTTTATTTCCTTCTGGAACAAGTGAAAGTACTTTGCCTCCAACACCGAGTGCTTTTGATTTAATTCTCCGTATTAGAGAGAAATAATGTTGACCGTACAAACTCACATCTGAGAAATAACTTGTTATCAGTTTATAATATTCCATAGGATAGAACTCTCTGACGTGAAAGGGGTTCAAAGGTTTAGGTGTATGAGGGGATGTGAGTTTTTTGTTTGGAGTAGAGCAGATTAGAATTCCACCACTTTTCAATATTCTTTTACATTCTGCTAGAAATGTCATGTATTTTTCTAAGTGTTCAATAGTTTCAAAGGAGGTTATTACATCTAAAGTTCCGGTAGGAAAGGGTAATTGTCTCGCATCCAAAAGAGCAAAATTCAATTTATCATTGCACACATTCTTTCGAGCGTAGGTGATTGCCTCTTTTGAAATATCGCCTCCAACAACTTCTTTGGCTCCTGATTCAGCTAAATATGCTGAGCCGTATCCTGTTCCACAAGCAACATCTAGAATATTTTTATCTTTAACAAATTCTGCAGCAAAGGCATACCGATTTATGTGCTCTTGCCAAAGCACATAAGGAGTCTCATTTGGCACAATTCGTTCTGGTATGGTGTTATCTAAAATGTGGAAACAACCTCTCAATTACGGAATTACATTACTTTGTCAGGTATCATCTGTACACGCCAAGAAACTATTTGACGAAAACTTTTTTGATGCTAACATCTACGTTGTCAGCAAAATAAATTCTTAACTGCAAATTATGGACGGGTTCGTAGGAAATAGAAATTGTTGTTTTTATGTATTCGTAAGTGTTTGCTTGACTAAACTCATTGACTTTTACATCTTTACTGTAGAAAAAGGTTCCAGTAGTTTCGTCGAATAGTTCCCATCGGAAAGCAGTCATGTTTGAAGAATTATCAGATATCATCACATTCATCTTTATTTCAGTTTCCTCTTTTGACATTAGTTCAAGCGATTTTTCAACCATATACCCAGCATCGTTTTCTCGAACGGTTGCCCGTCTTATTGTGTAGACTTCATCAGGGTTACCTTCAAAATGAGCAGTTATTTCATCAGGCATTAGAATTCGGTTGTAGATACGGATTTCTCCAATGCTTCCATTCCAGTGGTTGAGGAACGCATTATTGGAGTTTCGTCGATTACCAACTGTTAAAGGTTCATCATTAGTATCTATGCTACCCAGTATGTCGTTTCTTGATTTGCTAAGAACTCCGTCTAAATAGATTTTGAATTCTCCAGATTTGTAAGTTCCAACAAGGTGATGCCAAACTCCATCTGGAACGTAAGGAAACTCCACAAAGTAAGGTTTTCCACCAATCTTAAGTCCCATAGCTAATGTCTTTATTTCATCATTGTATAATAATTGATAAACATAGTTGGATCCTTTACAGATGATAGTATGCCATCCAACATGCGTCATGTTTTCAGGTTTGATCCAAGCTTCCAGAGTCAATTCCTCGGTAATGTTTAGTGATTCGTGCTGAGGGACAAGCACATAATCGTCTATGTCGAACTCTAGAGCCTTACGAGTTTCTTCATTGGACCAAGTGGTTCCAATTATTATGCCGTCATTCTTGTTTCCACTTTTGTCATAAAGTGTTTTCTCTGGGTCTTCGTTGAAGTCAAAAAGTAGAAGTGCGTCGTCAACGTTTTCGCCTACTTCACCTGGATAATCAGTGGCTTGGAAAATTTCACTCCACACAGGTTTAAATATGTAGATTTTGTCCTCATCCGCATATAGTAGATCAAACAAGTTTTCGTCAAAGAATTTCGTAAGATAGGCATCTCTTATGGAAAGACTTGTGGGTTTATTACTATAGACATTATTATTGGGATACCAAATTACAGGTTTTCCTCCCCAATCTACCCACATAGAAGTCCGTGGGCTTATAACTATAAGATATTCAGGGTTTTCTAATGGTTGAAAAGAAGTATAGTATTCCTCAGTTGTCACACCAAGTTCCTCAAGTTCTGAAAGAAAATCATATACTTTGTAGGCGTTATCAGTTAAGAAAAGCTGGTATATTAAAGAGAGACGTTGGGCGTCTAGAGGATATTCTTTTGGAAAATTTTGGGTTAAGTGTACAAGTGTCGTAGTATCAGTTAATCCACTTAGAAACAGCATGCTCGCTTGATCGCTCACCAGTAAAGTATCCCTTGAGGCGTTTTCTTTTATCCATTGAGATGCTTCGTATTCGTAATCTTCAATGAATGATGGTCGTTCATACAAAGTTAGAAATGGGGGAAGTACTGAGGAGACTATGAAGAGCATCAAAAGGACGGGTATAATCCAGTGAAGTTTTTTTTCTATGTTTGATATGACTGAATTAGGGATCATTGTTCTAGATGCAGTTTAACCTTTGAGGAGATATGGGCAATAGCGTATGCTATGAAAGGTGTTGATGCATTTAGAAATCTATAAGCCCAAGCTTCGGGTGAAAAATAGAAAAATAAGATTAATGCAAGTATTGCAAGAACTGAATATTCTTCATTTTTTCCCAGTAACAAGAAAAGTCCGCCAATCGATAAGAGTATAATGTTGACTGCTCCTAGGGCATTAGTTAACCATTGAAATTTCACAAACATATCGTAAGGCGGCAATGTAGAGAATAATCGAGAGGAAATCAAGTTGATGTTCGGAACATAAAATAGTCCTACAATCTGTAAAGAGACGTAGAAGAAAGTAAATGCCGAAAAGAGCAGGATTATAACCTTCAGGCGCTGTTTTTTCAAAAGTATCCAATGGATAGAAATGAAACAGGCTATTATGAAAACGTAGTACAGCGCATAGAAAGTGTGAATCACTAAAAGTCCTAACCCGCCTGCGAGCAGGTATGGGTTCACGTATGTTTTGAGGATAGGAAGATACCGCGCCAATAACAGTATCACAAACGACAACACAAAGATCAGTTGGGATGTAACAAGAAGATTGCTTTCCGATGTCCAATTGGTGTTATTTGTTTCAAAGTATTTAAGAACTAACCAGATGGTCATGATTATTATAAAGGAACCCCACAATGATTGGATACTACGTCTAACATTTTCCTTTTCAAATCTGTCTTTAAAAAAGGTGTAAACTAGATAGATTAATAGAGGAAATAACACAAAAACGATGGAACCAGCGTTAGTATTAACTGGAAAATCAGTAGATGGCGTGCCTGATAACAACAAAGAACTAGCTATCCCCGCAATTAGAGCAAGCAGAGAATTTTTGGATAGCGAATATGACAACAGAAATGATCCTGCTGCAACAACAGGAGTTAAAATGAAAGGTATACACCATAAGAGCGAAAGCGGATTTATATTAAAAATCAAACTGATAGCAGCCCCAAACATATGGCGCGAACACAATTGATCCACACCAAATGGTACAATCATTCCATACTGAGTTATCTTAATGATCGATTTATAATCAATCGGAATGGTCATCCAGTCTGTATGTACAGCCAAAGGAAAACCTGTATAGTATTTGGTGATTAAAATTGGAATAAGTCCGAGTGTGACTACTAAAAGGAGCAGTCTGTAATCTCCGGAGAGAAACGAAAGCTTTTCACGTATGGATATTCGGTTGCTTTTGACTGCACCCAATCCACAAACTCCGAAAACAACTGACAAGTATAGAGTCATGTTAAACGTGTTTAAGAGGAGAATATAACCGATTACAAATAACGTAAAGAAACCCACAAACCAAGAATACAAGAACTTGGAAACAATGTTTAGTTCGTCCTTCAATGAGAACAGACGATTCAGCATAACAAAAAGTCCTTTCCCAAAAAGGTAAGGAATCAACAACAAACTGGGAAGAGACAAAAATGCTTTAACTATTTCGGGAAACGGCAAAACATGAAAAAGCAAACTAGAAAAAATGATATACAGAAAACCCAGAAATTCGACAGATTTCAGGGGCAAAACGTTAACCGAATTAACTTTCTCGAAATTAAAAATTAGAGTTCACACTACCTTTTTCTGCGTAAATTAAGCACTATCAACGGAATTGAAAAGAACGCCAAACTTTTGGCTCAAACCCAATCAAGAATTGCTTTCAAGTATGACGAGTTAATCTGGGTTTTCCCCATCAACGTTTTTACTACTTTTCCGAAGTCAACAATCAAGCTCTTCACTTTTATTTTACTCCTTATGTGTGGAGTGTCTAATTATCATCAATGACAGTGCCATGAAAAACATTGCGTTTTGTAAAATAACCCGAGTAAGTGCTGTTCTGGAAACTTTTTTTTGTTTCATGTTTTTGTTGGGTGTTGTAATTTTTTGAAGTACAGTTTCACTCCTTAAGAATCTGCAGAAATCTTCTTTAAATGACTTGACAGGATATTCAAACACATACCTCAACAATGCTTTTGGAGAAAAGTGTTTCAAAACAAAGTAAATATGGTTTCTTCGAACCAAATACATTTTCCTTAGTGGAAATGTATCCCATGACAGAGAGCCGTAATGATAAACAATTGCATTAGAAGTTACGACTTTGTAGCCTGCTCGCCTAGCACGATAACAGATGTCAACATCCTCGCAATATGCATAAAACGCAGGGTCCAAAAGACCAATCTTATCCAAAACTTCTCTTTTTATAGCCAACATTGCACCTGTAACGTATTCGACACAATTGACATCATCGAACTGTCCATAGTCTTCTTGCCCGGCACCTATGCTCTCCCAGCGCCCTAAAAACTTCATTCGGAAACCCAGGCTCTGAATAATTTTCGTCCCTGAAAAGTATAACCTACAGCCGACTATGCCAACCTCTGAATCCATAGCGCTATTTAATATCTCTTTAATCCAATTTTTGACCACAATTGTGTCATTATTTAACAGTATGATTAAGTCTCCTGAGGCGTGCTTAATGCCAATGTTGTTGCCTAAACAGAAACCCAAGTTCCTCCTGTTTTCTATCAGCTTAATCTGTGGATACATTTTCTTAGCTAGCCTAGCACTTCCGTCAGTGCTACAGTTATCTACAACTGTTACTTCTAACAGATTACTAGGATAATCCGTTTCTATAACGGATTCTACACACTTTCTCAAATAATCACTGCCATTCCAATTGAGAATTATCACAGAAACGATTGGGTGCCTGAAGCATGGGATTTTTTGCAAAATATCCATTATATACACTAAATTTGAATAAATTTTTGATATGCTTTCAACTATTAATGCCCCGGTCATGTTCTTTTGCAAAATGAAAGGCGTTGTATCGATAGCTTTTACTTTCTTCATAGATCTGAGTTCTGCGTTTGCATAGGACCAATACACCAGCCCCAGTGTATAGTTCACCAGCCTCTGCTACAGTTAACAACTCCGCATAAGATCGAACAGTTGAAGTAACCGCGATTTCTCCAAGAAACATCCATTCAATTCCGTTACAACTCAATTTTTTGGTGAAACAATCCATATAATTACTGTGCGATATGATGTTGTTTACTTTGTATAATTTCTTTGTAAACATTTTCGAGCTTACCTATAATATTAGTCCAATCATAATTTTCAAATACAAACTTACGACCTTTCTGGCCCATATCAATTAACAGGTCGTTATTAGTAAATATCTTTCGCATAATCCCTGCGAGATCATTAACATCGCCATATTTCACCGAAAAACCAAATTTTCCATTTAAAACTACTTCAGAAATAGCGTTAGTACTGCTCACTATTACTGGTGTTGTGCATGCAGCCGCTTCAAGAGGTACAATCCCGTAAACATTGACTGGTTCTACATTTACAACGATATTAGCGTCAACATAAGCACTAATTTTATCTTTGTCAGATAGTAGACCTGTAAACACCACCGAGTTTGAAATATCTAAAGAGTGCGCAAGAGATTGGACTTCATTTAGGTAACCGTCGTCTGGTCCAGCTATAACCAACATAGTATTCTTACAACCCATTTTCTTTATTGAATGGTTGTATGACCGAATCAGAAAGGCAATGCCTTTAGTCTCATGTATCCTACCCAAGTAAAGGATAACTTTCCTGTCTCCAGCTATACCAAATTTTCTCTTGAATAACCCTTTAGGTGGCAAATCAGCATACGCGGACAAGTCAATGCCGTTAGGTATAACAGCAATTCTATCTTCCGGAACACCCATACGCTTATACTGTTCAGCCTCGACATTATTAAGAGCAACAACACCAGACGCAGCACTCAAAATTCTATATCCACACAAAGCATCATAAATCCATTTTAACCTTTGTTTTGTGCTGGTCTCACGAAAAGAACCGTGAACCTGCAAAACATAAGGGATATCATATTTTTTTGCATGGTAAGCAACAATAATGTTTTGAAAAGAACGGTACTCATGAAGATGTATTACAT
Source organism: Mycoplasmatota bacterium (assembly GCA_024650045.1). Classification (GTDB taxonomy): domain Bacteria; phylum Bacillota_I; class Bacilli_A; order Acholeplasmatales; family Acholeplasmataceae; genus Peloplasma. Next base: position 5,404 of record JANKMU010000026.1, on the reverse strand, counting down.
CAAAATTTTGGATTTCTTTTTTAACTCTCGACATAATCAGGGGCGTTACAAAAATCTTCATTTTTTTAACAGCAACTGTCCCGATGCTCCGAAAACGATGTACTCTTACATCATTTATTTCTTCAATCTCACAATTTTTTATCCGACTATATGAGTCCTTCATGTCTGAAGTATAAACTGTGATCGAGTGTCCTCTATTACTTAATTCCATCGAAATATCATACGCAACCTTTGTAGAACCCGAAGCAACAGAAGGATGAAACTTCTGACATACTTGTAATACTTTCATATGTTTATCAAACTTGTTTTCTAAAAAAATGTTAACGAGCACTCATTTAGAGCCTTTTAACAATCGTTTCCATTATTCTGATGGTTTCTCTGCCTTCTTCTGGCGTTACTGGAACTGGTTTATCTTCTATGATGCTTTGAACAAATTTTTCGATCATGTTATCGTGACCTAGCATTGTTTTGCCAAAACAAACATTGAAGACGTTAGAAATTACACCAGTAATGGTTTGACCTGCAACACTCAAAGAGGAAGAAGCCACAGAAGTGGGGTTAAGATGTTCCCGCTTATGGTGTGTTAAGATCATACTTTGGAGATCCATCTTTATTGTGCCCTCTACACCAAACAGATCAACTTCACTTGTATTGCAATCTCCTGCATGAGAAACATAAATAGAGCTAGTCAGGTTTTCTCCAACCAACTCTATCCGGTAATCATCATAGGAAACCCAAGGATAATCAGATTGCTTCCTCGCACAAACATTCACATCCGTGACATTCTCAAGAAAAGCAAGAGACATATAAACCGCATGAGGACCTGTTTCACCAATTGCTCCACCGGGTAATTTATGGATCCAATGATTCTCATGAGCAATATACTCATCTCTCGTAGTTAATATTAAAACTCTCATACCAAGCAATTTGCCTATAGCACCACTCATTACAAGCTCTTGTGCCTTTAGAAAAGGAGGATAAAAATTCTGATTATGAACCACACTAAGCTTCACACCATACGTCTTATACGCCTCAACCATCTTGTCACAATCACTCAAACTAGGCGCCATCGGCTTCTCCAGCAACACATTACAACCGCTCTTCATCGCCTCCAAAGCTACAGGTGCATGAATCTTTGGAGGAGTACACACATCAACAATATCTAACTGCTCGTTAGCAAGCATATCAGACAAATCAGAATACACATTAGGTATCCCAAATTCTTGGGCAACATCTTTTGCAAGTTCCAGATTCAGATCACAAACAGCAGATAGACATACATTTTTCTTTAGTCTAAGAAATGCAGGTATGTGACGTTTCTTTGCTATGAAGCCGCTACCCACAATTCCAACTTTAAGTTTATTCATCACTCATCTATTCCTCTTTTTCCAAACTCATTTCAAAGTTCAAAGCTTTACACCAATCAGTTTAAGAATGTTGTTCAAATGCAACAACACACTGAGACAATATATCGCACATTAGTTCCCCGATTTTGGGTGACATAAGACTTTCTGATACGTGTTTTTTGCCGTTTTGTCCAAGTTCTGCACCAAACTTTTCATCCTTATATAACTGGATAACTGCTTCCGCAAAGCCTCTAGCATCATTAGGTTTCACAATTAATCCAGAGTTAGTTGACTCCACATATCTTGCTGGTTCTCCGCTAGAAATACAGAGAACAGGCTTACCATAAGCTTGATACTCGAAAACCTTGGTGGGAAGCCCCTGTTCCACAAAATTCAGGGCTGCCATAGGAAGCACAAAAGCGTCAGCAGAATTCAACAGATTATTAAGTTCGTCTTTTGGCAGAAAACGGGTATCCAAAACAACATTAACCAATCCACGGTCGCTAATAGCGTCCTTCAGCTCTGCAGCCTTCTCGCCAACGCCCCTAATAACAAAAACAACATCCTCATATTCTACTAGTAGCTGCGCAGCATCCAATACAACATCGAAATCGTAACCCAAACCTAAAACTCCAGAGTACATTACAGTAAACCGACTGTCCAATTTTGGACTCGTTGTTATGGGTTTGATGTTGTTAACCCCAACCTTAACAACATGAATCTTCTCCGAAGAAACACCATACTTAGAGAATATAAATTGCTTATAGCCATCACTTATCGGCGTAATAGCCGCTGGAACTGTATAGGAGAGCCAAGCCAAAAAATCCAGCGCCTTCTTTACAAGCTTCGACTTCACATAACCCAACTCATAAAACACCTCAGGCCACAAATCATCAACATTCCTTACTATAGGTACACCTTTTGTAACGCCATAAACCAGACTGGGAAAGAAAGAAAACAAATTAGGATTAGCACCCCAAACCACATCCACCTTACCCACAAAAGGCAAAGCAAACAAAGAAGAAACACAAAAACAAAAATGCAACACCAACCTCTTCAAGGGACTGCTATGCGGCAAATCTGGAACCCATACGCGATAAACCTTTGCAGCACCAAACCACTCACAAACAACAGCCTTACCCCGATACTCTTTGGGCACATCACCATGTGGATAATGAGGAAAAGCAGCCACTACAGTAACTTCACAGCCCCTACTAAGCAAACCCTTAACAACATTAGAAGCCCGTGTGCTACCCCCGCCCATGTCAGGAGCAAAATATTGAGCTAAAACCAAAACTTTCAAATTTCCATGCATAACCAAAATTTTTCACTATTGAACTGTAGCGTGTTGTTCTGCAATCCATCGATAAGTTTTGGCTAGCCCTTCTTCGAGACTAACTTCGGGTTTCCAACCTAAAACCTTCCGTGCTAAAGATATGTCCGCGTTTCTTCCTCTGACACCCTGAGGAGCAGATAAATCATGCTCCAACGTTATATCTTTCCCAGAAATCTCAATGATCATCTTAGCCAATTCATTGATAGTAACGAGTCTTTCAGATCCGATGTTTATGGGCTTATCGTAATCCAACTCCATCAACGAGATAGTCCCCCTTACACAATCATCAATATAACAGAAGGAACGGGTCTGTTTACCATCACCCCAAATATTCAAAGAGCCCGGATTAGACGCCTCAGCGACCTTTCTGCATAAAGCAGCAGGAGCCTTTTCCCTTCCACCCTTATAGGTTCCCTCAGGACCGTAAATGTTATGGTACCTGAGAACTCGAATGTCCATGCCATAATCTCGCTGATACGCCTCACACATTTTCTCGGTATAGAGTTTTTCCCAGCCATAAAAATTGTCAGGATCAGCCGGATACGCATCCTCTTCTTTTAAGCCAGTAACGTTTGGGTCAGTCTGCTTATACGTTGGGTAAGCACAAGCCGATGAAGTAAACAAAAACCGCTCGACACCATTCTTTCGTGATGCCTCAAGCATCTGAGCATTAATCAACACATTATCATGCATCACTTCAGCTCCCACAGAAGTAATAAACCCAATGCCACCCATATTTGCTGCAAGGTTATACACTTTGTCTATTCCTTTTGTTGCAGCATTACAGTTCTCACGAATGGTCAAATCTAGCTGAAATTTTTCGGTATAATATTTTTCATTGATATAATCATCAAATTTTATGTCTACAATGCGTACAAAGTTACCTTGAGAATAAAGGTGCCTTGCAAGATGACTTCCAATGAAGCCGCCACCACCAGTTACTAATATTCTCTCAGTCAAACTTATCCGACTTCACCGAGGTTTATTTTCTTAAAGTCAAACTTTTTCATTTGTTTAATTACCTCCATGATTATTGTTGTTGCCGTTCTTTTGGGCTTGCCTAGAAATCGCATACAAAGTAATCGCAGTGAAAATGCTGAACATTCCAATTAGAATGAAGGCTATGGCTGCCAAAGCAACATTTGTTATTATCTGGCGGGTCACAACGTAATTTTGTAGCATCCATATTCCAAAACCTGTGCCAGTTAAAAGAGAAAGTAGACCCGGTAAACCCAAAAACAATAAAGGACTCTCCTCAACAACTAATCGCATAATGGACATTAGTACACCTGTTCCATGCCGAAAGGCGTTATGGGTCGATGTCTTCTCTAATTTCTTGTATTCACATTTTGCGGGAACTTCAGCAACAGTTAATTTTTGGCGCTTAGCCTTCATCAAAACCTCAACACTAGAACCCATACCGTTCTCGACCAAATCCAACTCTGCGATAGCTTTATGCCCATAAACACGGAACCCACACTGAGCATCCTCGAACCGGTGACGAGAAACAGCACCAGTCAACCGGGTAATCAGTCTGATTCCCCAACTGCGGTAACGGGGAACACCATTCGCTTTAGAGTGCAAGAAACGTGAACCTAACACGACATCAGCCTTATTCTCTAAAACGGGCTTAACAAGCCGCGGAATCTCGGATGGATCATGTTGACCATCACCATCTATCGTAACTAAGACATCTGCATTCAATTCTCTTGCCATTTCAAAGAGGGTTTTTATGGCTGCGCCGTAACCCATATTCTTTTCATGCTTAGTCACATCTGCACCCATTTTTTCAGCAATTTCTGCAGTAGAATCTGTAGAACCATCATCACAGACTAATACGACATCAGCATGCTTTTGAGCTTCTAAAACAATTTTCGCAATGGTACCTTCTTCATTATAAGCAGGAATGCCAGCTACAACCAAAGGTTTTTGCTGTGGAGAAGCAAATTCTTCGGGATTTTGTTTGAGCAAAGTCAACTAATTATCACACTAAATTATCTGGTAAACCGAAATTCTTCCAGAATCGTATACTGAAACCCAAATGTCTTGAACCCGCAAATTGTACCAGCTGATGTCTTGGTTCCACCAAACAAAATAGTTTGAACTATAACCTTCATTGACTGCATATTCTGCTGCATTTTCAAGGTCATGATCAAACAAAAAGGCTTGATAATTCTCATCCAAATATAGCATGGTCCACATGTCAAAGACGTCGTGAACAAGCAATGAAGAGTCTTCATCCATGTTAGTATTCAACCAAGTGTATGCATCAATGACGCCTTGGGTGTCTTGAAGGGGAACTGAACTGCTTTGCATGGTTGAAGGAACGTACTTGAAAGTACCGCCCCATCCGATTATTCCGTATTTGCCGTCAACTAGGGGCCAGCACATGAACAGAGCACCGACCATTATGGAAATTAGGGCTAAACCTGCTCCAACGTTTTTGTTGATTTTAAACCAACTGAAGAACCGTGAAACATTAACCCAACTAACATTTTTAGAAAGTTTAGCAAGGCCGTTGGCTGCAAAAAACGAAAACGGATAAATCAAGAGTAGCATCCATCGTGCCCATAAAAATAATGCAGCAAACGGGACAACTAAGCAACCTAAGCCACCGATTAGTAAGATTAGGCTCCAAAAATTCAGTGCTTTATCTTTGAAGTAACCTACACCAATTAGGGGCAAAAGCAGAGCATACAACAATACAAACAAGGAACTTACA
>JANKMU010000025.1 GCA_024650045.1 Mycoplasmatota bacterium | reverse complement strand
GTTCTTAATTTCCTTAACAGTTCCAATAATCATATTTTTCTCCTTATATATTGATATCGTGTTTTTATAATCATATTGTAACACAAAATGCTTTGTTTTTTAACCTTAAATATTTATTTATTTTTTATTTTTTTGTAGTGGCTTGAAATCAATTTTTTCATGGCTATAGAATCATCTAAAAGCCTATGGATTTCGTTCAAACCATCTCTATTTTTTTTGGTTTCTAACCATAGTTTTAAATATCCTTTTGGACCATATTTTTCTTTAATATGTTGATATGCTCTTTCAATATGCTCTTCTTCATCCAAATCGAAATAATGTTTGAAACCAAACTGAATTGTCCTTGAAATAACAATATCCACATCAATATCACGATCTGCTTCAGCAATTATTTTTCCATAAATCGATCTTGGTGGTTCATCTTTTGATGCGCGGTGATCTTCAACAGCTTCTTTCATCATCTGTCTTTGTTCCTCTGTAAAATATTTTTTCAATGTTTCATCATTATACAAAAATAGACCACCTGTAATATGGTGATCATTTCTTCCAAACTGCATACCAATATCGTGATAGCAGGCAATCACATAAACCATATCATCATTAACATCATATGGTTTTGCAATTTCGATTGAATTTTCAATGACTTTCTCTACTTGATCCATTTGATGAGCATCATCAAAATGGCGATATATAGGTATTATTTTGTTGTATAAGTATGTCAGAAGTTCTTTTTTCATCTAGACCTCAAATAATGATGTTTGCTTTTTTAGATAGTAATTTAAATACTTTTCTATCTGTTTTAAATGTCAATTTTGATAATACCTTTGAAGCGTCAACCCAAACAGCATCTGCTATTTCAGTTTCTTGTTTTTGAATATTAATTGTATCAGCTCGTGCAAGGAAATAAACAACATCTTTGACAACACCTGGTTTTGGATAATATCTTGTTTTTTCTTTAAAGTCATCCAATATTTCAACTTCAAGACCTGTTTCTTCTTTTACTTCACGATATGCGGTCATTTGTTCACTTTCATTAAGTTCAACATGACCTTTTGGAAAACCAAAATGTAAACCATATTTTTGTTGAACTAATACAAATTGATATTTATTCTGATGTTTTCTAAAGATGACTGCACCACAAGATTTTTCTTTTGTCACCAACATCACCCACTCATATTTTATTTACTAAAGTATATCATATCATTAATAAAATTAATTGATTTATGATTTTTTAAGATTTTATCACATAATCTTTCATTGATAAAAGCGCTATCATCATGTATAATGAACTTAATAAGTATGCAATTAACCATAGATAGAGGTGGAATCATGAAAATATTATTTTGTAGTGCTGAAGCATTCCCATTTAGTAAAACTGGTGGATTGGCTGATATGGCATATTTTTTGCCTAAGTCCTTATTAAATCTTGGTCATGATGTAAGAATTATTACCCCTTATTATCAAAGTATTAGCAAACACCATCAAGATATGAAAATGAAAGGTTCAGCTAATATTGTTTTTGGTGGGATTGAAACCATTGTTCATTTTTACGAACTTAAGTATGAAAATATAACTTATATATTTGTTCAAAATATGCATTATTTTGAAAGAGAACAGCTTTATGGATATAATGATGATGCTGAAAGATTTGCATGTTTTAGCTTTGCTATTTTAGAGGGACTCAAAGTACTTAAATTTTATCCTAACATTTTGCATCTAAATGATTGGCAAACTGGCATGGTTCCTTACTTATTAGATGAGCATTATCGTCACAGAAATGATAATTATTTCAGCATTCATACATTGTTAACCATCCATAATATGGAGTATCAGGGCTCATTTGATCCGTATGTTAGTAGATTTTTCAATACTGATTTCAATTACACCTATATTCATTTTGACCGTGTTAACTTCCTAAAGGCTGGTATTGAGCGGGCAACGAAGATCAACACCGTTAGCCCAACATACCGTAATGAAGTCTTGACAAATGATTATGGATTCACTCTAGATGGAGCACTACAAAAACGAAATGATGATTTTATTGGTATATTAAATGGTATTGATTACCATATATTTGATCCTAAAGAAGATACTTTAATTGAACATCATTACGATGCTGTAAAAACAAAAGATGGTAAACTAAAAAATAAAGAGTACATGTTGCATCATTTTAATTTAGATGTTGACTTAAAAGCACCATTAGTTGTCTATATTGGTAGATTAGCTACCCAAAAAGGAATCAATTTATTAACGAGATCTTTGGAAGATGTTATTGAATTTAGTAACGCTAGATTCATATTAATGGGATCGGGTAATGATTCATATCAAGACTTTTTCCGCCACATCTCATTTAAATATCCAAATAGAGTTGCTAATTACATTGGATTTAATGAAAAAATTGCTCATCAGTTATACGCAGCAAGTGATATCTTCATGATGCCAAGTCGATTTGAACCATGTGGTTTAGGACAAATGATTGCGATGAGATACGGATCACTTCCACTCGTTAGAGAAACTGGAGGTTTAATCGATTCTGTTATCCCTTATAATCAATATACAGATGAAGGAACAGGGTTTAGATTTTCAAGATATGATGCTTATGATTTTAAAGAAAAATTATTTGAGGCTATAAATTTATATAATGAAAATCCGAAAGTTTGGAATAAACTAGTCAAACAAGCAATGAAGCAAGACAACAGTCTTGATAAAATGGCATTATCATATGAAGATTTTTATCAAACAATATTAGGAGTGTAAAATATGGAAACTTTAGCATTAATTCTTGCAGGTGGTAAAGGTAGTCGATTAGACATACTATCACAAAGACGCAGTAAACCAGCAATGCCTTTCGCTGGGAAATTTAGAATCATTGATTTTACATTGAGTAATTGCACACAATCTAATATTTATGATATTGGTATTCTTACCCAATATCTTCCACTATCTTTAAATGAGCATATCGGAAGTGGTAAACCATGGGATTTAGATAGAAGAGATTCTGGTGTAACGTTGCTTCAGCCTCATAATTATTGGTATTTAGGTACAGCAGACGCTGTTCTAAAGAACTTGGAATTTATTCAAAGAAAAGAACCTACTTACGTTTTAATCTTATCTGGTGATCATATTTACAAAATGGATTACCGCAAAATGATTCAACTACATAAAGAAAAAAATGCAAGTGTTACCATTGCCACTCAACCGGTTCCACCTGAAGAAGTCTATCGATTTGGTATTATGTCGGTGGGTAAAGATGATGAGATTGTTGAATTTCAAGAAAAACCAAAAACATCAAAATCAAATTTAGCAAGCATGGGTATTTATTTATTCAATTATGATTTATTAAAAAAAGTACTTTTAGATATTAAACAAGAAGATCTTGATTTTGGTAAACATATTATTCCACATCTTATTGAAACGACAAAAAAAGAAGTTTATGCATATCAATTTAAAGACTACTGGATGGATGTAGGTACATATGATTCTTATTTAGAAACAAATCTAGCAATGGCTAAAGATTTTACTGAATTAGATCTTTATGATCCAACCTGGAAAGTTTATACAAAGAGTGAAGATCTCCCACCTGTTAAAGTTGGTAGTGAGGCTGTAATTCACAATTCACTGATTTCAAATGGTTGTGTGATTGAAGGTACCGTGATTAACTCCGTGTTAAGTCCTGGTGTTCGAGTTGGAAAAGGTTCAGTTATTAAAGATAGTGTTATTTTAAATAACGTTATTATTAGTACAGATGTTACCATTCAAAAATGTATATTAGATAAAAAGGTTACAGTCGGTCGAAGTGCATTTATTGGATATGGAAATGACTTCACACCAAATGAAGAAAAACCCGATTTATTATCAAGCGGTATTACAGTCATTGAAAAGAACGCAGTGATACCAAGTGCAACAAATATTGGAAGAAATTGTCGCATCTTTAAAACAGCAACATACGAGTCAAAAGATATTAAAAGTGGTTCAACATTAAGATAATTGATGATATTAAAAAGTGAGTTCAGAATCTATCTGTACTCACTTTTTTTATGTTTTAAATCATTTCTCGTTTTTTAAATTTTATAAAACTCAGTATAACAATAATGATGGTCAGCCCTGTAAATGTTAAAAAGTTAATCAACTCAAATGCATGATTTTCTTTTAAAAACCCAACTGGTTCAGTAAAGGTGAAAGGTGACAGATATTTTAAAGCTTTTAAAAAATCATTGTCAGTTGCTGTAGAAATGATTGTCAAAATATAAAATGGAAATGGAATTGCTATTGATATCAGCGGTGACTTATTGGGTTTGAGAAACATTGCCAATCCCATACTCATGTATGCAATAATTAAAAACATTACATAATCAAACAAACCAAATTCCCATAAAACTAAATGTGACTCTCCTGGTGCAACAACAAGAAAACCTATTTGTGTTAATAGCATTTGGATAAATGTAAAGATAAAAAGTAAGGTTGCTACACTTAACATTTTCGTAGCTAAAAGCTTAGTTCTAGAAATGGGTAATACATAGATAACTTCAACTGTATTCTCTTTTTCATCTTTACTAACAATACCAAAACCTAACATCGCTGCATATATTCCACCTAGAAGTTGCAAAAACAATGCTCCTTCTGTTGCAAAATACTCCATCACATTATCTGGGATGCCTCCAAAACTTTCCATCATAGCAATAAATCCACTGTCGATACTTTCTAAGTATTCAAGCATTTCGTTTAATGCATCCATCATTTCTGCAACCATTGGATAAATAGCAACAATGAGTAATAACGATAAACCTAAAGCAAACGACCAAATCATATTTCCTTTTAGGTTTCTTCTAATTTCAATTTTTAATAAATTTTTAGAAAAGAAGCTCATTTAAGTTCCTCCTTTTCATAATATACTGAAAAGATTTCTTCTAAACCAACATCCCTTAATATAATGTCATCAAATGTTTTATCAGATAGATAATCAATCAATATATTAACATCACCCTTATACATATAGTGACTAGAACTATTAACGTCTTTAATATATTCTAAACCTTTAAGTTTTAAGTCATCTTGATTCGGTGTAACTTGAAGACGTTTATGTTCGTTTTTTCTAATTTCATCCATTGATTTAGTAAATAATATGGTGCCTTCTTTGATCAATGCAACGCGGTCACAAACTTTTTCGATTTCACTTAAGACATGGCTAGAAAGAAAGATTGTTGAGCCATTCTTCTTTGCGTTTATGAGCAACTCTAAAAATCTGGATTGGATTAATGGATCTAATCCAGAAGTTGGCTCATCAAGAATTAATAGTTTCGCTTGATGCATAAGTGCAATCACAATGCCTACTTTCTTCTTATTTCCAAATGAAAGCGAACCAAATTTTTTCTCTAAATCCACATCAAGAGTATCGATTAAATGATCCAAATAACTCTCATCAACATTTCTCATATTCTTAAAAAATTCAATAATGATTTGAACTTTTAATTCATCAAAAAAGTGTGATTCACTTGGCATATACCCTATATCTTTGTTAATATCATGATTCCCAATTGATACTTTTTGCTTCATAATCTCTGCATGACCATGATCACTTGATAATAACCCTAATAAAACACGTATTAATGTTGTTTTTCCTGAACCATTAGGACCAACAAATCCAAAGATTTCACCTTCTTTTACGTTGAGGGTTACATCTTCGACACCTCTTGAATTACCATAATACTTCTTTAAATGTTCTACTTTTATCATATCATCTCTCCTTACATAAAATCATATGGTGAAATATCATCTTCATCTAATACTTGATTTGCTATTTCATTATTTAACCGATAAGCTAAAGTCGTTTGTCTTCTTTCTTGTAAATGGTTTGCTGCATAGACAAGCAAGTTCATATCACCTAGAATTATAAGATACTGTTTTGCTCTTGTAATGGCTGTATAGATTAACTCCTTCTTTAACATGTGCATGTAACTTCTAACCATTGGAATCATTACGATTTTGTATTCACTACCTTGAGATTTATGAATACTTATCGCATAGGCTAAATTAAGTTCTTCTAAATCACCTTTGTCATACATCACTTCATTATCGTCAAATGAGACAACCATATACATTTCATTTTGTTGGTTATATTTAATTGCTTTAACGAATCCTATATCCCCATTCATAATGAATCGCTCAGGATCATTAACAAGTTGGATAACCTTATCACCAACAAAATAAGTTTTATCACCATAAGTAATGCCTTCACCAGGATTTGGATTGAATTTTTCTTGTAGAATTTTATTAAAATTGTCGATACCCAAATCACCTTTATACATTGGAGCTAGTATTTGAATATCATCTATCATATTATATCCTTCATTCAATGCACCTTCAACCTGTTTAATAATAACATTTTTAATTTTATCTGCTGATGCACGGTATAAGTAAACATCATTATCACTAACTAAATCATTTTCAGTTAAAGCTTGTCGATTGACTGCACTTGCTAAAGATATAATTTTTGAATCTTTGGCTTGTCTATGTATTTCATCTAGTTTAACGATTGGGATGATATTAGACTCAATTAAGTCAGTCAATACTTGTCCTGGTCCAACGCTAGGCAATTGATCAACATCACCTACGATAATAACTTGTGTTTCATTTTTAATTGCAGAAAAAAGTTTATGTGCTAAAAACAAATCAATCATCGAAGCTTCATCAATGATGATTAAATCAAAAGGCATTAAATGATGTTCATCATATGAAAATAAACCATCATAATTATATCCCAAATGGCGATGTATCGTTTTAGCATCCATATCCAATAGTTCTTTCATTCGTTTTGCTGCCCGTCCTGTTGGTGCCATTAAAGCAATTTTTTCATAGATTGCAGGGTTTTTATAGTTTAACTTGTTATATATTCTATAGACTTCAAGCAAACCATCTATAATGGTTGTTTTACCAGTTCCTGGTCCACCTGTAATAATTGAAATTGGATTTGATAAAGCTGTTAAAATAGCTTCCTTTTGAACTTGCGTATATTGCATATTTCTTTGTATTTCTACTGAATCTAGCAAAGTCTGCAAATACTCATGATCATAATCTGTATTTGTGTTTTTAGCAAGTTCTTTAATTTTTTCTGCTAATCTAATTTCAGTAAAGTATGAAAGTGATAAATAATATCTATCTTCTTCTAAAATCAAACGTTTCTCTTCAATCAAAGCTTCTATAGCAGGCTCTAGATCAATATCATTACCTAAAACTTGATAAGCATAACTCTTAACTTGATCATCTGTTAAGTACAAATCACCATTTTGATATGCAATATTTTGCATCGCATAAATAATAGCTGCTTTAATTCTTCTAAGGTCATCTTTTTCTATTCCTAATTTATTTGCTATCTCATCAGCTTTAATAAAACCAATACCTTCTATGTCATCAATCAAACGATATGGATTTTCTTCAAGTTTTTCTAAGGTTAACATTTGATACTGATTAAGTAATTTCATAGCAAGCTTACCAGAAAGATTATAACTATATAGAGCAACCAAAATATGTTCATTGGTTTGGTTTTCTATAAGTTGTTGATAAAATTTCTCAATTCTAATTGCATTAAGACCAACTTTTTTTAATACTGATTTATCTTCTGTGATTTTTTTTAAGGCATCTGGACCTAGTGTTTCAACAATTTTCTCTGCAGTCTTTTGTCCGATGCCATGAAAAAAGGGACTAGACAAATAACTAACAAGCCCAGATTCACTTTGATTTTCACATTTTTGAAATGACTCTATTTTAAGTTGATCCCCATAACTCGGATGTTTAACCCATGTTCCATGAAATATATAGTTCATATCTTCACTAACAATTGGAAAATAACCGACAATGGTGACTAATTGTTGGTCTTCAGTAATAATTCTAGCAATGGAGTAACTATTTTCATCATTATGAAAAACATAATTTTTTACTCTACCCTTTATGGTTTCCATAGTTCCTCCTCATGTAATGTTTATATAAATTATATCATTAATAAATGATAAAAAAAAGGAACAAGAGTTCCTTTTAACTATATTGTCTCAATTTTTTATCCATATATGCTTCTTGAATAAAACCTGACCCCAAACAAACTTCATCTTGATAAAATGCACAAACTTGTCCAGGTGTAATCGCTCGAATTTTTTGCGGGTATGAAACACGGATGGTTTGATCATCAACCCATTGAATCGTCACATCATTATCTTTTTGACGATATCTAAATTTCGCTGTCATTTTTCCATCAATTTTTGGACCTCTCCAAATCACATCAGTGATTAAAGCTTCATCGCTATATAAATGTGGATGATCAAAGTCTGGTTCAACATATAATGTATTTGTCATTAAGTCTTTACCGACAACATACCAAGCTCCAATTTCTTCTTTAGATCCGCCAATACCTAATCCTTTCCTCTGACCAATTGTATAGTTCATTAATCCCCTATGCTCTTTGATATAAGTCCCATCAAGTCTTTTCATTTCGCCTGGTTGTGCAGGAAGATAATTACTTAAAAATTCACTAAAGTGTCTTTCTCCAATAAAGCAAATACCAGTTGAGTCTTTTTTAGTTGCTGTAACAAGACCTTGTTCTAAAGCTATTTCTCTGACTTCTTTTTTATCTAAATGTCCAATCGGAAACATGACTGTTTTCAATTGATCTTCTCTTAATTGAGAAAGGAAATACGTTTGATCTTTATTATGGTCAAAAGCTCTTAAAAGTTTTGGATAATCACCTGTTAAATCAACACGTGCATAATGGCCCATTGCGATATAGTCAGGATTGAATTTTTGTGCGTAATCTACAAATGCTTTAAACTTAATTTCGTTATTGCATAACACATCAGGATTAGGTGTTCTATTTTTTTTATACTCAGACAAGAAATATGAAAAAACACGATCCCAATAATCATCGATAAAATCAACTTTATGAAGTTTGATTCCAAGTTTATTGGCAACTTCTAATGCATCTTGATAATCTTTTTCTTGTTCACACATGTCATCAAATGCAGTTGGGTTACCTTTTAAATCTTGATTGGTTGCACTATCCCAATTACGCATAAAAACGGCTTCTACATCGTAGCCGTCTTTAAGGAGTAAGTAAGCAGCAACACTGCTATCCACTCCACCTGATAAACCTATAATTACTTTTTTCTTCATAACATCACTTTCTTTTTACATCACTAGGCATTCTGTATTGTCCCCTTGGAGACATACTTATTCCTAATATTTTTGGTCCTTCTGGAAGTGTTTGGCGTTTGAACTGTTGTGAGTAAAAACGCTTGAAAAAGCGATTTACATAATGTTTAGCTTCTTCTTGACTCATTTCAAATGCGTTTTTAACAAGCCAAATGATTTTCTTTTCATCAGCACCTTGCTCAAGATGATAATATAAAATAAAATCATTAACTTCATAACTTCCAATCGTTTTTTCAGTATCTTGATTTTCAAGGAGTTCTGGTGTGATTGGAGCATCTAATATTTTTTGTAGAACTTTTTTCAAATCTTTATATTCATGATTTGCATGGTAGTCAATCATGAGTTGAACCCATGTTTTAGGTAACCCAGAATTAACAGCATACATACTCATTTGATCACCATTATAAGTCATCCAACCTAATGCTATTTCTGATAAATCTCCAGTACCTAAAACGAACCCACCATATTTATTTGCTAAATCCATTAAAATAAGTGTTCTCATTCTTGCCTGTGCATTTTCATATGTTACATCTTTTTCATCATGCTGAATAGATTTTAAATGAAGGTCCACAGATTTGCTAATTGGAATTTCTAAAACTGTTACATTTAGACCTTCCATTAATTCAATAGCTATTGACTTAGATTTTTTAGATGTTGCGTCAGCTGGCATCGTTACTGCAATAATATCTTTTGGATCTCTATTTAATTTTTTCATGGCTTGATGACTTACTAACAAAGCAAGTGCTGAATCAAGACCGCCAGAAATACCAATAACGATCTTCTTTGAATCTTCTGGCATTGATTCAATTTTTTTAATTAAACCAAACGTTTGAAGATTATTAGCTAAAGTCATTTCTTCTTCTATATGTTCAATCGGAATAAATGGTTTTTTATCAATTGGTTTTTCAAATATAAATGTTTTTGATTCCTCAAATCTAACTGGAATAAATTGATATTCATTTTGAATAAGCATATGCATATCACGATATGTGCTATCTTGTCTTTTTTGATAATTGATAGCGCGAATATCAATGTCTGCAGTTAATATTGAAGATTCCATATCATACGATTGAACTTCAGTGACTAAAACACCTTGATTTGCTATTATCTTATGACCTGAGTATACAACTTCAGAGCTTGACTCAAAATGACCTGAACTCGTATAAACATAAGCTGCCATTTGTTTTCTAGAATGATCTAGCACAAGATTTTTTCTAACCTGAGGTTTGCCTACACGTTCTGTTGAAGCTGATAAATTAAAAAATAAATTCGCACCAGCTAAACTCATATCATCGCTTGGACTATAAGCTGCCCATAAATCTTGACATATTTCAACTCCAAATCGTATTTTTTCATCAGAATCTTCAAAGATTAAATAACCAAATGGTACATCTTTACCTAAAAGTTCTATATGTTTCATTTTTGTTTTAAAACCTGTGTGAAACCATCTTTTTTCATAAAATTCATGATAATTTGGTAGATAATGTTTAGGTATAACGCCTAATATTTGTTTTTGTTTAATAACAACAGCACAATTATAAAGAATACCATACAAATCAAGAGGTGCTCCTATGATATAAATGCCTTGATAAGTTGTCTCGTCCATGATTGATTGAATTGCATCTTTAGCTTCAGAAATAAAAGATTCTTGATAAAACAAATCACTGGATGTGTATCCTGTAATTGTTAGTTCAGGAAAAACAATAATGCTTGCTTTGGTTGTTCCTAGAATGTTTAATATTTCTTTTTTGTTGTGCTCTATATCTCCTACAGAGATTTTTGGTGTTGCTGCAGCTACTTTTATGAACCCTTGTTTATACATTTTTTGGCTCCTCATATAAATGATTTTTTCTTATATATTGATAAACTTCTTGAGTTAATGCATTTTTTTGATCAGTCTTGTTTGTTCTCACATCGGTAGATGAAATATCCTCATCAAATTCTATAAAAATGAAGTGATGTTTTATATCTTTAAACATTGCTTCAGCTTCTTCTTCAGTAATACCGTTTTTTCTTGTCATTATAATAAATGGATATTTACTCAACAATTCTTTATACTTAATCCATTTATGGAATCCATAAAGATTGTCAGCACCAATAACAAAATGAAGGTTATCGTAAACATAACTTAATGCATCTAATATTGAAAGTGTTCCTTGATATCCGCGATTTGACTCTAATTCTGATACTGTCACTTGTTCCATCTTACTTGTCATCAATTTTAACATTGTCAACCGATGATGAAACTCTATAAGCTCAGGTTTTTTGTAATCATCACCAACTGGTAGCAATAAAACGTGCGAACCTTCGAAAGTTGACATCAGTTTTTTTATGATATTTAAATGTGCTTTTGTTGGCGGATTGAAAGCACCACCGAAAACAATATGCATAACCTCACCACTTTTTATTATATCATTTTTTTAAATGATATGAATGTTCAAGATAAGTTTATTGATATAACAAACTCATAATAAGCATAACATATCCAGTATCTAGAGCATATAAGCATTATTCTTTAAATCTATTCTAAATATTGGTATAATTAAGATGAATTATAATTTAAGAATTTCGTTTCCTAAAGGAGAGCGATGATATGGATTTAAAAGAACGTTATTACAGTAAAATACGTAATGAAAATATGCGTTTAACAAAAAGTAGAAAAGCGATGATTGAAATATTAGAAAATCAACACTTGACATTCAAAGAAATTCAAAAAGCTTTGGCAAGTCGGGGTTTTTATAATGTATCAACGATATACAATAATCTAGAATTCTTAATTGATCAAAAAATAGTGGTTGAACTATATATTAATGATACAAAATATTACGATCTTGCAATGGGCAATCCAATGCACTCAGCAGATAGCCATATTCACATTATGAATAAGGATACAAATGAGATTACAGAGGTTAATAGTCCTGATATATTTGAGTTTTTGAACAATCATGAAGCTTTTAAGGATTTAGATTTAGAATATATTAGAATAATCATTTCCGCTAAAAGCAAGAAAAAATAAAACACGTTCGGTGTTTTATTTTTTTACAGCTTCAACAAATAATTTAGCAGTCTCAATATTTGTAGCTAAGGGAATTTGATATACATCACTTAGTCTCAACAATGCTGAGACATCTGGCTCATGAGGCTGTGCAGTTAATGGGTCACGAAAAAAGAAAATCATGTCAAGTTTACCATTAGCAACCATTGAACCAATTTCTTGGTCACCACCCATAGGTCCAGACTTTTTTAAATTGATATGAAGTTTGGTGTGACTATTAATAATTGAACCTGTTGTCCCTGTTGCGTATAAATCATGCTTTTTAAATATTTCAAGATTTTGTTGAACAAAGGCAAGTAAATCTGCCTTTTTTTTATCATGTGCAATTAATGCTATTCTCATTTTTATCTCCTTCTCAAAGCTCTTAATTTCGCTGATTTGCTTCTTGAATTTTTTAAGTACTCTTCCTCACTTGGATATATAGGTTTTTTTGTTAACACTTCAGTTTTTACATCAGGTAAATCAATAATTGGAAGATTTTTAGGCAATGAACTTGAACTTTCATCTCTAAAAAAGTGTTTTACGATTCGATCTTCAAGTGAATGAAACGTTATAACAACCAATCTGCCATCGGTATTAAGCATTTCAACTGCATCTTTTAAAACTTCTTCTAAAACTGTTAGTTCATCGTTAACAGCTATACGAAGCGCTTGAAATACTCGTTTTGCACTATGTCCTTTATCTTTATAGTTAACGGAGTCTGTTATTTTTACAAGATCCATTGTTGTTTTTAAAGGTCTTTGTTCAACAATTCTTTTAGCTATTTTGAAACTGTTTTTTTCTTCACCATAAACGAAAAATATACGAGCTAACTCTTCCATCGTGTATGTATTTAAGATAGTTTCTGCAGTCAATTGTTGATCTTGATCCATTCTCATATCTAGCGAAGTATCTTTTAAATATGTAAACCCTCTTGTCTCATCATCAATTTGAAAAGATGACAATCCTAGATCCAATAAGAGACCATCAATTTTAGTTATTCCTAAATCATTCAATCTTTGCTTAAGATCTCTAAAATTACTTTTAATAATCATGAAATTATCAAAATCTTTTAAAACTTCTTTAGCATATTCAATCGCATATTCATCTTGATCGAATGCATACAAAAAACCATCCTTTAATCCTTCAAGGATGCATTTTGAATGTCCTGCTCCACCCAATGTCCCATCAACATAAATTCCATTAGGTTTTATATTTAAATAATGAATCGCTTCATGTTTTAAAACGGTCTCATGTTTCATAGGTATCTCGATTCTTTAGTATCTTATACTAACTATATATGAATTTATTATTTTTGTCAATTTGATAAAGAAAAAGGTGCCTGTTGGCACCCTTCCTCAATCCTTCTTGGATTCTTTTTTTGTTAAAACTAGTTGTCCTTTGTAATATCCACTGTTAGGTGTAACACGGTGTGGTAATGTGAATTCACCAGTTTGTGGGCATACAACTAATGCTGGGGCAGTTAACTTAAAGTGAGTTCTTCTTTTTCTCTTAGCAGTTTTGCCCGTTCTACGAAATGGAACAGCCATCTGTTCACCTCCTATTTTTTCATGTTCTTATCTAATTCAGCAAATGCAGGATGTGGACGTTTTTCTTCTTCGAAGATTATGTCTTTTGCATCTGGGTGATAGATTGTGTATGGCTTTTCGGATACGATGTATCCAAAGATAATATCTGTCAGCTCAAGAGGGTCGGTTAATGGGAAATCTGCTTCAAGTGTATCACTGAATAAAATTTCTGCATCAAAATGCATTTCATAAGGAACCGGTTTTAATGTCTTCGAGCATGCCAACTCCATGTTGACATCGACGCTAATATCTAATTTTAACTCATTATGACCATAATAAATCTCTCCGTTAATCTTTGCAGGCTCAATTGATAAAATATCAATAACAGCAGAAATTTCTTTCGAATAGTCATAAATAAAGTTGATTGAGGTATGTTCTTTTAACTCATTTAATGAAAATTTCATAATATCACCTCAACGAAGGTATTATACATAATATTGATTCAAATGTCAATGAATACAATGCATTTTAAAAAGTGTTATATGCGTTTTATAGCATTCGACTTTCACGAACTTTTTTCTTAATAGCATCTAAGACTTTTTGTTCAGACGCTGTTAACAATGTTGGTAAATCATAACCATCATGGATTCTATGATTTCTTAAATGGAATGGAACAATTGTGCCATCTGCTAAGCCAACCTCTAGATCAAGTGTAATATATTTAGGATGATCAGGGTTATCATATTTAAGTGCAGTTTCCATATGAACAACATCAAAATAGTTAAACTCGCCAGCAACGTCATATGCAATATGTCCATTACGGTGGTCAATATTGGCTTGATAATAAAATAAAGAATCATCACCGAAAAATAATATAGTTACCAATGCTTGATCGTATAATAAAGTGTTTGTTCCATCTTCTTTTTGATCAAGTCGATAAGTTACTCGACCATTTTTTTCAAATGCATCTGGTACAGTGATAACGATAGGTGAGTCAAATTCAGCTTCCATAATACTAGAAAGTTGTTTCGCGCGTTCGATAGCTCGTTCATAATCAAGATGTAACATCTCGTCATAACTATCATTTGCACGACCAGAAAATTTCTTGAAATATTTAGATGTCCATTTTTGACGATCTTTAATTTTTTTAGTCTTTTTTTCCTTAGGAACTTTTATTTTCTTTTCCTTAGGCTCTTTAACCTTTTTTTCTTTAGGTTCTTTGACTTTCTTTTCCTTAGGTTCGTTCATATCATTACCACCTTTCACTTCTACTCTATTTTAACAAAATTTTTATTATATCGTCAAACTTTTATAATACTTTCTTTCTATTCTAGAATAAATCACTATATTGTATCAATTATTCTCCTAAAATACCTTCATAAAGAAGTTCTTGAAACTCTTCAGTTTTTGCATCTAATATATAATCTTCAATCTTGTTTTTTGTCAATATCTCATGAATAATTTTCTTCTCATATGGCATACCGTTAAAGCGTTTCTCAAAAGTAGAAAGCGGTATTTTATCAAAGAAATCACCTTGGATTGCAATATTTTTAATCACACCTTCATCTAAGTCTAGCTTAACTTCAAAAAGTCCTCCAGACAATCTCTTTTTCAACATCTTAGTGTAGGCTGGTTGTTTTTTGTAAATCCATTGTTTAGATTCATATTTTTTTGCCATCTCATGGATGACATCTATTTCTTCTTGACTCAATGTATATGTTTGATTGGTTAAAGTATTTTCGAAATGTTTGATGAGCTGTTGTTGTGTTAAACCATTTAAATACGGTTTTAAGTTCGTCACTCTAGATCTTACACTATCAATACCTTTCGATACTAATTTTTCATCACTTGGAGAAATAGCTCTTACCATCGTCTCTAAGTCACAATCGTATAAAAATGTGCCATGCATTAACATGCCATATTTATTTTGAAGAAAGGCATTACCTGAAATTTTTTTGCCTTCAAATAATAAATCATTTCTTCCACTAAATTCAATGTCTATATTGAGTAATTTCATAGAATCGATAATTTTAGATAAATATGTTTTAAAAGTAAATTCTTTGTTCGTTTTTTTAGTAATAATTGAAAACATAGTGTTTCTATGGTCAGCATAGACGCATCCGCCACCTGTTGGTCTTCTATACACATCGATTTTATTTTCTTTTAGAAAGTTTAAATTAACTTCATTTTCAATAACTTGATTTTTCCCAATAACTACACCGTGAATTTCCCAAGTAAAAAAATATGTTTCATTATCTTTGAGTAGTTTTGTTAACACATACTCTTCCAAAGCAAAGTAAAAATATGGTTTTAAATGACCTTCATTGTTATGTCTAATTAATATCATGACAACCTCCACTACATTTAAATATTATTTATTTAAATTATAACACGATATTAGTGTTTTAGCATTGATGATGACTCAATATGCTTATTTTATTATTTCATCTAACATCCATTTCACATTTATTTATTATAGGCATTATTTTAATATTTTTAATTTAATAATGTTATAATTAACTTATAAAAAATAGGAGGAAAGCAAATGTTGACTTTTTTGAAATTATATGGAATATCTTTTATTATTTTTTTCGCAATTGATTTATTTTGGTTAGGTATCGTTGCCAAAAATATTTATCAAAGATATCTTGGACATCTACTTAGACCTGATGTGAATTGGGTTGCTGCTATTGTTTTTTATCTTCTATTTATTGGTGGCCTTGTGATTTTTGTTTTAATGCCAACACTTGATCAAGGTAATATTTGGAAAGCAGTATTGTTAGGTGCTTTATTTGGTTTTATAACTTATGCAACATACGACTTAACAAATTTAGCAACTTTAAAAGATTGGCCAATTCAAATTACTATCATTGATCTTATTTGGGGAACGTTCTTGGGGGCATCAACTAGTACCATATCATATTTAATATATAATCTAATATTTTGAGGTGAATTATGACAACTTATCAATTAACAAATGAACTCATTTACAAATCTTTTATGATTGGAGCAAAAAATGTTATACAAGAAAAGAATACATTAAACTCAATTAATGTGTTTCCTGTACCTGATGGTGATACAGGAAGTAATCTTGCATCTATGATGAATAGCATTATTGAACTATCAAAATTAGGGGAAACAAGTGAGGAGACTATTCAATCTATTGCTGATGCTGCTATCGTTGGAGCAAGAGGTAATTCAGGAATTATTTTTGCACAATATATCTATGGATTTTCTGTAAACATCAAAGATGATGTGATCAGTCAAGATGTTTTTATTGAAAGTTTTGCAAACGGAGCTGATTATGCATATAAATCCATAACGAAACCCGTTGAAGGAACGATGATTACTGTTATGCGTGCTTTTGTTGAAGCGCTCAACCAGTTCAAAAGTATTACCAAAAATTTTATTGAATTGATATCAAAAGGATATGAAATCGCTGTTGAAGAGCTTGCTAGAACGCCTGAAAAATTAGCAGTCTTGAAAGAGAATAATGTTGTAGATGCTGGTGCGAAAGGTTTCGTTCACTTTATTGAAGGCTTTATTAAAGCATTGAAAGGTGAAGATGTCGACATACATGTACACGATAATGAAGTGATTCAGGAACTTCATGTAGATCATTTAGAAGATTCACAATTCCGTTATTGTACAGAAGCATTATTAAGAGGTAAAGATCTCAATGTTGAGCAAATGAAAGTAGATTTAGAACAATTTGGTGATTCTTTGGTTGTTGCTGGTAGTGATAAAACAATTAGAATTCATATTCATAGTGATCAACCTGAGCAAGTCTTTGAATATTTGGATGATAAAGGTAGAATTGTCGAACAAAAAGTTGATGATATGAAAAGACAATTTGAAGCAGCAAACCATAAAAAATATCCAATTGCACTTGTTACTGACTCAATTGCGGATTTACCATCATCATATTTAGATAAATATCAAATTCATATGATTCCAATTGAATTATTAATGAATGATTCTATTTATTATGATAAAGTTACTATTCAAAGTTCTCGTTTTTATGACATGATGGATAGTTTAGAGGTTTATCCAACATCAAGTCAACCAAATTTGAGAAGTTTAGAAAACTTCTTCTCATTTTTAACAACTTATTATAAAGAAATTATTGTCTTAACAATATCAAAAGAAATGAGCGGTACATACAATGCATTTGTTGAAGCTGCTAACAAATTCAAAGATACTAAAATAAAAGTTATTAATACAAAACAAAATTCAGGTGCTGAAGGTTTACTTGTTTTAAAAGCTGCTGAATATATTGATCAAGGACTTTCTTTTGATGAGGTCATTGAAAAGATTGAATCTTTGACATCAAAAACAAAAATTTTAGTAAGTGTTCAGACATTAAAATATATGGTTAGATCTGGACGTGTATCAAAAGTTACGGGTATCATTGGAAAAATCATGAACTTAAAACCTGTTATATCAATCGATGAAGAAGGTAAGGGTATTATCTTTGATAAATCATTGAGTATAAGTTCAAGTAATAAAAAAATTAAAAAGCATGTTGAAGAAGTTCAAAAAACATATGGCATTGAAAGATTTGCAATCGTGCATGCAAATGCTGAAGATCGTGCAAAAGAATATGCTGAGTATTTTGAAACTGTAATCGGTAAAAAACCTGAATACGTCATGGACATCTCAACCGTGGTTGCGATGAATGCTGGTATCGGCACGGTTGCAATCGCTTATTTGAGGAGTGATGACAAATGATGTTTTTAGTTAACGCAATTGTTTTATTTGTATTTTTTAATATTTTCTTTATGATTGCACAAATTAAAAAAAATAATGGGCTAGCAGATATGGCATGGGGATTAGGTTTCATCGTCATTGCGATTAGCAGTCTAGTCACTCAAGGCATTTATTCAATACCTGCTTTGGTAATCACTGGTTTAGTCGCTTTATGGGGCTTTAGATTGTTCTTTTATATAGGTATAAGAAACTGGAATAAACCAGAAGATTACCGTTATGTTGATATGAGAAAAAAATGGGGAAGTCATCAAAAAATAAAAGCATATTTCATCGTATTTATGCTTCAAATGACATTCCTATATATTATTTCAATACCTATTCAACTTGTCAATTATTTACCTTTTGAGATGGAACTCATCGGATATATCGTATTAGGTATTGGTGTTGTTCTATGGATTATTGGTTTTTATTATGAAGCCGTTGGTGATGCACAATTAAAGAAATTTAAAAAAGATTCAGAAAACAAAGGAAAAATAATGCAATCTGGTCTTTGGAGATACACGAGACATCCAAATTATTTTGGTGAAGCACTTATGTGGTGGGCAGTATGGATTGTTTCGTTATCAACATTAAACGGATATAGCCTATTAGGTATTATAGGACCTATGTTTATTACTTATCTACTGCTCTATGTTTCTGGTGTACCTATGTTAGAAAAGAAATATAAAGATAATCCAATGTTTCAAGAATATGCGAGCAGAACTAGTGTATTCTTCCCGTTACCACCTAAAAAATGATATGAACTGCATGAAGATGAAAATCTTGATG
>JANKMU010000024.1 GCA_024650045.1 Mycoplasmatota bacterium | reverse complement strand
GTTTTCTATTAGTTGTCTTGCTTCTTCGCTGTTTTTGGTTGCTTTAGATGTGTAGTCGTCTCCTTTGAAGTCGATTAGCTGAGTGTACTTTAGCGTGTTCATGATGTTTTTGTGTCCGAGCATGTTCATTACGTGGAGAATGTCTTTTGTTTTGTGATATTCCATGGTGGCTTTCCAGTGCCTGAAAGTGTGAAAGTGTATTTGGAGCAACCTGGGATTCTGAAGTTTTCGGCTGAGAGTTGCTCGTTGTTTTTGGAATAGTCGTCTTTGTGTTCTCACGTGTTTGCAAAAGATTTTGTTTGATATTTTCTTTAATGATATTAATCGGCTTAGTAGTTTGTTTGAGAGTTTGAAGATTCTTGGGTTGCTTCCTTTCTCTGGTGTGATTCTGATTGTTCCTGTTTCGAGGTCTAAATCTGTCCATTTGAGGTTGTTTGCTTCTCCGCATCTTGCTCCTGTTTCTTTTAGGAGTTGTAGGAATGTTGAGGTTTTTGTTCCGCATCCTGCGATTAGGGCGTCTATTTCTTTTTCTGTGGGTATAAAGGGCAGTTTGAAGGCGACTTTGTATCTTGGGGGTTCCCATGTTTGGTTGTTCATTCGTAGGTAAGCTGTGTAGGCGTCTGCTGCGTTTACTTTTCTTTTGTTGCACCATTCTTGTTTGGCTATGGCTTCTTTGATGCTGTCCGGGTCGTTTAGTTTTGCTCCTCGTTTTATTAGAGTTCTCAGGAGTCTTTCTCTGGTCGTTATTGTTGACGGTGCGTAGCCTTCTTTTTTCATCCACCATGCGAAGTTGAATAGGAGAGATTTTGTTTCTGCATCTGTGGCTCCCGCAAGCCTGTTTTCTGTTCGGGTTTCCACTTTGACCAAATTTTTCGGCTCCGTTGCCTGAGAGGCGCAGATTTGGCGATCAAAACGTAAGTTGGAAGTTGTATTTAATGGCAATCCTTGGACAGTTTGAACCTGTTTAGGTGCATATGAACAGTTCAAATTTGTTTCGCTGAATCGGTAACCACACTCTCGGCAGAAGTATCGTTGTATTTTTCCATGTTCGGTCTGTCTAGTTCCATCCTTCCAGTTGTTTGTTGATCCACATTCTGGGCAGGTTGGAACCAGTACTGTCATGGTTAATCCTCGGTGTAAAGAAAGATTCGCGTTACATGACCTGGTTCAATCTCGAGTTTCCATCTTATCTCCCATGGAACCGTTATTCGTCCATCAGTTGAGATTTTGGCAAAAAATTCTTCCCCTCTTGGACTCCAAATAGTTACTCCTTCTATTTTTATTCTCAAGAATTTGCCTGGTTCTAGTTTGAGGTGTTGCCTAATTTCTATAGGTATTTGTATCCTATTTTCAGCTTGCATCATTGCAAGAAACTGTATTAAATCATCTTTTCTCAACTTTTAACATCGCGCTCCATCTTTTTTCAACTTTAGTCAACATATCTCACCTTTTATCAACGTGTAATACAGCTGTTTTGAGTCCTGTTTTTGAAAATAACCCTGAAAAATGCTTTGTTTTGTTTTCTTGATTTTTCTAGGCTTCAACAACAAACAATTCAAAAAGTAGACCCAAAGGTTAGTCACTGTTCACCCTCTCTTCCAGCGTTTGTGTAAGTGTTTCGACTTCTTGTTCAGTGACTAGTTTTTGGAGAAAAAACGTATATTCTATAATATTCGAAACATTATGTTTTAGTCTGTCTTCTCCAATTAACTTGTCCAGTTGGTTCCAACACTTGATGTTCTCCAATGTGGTTAAAAATCGCTTTACCAATGTTGTCAGATGAGACGTCGGGACAAAAATTTTCCCATGCCTTGGCTGACTTTTTTTCGTCTTTCCAATAGTTGACCTATTGGGTTGGGTCATTTGATCCATCTCCACCAGCCCTCTGGGTCCATGGCTATTTCGTCTTCATCAACTAGTTTTTCAAAGAGTTTTTCAGCATCAGATTGGGTCAATTTAGGATCAAGTTTTTTTGCTATTTCCTCAAAGTCTTCCTGGGTTCCCCACGAGAATTCTTTTTTTAGCTTAGATTTTAAGTCAAATAACCCGAAAAAAGGTAGTTTTTGTTCGCTTCCACTATTTTTAGGCGAGTTTAAAAGTTTAGATTCTTGTTTGGGTTCTAACGGTTCTAGAAAATATTCGTCCCTAAACAGTTTATTTTTAAAATATTTTGTTAAATCGCAACTTGAAGATAATGGATGTTTATCTTTAATCATCAAGTTTTTGCATATGAAAATGTTTTCTGGAGAAGAATAGTTTTTGAGCCCGTCTAGCCAGTTTTTGAAGTCTTTTTCGTGAAAAAAGGGTATAGCTTGTCTGAGCGAATAATACAGACTGTTTTCTGTCTTTTTTAGTGGGTAAACTAGTCGTCGTCTTTTATCTTCTGGGTCTTGTATGGTGTCGACCCAGCCAATGTCTCTTAGTAGTTCTATATACTTGTAGATGCTTTTTTTGCTGATTTTTGCTGGTATTGTGTTGTTGTGTTTTTCCACGAGCTCTTCGTAGTTGGTCGGACTTTGGAATGGAACAATGATTTTGTGGTAAAACGTGACGATGTGACCCGGTATTCCTGTCCTGGTGGTTTCTTCAAAACTTTTGAGCAGTTCAAGGGCAGTCAAAAAGTCGTGGATGTTTGCCATCCAGTACTGGTTTTTGTTTAGGATTATGTATGGTCGTTGGAAGATGTTAAGAAGACAGTTAAGTTCTATTAACGCTACAAAATGCAGGTAATCTCGCATGTCCCTGGATAGTGTTGAATGATAAATGCTACTAAGTTCATTGGAATATGGTATAACTACATTATTTGTGATACATAACCTGCCGGTGAGTGTATCCATGAACTTTTGAAGATTAATGAATTCTGTGTCTGTTTTACGATTAAATTTCCAAGGATATGCTTTCTTTTCCCCTATCAATTCTATAGCGGCTTTGATCTTTTCTTCATCCAAGTCCGGGGTAACTGTAAAGCCTCTGGTGGCTAGGTCCTCGATGTATTTGGTTTCAGTGGTGCAAAAAATGCATGCTGGCCATCCTTTAAGGACAACGTGCATGGTTCGCAGGGTTCCTCCTCCGGGTTTGTCTGTGAATTTGTAGCTGATTTCAGGTGCATCATGGCTAAGAACAGGTCTTAGGCGCATGTAAGTTTCCAAATGGGGGGATTCTAAAAAAACCAGTATCTTTCCTTGCAGGTTTACTAAGTAGTAAGCTCTTCGTAGGCGGTCTCGCCACTGTTTCTGGGCTGCATCGTAGGCTTTTTTGTCAAATTCTCCTTTATCGTTGTTGTAGTTTTCTTTTTTAGGTTTGTCTTCTATAGGATCGATTTCTTTTTGGCTTTCTGCATCTATGAGGGTTCCAAAATCGTGGACCAATGCAGTAGGGGAAAGTCCGCCAAGCATCCATATTGTTGATTGGCGAAAATAGGTCAAAGCTTGGGTTACGTTATAGGTTTTGCCTATGGATGATTGTCCCTTCAAGAATAAGTTCTGTGGATTCTGGGAATATGCACTTAAAGCAGTTAGAAAAACCATTCTTTTGATTGCTTGATCTTTTTTAACTGTCTTGCCTAGATGATTCATGTAAACCTCAAGAAGATCTGGACTTGTTTTTAGCTTAAGCAACTCTTCGTTTTCTTGAAGTTCATTGATCATCAACTGTTATTCTTCCTTGGTTTGTGTGGACTAAGGTTTTTCATCAGTTTTTGTTGTTAGCTTTGCAGGTGCTAGGGTTAATCCAGAAAATCCAGCTTTTAGACTTTTTTTGGCCATTAATTTTTTCTTGCAAAACCAGTTCTAAGCAATGTTTTAGGGCGGTGTTCCAGTTTCCGATGTTGCAGGCTACTCTGATGTTTTCAACGCCCTGGGGAACTTTTGTCGTTCTTAAACAGTTAATTATTCGATCTTTGATTTGTTCCATTTTATTTCCCAAAGCTCTTATAGACAAAATGATTAATTTAACCACTATCTGAAAGATATTCAGTTAGAAACTGTCTAGTTAGTGACATTTTGAGGAAAAAAAATGTCAGTTAGTGACAAAACAAAGAAAAACTGTGACCGCCCAGAGGTAGATGAAGCTATAGAATATGCACTCAGTTACGGAACGAAATCTCCCAGAGAACTAAAAGAAGCTGTGCTTAAAGCAACCGGTATTTGTCCTCGCGTTTATTATAGCCACTTGAAAAAGCTTCGTGAAACCAAAATAATTCAAGAAAATTTTGAAAAAAATTCAGTTGGACACTCGATTAAAAAGTATACTTTGACAGATACATCATCTACCAATGCAATCTTGCCCGTTTGGCATCCCCCACTGAATGCTTTTCCGAAAAATGTTTGGGAATTGGTTGCATGGATTCGTTACAGTCCACAAGGCTGGTCGCTTGACGATGAAGACATTAAAAAAGCTCACGATATTATTTCTGAATATGAATCTTTGGTAGATTTTCCCAAAATCAAAAAATTCAATTTAGATCCTGACCGATACATCTATGATTGGCCAAATACGTTCAAAAAAGAATTGAAAATTGGCAACCCCCTTCCCAGATTCTTTAACCTTAAGATGATTTATCAAGCAAAAATGAACAAAAATGGAATTGAACAATTAAACAAGGCACCTTCATTTCTTGGCGTTAAAGAATATGTAAACGATGAAGGAACAAAACAGCAGATTGCAGTAATTGTACGCAAAAGAGTTGATAATAAACTTCAAGTGTCTCATATAGAACTGAATTTTGCTTTTTCAAAGAAATGGGTTGCTGAATTAAGGAATGAACATGATGTTAGCGATTTTAAGGTAATCCGATGCGCCAATTTAGTTTCGATGAGGCGGGCGGTGTTCCATTTGGATGAAGTGCTTAAGGATAGAAGAGTGCTTATTCCATCTATGTATTCTGTTTTGTTGAAGGACCTTCGGTTATTCAATTTTATGTATACTCTACCAAAACCACGTAATCCTGAAGAGCAGTTAATATTGAAGGAGTATATGGACACTGGCGGTAATTTTGTTCATGCTCTTGCGGTTGCTGTTTCATGCGCTGATGGACCAAAAAGAAAATTTTTGGTGCTGAAAAAAAGGCTAAATTATTGGTAAGTTGTTGCTTTGTTGGTACCACAATATTTATGTCTGGTTTTGGATATATACGTTTGTAAGACCACTGAAAGATTGCGGGTGTCGGCTGATTCTACTAAGGTGTGTAGAAGCTGTCGATTTTTGAGGCGCTATCAGTTACATCCAGATTGAACCAAACCAATGTTATGGAAGAATGGTGCAATTCAACAATTATGATGCATACGTATTTCGCACGCATTTATCACTTGTTTTTGAAATTAAACGCTTATTTAGATTCTTCTCAAATAATTGTGCGTTTGAGGATCTAACTAATTAGTATCTGTAGTTCATATAAAATATTTAGAGAATAATGTACACACATTTTCAGAAAAGTAGCTAAAGTTGAAGCAGTCTACCTATTTAGATCGTAATTAATTAGCACATTGAGTAAGGTCTCAAGAAAATGAAACAACTAAAGTCGACTTATAAAGAGTTACGTGAATTGTTCGAGAATGAAATAAAGATTAAACATATTGCTGAAGATTTGAAATGCTGTACGTATGAGGACTCTTCTATAACTGTAAAGAATCAAATGGAATATTATGACTTTGATGTAATGGGAATTAAAAACAGAGGTAAAATAATTGGATTTATTTATAGATCAGACCTTAAAAATGGCGCAGTCAAGAAATATAGAAAGACATTTGGCGTTTCTGATCTAATAGACGAATCATTACCTTTGATTCAAGTTTTCGCAACATTATCCAATTCCCCACGAAAATTTGTCACCCGTAACAGCGAAGTTATTGGAATCGTTACTAGAGGAGATCTGCAAAAAGCTCCAGTACGTATGTGGTTATTTGGGCTTATCAGTCTTTTAGAGATGCATCTTCTTCGAATAATTAGACATTACTTTGAAGGTGACACCTGGCAAGTTAATCTTAAGGAAAAACGAATAAAGGAAGCAAAAAAGATTTGTTCTATGAGAAAAGAAAGAAATGAAGAACTTGATCTCGCTGATTGCCTTCAATTTTGTGATAAAAGCCATCTGATTTTTGAAATCCAAGTAGTAAAAGAATTAATGGAGGAGAAATGGGGTAAATCAGCCAAAAAACGTCTGAGATCAGTTCAGAGTTTACGAGACAAACTTTTTCATGCCCAAGATTTAGTAGCAGGCAAAACTTGGTTAGAAGTAATCGATTTGGTTAAAACTATTGAGTGCTTTTTAGCGTTTTTTGAGAGTATTGATTGATAGCTGTTAAAGAAAAACCTGAATTCAAACTTTTTATAACATTATAATTAGAAAACTATCTTTTTGCATTCTTGTTCATATTCACAGATTTTGCATTTGTTGGGGTTTGTTGTGAAGGTGGCTTCTCTTTGACCTTTCCAAAATTGAAAATAACCCACTCTAGACTTGCTCTGGTTTCTTGTTCATCAAACCTGTTAAACTAAACTACAGCATTTTCAATCGGCAAAACTGCATTCTTTGATCCCTTCTTCACTAATGCCTCAAACACATTATCTTTAAGATTGGAATCATTTCTTGCCGTTCTGTCTGCTACAACTATCGCAAAAAACAGTCTGCCTGTATCGAAACCCAAGCTTTTTAGTAACAGTCCATCGAATCCTGCCTGAACATAATAACTCGGATAAGCCCTTTTACTTCTTGAGAACTTGTATTCAAAAACAACTAATGGAAATCCATCTTCAAAAAGAACAGAATCCGGCTGACTCGCTAGAACAACATCATTGTATTTGCTAGAAGCAACCATTCCATTGCTAAGACGGACTTTTCACGGTAAAATGCTTTCCAAAGCTCTTCCTGAGCTAAAGCCTCAGCGCCCTCAAACAGGGATTGGTCTTCTTTGCCCTGATTCTTGGTTTCAGTCTCAACCTCCTCATAAAAAAACTCCATCTTAACCTTTTTCTCACAATAATATTGGCTACCCACATCACTAGCCCTAACACTACAACGATCAAAATGAAGCAAACTCTCTTCACTCTCTTTTCTCTGAGTTAACAGCTCTACCAACGAATTGTATTTATCAAGCTGCTTTTTTCACTCCTTCATGCAACCAATTCCCTAGTTACAAGACACTATTAAGTCAAGAATTCACATGAGCATAAAATAACTCTTACATTGAAAAGACCCTAAAAGGTCTTATAACGATATTTTAAGAATGCGCACCCACATCATTTGAATAAAAAGCCTTGAAACTGGCACTGAAGTAGTAATCCAAACTCATACACAATAAAGCTTTTGTCAAATTCCCTCCCAAGAATAATCGAAATATCATGTCAACATTAGATCCATTTTGGATTAAACCTGGAAAAGTTTCAGGAAGAGTTTTAGATCCATTGGGTTTGGATAGGACTTCTGATAGAATTAAGAGTAATTTACTAACAGGAATAATTAGTCTTACAGAACGAGCAAGGTATTACACGTTTTATTGCTGGGTTCTAAAAAATATTAATGAGAATAATTTTGACAAGTATTCAGATTTTCAAAATTTTTTCCAGGATCTAGCAAGAGCATATTGCTTAGCATGTATTAGTCACTCTGAAATTGTTTCAGACAACAATCATGAAAACATACAAGGTGCAATAAAAGGAAGAAGAAAATGGAGAGATAGTTCAGATCCAGTGAAAATGCAGGGTTTTGCTCATCTAGGATACCGTTTAGGGGGATATGGATATTATTACCAAGCATCAATGCGAAACTTAGGTTTAACTGAAACAAAGCCAACAAGAGATGTTTTAACACCACTCGGATTGAAAATTGCTGAAAATTTTGAAAAAGCAATCTCTAAAACAAAATACTTCAAAGGATATATTAACAAAAAAGAAATTCCTAAAGAAATTCTTATAGACTATGGAAAAAAATGTTGTATATGTCTATCCCCAGATTCCAACTCGTCTGAATACGAGCTATTACGAAATATCCTATTCAACAAAATTTCGAGTTTAACTGGTCTTCTATTTCATGAAAGAAGAAAACAAACTCTAAGTCTTATTCTATATATTGTAGACACACTTGGACAAGAATCCTTGACTATTAATGAAGAAGCTTTTCTTAACAACGTCTATTTTAGACAATACAAATATAATTCACAAGTAATTAATCACAATTTTCCAGATTATCTGAAGGACATAACTGAAAAGTGGCGCTTTTTTAGATGTCACGACTTCTTCAGCTATGGCTGTGAAACACTTCTTTCATATTTCTTGGATACATTAGATCAGCATAAGCATAGATTAACTGGTCTTTCATTATCTGCTTTTATTGATTACATCAAAAAAGATATCCTAGACATTCTTTCTGTTTTTCTGAAAAAAGAATTCTCTCATAGTCATTCAATAGACCTAAGAGATATTCATCTATCACTACTTTCCTTGGTATTACAAAGAGATGTTAAAGAATTCAATTCTCAGATAAGTAAAGAATTTGACCGATCATGTGGTTTAAATTCACAAATAAACGAATCAACACTCAGCTCAGTGCTAGAGGGTATCAATTCAAAGAAATCAGAATTAACAAATCCAGTTGCTAATACAATATTATTATTCTTAACTATATACTCGAGATTTTATCATAAATATAAAAACAATGATTCAAATTGGATCTGGTTCAAAGAAAAATCTAAAACTGACTTAAGTCCCTATCATCTGATCAAAGAATTAGATTCAAAAATATCCCAATCAGAATATTCGTTAATTGATTACATTACTTGGATCTACAAGAGATATATCATAAGCTGGTCAACAACTGTTTTTGAGGGAAAAAGCAGCTCTCTTTATGCTCACCCTCAAGCTTTCTTCCATTCAGACAAAGATGTATTTCGAGTTGACAAACTCTATACTCCAAGATTTAGAGATTCTCGATTTTACAGTTGCAGTTCAATATTAGCTGATTTGAAACTTTGCAAAAAATCTGAAAATCATCAATCTTTAACTTCAGAAGGAAAAGCTTTCTTAGCAGAAATTATCAAGTAGTGAGAACAATGGCCGTATTAACTGAAAAAGAATTACTAACAGAAATTTCTGAAAGCGGTCATGACTTTGAAAACATTGTGATTGGAACATATTCGGTAGAACCAGAATTTTTTGAAGAAGTCATTTTACCTGTAATTGAGAAAAAAGATCCAAAAAATATTGTACTATTGGTGGACCAAAAATATTACAATGAAACTTTCCAAAAAGCGAGAAAGGCTGGAACAAATTACTTAATTGAACCAATTCGAGCCAATGGACGCTTTCATCCAAAGTTTCTTCTAATGACTTCCGCAGAAACAGCCAAATTGTTTATTGGCAGTGGAAACTTCACACAAAATGGTTGTATGCGATCCGGAGAAGTTTATTCTTTAATCGATTATGACCTATCTTTTGATCATCCAGAAATGATTTCTGTCTATAAAGATTTGAAAAAATTTCTTGTTAGTCTAAACAACCATAATCTTGTTACAAGTAACAAGCATAAAGAAAGAATTTTAGAAGCCTTTGAGTTACCCTGGATTAACAAGGAAACTGTATATCCTTCAAGCAAGATATGGCTTTTGTATAATACAAACAAATCAATTCTCCAACAAGTAAAAGAAATTATGAAAAACGAGCAGATCAGCAAAATTACTATTGCCTCACCATTTTTTGAGATCAAAGGAATTGTCTTGAGACACTTAACTGAGAATTTTTGTCCAAACCTAGAATTGTTTATTCAACCTGATAGAGTTGAAAATTTTCCAGTTGAAACAATTAAAGTGTTAATCGATGAAGGTAAAGAAATTAGGGTTAAGAAACTTGTTTTTACAAATGAGCCTAAGAGGTACCTACATGCAAAGATTCTAATTTTTCAAACAAAAAATGGAAGCTACTGCCTTACAGGAAGTGCAAACGCTACAAGAGCAGGATTATTATCTGAAATAAAAACAGGAAATGTTGAGTTAAATCTTCTGAGATATGAAAACAAGTCTGACTATTTCGACTATTTAATTAACAATACGTCTTTATCAGATAAAACCATCAAAATAGACCAGCTGAAACCAAACATCAGAAAAGATGATGATGAAGGTGGGACTTCTCCAGACATATGGTTAGATGATGCTCATATAGAAGGAAATCAACTCATCATAAATTTCCATCCAAGCATAAAAGATCGCCCTCTTATGACTGCAATAATTACACGACCAGGCATAACTAAGCAGGTTATTCTAACACAAAAATTGAGTACCCAAGATGAGAATATTTTTGATTTAGATGAAGAAACAAAAAATTTCTGTTCATATTCATGTTACGTTAAAATCAAGCTACACCAAGAACTCACTTCTGATATTGAATTAGAATCGAATAATCGCTGGATATCCACTGAAAGATTGGAACTAACTCCCAGAAATCGGGATGTAAGGATAATAGAAAAAACTAATGGACGAATTGGACTAATTAGATTAATGAACCAACTAAAGGAAGCCGTTGATTCGCCATCCATGCTTCTTTACTATCTTCAGTTTATTGATTTCAGTTGGTTGGAAGACACAATAAATAAACAAAGAAGACGAATTATGGAAAAAAATCTTGAAGAATCCGAATCTCCTGACGAATCAGCAGAATATGAACTGGGAGAATTTAGTGCAGAAATCTTCTTAGAAAAATTAGTGTATTCTCATGATAAAAAGCTCAGAAAATCATTAAAAGAATTAGAAGGTCTTGAAGATTACGAATCTCGAATTAAAAACATCTTTGATTTGTTCTTGTTTGTGAATAAAATTGTAATTTGGTTTATTCTAAATTACAAATACGATAATGAGCTCTTACTTGAAATTGTAGATATGATGGAAGATCTCGTTGGGACGAGAGGACGTTATTTGTACATTAAACAAGAAATGGGATATTTCGAGCACATCTATGAAAAAATGGGAAAAACCAAATTTTCAGAAATTTTTGACAAAATGAATGTTGATTTGCATTTTGCAGTTCTTTCGAAAATAATTCAACATATTTTACTGTCCAATTCTCAACCAGAAATTCTTGAACAAATTAAAGCAAAAATGGATGATGTTGTCTGTTTTGCGCACAAAATGAGACTTGACAGAAATATCGCGGATTTGACCAAAAAAGAAATTTGTAAAGAAATACTTCAAGAATATCAAGAATATGATGAGTACAATTTCTTCAATCTTTCTGAAAATAGAATTCCTAATCTAATAATAGATGCCCTTGAAAATGGTCAACCTAAAAAAGAATGTAAATTCTGTAACAAGGAGACTGCATTCAAAATCGCAGATGATATTCACGTTTGTCCCAGTTGTGCAAAAGACCTGATAGAGAAAGAAAAAAAGAAATTCGTGTTAATGGAGTGTAGAATTTGCAGTAGTAGAAAATGGATGGATAGAAAAAAAAGGGGTAAAATCCCCATTAAATTCTGCAAAGCCTGCAAAATGGTGATTAAATCAACTCCTGGTACCTTCTATATTCCAAACCTTGTGGACCCAATTTCTTAACTTAAACGCAAAGAGAAAGACATGAGTGTTTAGATTAAAATGATTGAATTCTTCAAATTTAAAAAAAGTATTAGGAGAAGTATTTTGGGGGAATAGTGAGTTTGAGCAGAAAATATGACAAAGAAATTGTTAAAAATGGTATGTTAATCTTAGATTGTACCTCAGAAACACAAGAAAAAAAGTCTGAGGGGTTACTTGTAAGAGAACTGGTTCGTATTCTAAAGCCAAAAATCCAACCAAGGGTAGTAACGATTCGTGGAGTTTCTTCCTTTATACACGAACTCAAAAATTCATCAGAAAAACTTATTCACATTTCTGCACATGGACGTTTTTATTGCAAAAACCACTAGACTAGACTTTCCCTCAGGGAAATGGATAACAGCCGAAGAAATTTGCGAAACATTGCAGGATAGAACAGATAAACCAAAACTCATGATATTCTCTGCCTGCTCAGTTTGCAACGAAGATCTGATTGAATGCTTGAAAAAGGTTGGTGTGAAATACGTTATTGGTCCAGAAGAAGATGTATACTGGTTTGATGCTGCAATCTTTTTGACAATTTTTTATAGGTTATTTCTAGTTGAAAAACGTACCCCATGGATGGCGTATAGAAATACTGAACGCATTAGAAAGATTTTTCTTCCACAACTTACAGGAACCTGGCTCTTTTTTGAGAATGGTAAACTGTGTTATTCTGCTCCTTACTCACGTAACAAAATTGGAAAAAAGGTTTGTATGAATTATTTTTATTGAAACAAAAAATGTCCTACTCTTCGAAGCAAGATTAGATGAATTGAACATGTTTGCTTATGAACCACATAAAACCATCCAAGGTAGTCAGATCAGTCTCTAATTCCTGTGCCATTTCTAGGATCTTTCTGTTAACTGTTTTGTAGCTTTTTCCAATATCTGAATATTTTCCGATTGGACGACGAAGAATCTTTAGCGTATCCTGTGTTCTGCTATTCCAAACACAATATTTATCATCAAAAAAAGTATGCAATAATCCAGTCAAGATTCCCTGCCCGATACCTCTAACCTTCTCTTTGTCAACTAATCCTCTACGAACTCGTTCTCCAACATCCAAATTGTCATTTCTCAAAAGAATAATCAATTCTGCTAAGCGCTCAGGTTTCTCTAATGCACTGTAACCGGTTCTTTGAAGAGTGGTCCAAGACAAATTATTCCTAAACAAAAGCCAATCCTTGAAAACCCCTGAAAGATAATCAAAATCAAGCAATTTTTCACCAGAAAATTTTTCCCTAAACATTTTATATGCCCGTTTTCTCGCCGAAATCCAGTTATCAACAGATGAAAAAACTATTCCTCCACCAGGAGCAATGGGGCTATAGTTATTGTACTCAAAAAATAATGAAGCCAAATTGATATCTTCCGGTCTAATTTCAATAGGAGGTTTCGGAGGCTGTGAACCAACAACTGTGTTTTTCAATCTTTTAGACTTTAGGAATGTACCGCAGTTTGGACAAAATCGGCTCTTGTTATATTCTTCAAGAAAAACGACCATTCTACACTTTCTGCACTCAAACTCAACTTTCACTAATATGCCCCCGACTCTGATACTTATTTCTTAAGACCTTAAAAGAATTTTAGAAAATTCAATGGCTTTAATGTAACCTTAGCTTACCAATTTTTTTGTTTCTCCACCCATGACCACTCCGGCTTGTGGTTCTATTTGAACAAAGATTGGATAATTTGATGTTAGGTTTCCTACTACAATGCATTGTCTTTTTTCTAGGTGCTTCAGGGCGTCAATTGATTTTTTGTCGATGAATCCGGATTTAGCTAGTTGTCTTAATTCATCTTCATTTTTGAACATAAATGCAATTAAATTGTCTAAGAGCGAATATACTTCATCGGGCAAGGTTCGGGGGTCGTTTGTTATGAATGTTGGAAATATTCCTAAATGGCGCATTCTTGTTAGAATGTTAATCATTTTGCTTTGATCTACATACAGTTGCGCTTCTTCAAGAAACAATGATATCGGCTTGATTGTTCCTGATTGACCCATATGTGTAAGCTTTCTAAGTATGAAATCAACGACTATACCTCTTTCCCATGAACTCACTTGCGCAAGGTTGATGACGAGGGCTCCTCCGTTGTTACTCATATCTGATATTGTTGTAGTGAGGTTACTAGGTCCAAATATTCCTAAGCCTTTTGCTGATTCGATTCGTCCGACCAGAGCTGCTTTCACTGCTTCATTTGACACGGATTCTACGAACGTCGCAAAATCGTTCAAATCAAACTGAATGTTTTTGTTCTTTCGCCAGAACTGAAAAATTTGTTGATAAGTAGATGATCCTTCTGGCACGTTAAAGAATTTAGCAAAATCATCATAACTAATTTCATTCAAAGGTATTAAAAATGGGCTTTCAAAAGCTGTAGCCCTTGTTAAACCTGGCTTTAATATTCTGAATGCTGGACTGTATCTGTTGGGTTTGTTCTCTTCAGCCTTCCAAAGATTGAGATACTCACCGTTTAGATCAAAAACTATGGTCAGCACATTTCGTTCAATTAACTTTAGTAAGATTCTTTTAGCAGCATAGGATTTTCCTGAACCCTTCATTCCTGTAATGAGGTTAATGCCCCATCTTTCAGCAAGTACATCAAAAGATTTTGGATCAGTTGAGAGAGTTTTTGCGAAGTCACAAGTACCGGGGAAACAAAGGTCAAGGGCATCAAAAAGTTCCTGCTGGTTAAGATTAACAATTTTTGCTTTTGATCGGCTTATGTTAAATTCGCTTAAACCAGTTTTAAAGACTTTTTTCGGTTTTTCAGTCTCATCAATAGTCTCAACTAATCGTCCCCTGATTTTGGCTATAGCAAGCTTCTGGTCTGTAAGGGAATCTATGATGCTCTTAACTTCAGGCTGTATATGCTCTTGGGTTTCGCTTTTTGTAATCAACGATTTTCTGAGAATATGCTCTAGGACACCGCGCAGATCTGCAAATTGGATGTCGATTACTTGGGCTACTATGCCGTCTATGTCTAGGTTGTCTCCTATTCGGAGCTTTTCTTCTGGAGCGAAAACTATTGCTAAGTCATCGCCCTCTTTAGTGAGGAGATACATATTTTGTCACCATTATAACGGAAAGATTTTCGGTCTAAGCTCTTCTTTCATACTTAGACCGTGTAAACCAATTGCTGCAGCTTGAAGCTCAATAATTTCTATTGACCCCAAAATACAAGTCATGTGAGCAAGCTTTAATTCTTCAGGATAACCGTAATCTCCAGCTAATCCAGCAATTTGCGAAAACACTTCATCATGAGACAAAGGAGAATCTTTTAAAATATCAATTCTGAAAGGTTGACCTAAGGGCGTTAGTTTAGCCACGTAGACTTCTCCAAGATACCTTTCCGGATTCTGGGTAATACGTTTCTTGATATCCCCAATATAGCAAGGTCCCTGTACACCATCTAACAAAGAGAGAATATTGCACCTTGAACCTTTGAGGGTGAGACCTGTGGATTTGGACATTGCCACTATCGTGTTGCCGTTTGCAGCTGCATCTTTTAATATTCCTTTTAAAATGAAGGTTGGATCGCCAACAAAACCGCCAATAAGGCTGCCATCAAGAAGAATAAGACTATTCTTATTATTCCTAGCTGTTTCCCGTTGAAGATACCTTTCAAACCAACTTCTGAAACGATCCAAAGTCTTATGATTATCAGGAGGAACAGAAGTGTTCTCTCTTCCAAAAAGCGCACGAAAAGTATCCTTGTAAACCATAGCTTTATTTTGATTTGTTATTGGAACCAGATATGGCCCATACCTCTCTAGACTATGACTAGTTTTTCCAGGAGACTTCTTTATTATTGAAGCTCTTAAGGCACCTACTAAACCATCAGGAATTTGACCCAACGTAAAATTAGTAGTATCAATAGCCAAAACTTGACTATCAATTGGATATCTAGGGTCAATCGGAACAGACTCTTGTTCTACTGAATCCTCATACTCTAAAGACGAATCTTCTTCTTCCTCAGTTTTTGCTGTCTCCTGAAAATACTCATCCAAATTTGCATCTGAAGGCTCAAACGTAAGACCCGGCGGAATTTTGTTACAGATAGCTTTCATAAAAACTTCAATATCTATCATTACACCCAACTCTTGGATCTTACTTCAGTAAATCCATTGTTGTTTCGTTCAAAAACAATGTGATTATCCACATAGTTTGCTATGTCTTCATGAGCAATTATGAAAATCTGAGAAAAAGTCTGCTTCATAGCGTCAAGAACCTCAAAAATCCCTTGTTTTCTAACATCATCGCTACTCGACGTGCATTCATCCATTAACAACGAATATTTGTCTGCTTGAACTCTGGAATCTAAAATGCTCTGCGTAAAAGCAAGCCTTAGAGCAATTAGAAACTGGTCTTGGGTTCCTCCACTAAAAATCTCTCGCTCTTTATAGCCACCGGCTTGGTTTGAATGCACCTTGAATTTGAGGTCCTCAGTAATTTCAAAATCAGAATACCTGTCGCTAGTAAGCGTAGGAAGAATTTGATTTATTATTAACCTAGCATGTGGAAGAACCTTATTTCGCAATTCTTTACTTGTTTCAGAAAGCTGTAATTTGACCAGCTCTAAAATTTTGATGTTGTCCCTTTGAATTTTTACATCTTCTTCAAGTTGTGGAAACAACTCAAAGTCAGGCTTTAATCTAGCGAGATCTTCCTCAAGCTGTTTAAGTGTACCACTGTTATTGTCAATGACTTCTTTGATATGGTTCCAATCTTCTTGAATTGTGTCACATTGATTCTTTAGGGCTTCATGCTGTTTCTTGTCATACTCGATTTCATCTGTTGATTCCGGTTTTGTTTTTTCAAGTTCCCAAATTTCTGCTTTTTTAGATTGCATCTGGTTTTCCAATGTTTCTTTTCTGGATTGAAGATTTGCTTGTTTCAAACTTAAGAGCTCAGAACTAATGTTTCTAAATAGTGCTTCTGCTCCATCTATGCTGTCTTCACCAATTTCTGATTTCATTTGATTCTGAATAATTGCAAGCTTTTCTTTGGCAGCTTCGGACGTTTTATAGGGACTTTGCGAAGTTAGACTTGTTTTTTCTTTTTTAATATCCAACACTTTTTGTTCTTGATCAATTAGCTGCCGTTTTGTGGTTTCAACTTCAACATTTTTTGTTGCCAATTTATCAAGTTTCATGTATTGACTAAAATAATAAGCGCAAAGACCAAAGAGAACAACAGCTCCCCCCAGTAGAAAAATTGATGTCAGAAAAGCTACAATAACACAAGCCAAACCCCCTATCGCCATGGCGCCTGTATACATCAACTTTTTACTCTTTTGTGCTGACAGATCTTGAGACAGCAACACTAAATCCTGTTCGGACAATCCCGACTGATTAATTACTTCTTGTTTTTTGGTTTGAAGAGTTTCGTAGACTCCTTCTTCTTCAATTAAACGTCTTTCCAAATCAGAAAGGTTCTGGCTGTAACTTTCAAGATCCTTTATTTCTGGCTTAAACGTGTCTATTGACTTCTTTAATTTTGTTGTCTGTTTTTCTAGGCTAGACATCTTATTTAGGTCATTTTCAAGCTGATCA
Organism: Mycoplasmatota bacterium; assembly: GCA_024650045.1. Taxonomy (GTDB): domain Bacteria; phylum Bacillota_I; class Bacilli_A; order Acholeplasmatales; family Acholeplasmataceae; genus Peloplasma. The sequence goes on along the minus strand of JANKMU010000024.1, from coordinate 5,016 downwards.
AGCTGATCCATAAGAGAGCATTCTAGATCCTTTGCTGAATTATAGCTAGATATCCATTCATATTTAGAAACTAATGCTTTCGCTTTTTGGAGCTCTTCTTTTTTGGCCTCTAGTTCTGGTTTTTGCGTTTTAACCTGATCTTGCAACCTAGATTTTTGGTCCAATTTAAACTCGTAATCTTCTTTGTTTTGTCGAACATTGTCGAGCTTAAGCTTCATGGTTTTCAGTTCATCAGAAAGACTGGAAACATCTTTTTTCACATTAACTGTAGCATCGTCAAAAATTTCTATCCCCATTACTTTGTTAACTAGCTGTTCTCTCTTAGATTTCGCTAACTCTTTCAGAGCATCTAAATCTTTTTGCTTAATGTAAACCAGTTTGGTGAAAGAGTCCCTGTCCATTCCGGTTATGTCTTCAATTGTATTTTCTATAGCAGTTAAACCAGTAATTGCGTTTGACCTATCTTTAACGCCATTAACTACTGAAGTCAAAATCGCTCTATGAACATTACTTGAACTAAACATTCTCTGAAGATTATATCGATTCTGCCCCGAAGTAAACTCTATTTCTAACCTGGCTTGATTCTTGCCCCATGTAACAAGATTTTTTCTGTCTGCTTCTGGACCGGAACCTTTTCTTAGACCATAAAGAGCACACTCGATAGCTTGAAAAAAAGTAGTTTTCCCACTTTCATTTTGCCCAAGAACACCTATACGACCTTCAGCTGGAATGTTGATATCTAAAGAATCTCCCATTATACGAAAACCTGAGGCTTTAAGTTGATGAATAATCATCGGGTAGACTCCAAATATTTTATCCCAAGATATTTTGCTTTTTCAAGAAGCTGCCTTTCAGGATTGTCCGGTTTCAAATTACTAATTAAAATTTCAAGTCTTTTGGAGTAAGCCTCTACCGGGTTATCTAGCCTTTCCATGAAAACGCGACCATAACCCTCAATTTCTAATTCCCTGCGATCTATTCGAAGATTAAAAAACAAATCATTACAAGCTCTTAAGAGCTCATTAATTTTAAGCTGATTATATTGATCTTGAGAAATTAATCCATTGAGATTAATCTTAAGAATCTTTTCAGGATTACTTAGTTTCGTAAGAAAATCTAGAACATAATTTTTTATCCCTTTAATATAATGACCAGTTTTAGACAAACCAAGTTGACTTGTTTCCATTGGTCGAGTCTCAAGCTCAATAAATTCTGTAGTCGTTTCCTGACCATTTAATTCTGCCCACACAAACCCTTTATCGTCGTTCATTTCTGCCCAAGAAAGCTTTTCAATAGAACCCGGATTAACAATCGTGCAGCCTTTGTATTCTCTTTCAAAATAATTATGAAAATGCCCCAAAGCAAGATAATTAAGACCCTTTGTAATGTCTTCAGCCCGAAAAGGATTTTGACACGAAAACTCTGGAACTGAAGATGCCACGTTTAACCCTTGAAGTGACCCATGAATCATCAAAATATTATAGTCCCCTTCAATCGGAACTGAAATATCTTCAAGCGGATTTGATCTTTCAAACTTGGTATAATAAGACCTGCCTGAAACACAAACAGATTTTCCATGAACTTTAATTGTTTTTTTCTGAATTATATCTGATCTGGAAAAAACTGTGGCGATTCCTGCTGAGCCAAGAACATCAATAGCTAATGAAGGTGATGAGCCAAACCTTGGAATATCATGGTTTCCACCAATGATAAACACTTCAATATTTGCATCGTTGAGAAGCTTAATTTTTGAAGTTAAAAAAACCCGGGAAGCATTAGTGGGCAAGATTTTGTCAAAAACATCACCAGCAATAAGAAAAATATCTGGTTTATTCTTCAAGGCGTAATCTACTATCGACGAAAAATTGTGGTTCAAATCTTCTCTTCGCTGAATAGCCTTGGAGAGATTAGAGATTCCAAAACTCTTGTCCAAATGCGTATCGCTACAATGCAAAATCTGAAGCGATATGTTTTTCACCTTTTGTATTATCTGACTTACTTAATTGTCAATTTTTTGTTTAAATATTCCGATGACTTAGAATGAATTTCAAATTCGAATCTGCAGTTCATAACATATTTTTTTATTAAAATAATAACCAATTAACAGAAAGCCAAACGACAAGTTAATGGAGAAAAAAAAATTGAAAAAAGAACTCCATTGCTGGATGTGTGGAACAAAAATTTCTGAAGAAGACAAAGAATCATATGATGGCCTGTGCTGGGAATGCTGGGACGACCAACTAACCGAAGAATTCGAAGAAGAAATCTTCTAACTTGACAATAATCAAATTCTCAACAATTACCCTCAACAAAACAAGTCAACAAGAAGTAGTGATCACGTTTTTTTACCAGTCATTACTACTACTTCTAACCTCAATACATAAAAGTCGTTGAACATCAATCTACAGGAGACCATTCATCGACTTCTAATTTCTTGTATTTTCTTATTAGGATAGTACGACTAATCAAAAATTTGTTAAATTATTTTAGCATTGATTGAGCTATTCATAATTAGCTGGTCAGTTGATTGGCGTATGCATAGTACTATTGAGTGTACATGTTGCCTGTTAGTACTTTTTAGAATGTAAGGATATAAAAGTAATTATTATTATTTCTTAATTCCTTAGTATTTTATCCTAATTTGCTAAGATTATAAGAAAAAAATATAATAAGTACTCAGCATTACTTCTGTACAGGTGAAACAATTGGAGTACTCTTTGGAGGCGTACATTTCTAGAGAAATCCCGAATATATTCAAAGATTACTCTCTATTAGCTGTAAATGAGGTCTTACCAGGCCAAATCAAAGCAGATTTTCATCTCAAAGACAAAGATGGAAATGACGTTTTCGTTGATGTTAAAGGTAGCAAAATAGGTCGAAAACAACTCACTCAGATAATCAACATGTATGCTGCAATATCCAACATCGAGCCTCCTCTAAAGAATTTCAATTTACTAATAATAGCCCCTGAAGTAAACCCAACGGTTAGGAAAGAGTTGGAAAAACTTCCAGTGAAACTACTCGATTACAAACAAATAGGAATTACAGAACAAAAACTACGCGAGCTAAAACGACAAGGGATACAAGAGCATAATTCCCAAAAGTTATCGCCAGAAGAAGCTAGATTAGTCGCAAAATGGGAATCTGAAAACAAAAAAACTATTCGCGCATCAGATGTACAAAAAGCCCTAGATTGCTCCATCGAGTACGCACATTATTTGCTGCATAACCTTGAACAAAAAAATTGGCTAGAAAGAGTCACCGGTGGACTTTACCAGTTTATACCCCTTAGTTATGGTTACCCCGAAAGGGTTCCTCCATCAAACTCCTTCATTATAGGCGCCAGCCTCATCAAACCCTACTATTTTAGTTATTACACCTCAAACAGCCACTACGGCTTCACTACACAGATGCCCTACACACTCTTTATAGCAACAACCAAGAAAAAACCAGAAATCACATGGGAAGGAACCACCTTCAAATTCATCACTTTATCAAAAAGAAAATTCTTTGGATACAAAAAAGAGCAAATCTTCGACACTCAAGTTTTGATGGCTGAACCCGAAAAATCCCTTGTCGACTCATTTGACAAACCAAAATACACAGGAGGAACTGAACACCTAACAGGAATACTATGGAGAGCTCTACCCAGAGTCAAACAAGAAAAACTTGTAAACTACGCAATACGAATGAAATCCCATTCTCTCATACAAAGAATGGGCTTCCTAATCAACTTTTTAGAAAACGAGAAACTCACTAAACCATTTTCTCAACCACTTAAAGACAAGCTGTCTGAACACGTAGGAAAAACCACAATATACCTAGACTCCAAAAAACCAAAAAAGGGAAAGTTATCAAAAGAGTGGAACATCATAAACAATGTGCCACGGGAACGTCTTCTAAGCGAAATTGAAGTACGGTGAAATAATTATGCTAGAAAGAAAACACGTAAACTTCTACGCCCGATCAAGTAAAGTAAGAGAAGACATCGCTGAACGTGATATCGCACTCACATATGTGCTTCACATCCTCTCGGGCACCATCTTACCACAATTAGCCTTCAAAGGAGGAACCTGTCTAAAGAAAACATACTTTGGCAAAACAGGAAGATTCTCAATGGACCTTGATTTCACCAGCCTAAACATAAACCTTGAAGAGCTTGGAAACAAACTCAAGCAACTATTCGACAACAAAACCCATTACGGCATAGATTTCAAAATCATAGATGAAAATGTTGGCCTCGAATCTTATCTTGCAGTTGTTGAATACCAACATGAATGGAACCCAGGTTCAAGATTTGAGCTACAAGTTAGTTACAGAGAAAAACCTGTCTTTTCTACAGAGGAACTGCCCCTCATAGAAGAGATGTATTTCAAATTCTGCGAATTTCAAAGTTTTCCAGTTAAATGCCTACAAAAAGAGGAACTGCTAGCTGAGAAAATCAGAGCTGCATTCCAAAGAATACGCAGCAGAGACCTTTATGATCTGTACTTATTTGCTAATCGACCCTACAATAAAGACCTAGTTAAGACATTGGCAGTTATCAAATGCTGGAATGCTCGAGACCCATTCAACCCAGAAATGTTACTTGACAGATTGGCAAAAGAAGAATATGATTGGGAAGACCTCAAAAGACTAGTGCGAAAAGGGAATCTCCCATCACAAAAAGACATAATCAACACTGTGATCAAAGAATACGCCTTCTTAAAAGACTTGAATGACCCCCTTACCAAAATCATAGAAGACTCGAAAGCACACCATGAAGAAGAACTTGTAAATGTAAGTCTTTCGAACTTAAACAAAAAAACAAAAGCTTGAGTTTCAGACATGTCGACAAGAACTGCTCATTCCCTCTTATAAACGCTCAACATGATTGAGCAAAAAAGGGGGAGTTTGCGGGATTTCTTGGGCGATGCCGCCAATGTCAGCGGGTTCAAATCTCTCCAGGCCCACTTTTCAATTCACCTGGTCCACTTTAAAATTTTTTTTAGTGGTCATTTGCGTTTACGGAAGAGC
>JANKMU010000023.1 GCA_024650045.1 Mycoplasmatota bacterium | reverse complement strand
GGTCTTTTTCTGTTTATTCATCATTTCTACTTGACTTCGTATAGTTTATCTCCTTGTCTGTTAAGCATGTTTTCAAATAATGTACATATGTAAAAACATCCTTTAAATCTTTAAGCTGAATTTCTTTTTTACCTTGAAAGTATATGAAAGTTGAATTTTTCTCGTCAATGATTAAATCAGCATTTTTTTCATTGTAAGCAATTCTATACCCATAATTTTTTAGTTCATTTATCACTTGTATGTATTCATAGTCTTTAGGTTGTTGGTTAATAACAATCTCCGTTTTTACTGTTTCCAAAACTCTATTTTTATTTTCGTTAAATAGGAGAGCATGCCCTTTGAAATCTAGATAAACTTGTTTCTTTTCTTCAAAGTCTCTATCAACAACTGCTCTAAAAGTTTGACCTAAAGCCTCCATGTGTAACAACTTATTTAAACCGTAATGTTCAACTGCTACCAATGTTCCAGGAATTCGTTCACCTGTTTGTTGATGATGCACTGATAAGTCTTTAGGTCGTATAGCCATATATCCCTTTTCTAACTTTTGTTTTTTCATCAACTTCATCACTTCTTGATTGTAAATAATCTTAGATCCTTTAGTATAAAGTAATCCATCTTTATGTTCAATGCTTAAAACATTTGATTCAGGAGAACCCATAAATGTTGCAACATCTAAATGCATAGGATCATGATACATTTGGTATGGTGTTCCTACTTGTACAATCTTACCTTCCATCATTAAGACAATGCGACTTGCCATTGCCATAGCTTCTATTTGATCATGTGTCACATATATACATGTCATCCCAAACATTTTTTGTAAAGCAATTAGTTCAGTTCGCATTTCTTCTCTCAAGACGGCATCTAAATTTGATAAAGGTTCATCAAATAAGACTAAAGAAGATTGATCAACTAACGCTCTAGCTAATGCAACTCTTTGGCGTTGCCCACCAGACAATTGATTTGGATAACTATTCAGTTTTTCATATAATGATAACTTTTTAGCGGTATCCTCTACTGTCTTCTTTTTTTCTAACGGACTCATTTGTTTATTAAGTAAACCAAATTCAATATTTTCATAAACTGTCAAATTTGGTAACAATGCATAGTTTTGGAATACAAAACTTAATTTTCTAGTAGATGGATCTTCATCATTTTGAATCTTGTTATCAATATATAGATTTCCCTTTGTCATTTCTTCCAATCCTGCAATCATTCTAAGTGTTGTAGTCTTTCCTGAACCTGATGGTCCAACCAACACCAAAAATTCGTCATCAAAAATCTCTAATGAGATGTCATTGATAACATATGAATCTTTTTGGAAAGACTTATAAACATGTTGTAATGATATTTTGCTCATAATATACCTACTTAATGCCGGTTGTGGCCACATTAGATGTAATACGTTTTTGGAAGATAAAGAATAGGATAACTGGTGGAATCATTGTAAACAACAATAAACTTAAGAATTGATCTAGAGTAATGTTATATGCAAACATTTCAACATGAACTCTAAAGAGTTTAATCATCACTGTCCAGTAATCTTGGTTATTAATCATAATATATGGTAACAAGAAATCATTCCATGCTGCTGTAACACTAAAAATTGCTACAACCATCATCACTGGTACTGATAATGGAACAATAATTTTAAAGAATGTCTGCAGCTTGCTTGCACCTTCAAGTTCAGCAACTTCAAATAAATCTTTAGGTAGTCCATCAAAGTGCGTTTTAAACAATAAGAAATTAAACGGAGATGCTCCAGCAATAAACCAAAACGGTATTAGTGTGATAAATGTTGATTGTACTTGTCTTAGTGACATACCTGTAATATTAGCAACAAATCGATAAATGCTTGAAATATTTGTATATAGAGGAACTAATGCAACCGCTGGCGGGATGAGCATTGAGCCTAAGATTAGATAAAAAATGAATTTATGTCCTTTAGGTTTTAAAACCGAAATCACATAAGCCAATAATCCATTAAAAAGTACTGCAGATATTGCTGCACCCACAGAAATAAATAGTGAATTATAAACATTTCTCATAATCTGTGTTCTTTGAATAACGACTAAGTATTTACCAAAATCAAATGAACTTGGAAAGAAAGTATAGTTTTGTGGTGATTGAAGTATCTCATTACTGTTTTTGAATGATGTAAAGAATAGCCATATAAACGGCATTAACACCATAAACATACCAATACATAAGATAGCATACATGACATAATAGCCAATTCTACGACTTGATTTCTTGTAATCTGAATAGGCTAATATACCCTCTTTTTTGGGTGTAAAGATTTTTAAACCAAAGTTTTTTGTTCTCCTTAATACCTTTTGAACACCTTTAGATATGATATTGATTAACCATATTACCTTTATCAATACAAGAGCTTTATAGAAAACCTGTTTTGTTTTTACCCAAAATTTTTGTATTTGCTTAAGATATTGATAAACTGATTTTTTCTCTTTTTCTTCTATCTTAGACAAAAGCATTTCATAACTCATATAAGGTTTTGAATGAATACGCTGCTGATTTGTTTTTTTATCAAAATATAAGTACACATAAGTAAACACAAGTAATATCAACATTGTGATAACACCTAAAGCTGCTGCTTGCCCTGTGTCTTGTGTTGTGTAAATCAATTTATAAATGAGTAAACCTAATGTGTTAGCTGAATCATTTGTTTGACCCATGAAAATCATAGGTTCATAAAATATTTGGAATATTGAAATAATTTGAATAATGAGTAACAGTTTAATGTTGGGTAATAATGCTGGAATCGTAATATATCTTAATCTCTTCCAAACAGATAGACCCTTTATACGACATGCTTCATACAGCGAGTTGTCAATAGACTGAACAGTAGCAAGATAAATCAGCATGGTTGCACCAGCTGATTTCCATGTCAATGTCATAATGATTAATGGAATCGACAAGTTATCACTTGATATCCATCTTGATGTTGGTAATCCTAATTTCGCTAATACAATATTAAAAAATCCATAGTCATTAGCATCCATCATAATCTTCCAAGTTAATATGACTGCAATTGCAGGTACAATATTTGGAATATAAAAACCTACTTTAAAGAAACTTTTTGTTCGAATAACCTCACTAATAAGTAAAGCAAGTATGATTGGAATTAAAAAACCAATGATTAATGAGAATACGACATACAATAACGTGTTTTCTAATGCTTGAGCAAAACGAGGGTCAGCAAACACTCTGACATAGTTTTCAAATCCGTGAAAACTAACAATATCAAAATTGTTTGTTTTCGCGAACGAATAAACAATATTTTGTAAAAGTGGTCCCCAGATAAAAAAAGCAAACAAAAGAAGAGATGGTATCGCAATGATCCATGATAACATCTCCTTTTTAAACACAAATCTCTTTTTAATTGTTTTGTCTACATTTTTTATCTCTACCATATTATCCTAGTTGCTCTCTTAAGTATGCTTCAAAAGCTTGTTGTTTTGAATTTAATGATGATCGTACATCAAACCCTGGATTTTTCAAATTGACAACAACTTGATCTAAAAGTTCATACATATATTGTGTATAGTATGGCTCTTCTCTTCTTCTTGTGTCAGGAAGCATTTCATAGAAATCTTGGAAGTTGTGAAATGCTTGCACATTGACATACTGTGCATTTAGTGAATCAATTAATGTTGTATACTCTTCATTAACCCATGGTCTAACCTCTGGTAAGATCAACATATTCTTTCTAGTTGCAGTTTGTAGCCCTTCACGCATTGCGCTTTGAGCAACTTCTGAAGTTTCGGGTGAACGTCCCATATATTCTAAAAACTTAATAGCTCCTTCGACAGCTTCGTCCGTGTCATAAGCACTAAACATATAAGGTGTTCCACCAAATAAAGTGTATTGACCACCTGGACCACTTGGGATTGGAATAAATGCTATACTGTTGCGATTCATACCACCTTGAGTAATCACATTAGAAATAACGTCATTACCTGCAATTGCCATAGCAATCTGTCCATTTCCTAAACGTGTTGCCCATTCAGAATAGTTCATATTTCCTATCGGTACTAAATCATTATCATAAAAACTTTTTAAAAACTCCATAGCTTCAACTGCTTCATCGGAATTTAAGTTTGCATGAACAACATTGTTTGCATCAACAACTTGAAGTGATGCCCCAAATGCCCATGCATAATTTGAATATTGCCACCCACCGTTTTTATCAACATTTAAAATGATTAAACCATCAACACCAGTCGTGTTTTTAATGGTTTCAGAATAATCATAAAGTTCTTGCATTGTTTGTGGATAATATTTAATTTCAGGATTATTAGGGTCAATAATATCATAAATGCCATCACCATCAAGATCACTAACTAAACCTGCATCATAAAAAACATCCAAATTAACAATGATACCTAACCCATATCCATCACGAGGAATACCATATAAGCGTTCATCAAAAGTTAAATATTCTCTTAAGGTCGGATCCATTTTATCAAACCAACCGAGTTCAGTTACGATATCTGTAATATCTTTTGCATGACCACCAGATACTATCATTTGTGGCTCAGTGAACCAAGTTTGAAAAACAGTTGGTAATGTCTGTGAATTTGCACGTGCATAAAAAGCCTCTACAGAATATGTAAAAGATTCTCCAATAATTTCATACTCAGGATAGTCTGTTTCAAATCTTTCTTTCCATGTGTTAAACATTGCGATATCATCAGTATTCGCAGATTCTGGCCACATGCCTATGACAACTTCTATTTTTCCACTTCGCCCACATGCAGCTAGTTGAAATATTATAAATGTTATCATCATTAATACAATTATTTTTTTCATATTTTATGTCTCCTAATGTTTTTATTGTACACCAATTTTTATGCAATAAAAACATTAGATTTCTTCCCCTCACCATGGAAGGGAAGAAATCTTCATATTTTTTAAACTGTTTTATTCAACAGGTGAGTCATTGAATAAACTAAGTTGATATCCATAAACATCTTGACTTAATACAAGATTGTCAATGATGACACCACCTTCATTCATGTGGAATCCTATGACTTGTAATCCACCTAAGTTTGTTACATATGCTGATAAATCGATTGTAACAGTCGCAAAATCTGCACTAACATTAGATACAACACCATCAGTTACTAGTGTGTCCCAGTAAACGATATTGCCATCTCCAAGTTCTAATCTAAACTCATCTGCATTGTTATCTGTGTCTAGTTTAACATCAAATGTGATAAATTTGCTTCCAGCAATTAATGGTGAACCAAATCTTACAGTTGCATAACCATCAGTTATTAGTTCAATAGCTCCATTAGTTACTAAAGCCCATTCACCCCACCAATATTTTGATCCATCATTGACTGGTGTAGCTTCAAAATCTTCTTCTAATAGAGGATACATACCATGGTCATCATCTAACCATTGGAATGCTAAATTGTCAATATATAAGATTGCACCATCATTTGCTTGAATAGCAAACTCGTCTGAAAATGGTAATCCAGATAATGCAACATCAACAACGATACGTGCTGTTGATCCAACGCTTGGTAATACGATAGGATTACCATCAAGACCAATCAGTTCATCATTCCATTTGTGTGTTCCACCTACGTTAAGACCAAAACTACCTGCAACTTCTACTTTTAGATCAAATGAAATAAATTGAGGAACTCCCATAACACCTGTATGGTATTGTACATAACCAGCTGTAGCATCTAGTTTTAACATCATATTGCCTTCAACTTCTACAAATGATGAAGGTGTTCCATAATTCCATGCCCAATATTGGTTTGCACCATATTGCCCATTAGCATCACCTTCAGTTAATCCATCCCATGTTCCCCATAATAATTCGCCATCGTAATGAGGTAAAGCATTGAACCATGCGATATTATCAAGCAAATAGATTTCTCCATCACTTGCATGGAAACCTATTGTATCAGTAAGTTCTAATCCGCTTGCTACCCAATCGATAACATAACTGTGCCATTGGCCATCTAAATTAACAACCATTGGTGCACCGTTTTCTAATATTAGTTCACCATCTTTAGCCCATAATGGAGCGCCTGTTGGCCCAACTCTAAAGGATACGATTGTTCCTGGAGTTGTAACCTTTAGATCAAATGCCAAGTAACGACCAGTACCCATCGCTGCTGTATGATATTGCGCATAACCGGTTCCATCTAGTTGTAAAGCTTGATTATCATCACCATCTGCAACAATTGTTGTTGGTGAATCATATACGTTTGCCCAGTATTGTTGATCACTAACTTTTCCTTGAGCTGTTCCTAATTCTAGACCTTCAAATGTAGCCCACATAAATTCAGAAGTTGTATCTAGTTGAGAAATAGGATTTGCGAAGAAGATTGCATCAAACGAAATTGATGAACCTGTGTAGTATAAGTTAAATCCTGAGAAATCTGTCGTATAACCTTCTGTTAAAGTAAGGTCAACGATTAAATAAGTCCAATCTCCATCAACATATGGATAAGATCCCATATCTTCAGGAACTGAAGGTAATCCTAAACCAGCTTGCCAGTCGTTTGCATAAACCACTGGACCATTAGTATCGTTAGAATCTATTTGAGAAAGTCTCAAGTTATCAAGTGTTCCAGTATCATTTAATTTATATTTGAAGACTAAATATCTATATTGATTCATATTTGCTTTCGATACTGATGTAACAGTATAACTTACAAAATCTCCACCAGTTGAGTCAAATGTTATAGCACCATCACCAATTGATGAAGCAAATAGACCTGAATAAGAAATAAGATACGTAAAGCCATTATTTAAAGCAACTTCATTATCGCCTGACCAAACACTCGTTGTACCGATTGTAGGACGACTGAAGTTATCATAGATTAATGCTTCTTCAAGATTTAGTACTGGGTATTCAACAGCTTCATAATCTCCTAGATAAGATAAGAATGCTAATGATATTGCAACATCTGTTGCACCTTCATTAATAAGTTTATAACCAGCAATAATATCTAAACCAGCATAAATATCTGCAAATGGAATTGTTACATTTAACCAAGAACTACCTAATGCTGTTGGTAGACCATCGATATCTGCAAACGATGTTGAATCGCCAACAGTTCCATTTTCAAAAATTGGTGCAACACTTAGGTCATTTATATCTAGAACACCAGGTGATGCTTGTCTTAATCTTAATACTAGATGTGTATTATCTGGATTCACATCAGCATCAATAAACTCACCATAATGACCATTAGGTTGAACAGTTACGTAAGTTCCAACTTGAACTCCTACAGTTCCACTCCAATAATCTTTATTTTGATTATAGTCACTACCTTCATATGGATAGATAGGATTTGGAACTTTTGAATAATAAGCATCTTTAATATCTAAGATACCACTTCCATCTTCAGATATATTCATTAAGTGGAATCCAACGATTACACCTGATGCTGAAACATTAGAGTGACCCGTTTTACCAACGAATTCTTTTCCATCTAAAGTATCAGTAATACTAATAACATAATTATGCCAATTTTCATCAAGTTCTCTAACATTATTTTCTAGGTCTGGATCAAAAGTTTCCGTAAGCGGAACAACTAATACCTCATGATTATCATCTAATCTAAATCCAATTGCTAAGTCCTCAACAGATGCTCCAGCAAATCCTCTTAATCTTAAAACAAGATATTGGAATGCTGATGTAGCAGCATTAGCGCTACCCGCTTGTTTCCATAAAGCACCATCTGGATTACTTCCGATTACACCTGAATAACCAACTGAAATATAAGGTTGATCAGCATCAATTGATGCATTTAATACGATCTCAGAATCTATAATGTCAGCTGTAAACTCATTAATCATTTGATCAAAATCAGAGTTATACACTCTACCTTGATATAATGGTGAGTCTGGTATACCTATAAATGAGTATTTAGCATTCAACTCGATGTCGCTATTAACAGGTGCAGTAAAATCATACATAACACCATCTAAGAGCCATCCATTAAATGAGAATGCTTGTTTTTCAGGCTGATCAGGCTCTATTGCTTGATCTCCAGCATCTACAATCTGTGATGATACTGCAGTCCCACCAACTGAATTGAAGGAAACAGTATATTCTGTTTCAACGACGACTTCAGTATATTTAGCAACCAATGTAATGTTTGCTGTTACTGGTGTTGAAAACACATATGCATCATCACCTAAGAACCAATCATCAAAAGTAAAACCTTCTTTTGTTGGGTCTTGTGGTTTTTGTACTACATTACCTTCTTCAACTTCAACGATAACTGGAGTTGTTCCGTTATCTGCATTAAATGTCACCGTAAATGTTGTTGGATCTTCTGGCTTACAGCTGACCAGTAAAAGCACAGTCAGTACCAAAAGAAACGTTTGAAAAATTTGAATACTTATTTTTTTCATATTTTCTCCTTACTCATGTATGATAGTTTACATGATTCTCTATTTTAATGGCTACTATCAGCCTTTATTAAAGCCTTTACTCATAAATACTTATTTCTGAAAGTTGCGCTCCGTAGCCACCAGGTGCTGTATTTGCTGTAACGATAAAGATGATTGAACGCATTTCAACTGATTCAGGTAAAGTGATGGATATCATATTACCTTGGCTACTATCAAATAAGTAATCCCTTGGACCTTCAAATAAGTTTTGCCAATTTGCAGAATCAAAACCTGTTTCTGCACTTGTTGAATATTTAATTTCAATGGTTTGTGTACGAGGTGGCCAACTTGATAATGGTGGCAAGTGAAGATTGATAATACGAACATCGCGTACTGCACCCATATCTACTATAATCCAACCTGGCCATAGATTCTTTCTAGATTCAAAATATGTTGTTACATCACCATCAGTTAATTTTTCGGGATTATAAACATCTTCATAAGGGCTTGCGATTGGAGTTCTTCCAAATGTTAATGAAGCTGGATAAAACTCAATATATCTTAAGAATGGACTGTTTGCATATATCGCACCTTCGTAATTATAGAATCTTAATTGAACCGCAATATAGTCTCCAGGAGCTAAACGAATATCAACATAATTATTTTTTGATGGAGAAAACTCATAGTTCTCACCATTTAATCTTTTTGAGAATACTGGTAATCCAGTTGTTTGACTGATTGATGTTGCGGCATAAACTGATATGTTTTGTGATTGGAAATACATTGAATCCGTATCTCCATAAAGCCTAATAGACCCTACTTGATGTGCTTGATCAAACATAATAGATAATGCAATATAATCAGCTCTAGTTGCTTCTGCTTTCCAAGCATCAGCAATCCACATAGAATCATCATCTGTTAACACATTGTTAACTTCAAATCCTGGAATGTCATAATCATCTATTTCTGCTCCACCCCAATCTTGCGTTGTTACACCATATGTTGCACGAGCTGTGAAATTACCTTCAATTTTTTGTCCTGCATATGGTGGATCTACACGAGAAATTGAGAATTCTGGAATTTCAATAGCTTCTTGTGTTCTAGCTGGTATTACGACCTTATCAACAACATAATAGTCACCAAGTTCTAATTCATAATAATGATATACGTGTGCACCTGTAGGTGTATCAGATGAAGTTACTTGAATGTTTGACACAAAACTATTCGCGTTAACTTGTGATGCTGAAGTTAATGGTTCACCACGGAACTCAACATCTGAGAAATAAACGTTTTGAATATTTTTTTGTGCGTCAAATCCATTCATTCTAATAACAAGATTTGATGTTTCTTCTCCGATTTTTTTGTCGTTCAATACTTTAATGTTTTCAAAATAAACATCTTTAATAGTTCCTCTAACAAATTGAGATTTAGACCAATCTGCATTATATGCAATCGTTAGGTCGATAAAGAAGTCATCATATGTCTCTGTCCATATATCTCCAACTTGATAACTGTTTTCTATCGTTATATTTTTAAAGTGAATATCGCTAATCGCTGCTTGATCAGCATTATGAATGCTCATCACAGCCTTATGATAGTTATGTAGAACTGTTATATCTTCAAAGACAACATGTTCAATCTTTTCTCCATATGCTTCATAACCAACTTCCATAGATTGTGCTAAATCAGTCCATAATATGTTGTTTGAGAACACAACATTATAGGTTGATTTATTATTCACATTTTTGACAACAAGTGAATCATCCCATGTTCTAACAAATGAGTTTCTAACAATAACATCTTCACAAGATTGAATGGACACTCCATCACCATTAGGTCTAGCAGTAACAATCTTGATGTTATCAATAACTATACCTTTAGATTCCTGTGCATGGATTACCCATCCAGCAGGGTCTAAAAACGAAATACCTTCAATATAAATATTTTCACTTCGTTGTACTTCTATAGGGATTGCACGTTGCGCAGCCTCTTCTCTTGGATATATAGAGCCCGATATAATACCTCGTCCACGGATTGTTACATCTTGTAATTCATACATATTAAACTGTCCATAAACAAGTGCCCCACCGGCGATGTAGACTGTTTGACCAGATTCAACTGGAATGGTATCTGTTTTCCAAACACCAGGTCCAATATAGATAATGTCATCATCTAGTGCAGCTTGTTCTTCAGTTATTGGATCTTCTTCAATCGGGTTAGCAAATAAGTGAATCGCTTCTTGAATAACCGAACCATTTGGTGTTGTTTGTGGCATTGGATCATTTAATTGAATTGTATAATTTGCTGGATATTCCAAGTCGAACTCAATTGTGTTATCTGTAATCGTAACTTCTATATCATAAGATAACGGATGTACAGATGCCTTTGTAACTACATAATCATCCAAAATATTGATTTTAACATGAACCTTACCTAAAAAATCAAAGCTTGCTACAGATGTGTAGGTATTAGGTTTTATCCATGTAAAACTTCTTGCGTGATTTACTAATGTCTCATGTACAAACAATGGAGATTCTTCTACTAAGATTTCATATCGATCAGATGACTGTAAGATGTCTGGCATATCATAGATAATTAACTCAGTTGATGTTTGTACACCAAACAATACATTAATCGAAAAAGATGCAGTGGCATCTAGATATGAGATAACAACAGTTGACTGACCAACTGTTGATGTATTAAATTGAGTGACCTCATAATCAGTTACAACTTCTTCTTGCTCTCCGATTTTATATGTCACAACCATACCTTCCGGATCAAATGATTGATTAAGATAGTATGACGTCTTATATGTTCCTGAAATGATTAGTTCTGCTTCAGTTGTACTTTTGCACCCCATGAGTATGAATGCTCCTAGTATGACCAAAGTAGCCATCAAAATTTTATTTATATGTTTCATTTTCTCACCCTTTACTTTTATAGTCGACCTTATTATACATTAAGTTTTAGCAGAATGAAAGCGTTTTTCTAAAAAAAGTTAATCGGTTAACCAAATTAAGAGAAATATGGTTTATTTTTTAAGTTTTTTTAATTGTTCGGATTTTTGAGTATTAAAAAACTCGATTCAATAAATCGAGTCTTTGCTTTTCTAATATTAAACTTTTTTTAATTTAGCAACCTTACACTCTACTAAGTGTTCTTCATCATTAACCATCAAAGGAACTTCTATAATCTCATCACTAATAGATATGACTTTGAGTGTATGTTTTCCCGTTTGCAAAACCTGATCAACTTCTAATGTATCTTTAGCTCTAAAAGTCATTGTTTCAAAATCTTCATCTAATATTCCATAAATTGGTAAATCTAGATTAATGAAATTGCTTGTTACTTTTTTTATCTTAACTGATGCTTTTTTAAAAGCTTGATAGACCTCAATGAGTTCTTTTGTATCAGCTGTATATTGTTTTACCTCATCAACTGCCTTATCAGCTTGTTTTTTTACATCTCTAAAGAATTTTTTACTTTGATTTTTCATATTATGTTTATCCTCCAATCTATATATGTATTATACACTCATTTAGAGCAAATAATCATTATGTGTTATTCTTCATACTTTTTTGTATTTTTAATCTGATGTAGTTCTTTTATGGAATATCTATAATAAATTTTTTGGCTTATTAAATAAAATAATGATGCTAATAAATAATATATAAACCAAATACCAGCAAAATATACTAAATATATAATGACAGCAATCCCTGGGAGTGCTTCCTGTAATCCAATGATTGCTCTACCTTCTAAGACAATGTAG
Organism: Mycoplasmatota bacterium; assembly: GCA_024650045.1. GTDB lineage: Bacteria > Bacillota_I > Bacilli_A > Acholeplasmatales > Acholeplasmataceae > Peloplasma. Next base: position 10,488 of record JANKMU010000023.1, on the reverse strand, counting down.
ATAAATAAAAATTCATTTTCGAATTGAATGATAAACCCCATACCAATCTGATAAATAACAACAAGTAATGTCCAAATCATAATCAGTTTACGAGTAGATGCTGGCAACAATTCTAATTTCATCACTAATAAACTGCCTAAATAAAGTAATGAATGGCTTATCAAAGCAACCAACTTTGTTTGAAATCCATTAACTGAAACGAGAAATTCAGAGATAAATGGAAAGACAATCAAATAACCAAAACCTGATAAAAATGCAGCAAATGTAACGAATGGTTTTAATACTCTTATTGAAAAAAGAAATGTTAATCCAAATAGAATATAAGTAACCGCAGAAAACTCAACTGGTATTTTACTCAGATTACCAGATGCTATTTGTAGTGTATATTCTGTTGTTTTATATAGGACAAGAATAAGTGAAATGGTTATGATAATGCTTTTAATTATCATAGGTCTAGATTTAAGTATGATAAATGCAAGAGCATTAATAGATATTAGCCACATTAATGCAAACCAAATGGTCATGCTACACGCTTCTTTCTGATAATCATTTGTTTAATAATTGGTTAATTATGCTAGTCTTCCACCATCAGTAATAAACTCACTACCTGTAGAAAAACTTGAATCATCGCACGCTAAGAATAGAATTGTTTTGGCGACTTCTTCAGGCTCCCCTCCCCGTCCAAGTGGTGTATCCTTCATCGCTTTTTCTTTATACTCATCACTAATATGATCTAATGTCATTGGTGTATTGATAAATCCGGGATGAACTGAATTCACTCTAATGTTTTTGCTTGCAAAATCTAATGCAGCACTTTTTGTCATTCCCCTTACTGCAAATTTAGATGCATTATATCCCATCAGTCCAGCTTTACCTCTAAAACCAGATGTAGAAGAGATATTAATGATAGATCCTCCACCAACGTTTTCCATGGAAGGATAAGTGACCATCATCCCAAGATAAACGCCAAACTGATTAACCATGTATAATTTATGAAAATCTTCATCACTATATTTTTCTAATGGTTTTTGAATAACAATACCTGCATTGTTTACTAGAACACTTACGTATCCAAACAATTTTTCAGTTTCATTTAATACATGCTCCCATTCTTTTCTACTAGACACATCATGATGGATATAAACTGCTTTTTCTCCTAAAGATTTAGCAACTTCTTTTCCTTTATCATCTTGTATATCAGTTAAAACAACGAATGCCCCTTCATTAACAAATAGTTGTGCAGTCGCGGCACCAATGCCTTGTGCTGCACCGGTAATGATAGCTACTTTACCCTCTAGTTTACCCATGTTCATCACTCCTTGATTTTGTTAATATAATTATACCATGTTCGCTTGTCCATTCATGAGTATGTGTTCCATATTATAAAACTATAGCTGCATCTGTTTTTTCTTCTAGAATCAAGTTAAATGGCAGTGTTATTTGATGATATAAAATATCAATACCATTTTGCTTCATCACCCCAATACCAATCATACGGAAATGAATATCCATCGATTCACCTATAGCATCATGCAATAGATGCGATGCAATATCTCTTCTTAATGAGAAAAGTGCTCTTTTTGAATCCATATCTTCATATCGCTTACTCATAAGTAACGATAGTCTTTGATCAAGACTGACTGTTTTTTGATATTTCCCAATAGCAATAAAACAAAAGTAATCGTTTTTTTGATCTATAATTGCAATACTATCATTGAAAGTTACTTGTTCAGCTTCTTGTTCTTTCATGACTATCGGTTCTAAAACTTTTTGTAATTCAAGTTGAATTGGACTCTTATCTTTAATTTTTTCAACAATTTTTATTTCTTTTTCATATAAGGATTTATTATAGGTTTCAAAATCATCGACTCTAACATCTGGGCAATATGAATCAATTGGTAATGAAAACTGAAGTAACAAACATTTATCATTTCTAGTTATCATGTCCAAGTACATATCCCACAGATATGTTCTTGTTCCTTCTTTTCGATCATGCATCAAGTGAACTAACAACTGCTGAATAAGCATGAGTTTTTGATAATCAGATCCTTCATTTGAAGCCTTTATGTCATTAACAATATTATAAAACCGATCATAAGTTGCTACGTCTACATTAAATGTTTGCTTAATAGTAGAAAGACATCGACTAACTTGATAAGGACCATAAGTTTGCTCATTGAAAGAGTCAATATCAATCTCAACATCTCCCCAACCTTCCAAATCATCTTTAAACAATTTTATTGCATCTTCTTTTTGATAATAGAGTTCACCATTTGAGGTTCCTATAAGAACAGGTAGAAAATGATTGTGGTAAAGTTGATCAACAATCTTTTCTACAGAATTAATATCTCTAGTTTTATATAATTTTTTTAGTCTCTCAAAATATTTTTTCATTATACTCTCTTTCCAATTTTAGTCGATAAATTCAACGACTCTTGTGTATTCCCTTAATGCGTAAGTTCCATCATGCGTTTCACCAACATAATACCTTGCCATATCTTTAGGTTTTGTTATGCGTATCAATCCAGCTTGTAGTAACTTATTTGAAAGTTCATTTGCATCTTTTTTTGCACATAGTAACCCTGCAGTTTGTAAATGGTTTTTATGTGGCTTTAATACTTTAATAATATCCTCTCTATTAAGTCTTTTAACCCATACATTTCTAAATAACATTGATAACTCAAGATTTTGATCATCACATGATATCACTGAAATACCATCTTGATGAAAAATGGTTTTGTTAGACTTATGAGACTCCAGGTTTTCAAAATATAAAGTAATTGTATTTTTTCCTCTCATCCCAATAGATACTTGCTTATGTCTTTTACTAACTTTAAGAAATATATCAAAAAATCTTTTAGCAAATATATCTAAAGCTTTTCTATCATCTGTATCAACAAATATTCCTTGACATGATGAGCACAACAATTGATTCGTTTCACATATATGATTTGCTAAACCCTCTAAATCTTCATCTTTTGCATCTAATGTTGCATATGCGAAAGATAGTTTATGTCCCCAAGCTATAACTTTCGTATCTATTGGAGCCATTTGTCTTGCTGCAGAAACAGCAACATCTCCACCCCAAACAACAACGCCATCCGCTATTTGTGCAAATATTTTTAATGTTTCAATCTCTGTTGATGGCACATCAAATACATATATAAAATCTTTTAATTTGGGTTCTATATCAATAAGTTCTTTAAGCAACTGTATAGAAAGTCCATTATCACCACTCGGTAATTTTAATATATTTATATTTCCTGCGAGTAAACCTTCTATAACACTATAAGCAGGCAATGCATCGACATTACCAGCAGCAATATGAAACAATATCCCTAAAGGCATAATTTTTCTTTTACTGTCTTCAATATCACCTAATTCTTGATAGTCAACACCTAATTCTGTTTTGACCTTTTTTTCTAAAGCATCTCTTTCAAACATTGAAATATAGTGCTCAAACTGTTCAATTGGTATGTCTAATGTGGATAGTAAAGGAAGGATGGTTTCATCATAGTCACCATTTCTAACTTTTTTAGCTATTTGATCGCATGCATCAATAACATCTTTTGCTTCTATTTTATTCATTAATGATAGTGTTTGATAACAATCATTTTTTAAAGATTGAATTAATTTTATTTGTTTAGAGTCATCGTAGACGATACCTTTGTATAAAATCATTTTTCTTCCCCCTTGGACATCAATGCATCCGCTCCAGCTGCACATGTAACAATATCTTGTATACCAACACGTCCGATAATCTCAAGCCATGGAGACTTTTCTCCACATGGACATGGTTCATCATGTAAAATACATAAATCATCTGTCATAACTGACTGTAACGCAGTAGCATCAACCATTGGAGTCATTAAGTTAAGTAATCCCATTTGTCCATTAGGTATTGGTTCTAAGGTGTCAACATCTCTAATAATGGCTCTAGCATATACCGGAACATGAAAATGATGGTGTCTACAGTCTACATATAGAATTGGGTGCTCAACAGCACCAAAAAACTCAACACAGTTTTGACTAGGTACGCCTAGGACTTCCTCAACTAAATCATAGAACACTTGTTTATCAACAGCTTCAGTGTAAAACTGTTTCCACCCACCACCTACAGTCACCAGTGATTTTTTTGGTAATTTTAATTGAATGCCTTCAGCCTTCATTTCTTTTAATAAAAAATACGTATAAGCAGGAAATCCTAATGTTCTAACAGGTGTTCTTCCTTTAGATGCACTTATCAATGCTTGTTTAATTCGATCAAGATTGACTTCATAACCTTGTTTTGTCATTTCAATTGCATATGTTCTTTTTAAAGCTGGTGCCATCCAAGTAAACCCATATGCAGTTTTCGCTATACCCATTTTATTCTTTTTGCTTGGTTGATATCCGAATATAATATATTTTGTGGGTCTTAGACTCCACAACTTGTGATATCTACCTAAAGTAATCATCATCCATAGACCTCTTAATAGTGATCTAAAGTCAAGCCCAACTTGACTTCTAATACCTGTAGATGTTCCTGATGAGGTTGCTTTAACAAGCATTTTTTTCTTAGGCATAGAAAAAAGTTCGTGGTGCTTATAGTAAAGTGTTGGAATAAAAGGCATCTTTATTAAATCATCCATTTTAGATATTTCATAAGGATTAAACGATGCTTGATCATAGATTCTTTTGATATCTTGATTTTTTTCATAATAAAAAACAGCATTCTCCCTCATAGCCTTAACAAAGAACGCATCAGTGCGTTCTAAATCGTAAGGTTTTCTATACTTAAATAATCTCCTTGCATATCTTTTCTTCATTTTTTTCCCCTTGATTGTGTTTTTCTTGATTATAACATTAATAATATGCTTAAATTGGTTTTTTTAAAAAAAATGATTGTTTTTACAGTATTTCATTTCGACTAACACTTTATGAAATTTATTATCTAAATTCGTAAAAATAGGCTTTTAGTTTCACGTTCTACTTTAAATTAAAGGATACATAGTATACTATAGATGAACAAAACAACATTTAAGGATTGGTAAAACATGAATAAACTAACAACTATTATCGTCTTCATACTCATAGCTTTATTTCTTGTATCTTGTGATAGAACACCAGGAGAAAACATTGAGATATCTTCTGCTGAGATATCTATTGATTTGGATACATTAGAAATTTCGACAACTCAAAAAGGTTACAACGTCGATTTAGTTGAAAACGAGCAAACTTATCAAGTTAAGTTTGAAGCAAAATTGGGATATACTTTTACATCTAATGTGTCAATTTATATCAATGGTATATTAGTACATACCGCAAGCAGTTCTTTTACTCCTACTCATATAACTTTAGGTTTTGAAGATATTGATAGTTTTAATCCAGATGCTCCAAGTGAAGTCCAAGTCTTTTATGATCTAAATGGTGGTTATTTTACAAGTTCATATTTTGAAGAAAACGAACCTAACCGAACACTAAAAATTACATCATATGGAGACATTATTGGTCAATCATTTACTTTCTTTGATACCTCAAATACAGCATTAAGATGGTTTTACAAATTGTTCATCAGATACAATGAAACATTTGATTCATATGAAGTCGTCTATAAAGATCCAGCAACTGCCGGTATTATAGATTTAGATTTACCCGATTATGATTATGTCTTAGCTGTGCATGCTCAAACACAAGATGATGTTGCACGAATAAATGTCATCAATTACACACAAGAAGAAAACTCTAGAATGTTTGTTTCATTTGATCAAGACATTTCACAATATGAATCAGGTGAGATAACAGTTTCTTTTTATTTGGAAGATAAGTTTTCTGGAAAACTAGAAACACTTGAAAAAGAATCGTTTGCACTACCAATACCTGTTCGCGAAGATTTTGAGTTTCTAGGTTGGGAAAGCGAATCATCTATTGTTACTACTTTTCCTGGTTATACCAATGGACAAAATGTAAAAACTGTAACATATACTGCTTTATGGGAGGGTGCGACATTGCAAGAATTATATGATTATATAGACCTAGCAATACCAGAAAAAGCTTTGGATCATTTATCTTTACCTACACAATATAGTCGTTATAACATTGAATGGTCATCAAGTCACGAAGAGGTCATTAATGCAGATGGGGTTTATAAACGACCTTATTTAGAAACAACAGTGGTTTTAACTGCACATATAACCCTGGGTGATGAAACTTATACCAAAGAATATGATATTCAAGCAGCAGGATATAAATCTTTATCATCACCTATAGCTTCTAGTTACATCTATCGAAACTATAGTTCAGTCAATAAAGAGTTTTTTGAAACATTAGATATTATTAATACAGCATTTATCATCGGACAATCGGATGGTTCACTTATTGGTAACCATTACCTTGATAACGTTGCACAATACATTATGCCAGAAGCTAAAAATCATGGTAATTGGGTATTAATGAGTGTTGCTCCTGAATCTTCTTGGTCAACAATTGCTGCTAGCACAACATTAATTAATACATTTGCAGATAACATCGTAGAAATGATTAACACACATGGTTTTGATGGTGTAGATATTGATTGGGAAACCCCAACAAGCTCTGAACGAACAAGATATACAAACTTAATGCGTATTGTTTATGAAAAAGTAAAAGCAAACAATCCACATCATCTTGTAACAACAGCAATCACTGGTGGTCAATGGCAACCTCCACAATATGATCTATTAAATTCTGGACAATATATCGATTACATCAATGTCATGACTTACGGTATGACTTCTGGTAATGGACAATATCAAAATCCATTATATCCAAGTTCTTCATTTGACTATCCATCATTTAGTGCAGGAAGAACTTTATCTAGTGCTTCTATTGCAGAAAGTGTTACAATCTTTACTAACAACTATAACATCCCAAAAAGTAAACTTATCTTTGGCTTAGCATTTTATGGTATTAGACAAGAACGATCATTTAATAGTTCTACACAAACATGGAGTACATGGTCAAATGCAGGTTCTGTACATTATACCGAAATCATCAGTTCTTATCTAAACAATACTGATTATATTAAACGATATGATACAAATGCAGGCGTTCCTTATATGGTTAAAATAGATGGAACCGTATTTGTTTCGTATGATAATCCAAGATCTATAGCAGAAAAGAGTGAGTATATTATTAATCAAGATTTAGGCGGGTTGATGTTTTGGGAGTATGGAACTGATACGACTGGAACATTATTAAATGCTTTACGTTTGGGTCTTAATAAATAGTTAGGCTAATTTCTATATCAACATATAACAAAAAAACAGAAGCTATATTCCATAGTTTCTGTTTTATTATGTATAAATTGATTCTTACTTGTTTTTGAATGTCACAACTAAATCAATCTTTGCAACTTGTGAAACTGTTTCATGTATTGAACAGTACTTTGCACCTAGTTCAGCTGCTTTTTCCAATTTTTTCTCATCACTTGGGTTATATACAGTCATTTCTATTTTTACATAATCTAGTGTTGTAGGTTGTTCTTCTCTTTTTGTTCCAGAAACTTTAATGTCCGCATCATCAAATGTTAATTTCATTTTGTTTGCGACACTTAAAAAAGTTGCATAAAAGCATGACCCTAATGCACCAAATAATAAATGATATGGTCTTAGTCCATTATCTTGTTTTCCTAATTTTGTAGTTCCTGTAGGAGATGTCATTTCTCCCACAAAATTTGAATCAAACTTTAATGTTACATCATCATGTTTCATATTCTATACCGTATACCTTTTTATGGTATAACTTCCTTTCATCTTTTAATGTTCTTTTTGTCTTTGTTCCCAATATTTTTTATCTTCTTGAGTAATCTTTCTTACAGTCTTACAGGGATTGCCAGCAGCAACCACATTAGATTCAATATCTTTTACAACAACTGACCCTGATCCAATCACAACATTACTACCAATCGTAACACCCGGGTTAATAACAACATTGCCACCAATCCAGACATCATTTCCGATCGTTACTGTTTTACCATATTCTAATTGTGTATTCCTTACATCTTTATCGATTGGATGTCCTGCTGTGTAGATGTTTACTCTTGGACCGAAGAAAACATTATCTCCAATTCTCACTTCTCCAACATCTATAATCATACAATCGTAATTAGCATAAAAGTTATCCCCGACAAAAATATTAACACCATAGTCACAATAAAAAGGTTTATTGACTTTGACGTTTTCCCCTACTCGACCAAAGAGTTGATAGGTGAGATCCCTTCTTTTTTTAGTTTCATTAAACATGGTTGAATTAAAAACATCAAGAATTGATCTAGCATTTTGACGCATTTGAATGAGTTCTTCATCAGACGCTAAATATAGCTTGCCAGATAACATTTTTTCTTTTTCTGTCATTTAGATTACTCCGATACAAAAATTGGCTTTCCTCATCTATATTAACATAAAGTCATTATTTCTTATAGGTGATACAATTTAAAATGTGTTGTAAGAAATATAATTGATGAACTGATTGAAATAAATCGTTCCATTATACTTCTTATTCAAATTAGGAGTTATCACTCTTTCATCTAATTCTATAATTGATTCTATATTTCCTGAAACATATTCATTTATAATTGAAATGATTTCTTCGAGTCTTTGAATGAGTCCGCCTATTCTATAGGTTTGGATTTCAAAACCAAATCTCTTGTTTTCTATATTCCATTGTCCTTTGAACGCTTCATAAAATTCTTTCGTTTTTTTAATAACTTTCTTGATTCTTAGTACAATACGTTTTAACTCATCTATATTCTTACCACGATATGCTTCATAAATTTCTAGACTGAGCGTTGACTTAATTGCTAAGACATCTGATAAAAGATAAAGTGTGTGGAAAAGATATTGATATGGAGATTCCTTAAATGATAGTTCCTTCAATATTTTTGTGTGTTTCTTATAAAAACCCTTATAGTTTTTTTGAACACTGATTTGTCTATGCCCTGTTAATAAATCTTCAAAAAGTAGATATTTACTTGGATTAGTTGGTGTATACGCTTCATGCTTATATAGTAAATCAGGCAAGTCTAATTGAAGGAGTTCATCGAAACTATATTTTGTTAATGTCTTTGCATAATTATCTTTATCATCTGAACGATAACATTGATTGCTAATGAATATCAAAGACGGTAAAATAGATAATTGTGCAGCCTCTGCACCATTATCTCCCCAAGCAGTTAGCATAAAATCTTCAACGTTATTTTCAATAGCAACTTCGATGGCTGGCGTCATTGATCTGATTGTAAATAAATTGTGTGGTGTATAGCCAATCCATTTCCATGCCCCACCTGCAAATGCATAGTTATTAGTTAATTGTTTTAATGAATCGAATTTGTCTTGATAAGGCTTTTTCTCGGTTCTATAGTAATCCCAATATATCAGATTAACATCTTTAGGAACTTGGTCAATAACGTCTTTAGAAAATATGACTTTTTGTTGATTATAAGAACCTGTGGTTAAATGGAAAAACATATCAGCCCACATCGATGGTTTATACTCATACTGATGACATAAATCAAGCACTTTATCTAAATGTGATTTCATGATTGCTAATCTATTTTGATATCCGTTTTGAGCTAGGTATTTACCTAACCCAAGTTTCCAAGCTTCATCCATTCCGATATTTATTTTATTTGATGTGAAAGCTTCTTTGGTTGTTTTTAGAATGTTTTCTATCAGTTGATATGTTTTATCATTCCCTACTAAAAGGATATCGTCGATATCATTGATTGAACGGTACTCAGTGTGTTTGAAAATACCGTTAAGATGAGCAAGTGTTTGAATACATGGAATAAGTTCTATCCCATAATCATTAGCAAATTTATCTAGTTCTTTAATGTCTTCTATGCTATATTTACCTCTCATATATCCATAAAATGGTTCATCAATAACTTCCATGACATCTTCAACATATAGTTCTAAATAATTATATCCTAACAAGGATAGAATCATGATATATCTCTTTATAGTCTCCATTTTGGGTACAGCATTTCTTGCGGTATCTAACATTAATCCTAAAGACTTAAAATGATTGTTCATTTGAATTTCATAATTCACTTCATGTTGATGACTTAAAACATACATCATTGCAGCAAAAAAATGATTGGTTTGTTGGAAAGTGATTTCAACTTGATTTTTGACTTTCTTAATATGGTAACCCTCTACTTGTTCTACTTTAGTGACAACTTCAAAATCTATGAAGACTTCAATTTCTAATTCTTTAATTAAATGATTTAACAGTTCTTCGAATTTCTTATAATCTTTAACCAATATTTTTTTCATAAAACACTCCTTATAAAAAGATGATATGACTCACTATCATCTTATCATTAATATTTCGATTAGTTTTTTCAGATTGTCAAAAAATGTATTTTTGTAACTTCAGATATCGTGATACAATAAATCTATATTATCGATATTAGGAGATAAACTATACGAAGTCAAGTAGAAATGATGAATAAACAGAAAAAGACCT
>JANKMU010000022.1 GCA_024650045.1 Mycoplasmatota bacterium | reverse complement strand
GAATTAATAATTTATTTGTATGGAGATCTTTAAAAAAAATAGGAAACATCATAGCTAAAAATATTACTGATTTAGAGCTAAATCTATTGCTAAACTCTAAGCAGATTAGTTATTTTTCAGATTATCCTATTGATATAGCGATTTTACCAGGAACAACATCTCCATTGAAGTGTTATACTTCTATATCGGGAAAAAGTTTAACACCTTTATCTCGCCAATATCAATTGGAATTCACAGGTGTTAAAAGTATTTTAATTGAAGATAGATGTAAGGTTATAATAGCAGAATGTCTTAATGAAGAGGACAATATAAGAAAATTTTCAGATATTGGGTGGGATTTCATAGAAAAAAATAATGGACAAAATAAACATATTGATTTTGTTTTTAAAAATACTAATAGTGTACACAAACTAAAAAAATTTATTAACGAGAATCGAGATGCGGACATATTAGTGATATCCGCTCATGGTCATTACGATCACGCGAGAAAAATCACTGGTATTGTAGTTGGAGATGAGTTTTGGGATGCTAACGATAATGATTTTTATGTTCCAAAAATCGTAATTTTTAGTTCGTGTCATGTTAGTTCAAAAGGAATTGGAGCAATTAATATATCCGATCTATTCTTTAGAAATGGTGCAATATGTTCCATAGGTACATTAATTCCAATAGATGTGAATAAAAACATTAAATTGATGAGTAGATTATTTGTCTATATAACAGAAGCATTAGAAGCTGAAGATGAAACATCTTTTGATATGATATGGACACATGTTGTCAGTACAAATGCAATTCTAGAAATTTTGGAATCTTCAAAAAAACTGCATAAGTGGGCTATGACCAGAATAAATGGAATATCACCGTTAGAAAAATTTATGTTAAATCATTCAAAAATTCAGTTAAATCCAAAACATATTTATCGTGACAGTATAAAGCGGTTAATAGAAATCTCAAAGAAAGATGGAAAAGAAAATCACATTAAATCCGTAATCAAATCCCAAGGTATTTTTCCTGAATCTGTATTTTATTTATTAACAGGAAATCCAGAATTAATAAGTTTTTGTAATAGTATGAGTAAAAAGTCATAAATAAACGAGTAAACTTTTTGTAACATTTTTAGTCTAGTCCAATTCGCTAACTTTGAGATATATGATTCAAGTTGCAAAGCCATATACTCGATCATCTCATCTTTCAACAAGATGGAAAGAGAGCCAAAGTATCCCAAGTAAACAGCGACCTCTACGCTAATCTAGATTTGTTTATCCTGGAAAAATAAAAAGCTATTACGGGTCACCAATTTAGATATGAAACGCTTTTCTCACCCATGTAAGGGGCTCTTTTTATAGACGTCGATAGTAATATTTGACATCCTAAAAAATGAAACACATCTCAAAGGTACAATCGATTTCATAATCTTTGCAAATCTCGATAAAACACAAAAACTTATTACAATATAAGCAAATTTGAAACTACAATAAATATTCACCTATTAGATTTCAAAAACATAAGGAAAAATACGACTTATATTATTAAATATTTAAAGGTAAACGTCAAAAATTAGCACTGTATTTAGAAAAACACTACTTGGATTTCTATAGGTAGTACTTTTGATATAGAAGTTCAAATCTCACTTGGTGGAAATTGTAGAATTTTATGTTTTTTTAGATACTTGCTTAGTGTTGGTTACTAATATCAATAACATTAAATTTACACATAAATCACATTAGAAAATGCACATGTAGAGTATCTTATTTATTCTTTGTTTAAACTATGTTTCTTGCTGATGAAGTGAAAAATCAAATCTACAGTAAGGAGCATTATCTTACAAGATACAACAAAGAAATGAAACGAATAAGACAAGCTTTTGATAAGAACTGTTCTGTTTAATGATAAGTCAATTTTATAAAATTGGATGATTTATTTATGATATGACAAGACATTATGAAGATATTTATAAGTTTTATTTTTTAGACATTAAAAAGGTTAGAAATTGTATTGAAATCAGTATCTTATACTATAATAGTTTTTAATTTAAGGAGTGGTTGAATGAATAATTGTAATGGTAGTTTTGATGAAAGTCTAGATATAGAAACAATTAACTATGCAAGAGAGATTAATTGAAGGTAGATGAAACACTCTAGGTATTTGTAGTGATGTAGATATGTTTAGTTCAATGAATCATTCAGGTCTGTTTGAAAAGCATACGTTCGTCATAAGATATAATCGTCAATGGCTTAATAATGCAGATACTGATAAGATTGTAAAAGGTGTTTCTCATGAGACATTTCATTCGGTTCAGTATTCATTTGTAACTGGATCTGGTAAGGTATTAAAAACAATCATTTCACAGATGATGAATTGAAATAATTATTTCATGAATTTGAAGTTGGAGACTATGAAGATTTTAGTGACAAATGGGGTAAACATCTAGTTCAACAACAAGCAGAAGGATTCGCCCAAGAGCTCATCCAAAAGTTTATTAAACAATTCAAAATTACTGAAGAATTTATTGATAGGTGCTTTGAAATGTATCCGAATATTGAATAAGTTGAATATCCATGTCTCTGATGAAGATTAGTGATCACAATCGACAAGGTGCTTCAATTATAATTTAAGGTAGAATTACAAGAACTTTTGTGATACAATTTATCTAATCAATAATACATGTTTATGATTTCTTTAATAGAAAAAATGACTCTGTTTTCAACTGTTTGAAAGATTGAGAAATATTGGAAAAATCGAGTAAAAAGACAGTTTTGATTGATAGTGATTGATTCACTAGACTATTCGAGTTTAAATGATATAATAATTAGATAGGGTGAAATGAATGGAAAAAGATAACAGAAACAAGCACATAAGCGGTTTAATTGTTAAACAGATTCAGTCTGAAAACTTCGAATGGAAGAATGAACTTGTCAATGCTCTTGAAGTGCTTCTTAATGGTCATTTAGAAAAATACAGGTTTGATTTATCAATAGAGTCAAAAAAAAGAAAAGAATCAAAAAAAATTGAAATTGATCTAACTAAGTTTAATGAAATCACAAATTCTAGAAAATCAAAAGGAACATATTATACTCCTCAAGATTTGACGAATTATATTACACTTAATACTATGGTTATGTCACTTGCAGATGATAATCAGAAAACATACAAAGACTACAAAGCTCTTGAGATGATTTTAAGTATGGAACAATCGATTGTAGAAGAACTTTTACACAATAAAACCATTTTCGATCCAACGTGTGGTAGCGGGGAGTTCCTAGTTAATGCTGCAGAGATCAAGTTAAAAATATTAGATAAAATGTTCGAAATTAATGATGATTTAGTTTTAAGTATTGCTAAAACTATTTTTGGAAATGATATAAATGAAGAATCTGTTGATATCGCTATGTACAGACTTTTCACTACATTCACTAGAAAAATTTCAAAGCATAGCAATTATACGAAGCTTGCTAATATAATCAAGAAAAATTTCACCACATATGATTTCGTGGACTACAAAAAACAATTAAAGAATAGTTTTGATATCATTATAGGAAATCCACCTTACATCGAATATGGTAAATACAAAGACTCTCGCAATGATAAGTTAACATATGGAAACGTTTATGCTGATGTTGTTCACAATTCAATATCATTGATTAAAACGAAAGGTGCGTTTGGCTACGTTCTTCCGTTATCATATACTGCTACTAACAGAATGAAGAAGTTAAGGGAATTTGTTATTGAAAATTTTAGCACACAATTTGTATTAAACTTTGCTGATAGACCAGACTGTTTATTTCCTGGTGTTCATCAAAAATTGAACATTGTTATTGCAAAAAAGGGAAAAGCAGAACACAAGTTATTCACATCAAGATATAATTTTTGGCGAAAAGAAGAGCGAAGCAAATTACTTAATGGATGCGAAATCATTAGGGTGTTCAACAGTTCAACGAACTACATGCCTAAAATAGGAAATTTAATTGAAGAGTCTATATATAGGAAGATTAGGACTGTAACAAATCATAATATTTTTAATATTCAGGAATCAGAAGGCGCTGAAATATATATAAACATGCGAGCTGCATTTTGGATTAAAGCATTTACTTTTAATCCTGGATCAAAAGAATATAAAAGATTCTTGTTTCCAAAATCAAAAAGAGGCTTTATAACAGCTGTGCTAAATTCCAACATATATTGGATGTTTTGGACTATAGTTTCTGATGGCTGGCATATAACTTCAAAAGAACTTAAAGAGTTTCTAATTCCAGATAAAGATATAGACTTCAAATTGTTTGATAGTTTAGCTGAAAAATTAGAAATAAAACTTGAAAAAACAAAAAAATTCATAGGCAGTAAACAATCGGAGTATGAATACAAGCACAGAGAATGTAAAGATGTGATTGATGAAATAGATGATGCTCTATCATCTATTTATGAGTTAACAAAGGAAGAAACACGATATATTAAGAATTTTTCGATATCTTATAGAATGGGTGAAAAAAATGATTAGGGCTATTGACTTGTTTGCTGGGTGTGGAGGATTCTCTGTAGGTTTTGAAAAGGACAATTTTGATATAGTTTCAGCTGTTGAGTTTGATAAACATATAGGAGAGAGTTATTCATTAAACCACCCGAAGACAAAGATTTATATAGATGATATAAAGAATCTTGGTAATAACAATACATTCAAAAAAAATCAAGCGGAAGTAATTATTGGTGGTCCACCATGTCAAGGTTTTTCTATGGCTGGTTCAAGAATAAGAAATGGATTTATCGACGATCCTCGAAATTACTTATTCAAACACTACTTCAATATAGTAAAAATTGTAAGTCCTAAAATATTTGTAATTGAAAATGTAAAAGGACTATTAACTATGAAAAATGGTAGTATTCTTAAAGAGATTCAAAGAATTTTTGAAGATTCTAGAAATTTTGACGATATTCCTTACAAAATCCAGTTTCGAGTTTTCAAAGCTGAGCAATTTGGAATCCCACAAAAAAGAGAAAGAGTAATTATAATAGGTTCAAGAATTGATTTTGATTTAGAATTTGAGATAAATGACACAATAGAGTATATAAAGAGTAATATTGATTCCTCATTCTTCGACAAAGTATCAATATGGGACGCTATTTCGAATTTGCCTAGCCCAACAAAGAACGGTGAAGTTACATGCTTAGTTCCTGAGTCGAAATACCAATTGTATTTATCGAGCAAAACTAACAAAACATATAACCATATAGAGACAAAACACTCATCGGTAGCAATTGAACGTATGGATAAAATAAAAATTGATGGGAATTACACTTCACTAAATGAGGACATAAAATCCATTCATAGTGGCTCGTATGGAAGAATGAATCCATTTGGTATTTCTACAACAATTACAACTAGGTTTGATACTCCGTCAGGAGGGAGATTTATTCACCCTTTCGGAAACAGAACTATAACACCTCGAGAAGCAGCGAGACTCCAAAGTTTTCCAGATGATTTCAAATTTTCAGGAACCAAGACTTCGATTCATAAACAAATAGGCAACGCTGTACCACCAAAAATGGCATACTTCATTGCTGTAATGATTAGGAGGATACTATGCAAAAAACATTCATAGATCGTTTGACTGAATTAGACGATAATTCAATCTGGATTTTTACAAAACAAGAAACAAGTTTTGATGAAGCTTTCAAAGCAGCTAAACTTTTCGATGAAATACCCGATATTCAAAACACAAATGTAGAAAATTACTTTCTTCAGAACCATACTAGGTATGGAGTTGTATCCAATGTTCATCGTGCCTTGGTTATTTCCCAATTGTATGGACTGATAACTAAAACACCTTTTTTTACTAGAGGAGGTCAATATAAGAACGAGAGAACAACTGATGTATTTAATGAACTTAAAAAGTTTGAGATTGGAAGTTATGAATACAATACAATTAAGACAGAACAACTATTAAAACTTAAGATTCATGCAATTATCGATACTGCTGGCAATAACGAAAACTATAATGTATTGCCTATTGTATTCATATATCAGGTGCTTAAAAAACTGAAAAATGAACATGGAATCATTTCATTGCATAAAGATTTATTATTAACTTATGTTATGACAGCGTCAAGTTACTCTGATATTGATCAAGTTGTTAAATTTATAGTATCTGGTGGAACAGCATATTCTAATATTCAAAGATATGGCAACTTGTCGAGAGTTCTTACAGCTGTTAAAGATAATACGAATCTATTCATACTTACTAGAGATAGCATTTCAATTAATCCAATGTATGATGATTACTTTTTTGATAATTTCATTAAATCATATGACTTAGAAGATTTGCATGAAAATATACATAGCAATATTGATTATTCGCAATTCCTTTTCTTTCATCAAGGACTTGGTATAAATCTAATTGATAATTTAGAAAATTATGTACCAAAAGAAATTGTGAATATTAGGGAGCTTTCGAAACCAATTCCATCAATCGATGGAGATGACGAAAGAGATTACATTGAAACAGTAGACTCTATTAAAGAAGAAAATATTAACGATAAAATATCTGTTGATGCACATAAAGTTGTTCCGCTAGCTGTACTACGAGGCTCAGTAGGACGTAAGTTTAAAATAAATCCTATATTAGGTAAAATTGCAATTAAAAAGGCTAATTACTCGTGTGAGTGTAATTATGGACACGGAACCTTCATATCAAATAGAACTGGGAAACAGTTTATGGAAGGGCATCATCTGATACCTGTTGGATATCAAATTGAAATTTGGAACAAGTATAGTGTAAACGTTGATTGTGTTGAAAACATTGTTTCTTTATGTCCGAATTGTCATAGAGCAATCCACTATGGTAACGAAACAACAAAGAAAAAACTAATCGAAAAACTATTTGATTTGAGAAAAGCAACCTATAAAAAAATCGGGATTAATATAAATCTTGATGAAATAAAGAAAATGTATGGGGGAAACTTATAAATAATCCAGTAATGGATCATGTCTTGACTCAGTAATGACAACTAGAGAATATTATCTAAAAGAGCTATATAAAAGAATGTGAGTATATTAAATCGTTCATTTACATCATTGATACACACTCATCATCAATCATGCAATTTTATACACAGAAGAGTTTTAAGTACAATAAAGTTATTCAGTGGATACTTCAAGACATGATTAAAAGCAAGTTAATTGACATTGAAGATAAGTATAAATTAATTATTGATAATGTTTCATTGGATGAAGCACAAGAAAGAAACCTTAAAACATGACTAAAAAACAATGTTTCTGGTCTGATAAGTTTAGACATGGGGGACTCGAAAGATTATTACTTTTTACATTTTGCTGACTTGATTGCAGGAATACCCAAACTAACAGGCAAAAAACCAGACAGATTGAAAGACAGCACCAAAATTAAGATTTAAAACCTGATTTGATTCATATTTTTCCTAATACTTTTAATAAAATATATAATAAATAAGTATTTGAAAATATTAATTATATAATGAGGAAAAAAATGTACTATCACATTGTGGTTGAAGTTAAGAATAAAACAAGCAAGAACGATTCTGGAATTATTTCGGGTTTAGATTTAACCAATTATGAAGATTTGATTAATCAGTATGTTATTCCTTATTTTAGTAATAAAGACTTTTATGTTCATGGAAAAGAAATCAATAAGAAAGATATAGCTTATATCAGAATATCTAAAACAGATAAAACCGCTAGTCAACTTTCGACTGAAATCAATCGAAACAATTATGCTGAGGGAGTATTTATTACATACACTAACGAAGATGCAGTGATTTCAAGCCAATACGATATCACTACCAATGTACTTAAAGAACCAAAGGAAAGATTAAATCCAGAAGAAGTCTTTAATTATTCAGTAAGCATTGCGAGCACAATACATCCTAAAATTAAGGATGTTTCACTAAGAAAAATTGGAAATGAGCATTACGCGGATGCAGTTGAGAGTGCTTTTAAGGAAATTAACTCTCGCCTGAAAAAAATTTACAATCATCAGAAAGATATTGAAAAAGATGGAAGGGATTTGATGGCACAAATCTTTTCGGATTCAAATCCAGTATTGAAACTATATAATGATATAGATTCTT
This sequence comes from Mycoplasmatota bacterium, assembly GCA_024650045.1. Lineage (GTDB taxonomy): Bacteria > Bacillota_I > Bacilli_A > Acholeplasmatales > Acholeplasmataceae > Peloplasma. Next base: position 14,851 of record JANKMU010000022.1, on the reverse strand, counting down.
TCAACGGAAAAAATGAACAAGAAGGTTACAGGTTTATATTTATGGGCAGCATGGTTGCAATAAGAAATCCCAAAGCACATGAAAATCAAACCATAAGTAAAGAAGATGCTTTCGACAGACTGATTTTTGCTAGTCTATTAATGAAAAAAATAAATCAAGCATTATTGCATAGTTATATAACAGAGTGATATAATTGTAATTGTTTTCGAGAATTACAGCTCCAATCTTAAGAAATGACTAGGTAAAAGTAATGCGTAATCATGAAATAGCACTAATTAGTATACAAACAGCTACAAAAATCCTCAACATCCCACTACCAGAAGTGTTTTTCGCAAGTTCTTCTAATTTTCCTAATCCAGAAATATCAAGTATCTATCAATGTAAAGATAATGAAATCATATTCAATGAAGATTGGGTCAATCGAAGTAATGAGTTAGAAATTATGATTACTGCACTTCATGAGACTAGACATGCATATCAAAAGTATTGTATTGATACGAGATCTAGAGAAGATATAAAAAAAATAGAAGCTTGGAAAAAAGAATTCAAACAATACAATCAACCATCAGGAAAAAATACACCAATAGATGATAGTTCATACTTGAAACAATCCATAGAAATTGATGCTATTGCTTTTACATACTATCTGATGAAAGAGTTGTTTGATGTAGAAGTGAAGATACCAGCAGAAGTTAGAAAACAAGTGGACTTAAGGATTCTTGAATTTAGGGGGTAACTGATGGAAACCTATGATTTAGTAAGAACTAAACTAGTAGAATTTATAAATATAATTTCGATGTATATACTCACAAAACTAATTATTTATAATATTCAAAAAGTATAAACTTTTCTTTTTTATAAAAATATAGTAATATATATATAACAAAATAAAACTTATGGATAATGCAAGTATGGGGGTAACTGCACTTAAATGTAGAAATTAAGCGACATAAAAGTGTCGCTTTTCTTTAAAAAAAAATATTTAAGTATAATATTATTGGATAATTTGATAAATAATATATGTAATTTTGATAAGGATGGTGTGAAGATTATGAAAATTTTCATTAGCTATCACTTGAAGGATAGTAAACAAGTGGGTAAAATCAAGCAGAAGCTTAAGGATAGCAATATTAGCTTTTTTTCTGTTGATGAAAACACAAATTTTGAAGGATATCATCATAACCACATTAGACAGATTCTATTTGATGAACTGGACACATGTGACATATTATTATGTGTAATCGGAAATGAAACATATTCTAGATCTCATGTTGACAATGAAATACACCATGCTTTAAAAGGTGGTTTATCTAAAAGACTGGGAGTAGTTGCTGTTATGCTTGAGAATAGATATGATAGTATAAGTTCTATAAACTATAATACTTTTCCAAGAAGATTAAAGAAAAATTTGGAATATATAGTTATACTTCAAAATTCTAGTTTATTTGACAACATCCATGGAGTTATTAAAAAAGCAATAGAGAAAAAAAATAATATAAACATACAAGTTAATAATAACGAGGAGCCCATGAAGTTAAGACAAGGGAAGTATTACCAATGATGGAGGGTAATGATATGAAAATTGAGTATTTGAAAATGATTCAAAGAGTTATTGAAAGATTTTCTATTCAGTCAAGTAAAATTAAGACATGGTGTATCACATTAATCACTGCAATGACAAGCTTTTCTTTATCTTCACCAAATATAGAGATAAACATACTTTTAATATTAGTTTTATTCATCACAACAGTTTTTCTATTAATGGATACATATTACTTGCAACTTGAAAGAAGTTATAGGAAATTATATTCAATTGCAAGACTACTGGATGAGGAAAAGATTGATTTTTGCATGGATTTTAAATCGAAGGACATGATTTTTGAACAGTTTGAAGGAAAACAACTAATGGTTAGTCAAGTGAGTTGCCTATTTTCAAAATCAATCTATCTATTTTATAGCCCAATATTTATTGTTTTGCTTCTCATCGTTTTTATTGCTCAATGAATTGAAATTAACCAAATTGCATTTTAACAAAATCAATATAAAAAATACAATTAATGACATAGATTACTAAGAGATTTTAGAAGTCTCTTAAATTCATAGGGGGATCAATATGAAAAAAATAATTGAGGGAGCTTATAAGAAGTTTAAATCCAAAGTATATTATGATACTAATTTAATTCTATATAAAGAGAAAATAGCCTATTTTGAGGCTAATGATTTCATAATAAAAATAAACAAGTTATCAAACTTTGTTTCAGAAAATTATGATGATGAAGACTATCTAACTAATTTGTTAAGTCAAATTTCTTATATACCTATGCTTAAAAAAGTTGATAACAACAAACTTCATTTGAACTATATAATAGATATTCCAATCGAGTTACAAGTCCTAGATGTTCTATGGACGGTTTATGCTGCATATAGTCTTGAAATGAACGGATATTTTAGCAAACATATTTATGGAAATCTAATTGACAATACTAATTTATTTACTAAAAATGAAAATGAAGATTCTTTAATAAATTGGAACAACAAATCACTTTTTCAAAAATATATAAAAGGATATAATATGTGGCTTGGTAAGGCTCAAAAAGTTATAGAAACAAGCAGATATAAAGAAGATCATGTTACTGTTGTTTCAAGTGACTTTAAAAGGTTTTACTATAGTATTGTTAATGCTTTTGATCAACTAGAAGCATTGTTAATCAACTCAGATCAAACTTTTGTGAAGTTAACAGCAATTATCAAGGAAATACATAATAGATATAGGGAAACTTTAAAAAATAATTGTGGTCTTGAAATACAGTCAGGTTCGCTTCCGCTGGGTTTATCATCATCTATGCTACTTTCAAACATTTATTTATATAAGTTTGATGAATATATGGCAAATCAAGAAGACGTATTATTCTATGGTAGATATGTTGATGACATGATTATTGTATTAAAAAAGGACATCCATGACAGTGATGATGATATTAGTGCTTTTAATGAATATTTATCTGGGTGTCTTGAAAAAACAATAGGTGAAAATAATTTAAAAATCAATAGAAAAAAGACTAAAGTTTTCAATTTCACACTCTCATCTTTCATAAGTGAACTTGATCGCTTTGTTTTGTATTTTCAGCACAAGGAAATCAATTATTACAGCAATGAAGATGAAGAAGAAATATCTTATAGAAGATATATTAGTCTTGGTAAGAAAAAACTGAATAGCAATATGATTGATAAAGGAATTATTGATGAAGGCAAACTTCTAGAAGTTGAATTAATTGATGCGATTTTATTTATGAACTATATTTTCACATATATAAAATTTTCATCAGATGTTACAAGTGAGTTACTAAAAAAAATAGAACTGGAACTGAAATCGAATTCAAGAGTATCAATGTGGAAAGAATATTATAAATGGATTGATAGATTTATAAATGATAAAGACGTTATGGAAAAGGTTTATTCTAAAATAGACAAAAATATTACAGAGTTATTGAAACTAGATATTGAAGATGTTAGATATAATCAAGTTGAAGAAACTAAGAAGATGTTAAAAGAAACATATCACAAAATTAATAAAATTTCCCTAATCTTAAGTGATTCATCGATATCAAGTCAGAAGAATTCATTTCAAAATTATTATCGTTCAGGAATGATAGTAAGGAAAACACCTATAAGATATTTTATAGAGAATATTAAAACTGCTAATAATATGAGAAACTCATCTAGTTTCTACAGAGATTTATATAACAACACCGTCCCGTTTATATCGTTGTGGGAAATACTTATGTATGACCAATTAGTCAATATTATATTCAAAAAGAAAAAAACAATTAAACAAAGTATAATGACATTTATGTCAATTAATGAAATTGAACAATTTGACTACATAGATGTATATGCAGAATCTAAAATTAAAGGAGTTCAAGTGAGTCAATTTAATATTCATTATTTTGATAAAGAAAATACTGACTATATAATAAGTCATCCTAATCTTTGTCTTGATAATAAGCCAGATGAACCATTGAAATCATGGAAGTATGCACCAAGATTTGGTGAATCTGCTAGAATAATTAATAATATCATTGAAGCAAATAAAAACAAAACCGATATGCTTGTATTACCAGAGTTGTATGTTTTTTTTGAATGGTTGCATTTTATTGGATATACAGCACAGTTATTCGAAATGAATGTTGTAATGGGATTGAGAAATATTATTGTTAAAAATAAGTACTATAACATCATTTCAGCTATGTATAATTTTAGGGATGCATATAAACACCGAAATCTTTTCGTAACTGCACGTGAGAAGAATTTTTACGCTTATGATGAGCATGAGTGGTGTAAAAATAACTACCATGAATGCAAAGATGCATTAATTCCTAAATATTTTTCTGTCACCATTAATGAGATAACCTATTCAGACTATATGTGTTATGAAGTCACTGATATATTTTCACGTGCTATTTTTAAAGGTGAAGTCGATGTAATAGTTATTCCTATGCTAAATAGAGATACAAGTTATTTTGATGCAATTATTCATTCTTTGAGTAGAGATTTATCATGTTGTGTTGTTACCTCAAATTCAGCATCATGGGGAAACTCATCAATTATTTTACCAAAAAACACTGCTGGAAAAGTTTTTACTGAATTTAAAGGCGGATTCAATCAATATTTGGTTTCATCCAAAGTACCTATATATCAACTAATTGATTTTAATACAACATTTGAAACGCCAGACAAAGAAAACGATCCATTTAAACCTCATTCAGCGAATTTCAATTATAAAAAAAGGATAGATCAAATTAATTTCGATTGAATTTGATTTTAAAGCAAAGAAACAACGATTTCTAAGGAGAACTCAATGTCTATAACAAGTCAAACAGATAACATTACACAAATTATTAATGGAAGAGTGGTAGAATTTATATCTGATACACATGAATACTTTGTTGATGGTATTAAAGTGCCTAGTGTTACTCAAATCGTTGCTATGGTATTGCCTTCACAATATAAAGATATTGATCCAGCTGTCTTAAAACGCGCAGCAGATAAAGGTGTTGCACTACATACTGAAATAGAACAATATGAAATCAATGATATTTTAGGACACTCACAAGAATTTAATAATTATCTAAAACTAAAAAGAATTCATCAATTTCAACCTATTGAAAATGAACTTTTAATCTATATAGAAGATAATGGAAAACCTGTATGTGCAGGTAGACTAGATATGATTATCACATCTAAAGATAAAGATGGTATTGGAATAGGTGATATTAAAAGAACATATAACATCCATAAAGAGCACTTAAAGCTTCAACTAAATCTATATGCTATAGGGTATGAACAAAGCTATCAAAAACAAATTAACTTCTTAAAATGTATTCATTTAAGATATGGTGTAGCTAATTATATGGATATACCATTAAACAAGGAATATGCAATTAAAAAGATCAAAGAATATCATATGTAGACATAATTTATAGCATTAATGCCCATGAAATTACAAAAATAAAATGAAAATTGAGGAGATATATGGAATATTTCATCATAACAGTAATTATATTAATATTACTTTATGCCTTCTTTTTGAGTAGACCAAGTTCTAAAGGAAAGATGCTTGAGAACAGAATATATCAAACAACAAAAACATTAGCTAAAAGATTTGGTGGTATTGAAATGAGAGACTTAATGTTTAAAGATTCCATATCGACTGCTCAAATTGACAACTTGTTGCTTACGTCCAAAGCATTATATGTTATTGAAGCTAAAAACTATAATGGTCATATTTTTGGTTCAGAAAAACAAGAAAAATGGACAATGACTGTTAAACATGTTAATCGTAAAAAATCTAGAAGTGGTAAGATATATACAAAAACATATATATCAAAATATAGTTTTTATAATCCTATTAAGCAAAATCAAACACACATAAACAAGATTATAAGATTGATGAACATTGACAAAAATATGCCAATAATTAATATTGTAGTTTTTGGATATAATGCTTACCTTAGAGATGTTAGTCACAGCGAAAAAGTTTTTGTCATTAATTCAAATAAGCTCGAAGAACTGATTATTGAGCACGAGTACATGTTGTCTTATGAACTGGATTTAGAGACAATGATATCTTATGTTGATGATCTCATTTATTTTGATATTACAGATAAAAAAGAAAGAAGAGATCATATATCTAGAATTAAAAATAAGTATGGCAATTGAAATTCAACTATACCTGAAGAAAAAAATATTATCTTTTACCAACTCATATTATCGAAATTATATCTTCTCTATTGAATATAACAATAGGGATTTTTTATTTCCAAAGTTCACAAAACCAAAAGTTATCATATAATAAAACTAATAAGCTTTTCACATAAGGGGTACTAAAATGAAGAACAACGAGTTGAAGAAAAAACTAGCCTTTGCATCTGCTGATATATTTGGTGGAGGTTCTTTTAATATTGTTAATTTTCTTTATCCAGGCTTTTTAGCACTAACAGTAGGTATTAGTCCTTATTGGATTGGTATCGTCATCCTAGTTGCTAGAGTATGGGATGCGATTACAGATCCACTCATGGGTCATATCTCAGATAGAACAAAATCAAAGATGGGTAAGAGAAGAATCTATTTGGTGATAGCTACTCCATTTGTATTACTCTCTATGTATTTATTATTCTTTCCTTATGCGTTTTCTACTACAGGTTTAAGAGTGGTTGCTGTTTTATTATCTTATCTAATCTTTACAACCGTACAAACATCAGTTATGATTCCCTACTATTCTTTATCAAGTGAAATCACAAGTGATTATCAAAAAAGAGCTTCTTATAACTCTTATCGCTTAGGATTTTCCATATTTGCTTCTATTCTTTGTGTTGCAGTTCCTGGAATCATCGTTAGCATGTTTGGTGATAAAGCAATTGGCTTTCAAGTCATGAGTTTATCTTTTGGTTTACTTTTTGCTTTATCGGTATTATTTACAGGACTCTTTGCAAGAGAAGAGATTCAAACGCCAATTGTACAAACAAAACTATCATTTAAAGAAATGGCGAAGCCTTTAAGTCTTCGCCCATTTAGACAATACTTAGGCATGTTCTTAGTACTCCAAATGTCGATGGCAATTATGAGTGGTTTATTTTTCTTTTATGTTGATTTCCATATTACAAAGTTTTCGACATTTATCAGTCAACCAACTATGGTAGGATTGATTGCTGCTGCACTCATGTTTTCTATGCAAATCGTTGCACTACCTGTTTATATTAAAATGATTGAAAAGAAAGGTAAGACCTATGCTTACAGGTTTGGAGCTTATCTTTGGATTGTTACAGCACTCTTGATCTTAATCATTCCAGCAAATGTTAGTCCTCTAGCCATTTATATTTTAGGAATACTTATGGGCTTTGGTATATCAGGTCCTGGTTTAGTTCCTCACACGATGTATGGAGATGTTGTTGATGCTGGTCAAATTAAGTTTAAAGACCGCTTAGATGGCCAAATGAGCGGCTTTACGAACTTTATTAATAAGATTGCTCAAGCTGTAGGATTAGCACTGGTTATGTTTCTAATCGGTTTAGCAGGTTTTCAGGAACAGCAATTCGGTGGCGTTTTAATTATTGAGCAACCTGATAGTGCAATGCTAATGATTAGAATCATTATGGCTTTAGCACCGCTAATCTTTATGAGTATTGGAATCTTTATTTCGCATCAATATAAAATTGATGCTAAAAAACAAAGTGAAATAACCAATGCAATTAATGATCTAACGATTTCTCGAGAAGAAATCTTAAGTACTTTGTAAAATGAAAAGACCAAATATATTTCTAAATCTAATATTAGGATTCTTAGTTAAAATATTTGCCATCATCAAAGGACAAAGAATCATAAAAAAATGTAAGATTAAAGGACCCTCAATTATTCTTTCTAATCATACATCTTTTTATGATTTTATTTATACAAGTGCAGCAATGTATCCTAAGCGTATTAGTTATCTAGCAGCTAAGAAAATGTTTTATGAGACGAGTACCAAATACTTTTTAAGAATTGCTCGAGCAATTCCTAAAAGCTTAATGCAAGCAGATCCACTTGCTACTCTGCACGCATTTCGTATTTTAAAGAAAAAAGGCATTATATCAATCTTTCCTGAAGGTCAAATTTCACCTTCAGGAAGATTACTCATTCCTGCTTTTTCGATTGCTAAATTTCTAAAAAAAGCAAATGCTTCCGTATATATCGTAAAACATATGGGTGCTGGACTATCAAATCCTCCTTGGTCTAAAAAGACATTTAAGGGAAGAGTTGATACGATTAAAGAGTTAATCATCTCTCAACAAGAATTAACCCAAATGAGTCATCAAGACATTTATCAAATTGTTTGTGATAAGCTTTACTACTCACAAACAGAATATAATCAAATCAAAAAATATCAATATAAGCTAAATGATATATCCAATCTAGAAAATGTGATTTATCAATGTCCTTCTTGTAAACATGAAGGACTGATATCAAAAAAACACCAACTCATCTGTACATCATGCAACAATACATTAACTTATGATACATATGGATTAATTAACGGTAAAGGATTAGACGAACTATACCTTAACCAAGCAGAACAAGTCAAGAAAGAAATTGATCAAGACCCAAACTATCAAATTGAAGGCGATGCAAAACTGATGTCTTTTAGAAATCAGAAGTTGGTAGAAGTTGGATCTGGAGTTATTTCAATCAAACGTTTTGAATATACTTATAAAGGAACTATAGATGGAGAGTATAAAGAGTTAAAGTTTAATGTAAGTAGTACACCAACACTACCATCAGATATTGGAAGAAATATCCAAATATATGAAGGTGATTATATTTACCAATTTGAGTTAGATATTAAGTGGTTACCTATTAAAATGGTACATGTTGGTGAATATCTGTATCAACTAAATCAAAAATAATCATATATTCATTTGTCGCATTCCACGCGACCCTTTCCCTCTTGCTAACTGTTATTCTTAATATATAAAAGAAAGAAGAGAGGGAAACAAAATGAAAAAGGGATTAACAGAAATTGTATTTATCTTAGATAGAAGTGGTTCAATGCAAGGTTTAGAAGCAGATACTATTGGTGGATTTAATGCGATGATTGCAAAACAAAAGAAAATAGAAGGTGATGCAATCATCTCAACTGTTCTATTTGATGACCAATTTGAGGTTTTACACAACAGAGTGCCTTTAGAATCAGTTAAACCAATAACAACCAAGGATTACTATGTTAGAGGTGCTACAGCGCTTTTAGATGCTATTGGTAGAGGCATTAAAAAGATTGGTCGTGTTCAAAAATACTTACCAGAAGAGTCTAAAGCTGAAAAAGTTATCTTTATCATTACTACTGATGGTATGGAAAATGCAAGTAGAGAATATAGCTATGAACTACTTAAAAACATGGTTGAGCACCAAAAAGAGAAATACAATTGGGAGTTTATCTTTCTAGGAGCAAACATTGATGCATTAGAAACTGCTCAAAGATTTGGTATTAGAAAGGATAGAGCTGCTAACTATCATGCAGATCAACGTGGAACTCGCCAGAATTACGAAAGTGTTGGAGAAGCGATTAGTGAATTTAGAATGTCTCATGTAATCAATGAGAATTGGAAAGATGATATAGATAAAGATTTTAAAAACAGAGAAAAATAAAGAGATCAGTTATAAAAAGAGAAATTCGCTTATTTCTCTTTTTTATATACAATCTTTCAAATATTGATAAAATATAATTATGAACATTATTGTGTTGCAACCAACAGTTGCTTGCTATCACTTAAAGTCAGACGTATACTTAAAGTGTAAGGAGGTTTGACATGCTGAATTTAGATTTAATTAGTAAAAAAATCATAGAGAAAAGAAAACAAAAAGGTATGACTCAAAACGAACTTGCTGATGCTTTATTTGTCTCGAGACAAGCCGTTAGCAAGTGGGAAATGGGAAAATCACTTCCCAGTATTGAAGTACTCATTGAGATGACAGAACTATTTGATGTTACCATTGATTATATGCTTGATGGTTCAGAGCTCAGCGATCATGATTATCAATCAATGTTTATGCAATATCCAAGAGAATCTGTAATCTATCGTTTTCTAAACTCCAATCACTTAAATGAAGATATCAAAAATATCTTTTACCTCCTCACACCAAAGGAGAGAAAACAAATGATTGACCAATTTATAGCGAAACAGCTATGCATTGATGCCACAGTATTATGGCCATGCTTAAGTACGGCAGAAAGAAAGTATTTAATAGGTAATTTAGTATCTAAAGATATTAATCAAGATTTGTCGAGACTCTATGATATGATGTCGACAGAAGAAAAAATGATGGTCAATCCAGAAGGAAGACATACCATCACTTATGTTTCAAATAAACGAAAAGGAGAAAAGAGTTAATATGAAATATGTTCAATTATTACCATTTATGGATAGAGAAGAATTAAATAAAGTTGCACAAGAAATTATGAGCGGAGAATTAAAAGGTGTTAAACTAGAAATGCTTTTTCCATTCTTAGGAAGAGAGAACCTTCATGAGTTAGTTGATCAACTCATAGAAAAGAAAGAAACGGAAATACTTCAAAGTATTATTCCATTTATTTCTAAAGAAAAAGTATTAGATATTTACTATGCTGCTGAAAAAGGTGAAATACCTAACTTTGATTCATCTAGTTGCATTCCATTCTTAGGTTCAGATAAGATTAAAGAAATCTTTAGAGAACTTGTAAAGAATGCTTCAGATGAATCAAAAGATAGCGATGAAGAATAAAAACTAAAAAATCATTTATTGATTAACACAAAGAATTGTTTATAGATTGAATTGATTCCACATGATTGTAGAATCAATTCTTTTGTTTTTAATCAACTATAGTATTGTTTATAAAAATCTAGTATAATTCTGTAAATGTTGATATAATAATATAGATGTTTAGTTCATACCTTATACTTGGACATCATAGATGTATCTATAAAAAAAGGAATGTAAGTAAAAAAATATTTCCCGGGAGGGATTAAAAACTTACACTCCATATAAATTATAACATATGTAAATTAGACAAATAAACCCTAAAATAAAAAAATTATCTATAAATAAACAAACACTTACATATTTGAAAAAGGAGCTAATAATATGATTATACTGATATCAGGAGCTACACACACAGGAAAAACATTAATCGCACAAAAACTATTAGAAAAGTATAAATACCCATACTTATCAATAGACCATTTAAAAATGGGACTAATTAGAAGTGGTAATACAGAACTTATGCCAGATAGTACTTTTAATCAACTCACTAAATATTTATGGCCAATTATAAGAGAAATCATTAAGACTAATATTGAAAACCACCAACATCTTATCATTGAGGGTTGTTATATCCCTCATAACTATAAAAAGGATTTTACTGAGTTCGAATTAAGTCATATCAATATGGTATCAATTGTCTTTAGTAGCACTTATATTGACAATAACTATCAAAATATCATATATTATTCAAGTGTTATTGAAAGTAGACTATATGATGAAGTGAATAAAAAGAGGCTAATCAAAGAAAACTTTAACAACCTCGTAGAGTGTAATAAACATCATATAAGAATCATATATATTGAAGAAAAATATGACATTGATTTAATCGTAAAAGAAATCTCAGGACTTTTGTCCTTTTCTTTTTATAAATGAAAATATTCTAATTAATATTTACTTTTTATATCAAATTATGTATAATCAAAATGTTCTTATAAACGAGCCAAACCATAATGAAAGGTGGAATGTTCTATGAAAGATACAGTGAATAGCACGACCCAAAAAATGAAGGAGGGCATTTCATGCATCTAACCCTCCAAAAATAAACGGAGGTATTATGGTAGAAACACATTTAAAAAATGTCTCTTTTAATATAGAGAGATTCGAAGAATCAAAAGCATATGATCCACTAAAATTAGCTAGAGTTGTTAATCAACAAAGAGGTATTTATTTAGTTGATTTAAATCATGAGATCATACATGCTAAAGTATCAGGGAAAATGATGCATCAGGCTACTGATGTCATGGATTTTCCATCAGTTGGTGATTATGTGATGGTTGAACAAAATCAAGATACAACCATCATTCATCACATTTTGAAAAGAAATAGTATATTAGAAAGAAAGTCAGCAGGTAAAACTGCGGATGCTCAAGTGATTGCTACAAATATAGATTATATCTTTATTTGTATGTCGTTAAACGAAAACTTTAGTTTAAGAAGATTAGAGCGATACTTATCCATTTCATGGATGAGTGGAGCTATTCCTGTGATTGTTTTAACAAAGTTTGATTTATATGATCCAGCAACGAGAAACTTAGAATTAGTCTATTCGGTTTCATCAGGTGCTGATGTGATTATTACATCTGAATTGATTGAACCTTATTATAGTGAATTAGAAGCTATCATTAAAAAAGGTATGACTTATGCCTTAATAGGGTCATCAGGTGTAGGTAAATCAACAATTATCAATCATTTAATAGGAACAAGGGTTACAGAAACTAAGGATATCGGGTATAAAGACAGAGGAAGACATGTAACAACATCAAGAGAACTTTTTGAAACTAAAGACCATGCATATATCATCGATACACCAGGCATGAGAGAACTTCAATTAGATGATGTTGATTTATCATCAACATTTGATGATATTGAAGCATTAGGAAAATCATGTAAGTTCAATGACTGTAAACATGAAAAAGAACCAGGATGTAAAGTCTTAGAAGCAATTAACAATGGAATCATCACTAAAGAACGTTTAAAGAACTATAAGACATTATTAAAAGAATATGCATATCAAAAGCGTAGACAAAAACAAAAAGAAAGAAAAATGATGAAAGCTTCAAAATGATAAGATATGTATTATTATCTAGAATTATCTAAAAACTTAATAGAACAATCCTCCATCTATCAATTGATGGGGGTATTCTTATAACATTTGATTGATGTTTTATATGAAAATATCTGTTGATTAATAAATAAAAAGTTATCAATAAAATTTTTTCAAATTATTTTTGGATTATTTTTAAAGTAAAAAATATAATATAAATAAACAAGAGGAGGTTATTAAAATGTTAGGAAGATTAGAAGATGTATTGGATAATATAGGTCCAGGTGTCCATGATGTGCGTTTTTATGATCGTGATGGAGTGAGATTAAGAACTTTAGATTTAAGAAAGTTTGATTTCGATAATATTCCTGTCATCAAAATTACTGACAATGCGCTGTCAGTACTTGATTGGAATATAAAGAACATACATCTGGATGTAAAAAAAGAAATTGAAGACTAGTGTTCAAAAAAAATACCTGAAATTACCAGGTATTTTTTATATATACTCTACCACAATTATTATATATAAGATTTATTCGTCATTAATTTATAGTAAACTAACTAAAAATGTATATATTAGTACAAGAAATATCGATGTTATAAATGCAATATACCCTAGATTTAATAAGTGGTACTTCTTATGTGCAATTGATGAAGTTATATATACTTGTGAAACTAAATCTTCAAGAATCTCATCTTCACTAATTAATTTAACTATGTTGTAAAACTCTTCATACGAATCTTTTGAGATATCATTGAAAAATAAAACGTTTTTTAGTGTTTTCCTATTAATAGACTTTGTTCTTGAAAAAATAACTAATATTAACAATACAGGGGTGATTATTAGCGACAAAGCTAAAAATAATGCGGAGATAATTATACCAACTGCGAGCAATGTCTCATTTGTATTACCCGCTGTAAGCATTTCTTGAATTTTTGCCATGTCAGTAATAAAAATTGAACCACCGAATAAGAAACTTAAAAAAGCCAACAAGATTGCTGCTTTATTATCAGCTGAATTAATCCAAGAAATGTTTCTTTCTATTGTCCAAAAAGCATATTCTTTATTGTAATTTGAAGTTACTTGTTTAGTTTGCATTTATATACATCTCCATATACAGTAGTGATACGTTCAAATGTAGCTTTATTCTTTATATGATCGTAGGTGTTTGAATCTATTATTAATTCATTTTCATCTGCTAAATTGCATAGCTTTGATGAAAGGTTAGTTACACCACTTGGGAAGATTCCAAAACTATTCAATTTAAAAGGTTTTGCTTTGAGTCGAGTCATAAATACATGACCTGTACATACTGAATATCCACAATCGAAATGCCAACTATCCTCTGTGATATCTTTATAAACATTATCTATGAGTTCTTTTATTCGCAATACTGAATTATAGGAGTTTAGTCGAGAGTTGTTTTTTTTGCTACCAAATGCTGCCATAAAACCGTCGCCAGCAAATTGATATATTTGGCCATCATTTTCTCTTACAGACATAGATGCAAGTGTTGCATACATTTTATATATTTTTGTCATATTTTTAGTACCGACTGAATCGCTTAATATAGATGAATGACGTATATCGACAAATAAAACACTTGTATCAACAACTTGAACTTTCATTCCCTTTGGAATTTGTGAAGCAAGTAAAACTTGAGCAGATTCAACAACATTTATTGAAGAGTTATATATGATTTTTAAATAGTTCTCTAAGTCTTTATCATTTTTCATTTTCCCCACCCTTTTATTTTTATTATAATCTAAATTTTATTTTTTTTTAATATTATATTCTTTTTTAACACGATTTCCTATTGTCTTTAAGTTAGTAGAACAAGTAAGTTGGTTTATATTTTAATCAATAAAAAAAGACTAAGCCATTATAGACTTAGTCATTTCATTAGTGTTGTTTTTCTAATTTTAGTTATTTAAAATAGGTTGTGGTAGAGTATAGGCTTTAAAAAGGGTTGTGGT
>JANKMU010000021.1 GCA_024650045.1 Mycoplasmatota bacterium | reverse complement strand
AATTTATTTCATAAGTTATATTTGGATCAAAGTTCCCTAAAGGATCATTTGAAAGGGCACACAAATGGATTATAGAATCAATGCCATTAAGATCAGAGATTTCAACATCGCGTATGTCTTTTCTCAGGTAAGGGATACAAGGTACACCACCATAAAGTGAGATATCTCCAAAAAATGCACCTTCATACAAATCATTATCTAATCCAACAACATCAAACCCACGGTTTAATAGCATTGGTACCATAACAGATCCAATATACCCTTTATGACCAGTTACCAACACACGCATATTTATTTCCTTCACACGGTATCAATTATTTAATAGCACATAAATAGAATATTACTAAAGACAACATATTACACTTAAAAAATTAAAATTTACGCGCTGAAACAACCAAATTTCCTAACTGTCCTCTAACAAATGGAATTTTCATAAACAAATTTTCTACACAATCAACTAGACATGAAGCAAAAGGAAAAATCTTGGAAAGGTTTTGCATCACACTTACAGGAATAATTCCCACAGTCCGCAAACAAACATTAAACCCTTCAGACTTTAAGAAATTAGCAACTTCACCCCCAGAAAAGCCCTCTGCATGAAACTCAACCAAGGCATAATCATCTTTAACAGTTTTAGCCCGATTCTCAGTATGAAAAGTTTTCCTAATTAGGTGCATAATAACATGTGGAACACTTTTACCATTAGGTTCATAAAAAGCCAAACCATCAGATACACGTTTCATCTCACGCAAACTAGATTTCCAACAGGGAAAATGATGCAAAGCCTGAAAAGTTAAGGCCACATCAAAAACTCCCTCACGAAAAGGCAAATGCTCAGCATCAGCCACAACAAACAGATTTTTATTTTCTAAATGTTCTCTACATAACTTAACCATTTCAACACTCAAATCAACACTAACAAGACAACCACTATCACGAATCAACCAAAACTGATAATCAGAAAAACCACAGCCCAAATCAAGAACAACACGTCCTTTCAATGAACCAAAAAAAGAATCAATCATCCCATACACTTTTTGATAAAAGCGTTTTCTAGTTTCAATCATCCGACGAACATCAACAGGAACCTTTTGTCCAAGATCGTTTCTCCAACCCGAACCCAGAGTATTCCAAGCACTACGATTAGCCAATTTAACTTCTAAATTAGTATCAAAATTATTTTGCTCCTGTGAATCACCCAACAATATCACTCCAAAAAGAAAAGTAAACAAAACAAACCATATAAATTTTTTAAAAAAAAAATATTATTAGAACAACATATTACACGGAAAAAATTACGCTAATTATTATTTATTCCATGGGGCTTTACCTGTATTCCAAATTTTTTCCAACAACATTTTTTCAGACATAGTGTCCATGCATTGCCAAAAACCTTCATGACGAAAAGCCATAAGTTCTCCCGCGTCTGCCAATTTTTTCAATGATTCTTTCGTTAAATTGGTATTATCATCCTGAATGTAATCAAGCACTCCTGGTTCAAACACGCAAAAAGCTCCATTAATCCAATCAAGATGCGGTTTTTCTTCAAAATTTAACACACAATCACCCTTTAAGACTAAATGACCAAAGCGGCTTTGTGGTCTAACAGCAGTTACAGTAGCCAAACGACCATGTGATCTGTGAAAATTTACCAAAGAACGAAGGTTAACATCAGATAACCCATCACAAAAAGTTAACATAAATGTTTCATTACGAATTATGGGAGCCAAACGTTTGATACGACCACCTGTTTGAGTGTTCATGCCAGTATCAATTAAGCGGATTACCCAATTTTTTTCATTTTTAGTTTCTGATGCCTCAGCATCTAGTTCTGTGGTTACAATAATATTCTGGTCTAACTTACTATAGTTTTTCATCCAGTGCTTTATGTAATCACCTTTGTAACCAAGGGCTACCACAAACTCATTGAAACCAAAATCAGAATAATATCTCATAATATGCAAAAGAATTGGAAGTTCACCAATGTTTACCATAGCCTTAGGTTTGTCAAGAGTTTCTTCACATAAACGAGACCCTATGCCCCCTGCAAGAATCACTACCTTCATAAAATTTCCCTCTTTTTAAAATTTAAAAATCAAAGCTTAGGTTTAATTTAACCATTAAACAAAATTTGGAAAATAGATTCAACAACTATTTTCAGAACTTATCGATTCAACTTTAACCGCATTAATTGCAACTCATTTTTTAGGTCATCATAAAGCAAAGACTTTCCACTACCTCGAACAAGCCATTTACCGAGTTCATCATAACATGCTAGTTTTGTTTTCAACGGTAATGAAGATCGTCTAATAGAATTATAAAATTCAACAAAAATTTTCCAATAGGGCAATGTAATTAAAGGTTTCTTAGTGTTTCCAGTCCACCAACAAGATTCAGTTCGATAATCATGAATCTTAATCTTTTTAGAATAATACTTGTTTGTATATGCCTGATTATGAGTTCTTCGAAAGAACAAAAATTCTGGAATTTCAAAAAATCTACCTGCAAGGCTTAACTCTGCGAGCAATGTCCAATCCGAACCAATATGACTTGCTAATAGTTGAGATTTTTTTAATGCTTCTTTTCGAATAACGCCATAAAGCGAGAATACAGGTTTTTTCCTTAAAACTTCTCTGAAACGTTCTTCAGGCTTTGTGGAATCAAAATAAGCGCGATAATCATAAACTCCAATTTTGTTTCCTTGGGCATCAATATTACATATTTTGGAGCAACACAAAACGACAGAGGGGTCGCGATCAAGAACTTGGGCGCATTTCAATAAGTGTTCAGGATGATGTAAATCATCATGTGTTGCCCATTTAAAATAAAAGCCTGATGATAGTTTGAAGACATTATTATAGTTCCAAGCAGCGCCATGTTTTTCTTTGCTTCGAAAATAATGAATTCGTTTATCTTTTTGTGCATATTCGCGACAAATTTCAGGAGTTCTATCAGTAGAAGCACTATCTGAAATGATAAGTTCAAAATCTGAAAATTTTTGAGAAAGAATAGATTCCAGCGTTTCCTTAAGGTAATTTTCACCATTATAAACAGGTAATCCGATGCTTATACGAGGGGAGCGTTCTTTTTCCAACAATTATAACACCCAAGAAAATTTTATCATTAATTATTTGTTACTAATGCTGCAAAATTCATTTAAACAAAAAAATGGAATTAAAATATATTATATTTATTAATTGTCAATGGACTGAAATATAAATATCAATAGTGAAGTCCTTGACTTTGTTTTCATAAAGATATTGTGTTAATGAGTATTCATCAGATAAAGATAAGGACAAAGTTACAGGAATTGTTTGTGCAGGATCAAGTAAAGTTCCATCATAGTCCCAAGACAAATCTACGTATTCAGAAAGTTTACTTGGTTCAATTTTAGATGTGCTAAGTTCAACAAACATTTGCTGGTTACTTACACTTTGGATATACAACACAATATTTTTACTTGACCCGGGTCGAATAACACCCCAATCAATAGTTATGGCTTCAGCATCACAAGTTGAAGTCCAATAAACTGCAACACCTTTAGTTATTATCGCACCCTGAGACGGAAGCAAAAGAGAAAGACTAGTGTGACACAATACTATTGTAACGCTGATTAACATAGTCATTAAAGATAAGATAAGTAGCAGATGAAGGATTTTCTTGGGCTGCAATAGATTCTTAAAAGAGTTCAGAGGATTCATATTTTTTTTTACCTTTCTAGCTCAAAAGTTTTTTAGCAACATGATATATTAACCATTTTTCAATATTTGAATGTTTTATAATTGAGATATATTAAGTAACTTTAAATTTAAAAAATTTTAATCTAAAATTTTTGTTACTTTAAATTGTTATCATTTTCTTAATAATGTTATTTTTTCAGCTATTGAAAGTATGACATTTATTATTTTTGAAAGCACTCCGAGATTAGAAAACATTGTTTTGAGGATTTGAATATCATTTTGTTTAATAGCGCCTATTAAAGGTATTATTATTAGATAAACAATCAAAAATATTGATGCACCAATTATTAGCCTTAACCAATCAGCTCCGACTATAGTACTAATGATGAAGTAGGTCACAAGGGAGGTGACTGTAGACGCAATTAAGATTTTAGCTGATGTTTTGTATTCTGGTTTTGCATCATATTTTTTCTGCATCCAGTAAATTCCTAAAACTTGAGTTGGTAATTCAGCAAAGAAAGTCCCAAGTATTACACCAGTTATTCCATACGTTGGAATTAAAAAGAACGCAAGAGGAATACCCAGCAACAATCTTATGATGCTTAGTTTTAGTAGGAATTTTGTTTCGCCCACTCCTATTAAAAAGATGTGTATTACTAAGCCTCCTGAAAGCACGAAAAAGTTTTGCAAAACATATAAAGACAAAAAGAAAGGCGCTTCAATCCATTTTTGCCCATATACGGTTCCGATTACAGGTCCTGCAAGAACGATGGTTATCATTGTTGCAGGCACTAAGAGCAAAGCTGCATATTTCACAGCAGATGAAAAGACGGTTTTCAAAAGTTGAATTTCGTTTTTTGGATCGAGTTTAGAAAAAGCTGGAAAGAGCACTGTTCCTAAGGGGTAAGTAAAAAAGGTGATGAATACTGAAAAATTTACTGCTATTTGATAATTACCAATCATTGCATCAGTAACATAGAATGCCATCAAAAAAGCATAAAATTGGTAAAGAAAACTGCTAAGTATTACTGATATTGACAAAGGCAAGCCATAACTTAACATGATTTTTAACGTTTTTATTTTGGCTTTCAAATTGAAAGTTGTTTTTTTAAGATTTTTCACAAGTTGAAAATAAAGTAAAGCAACTCCCAAAAAAGCAGAAATTATAAAAGATAATGAATATCCAACCACTGCTCCTATGGTTCCATATCCCACAAGAACCAGTAAGGGACCAACAAGGCTCTTTAGAATAGATTGGAGAATTAGTGTGTAACTAGTAAGTTCCATTCTTTCATAGCCGTTAAATGTTGATTGCGTAGTATCAAGTAAAGCTTCTGAAAGAATAGCAATTGAAGCTATCGATATGAGAGTCGCTGTTTCAGGTCTGCCATATATTGTTGTTGCAATGAAATTAGCTAAAAATAACGCTGAAAAAGATAAAATCACTCCAACGGTAAGTTTGAATATTAAACCGGATACAATTATGTCGGAAATGTCTTCACTTTTACCTAAGGCTTTAAAATTAGAGATGTATTTTGTTATTGCTTGATTTATTCCCCAATCACTGAATAAACCAAACGTCATTGAAGGGATTAGTGCAATTGAATATATTCCATATTCAGCAGGTAACATTACCCTAGCTAAAATTATTGAACCAAGAGCTAATAAAATACTAGACACTACTTTACCAAAAAAAAGTTGAAAACTGCCAGTTGCAGATATTTTTCCCATTTTTAATGCTTTGTCCAAAAATAATACCAACTTTCTTCTTCTGTTAAGTCATATATCTAATCCTAGTGAAACAAATACTAATGATATAATCAAAAATAGTTCTTAAAAATAAACAAGTTTAATAAAACTATTTTTTAATTTTTGCATATTCATTGAATAATTTAATAAAATTTTTTGCAAAATTCTCTTCTTTAAATTTTTCTGCTGCTTCTATACTTTCTTTTGCATTTTGAGGAGACCATTTCAAGATCTCACGGTTAATTATTTTTGCTGCTTCATATGATGATCCATATCTAAGATGATTGGGAACAAATTCTTTTGTTCCTCCTGAAGCATGTACGATAGGTACGCAACCCATTGCCATCCCTTCAACAATTGAAATTCCAAAATGTTCGCCTATTTTTGTGTGCAAATATATCTTTGCTGTTTCTAAAATTGTTTTTAATTCTGATCTTGATATATTTGGATACAATTTCACTCTGTTAGTTAATCCATAGTTTTTAATTATTTTTTGTAAGGATAAAAGTGTTTTTTTGTGATGCAGCCGACCAATTATGGCAAAATGTATGTTATCATCAGTCATTAAAGCGATGTTTGGAATTACCTCTAACCCTTTTGCAGGATCAAAACGTGACACTGTAACAACTAAATTCATTTTTTGCTTTTTTGTTATTTTGCTTTGTTCATCATTAAAAAAGCAAGAATTGATAGGAGGATATAATACAGTTGATTCGGTTCCACTATTTTTTTTAATTTCATCTGCAGTAAATATACTGTTAGCGATTACGAGTTTTCCATTTGAATTAAATAAATTTTTTTCAAAAAATACATAAGGTAACGCCCCCGTTTGGACCACAAATGGACGTTTTAAGTATGGAAAATGTTGTTTGTAATTATCACTATTTAGAAAAGGATAATGAATATAACTAATGTTTGTCCAAGGAAAAAAGCAACATGAATATACATCAACCCAAATATCAGTTTTTAATTTTAAGATAAAAGACCGAAAAAAGTTTGCATAAAAATCAAGTAGAGTTTTTGGTTGGATATGAGAAGGAGGAACAATGTTTTTTATGGAGGAATGCAAACGTTGCCCTAGAAAGTTTTTTGTTTCTGTCTGATTTATTTTCTCATTTGTAAAAAGGATAACTTCATGTCCGTTTTTTGCTAATGTATTTGCAATAGAAGCTGCCACAAATTCTCCTCCTCCATAAACATTGAAGGTTGGTTGAAAAACGCCAACTCGCAAGACTTGCACCTTTATACGGGAATATCATAAAACAAATAAGGATACCAGAATATTTAACAAAAATGAATTCATATTGTTGGAAAAAGATTAATATCAATTATTCTAGTTCAACTTTGGGAGAATGTTCATTTGGTAAATTTTGTAATAGTAATTGATTCAAATGTTAACCGCAGAACCCTTTTCATCAAAACAATAAAACAATACATTTCACCCATTCATGGTTTGAACGTTAACACATGCAGTAATGGAGCCCTAAGTTCCATTTGGACTTCAGGATCATGGACACCAATCAATCATTTAAACGATAAAGAAGGAACAGCTACAATTTGGGGTGATGCTATTAAACAATGTGGTTCGCAAAGAATAAGTGCTAAACAATTGCGATTACTTTGGAATAATATTTTTACTAAAATGCCAGTTTCATTTGATGGTTTTCACGTTGGTTTTGTTTATGATCATGCGAAAGGATTAATTGTTGGTGCAGATTTACTAGGTCTTTTTCCCGTATTTTACTATACATCAAATGATGTTTTGCTAGTAGGATCAAGTCCTGAACTTTTTAAATTTCATACTTGTTTCAAAACTGAACTAAATCCACTGGGACTTGTAGGCATATTTCTTACCAATGGATTAGTTGACGGACAAACATTGTTAAAAGGAGTTAAAAGATTGAACGCGGGTCATCTTTTGACATGGAAATTTGGAGAGGACCCAAAAGAATTAGAACAATACCAGATTCCGATTTCAACCAAATATTTTGATTTATCTTTTTCAGAACAATTGAATCTACTTAACCGAGCCCTTAACAGGGCTGTTGTTCGGCATGCACCGAAAGGTTATAGATATTGTCTTAGCCTTTCGGGTGGACTCGATTCAAGAATAATAGGAGGTTACCTTAAACAGAATGCCATAGAAACAGTTGCATTAACTATGGGGTCAATTACCGATATTGAAATGAGATGTGCACGAAAAGTGTCGTCAACATTGGGCTTTAACCAGTATAAAGCAACCGTTGATTTTGAGAAATATTTGTCCTGTGCTGATCGAAAAGTCATGTGGGAACATTTATCTAATGGTTTCAGTGGTTTGGGGACATGGAGTCTTTCGTTAAATTTACGAAAACTAGCTCCCCGAGTTATTACAGGTTATCTGGGTGATTCAATATTAGGTGCTTGGTTAAACAATGATTCATTTGAAAAAAATTTTGAGGAATCAAATGAATGGGGTTTTTCGCCAGAAATTTTGAAAAAATTATTGAAACATGAAGTTTTTGATGATTTTATTCCAGACATATTGGCACGTCTAAAAAAGGAATATCTTCGATATTCGAAACTAGATTTCCAAAGATCGTATTGTTTTTCCCTTCATCAAATTGATAGATTTCATGTAGGAAGCACATCTTGGGTTCTTTCCTTCGGAGCATGGCCTATATTACCTTTTGTAGACAGTCAAGTATTACAGGTTGCAGGTGGAATGCCATTTAGTACTTTAAGCGATAGAAAGATTGAAAAAGAATTATTATGTAGAGAGTTTAAAAAATTAGCAAAACTCCCGATTGATCGCAATTTTTACGATACAACTCCTCTGGACCCAACAGTTATGCAACGACTAAAACAAAGCATATACTACGGAAACAAAAAAATATGGGCATTCACTAAATTGCGCAATATTCGAGATAAAATAATTAATAGAGGTACAGAACATCGTTTTTACTACAGAGTATACGATTTCAACAATTCGGGTTGGCGATTAATAAGACAAAAAGCAGAATCTGGTCGGCAATTAGCTACACCATTGTTTGATGAAAAATTTTTAAATGATTTACTTCCTGCTGCAGATGTCAATACAATATTTAAAGACGGAATAAAAGATTCTGCAAGTCTGAAGACGATAACCGGACTATTACTTTGGTTAAAACATAATCAAAGTAATTTTTGTGAAAAAACAACTTCATAAAAATTATTGTTTTAATTTGAATGCGATTACTAAAAATAAAAAATCTTTGAAACAATACTTTTTAGGTTGTCAAAGCTGTTTAGAATACAATTTACACGATATTTGCTTTTTTTCGGTTTTGACTTTTTTGAAAGATTAAAATTTTTAAACCATTCAAAAAACTCTTTAGAATTGTACATGTCTACAGAAACATTGTAAGGTATATGGCTTTGAACATCAAGCCACATTGCGGTGTTGGAATGGGATTGAATCACGGGTAAGTTAGTAACAAGGAATTTTTTTAAAAAATTGAAACAATCATTGTCAATTTTAAATCCACATGCATTTGGGTCAATATCTTCCAAGACCAATCCTGTTATTGTTCTTAGACATTTTTCACATTTTCCACAATTCAATTTTTTAAACTGTGAATAACATACGCGTAAAAAGGGATAATTTCCGTCCCGTTCAATGTAGGGTTTCAACACGAACCTAATTTTTTCTTGTCTGCTAAATTCGTCACCATGGTGAACAATTTTTGTAGGTCCCCAAGAAATGTTATTATCAATAAGTGGATGTGAACCCCAAATGCCTCCATTTTTCAAGGAAACAGGATTCACAGAGGATGCAATAAAAATTTTTCCTAGATTTTCCGTGCGTGCTATTGGAGCACACAATCCTAATGATGAAAAACCATGTTGAACCGCGCCCCACCACGAATTCCCTGTGCAAAATTTTCCAAAGTCAGCTACAAGATTTTTCTCATTCAAAAGTTCACGAGAATTGGATTTGATGATGTGAAGTTGACTGTTTTCCCTATATGCAAATTTTTTATATTTTTGTTTAACCTTCACCCAAAACTGTTTTTCAGCCAGCGGAATGTCTCCTCCCCAAATCATTATTAGAATTGGTTTTTTGTTTTTACACGCAACATATGAACATATTGAATCTAACCCACCACTAAATAACAGTGCATTATTCGTTTGAGGATAAAAATTGGTCACTTGGTTATCAATATGAAAAGTTGTGGAAAAGGAAAAATCAGGATACCATTTACGCATCACAGTTTTTACCGTTTCTAATGAAGATAAAAAGTTCTTATCAAGCTCTTTAACAAAAATATCAGCACCAACAGCCCAAGCAAGAGGGATAATATCTGCAACTACAGGAACGTTTAAGATGCTCAAACCAACATTTTGAAGGGTTACGTCATATTTTGCAAAAAAAGAAGAACATTGAAAATATTTTTTTAGATTTTTAGAAAAAACCAACTTAGCCACGATTGTATTATCATTTAGAACACGTGTTTGTTCAATTCGAATATATTTTTTTGATATTGTATTCACCTACTCATTTATCGACATGATTACGGTTTGTTTCAATTTAGCAGGAGAAGGGGGATAAGGGTCAAAAATTACGTTAGGATAATTTGATAAACTGTATTCATAAACGGCTTTGTTTTTGTAATAAGAATTGGGATACAAAACAGTTTTCTTGCCCAAAATAGCTGCCAGTATTGCTACATGAAGACGGTCAGTATATACTTTTTTTGAAGCTTCAATTAAAGCCACAAAATCTTTGAAACTCCCGAAAATTGAAAGATCTTGCATTAGTATTTTTCTTTTTAGTTGCCACCGAGTTGAAGTTACCTGCCATAGCAACTGATTATTTTCTTCCTGCTGAAACATTGCTGACTCTTTATCAGTTCTCAAGCAAAATAATGTGTATTCACCGGAGTTAGCATGAAAGTCTTCTTTCGTCAAATATAATGAAGTGTCAGGAGATAATAAAACATGAACATTTTTTGGAAGATTCAGCGAAGTTAACAATTGATAACTTATCTTCTCTCGGCAAAAAAGGTAAATTTTTTGGCTAGTTTTTGAAAAAAGTGACGGAAAACAAGTCCCTTCAAACCAATAACTTTGGGGAGCTACAATTAACGCATTATCTGGATGCTGTTGAATAATATTTTTGAGAAGTCTAATTCCATGCCATAAATCATTCATGTTGCCACCACCATGAATTAAAATAACGTCACTAGAACTTGCTTGAATTTTGAAAGGATTCAAAATTCTCCCATATATCCAACGGTCTACCTTTTTAATCGGTCTACTGCAGTTCTGGTTAAATTTAAAAAAATAAAAAAAGACTTTTAGAAATCGACACCATAATCCAAAATACAATTTAGAAAAAAAAGGAAATTTTATCGATTCATTATAATGAAAAACTTCATGATTTATACTTAGATGCCGGAGTTTCTTTCGCATACCCTTGTATATCAAGCGATCTCCGTGGTTACCCCCTGGTTCAACCACAACAAATCTTCGATCGCGATAACGCAGAAGGATCTGTTCTAGAGTTTCCAATGAATTTACCCCAGTTATTTTTAGTAAAATTGATAAAAAGTTGAAATTATTGATAGAATGAATCGTAACTAGGAATATATGAACCGCCAATTTTTCTGGAAATTATCCATTTGATTCCTATTAGGTTTCCGACCAAGATGGCTCTTAAAATTGATAGTTCATATTTTCCGTTTTTTTTGATCTTTTTAAGGTGAACCAGAGAATTATACATTAATGAAACAACCCGGTGCATCACTGAAACTTTCTTCTCCATTGGAAGAAGATAATAAAATAACAGTTCATTTTCTATTGTTGCCTGAAAAATATTGGAAATATCAAGAAATCGACTAAGTGTTTCACCGTGTTGAATGTGATATACAACAGCTTTTGAGTTAAAAACCATACTATGGCCTTTCTTCCATAGATTCCATCCAACAACTTGTTCATTAGCTATTCCTCGTTTAAGAAAAGATGTAGGTATTCGATAGTTACTCAGAGCAGAAGTAAGAACGGATGTGTTTGCACCCATACACAACAGAGAGTCAGATTTCTCTTGGTGGAATAAATCGATGTTTTTTTTAGAATATCCAGCTTTTGAAATATATGCTAAAAAATTTTCTTGACCTTCAAGAGGTTTATTCCAGAAGATGCGACCAATTTTTCGAAGAAATTTAGGCTCTTCATAAATGCTGACTATGTCAGAACAATTTTCATAAGGTTTCAGAACCCCATCTACAAGGGAAGTGGGAATGACATTTCCTGAAACTCCTGAAACATCATTGTGTTCATAAGTTGAAATATGTTCTGCAATACAGTTTGGTTTAGGTACAGCATCATCATCTAAAAATAATATTAAATCACCAGTCGCAGCATCAATACCTTCATTGACGGCGCGCATAAATCCGGGATGTTTCTGAAAATGAACCTGGATATCCAAGTATTTATTGAATTGTTCTACAACATTTATAGTTTCAACGTCTCCAGGTTTTAAAACAAGTAAAACTTCAAAATCATTAAAAGTTTGGGTTCGAAGACCATCAAGAACATGTTGAAGTAAAGCTGCCCGACCAGCCGAAGGAATTACAACAGTTATTTTTTTTGGCATAATAGATGTAGCTTCCTTGAGATATTGAACAATATTTTGTCATTATGAATTAAAATATTTATAAAATAAAATTAATACAATATATGAAAAGGTTATCACAAAGCAAAAAAAAGAGAATTAAGGCAGGGTTTTATAGACCAAACTACCGCCATTGCTGTAAATCAAATTCATATCTGTAAAATTGTAGTTCAATTGACTAGAATTCCACACGTCATAGTCATAAGGAAATAGATCATATACAACATTTAATGTTGATAAGTAAACGTAACTATTTCCTGCAAGGGTTGTTGTATTAGTCAATGGTACGTTATAACTACCATATAGCAATCCATGAATGGTTAAAATATTAGTTTGGGTTCTTTTGTCCGCATACAAGTACGTATCTGTAAAATTAGCGTTATTAGCTAACCATTGAGAACCATAAATGCTGTATTCGTCTGCATAACCATAATTACCATATAATCGAAGGGGGTCCATTCGATATCCGCTTAGAGGTATTGACCAACTGTCATTTCCTGTAACTTCATACACAAAGTTAGTTTGAAAAAGGAAATATGGAACTAATACAATCACCAATAATGCACAAACAGCAATTTGTTTTTCTTGTTTTAATATCTTCATGATATAAATTGCACCGATAACACATAAAGGTGCTAAAAAAAACAATAAAATATGATAAAACCGCGTCATGTTAAGAGTGTCTGCTAATCCGGGCACTATTATGAGCGCAGCCAAAAATGTTGTTCCAATTATACTGAAAACAAAGAATTCAGATTTGATTTTCTCAATTTTAGTAACTAACCCAAGGAACCCAACAACAATGAATGCCTGAACGATATATGCAACATTTCTACTAATAGTATTCCAAATGGATGGTGACTCAGTTAGCCCCAAACCAGTTAATACTCCAGTACCTCGAGATGCTAGATTAAAAAACCCTCCTAATTTGCTAGAGACAAAATCTGCTTTATTTAATAGAGTGATGAAACTGGCTGACCCTGAAGTGTAAATGTACCAAGTAAACATAATTATGAAAAATATTACTACAAGACTGACAGTAATGTTTGTGTTTGGACGTTTAATAAGAGCAAAAAAACATAGAGCTGCAGAAATAAAAAAGAAGAACAACACAGCCAACGAATAATGGGAAGCAACTAACCCAAAACTAAATATTATGAAACACACCGTCTTGCTGATTGGTCGAATTTTCTTATTAAGAACAATAAACAACAATAAAGCAAAAAATAATTCAGCAATCATTTGACGAGCTAAACCAAGCATTTCGGTATAGAACGTCATTTGTGCCATGAACAGAAAGGTGGCTATGAATGCATATTTTTTATCAACATACTCTTGCCAAAGTTGATATAAAATAAGAGGAACCATTGAAAAAATTAAGGGATATAAAACTTTGAACAACATAAAGGAGTCAATATTTAACAGGTTTGCATATACTGTTGGAAGAATTGTAACACTTAACATGTTATTGTAAGTGTTTAACATTGTTGAGCCGATTGAAGTAGGAAGAACCGAAGCCCATTGTGAATTTGTTAACGTATTTTGAAAAAGAAGATATTCTGCTGGAATGTCAGAACCAAAAGGAACAATATAACTAGAAATTAATGAAGAATGAAAAAGAATGGAAATGCTAATCAAAAACAGTGCAATAGGATATGAATTTGACGGCAAAAAGCGCTCAGAAAATACACTTAAAATAACTAAAGCAGAAATTAATAACATTAAGAAAAGAAGGATTGAATTATCTCCTTGAACATTTACTGCTGTTGTTCCAAGAATACTTATTATTGGAAGAGAAAAAAAGAGTAAATTAGGTATAATTGATTTTCCTTCAGAACTTTCTCCAATTTTGATAAACTCATCTTTTTTATATATTAAAATGCATCCAATCAAAACAGGTATGTTCAAAAAAACCATTAATGGCATCAATGAAAGTGGTTGTGAAATTCCAAATATTGAGAACATTTCATTAACAAATAAGCCGGCAATCATTAGATATGCAACGCTAAGGCCAGAAGATAACAATATTGTTTCTAACCGGTTGAAATGGTTTGCATTCAATAAATTAAGAAAAACAAAACCAGGAACAAATGTAAGATATACGAAACCCAACATTTGTCGTACAATAGGTATATCAAAAAATATGGCGATATTCAGAGCAAAGAATAGTATTAGAACAGAAAAAAAGAATGTTTTAGATTTATATTTAGATCCAGTTTCAGAATTCATGACGATTTCACTTTAATTAGTTCACTTAAGTTAAATAAAAATTCAAGAATAATTGGTTTGCTATTAACAAAAGGTCCATAAGAAGACCGTGTAATTAATCTAAACCCATGCTATTTTGGTATGCCTGTGATATTGCTTGCAAATCTTTTAACCCATCTTTTCCAGAGGGATTAGGCTGAATATCGGCTAGCAGACTCTGAGCAAAATAATTTAGTTCATCAAAATGGGGTCTATGGAAATCGGACATTCCAGTAGTCAGCATCTGTGTGGCAGCAATTAAACGGTTTGGAGATAGGTGTTTAGCAAATGCATGATTTACACTTCCATAACAATCCACACCTAAATTAAAGGCTTGAGAGAACCAGCCAGCAGATATTACAGCAGTAGTTCCAGATTCAAATTTTGCAAAACATGTTGCCCCATCTTCAAAATCCAGATTGTACCGATAACCCAAATGACATTTGACATTTGTAATTTCACCAAAATACCATCGTAATAGGTTAATGAGGTGACTGCCGACATCAATAAGCGCACCACCTCCGGTTAATTCCTTATTAAACCACCATTCTGGAACACGCAATGGAGTATGAGAATCTGCTCTATGAAAAAAAGGACCAGAACTTATGAATGTCGCATACGCGAGTTCAACATCCCCGAGGACCCCATCATCAATTTTATCTTTTAAGTCTCGAAAAACTTTATTGAATCGTAATTGATAACCCATCATTAATTTAACCGAATTTTTTTGGACATACGAAAGAATCTTTTCCCCTTCATCAACACTTCGCGCAATAGGTTTTTCTAGAAAAACATGTTTACTGGCTTCGGCTACATCTCTTGCACACGGTAAATGTAAATGGGTAGGTAAAGCAACTATAACTGCATCTATTTCAGGTTCTTTTAAAAGTTGTTCATAATTAGAAAATATTTTTTTGACGCCAAAACTTTTGGCCTCTTTCTGAGCTTTTTTGGAAAAATCTGCAACACCAACGAGATTGATATTTGGAAGTTTCAAAGAATGCCTCATGTGGAGTTTACCTATGTAACCTAGCCCAATAATTCCTATTCCAATTTTCTTCATTTGCCATAATCACCCAATATTAGGACAGCCCAAGTTTTTTATTAAGACCTAACATCACAATTAATTCGTAAGCTTGTTTCATGACTTTAGACCTTGGAGTTTTACTAGGATATAAAGCCTTAAAATAATCAATAGAAACCCCTTTTTGAATGTAATCAGTTGTACCTAGACCTTCTTTAGCAGCTAATTGGAGAAATTTTAGTCGTTTTGGATTAACTCCAGCAATTTCTGCAGCAGCTGCATCAACAGCTACAGGATCTTTACTGGTCATCACCAAACCTATTCTTCGTGGTTTAATTCCAGACGCAATATTTTCTCCTATTACACAAAGGTCAAATTTCATTGCCTTGTTGATAGCAACTATAACTTCTCCAATTCGTGGATGATATTGAAATTTTCGAGGATATGGATTGCATCCAAAAATATTTTTTAGAGCACATGTCATTTGAATCGAGGGAAGACTATACTTAATTTTTGAAGTATTAATCTTTAAATCAGCATCCCGAATTATTTGAGGAATTTGAAGTTTAATTTTATAGCCTCCAGCAGAAGTTTCAACAGTTTGAGTAACATCTTCAGAAAGATTGACTAGTTTGACATCATATTCTTGTGAAAGCTTTGTATACCCTAACATTTGAAAGGCATATTTACATTTCATAGCTGAGGCATCTGATTCAACTAAGGATATTTTTACTTTTGAAGAAATGTTTTCTCTAATAACTTCAATTAATGCACCAGCAAAACGTGGATCAGTAGTTGCGCCTGTCGAATGGTCCCAATAATAACATAAATTGGGTTTAATTACTACATTTCTTGCGCCACTAGGAAAAGAAAACTCGATAAGATTTAACGAATCATTTATTGCCTTTTTAAATGAATGAATGGTATCTTTTTTGATTTTAACAAAACTGACTAAACTCATCAACATACTTCCTTGTTAAGTTACTAAGTAATCATCAATTCATTTTTTAAACTAATTCAACAAATTAAAAGTTCAATAGACATTTTTCGCAAAGAAAGAGAAATCAAATATAAAACAGTTATGGAATATCATTCAAGGTCAACTGAATAAAGAGCATAGTCTCGATACAGTTCACGTTAATTGCCAAGTTTGTTACTAGTTAATATTGTTTAATAATATATAATATTTATAACAAAGCAAAACACTTTACTACTAGAGCAAGAATTGTATTCGATAAGAATTTAGGTTCGCTAAATAACTAAAAGTAGATATGGAGTTAACGAAAGTTGCAAAATAAACATTTTTTTGCAGTATCAGTTATGATTATAGTCACTATTGTTGCATCCATATTTGTGTATCCAATTGTTCATTCAATTTCTAACGGGATTATTATTAAAAGCAGTGGTCAAATTATTTCTTCAAACATAACAGCGGAATCGGGTTCAGCTGAAGATATTCAAGCAGCGGTAGATTACATTTCAGAAAATTGGGGAGCGGGTAACGTTTTCATTCCTGCAGGAACATTTAATTTTGTTGAAACTGGAGAAACTTGGCAAACTGTTGTAGTCCCTTGCGGTATAAATATTATTGGTGCTGAAACGCAAAAAGACAGCAACGGACAGGTAATCGAGTGGAGAACCGTATTAAATATGCCTTTTGAGGCTCCGCAAAACTCGGTTTGGTTCAAATTTGAGATTGATGAAACCGTTCAAGAAAACACTTTTAGATTTTCAGAAATTAAACTTGTAGGATACAGATTTTATAACATTAATTCAAGAAATATGTACACGGGCATTTTGGTCAATTCAAAATATAGCAATTATCCAACTGCAGGACTTAAAGATTTTAGAGTTGATCACTGCAACTTTCAGGATATGGGAGGAAGTGGAATCAGCATCTCATTTAATGATGAATATAATCGACGAAAAATTTCAGGGTTAATAGATCATAACCGTTTTGTTAATAGTTATGGGGATCCTGGTTTTATGAATTTTGAACAAAGAACTTTGGGTTATGCTATTGGTTTAAGGCGTTGGGCTAGTGATGTTTGGGAAGAAACAAGTCAAGTTTGGGGGCAATACACTGATTACACGGTTGTGATTGAAGATAATTACTTTAGTAGATGGCGGCATGCTACATGTACAAATGATGGAATTCATCAAATTGTAAGATACAACACTTTTGAATATTCTTATGGTTGTGGAACAGTTGACGGTCACGGCTCATACAGAGAAGTGGGTGGAAAGCGTTGGTATGCTGTTGGCACTCGTTGCATGGAAGTTTACGAAAACCGTTTTCTAAGCTATGATCCTACTTGGAACACTCCATGGGTTGTTAACATTAGGGGCGGTTCAGCTTTAGTTTACAACAACTATCTAGACGGTAGCTATCCATATCTGTTAGACTTAAACAATGATTGGGGCAACTATGATGAACTAAGTTATTGCGCCATAAGCGATACATACATCTGGAACAATCAACTAAATGGAGCTTCAATAATTCATTACAACGCAAACTCTGTACTGAACAGAGATTATTTCTTAAATGCACCAACAGGGTACACTCCTTATACATACCCACATCCTTTGACAGTAAATTAAAAATTAGTTAATTACTGACACAGGTCTTTTTTCGTTTAAAGATTTTTCAATACATTCAAGCAAGTTGATTGTGTTTTTTCCATCTTGAGGCGTTATCGGAGGTGGAAGGTCATTTTTGATACTTTCCATATATTTTCCAACGAGTTGTAAATGAGGAATCATTTTTCTTTTTTGGAAATAGTTTAACCCAAAATTGCTCCATTTTTTTAATATGCGTTTTTCATCTGCAAAAAAGCCTCGAAATACGTTGGAACTTTTTAATGGAGGTTCAACGGTATTCTCAAAGAAGTAATCGAAATCGCGATATATTTGTGCACGTTTTCCTTTAGTTCCTCTAACCTCATAAATTATTTCAGTTTCATCAGAAACCCAAGAAAGTTCGATAACACCAAAAGTATCACTAGGGGTTCGTAAAAGTACTGCAAAATGGTCATACACAGGATGTTTGGATTTAGTTCCAATTGCATATACTTCACTTATGTTAGGTAAGAAATGTAATTGAAGATAAGCAAGGTGACAGCAAACTTCCCAGATAATTCCTTTTTGGTTAGGCATAATCATCCAATCAGCAGCCAATTCGTGAGATTTTAGAGATTCAAAACTTTCCTTTTGTGTTGTTGCAAAAGATAAAAGTTCGAAATCACCATTATCCACAAAATTTTTGGCTTTCTGTATTGAAGGAAGAAAAATTTGATTGTGAGAAATGCACAACTTGCTTCCATACTTTTTTGTTTCCTTAATCATTTCGTCACATTCTGAGACACTTAACGCCATTGGTTTTTCAACAAGGATTGATGGAACATTTTTGGCTACATCACAGGCAATTTTTGCATGAGTTGAAACAGGAGTACATATATCCACCATGTCCAGATTTTTGCTTTCGACAAGTTCGACATAACTTTTGAAAGTTTCAGAAACATTGTGTTTTTTGGCAAGAAAGTTAGCACGTTCTAGATCTAAGTCACATAACCCAACTACATTTACATTTTTCATGCTATCATAGACTTGCATATGGAGCTTGGCGATTCCGCCACAACCAATTAAACCAACATTTACCATTTTTATTCCTCTAAAAGATTTTTCCAATTAATTTTTGGATCGTAAAAAAGTTATTAAATCAAAAAGCCAATTATCCAAGCAATTCTCTTGAAAAGATAATGTAAGGGCAATAAAACTACTGATTTTCTATATAGCAATTTATAAGCTTTAGGCACCCGAAGCAATTCTAAAAAAATAGCAACAGGGGGAATTAGTTTGTAGAGATTAATGACATTATTATTTTTTTTAAAAAGGTAACGGTTTCCTTGACCATGCCAAAAATATTCATGCCATAAAGAATTCCAAGTCTGCCTTCGGGTTTCATAAAACTTAGCATTTGTGGTATAGAGGAGCCACCCTGATTGCCTGACTCGGTTTTCGGCATCCATATCTTCGCCAACGCCTTTAATTGATAAATCAAAGCCACCAACTTGTTTTATTGCTTTAACTCTATAGATACAACCTGAAGTTCCGAGACATTTTGAATTGCTTTCTCCCTCATTCAGGGTATTTAACAAAAATTCTGCATTTTCCAACATTGCAACCAAGGTTTCAGAGTCAGAACCTTTGTTCAGAGAATACTTACCTTTTCCTATTCCAACTTCGGGATTGTTATCCATAAACTCTACTTGAGTACTGACAAAATCTTTGGACAGTATCATGTCACCATCAACCCAAACTATATAGTCAGCATGTGAATTATCAACAACAATCTGTCTTGCATGACCTAGGCCCTCATTTTCACAAAAAATTCTATAACTAAAACAAACGTTTTTGAGGATTTTATTAATTATTTGTAGTGTTTTGTCTTTACTATAACCATCTACAACAATCAATTCCATAAAATCATGATTATAATCCTGAGCAACAATACTGTCTATCGCATTTTTAACATGTTCTTCACAATTTTTTACACAAACTCCAATAGTTACTTTCAAGTTTGTGGGCATCCTTAAAAAAATGTGTTAATTTTTTTACAAACAAAAAAGATAATATGAAAAACCAGGATTTTACTTGGAAAAAAGTTTAAGACTAATTAAAAATAAAGCACAAAAATTATTTAGGAATTAATTTGTGATGAAAAAAATCCAAAACACCAAGCCATATGCTTGATTCCACATTGAAAAGGCAATAAAAAAGCAATTTTTTTTCTGTTCAATCGATATATAGTAAAAGAATGAAATAACCCACCAAGGAAAGCTGCAGGTGGAGACATTTTAAAAATATTTAGTACCCCTCTATTTTTTTGGGCAAATAAATGTAAATCACGCCCTCGTTGCGAGTATTTGGACCAAAGGGAATTTAATGTTATCCCATATCGTTCATAATCCTGATACGTTACATCAGTTACATACAAGCTCCAACCAGCATCTCTAACACGAAGTTCAGCATCTAAATCTTCCCCGTAGCCTTTGATGTTTTCATCAAAACCACCTGCCTCTCGGATTGCAGTTACACGATAAATACAACCACTAGTACCTAAAGATTTAAAGCGTTCAGTTTTTTCATTGTTGAAATCCACCATTTTTGAAGCAGCACGGGAATAAATTTCCAAGGTGGCAAGCAAATTTCCACCTTCAATCAAGCCACATTTCCCTTTTGCTATTCCGACTTTAGGACTAATATCCATAAATTCTACTTGTTTTCTAACAAAATCGTTGGACAGTATCATGTCACCGTCAACCCAAACGATATATTCAGTAACGGCTTCATCAACGACTATTTGTCTAGCTTTTCCTAAACCGTTATCATCATAAAAAATCTTGAATTTTAAATCAGTTTTACTCAAATCATTCTTGATTACATTTACAGTGTTATCTTCACTATAACCGTCTACAATAATTAATTCCATAAGATCGTGTGGAAAATCTTGTTCATTAAGACTGCTTAGTGTATCCTTTACGTATTTAGCAAAATTTTTTACACAAATGCCAATAGTCACTCTTGGTTTCAACATATAAATGCGACCTTTCGAATTCAAAAAAGTGTGGCCTAAATTAAATTATGTTGTTCAAGCAATTCACGAGTTAATTCTTGTCTTGATTCATCGGCTTTTTGCCAAATTACAAATCTTCGTTTCAAAATTAACGAAATGAATGCAGCCAACAATATGACATTATTTTGTACAGTTTCAACTAAAAGATTTCTTGTTGTAGGAACAATTAGGACAAATATTATACCAAATAAAAGAAGCGGGTATTGTAAAATAACGAAAAATGATATTAAAACCAATAAAGAAAAAATTATTGGATTAAAAACATGTAGAAATATTTCAGATATTGCTATACGTTTAGGCAATACTAAACTTTTTCTTAATAAATACATCAAGCATTTTGTCCAGATTTGTACCAATTGACTGCCTCTACGAATTTTTATGGTAATTTTTCCATTCCAGGTAGTTGGAAAAGCAGTAAAAAAAGTGGCTTCAGGAATAAGGATTGTTCGGGCGTTTTTTTGAACAACATTTAATGCTGTTCCTGTATCATCACAACCTGTTTCGGAATCAAATTTTTCTAAACAATCCCGTTTATAAGCACTAAATCCCCCTTCAAAAATTATTGTTGAATAAAATTTTGATTCACCAAGTCGGATGCACGACATTAGACTGCGATACAATGCTTCGTTTTTTGTAACCCAAGTACGATTTGGATTTAGTATTACTTCTCGTCCGACAATTGCACCTATGGTTGGATCGGCCAAATATTTCAAAGATTTTTCTAGGACGTCATCCAATAAAAAACAATCAGCATCAGAAACTGAAATAATTTCCCCAGTTGCATGCTTTAATGCAAAATTTAACGCATTTGATTTCCCTTTACGCTCTGTCTCTTTTATTACTTTGAATTTTACGGAGGGGTTATTTCTTAAAAATTTTTCAATTTTTTCTAGTGTACTGTCCTGCGAACCACTGTCAACCAAGAGAATTTGGATTAATTCCCGTGGATACTTCAGTTTTTTCAAGTTTTCTAGTTTAAAATCAATAATTTCTGCTTCATTATAAGTTGGAACCAAAATCGTAACAGTTGGAAAATAATTTTTATCTGTTTTTAAATTCCATGGTTGTGAGGATAAATGCCCCATGTAAATACGATATATAACTGGAAAACCAAAAAATATTGAACCTAAAACAAGCCAAATTATTAATAAATCCGACATGAGTTATCAGCTAATAAATATTTAAAAAATGGCAATTATGCTTTTAGAAATGGTGGACAAATATCACCACTAAGTTTGAAATATACATCCAATAAGCGTAATTGCAAAGCCCAAGATATTTTGTGAACTAGAAAACTGGTTTGAGGAAAGCTTTGCTTTGCAGCCTTCAAGCTTATTCCATCTTCAATTAATTCAATATTGTTTACATTTCCAACTTTTTCTTTTTCAGCTAATTTTAAGTGACTCACTGAGTGCGGATTAAAACTCATTATTTTTGCAACAACAAAATCAGTTGCTAATGCATCATCACCTGCTAATATGAATCCTGTTTTTTTAGCATATTTACCATGTACAATTAGACCATCTACAATGCAGATATCAGATTTCACCAATTTGTTTATACCAACAATAGTAGAGTGAAGATTTGGATGATATGAAAACTTTCTTGGCTTAGAAATTGCACCAAACATGTTTTTTAAAGAACAAGTCATCCCAACAAGATTGTGTACTTTCATTTTAGGTACATTAATAACAAGATCGGAATCTAGAAGGATTTTGTGAACAGGAAGAACCATTGGTTTTCCATTGACTGTAGTCTCTTTTTCGACAATTTCTCCATCACAAAGGTTTACTAATTCAACATTTTTATCTTTGCAAAGTTTGTCATACCCAAGTATTTTAAATGCGTGTCTTGTTTTCATTGCTGTGGCGTCTGCCTCGGACACAATAATATTAAGGTCTTGACCAAATTTAGCTCTAAGGTAATCAATTATTGCTGAAATAACTCTAGGGTCAGTTGTTTCTCCAGTTGAATAATCCCAATAGTAGCAGAGATTGGCTTTTATGATTACAGTTTCAAGCTTTTTGGGATATTTGTAATCCAATAGTTCAAAGGCACGGCTAACAGTGGACTGAATACCCTGATCAGTAAATGATTTTTGCACAGAAGTTAATACAACTTTAGACACTCAAACCAGCCTCTCACTATGTTTGTAGATATCATCAATGATCTTCATAACTTCAAGTTCTTCGTTCAACGAAACAGGAAGTTCAGTATCGTTCTGAAGTGCATTACAAAATAGGTCCAAAATACAATAAAATGAATGATAATAATAGGTATACCACAAATATTTCAAGGGTTTTCCAGTAATTCTTCTTAGAAAATTACCTGCACCTGCTTTGACGGCGTGAACATGAAGACTTTTAGGTGCAAAAGTATCGGTGGATTTGTATCCGACAGTTCCATGTAGGTTTACTCGAAAATTGAAATTAGGAAATATTGTCTTTGAGAACCATCCAACATTTACACAACAGTTGACATTTGACTTTCCGGAATTAAGTACAACCATTGCTCCATCTTCCACGGGTAATTGAAATCGGTGACCTAACTTGCAATATTCAAGTTTTAGGTCTCCAAACATCCAATTGAGAAGATCAATCAAATGGTAACCAAGATCAAGTAAAGCTCCACCTCCGGCTTGTTCTTTACTTAACCACCATTCAGGAACAGGTGAAGGAACACGACCGTGACCTAAAGGTCCATTAATTACCAGATCAGCGGTGGCATAAACTACATCACCAATTCGACCCTCATCAAGCATGCTCTTTAATTTTTGAACACTATCATAGTATCTGTAGTTTACTCCAGTCATCATCCTAACATTTTCTTTACGAACTTTTGCATCAATCCGTTGTGCTTCAGCTAAACTTCGAGCAAGAGGCTTATCAACAAACAAATCGACCCCCCTTTCTGCAGCTTGAGAAATGCAATCCTCACGCAGAAAATTTGGCAAAGAAATTATCACGGCATCTAAGTCTTCCGACGATAGCAAACGCGCGTAATCATCATATGTTTTTACATTATAACTTTCTGCCATCTTTCTATTTTTTTTAAGTTTATCTGCTACAGCAACCATTTCGACATTTTTTAGGTGTAGAGAATTTAAAAAATGGAGTTGCCCCATTTTACCCATACCAATTAATCCAAGTTTAAGCAAAAATTTCACCTAATGCTAGAATTTTTAAGATTTAAAATCAATTGTTAAACAACAAAATTTGATGAAGTCATGTTCAAATGCAAATAGACATTTTGATTAGTGTAAGCAAAAGTATTTGAGGTAACATTGTAAGTCCAAAGTTCAAAAAGCAATATAGAATAGAATCCATTTCGGTTTGAATCCCAATTCGAATCATAGTTAACTGGAATTGTGATATCATTAATTCGAACATTTTCAATTCGAGTGACATTAAGCTGAATTAGTTCAAAGTCTAGAGCAAAAGCCAAGTAGGTTCCCCAATCATCTTCATCCGAAAGAATGAATTTAAACTCTTCAATTACAGGTAATGAGCTGGGTTCAGCAGTACTCGAATTTGGAAGTTGATTAACGGTGTTACATAGTTTAACACGTAATGAATACTCTGTAACCAGATGTAGTTGATTGCGTACGCCTAAATATATAACATAATTTTGATTGGAAGTAATGTTATGTGGATAATTTTCTGCTGTACGTTCTGGACCTAATAGCCAGAGTTCAGAAAATGGATCGTTATTTGTAGTTAATAGATTGCTTAAAAGTGGCGCAATTAACCAAACTAGGGTTACGCTAATTATTAAAATTGAAACTATTAG
>JANKMU010000020.1:5963-30951 GCA_024650045.1 Mycoplasmatota bacterium | reverse complement strand
AACAAAAAAAGTAGACACCTTTTTTTTAATGTCTACTTTTTGGGGTTCAGTTCAAATTTTATCCCTTTTCATTTGCTTCAATAAAGTGATACCTACGGTTAATGAGTTCAAAACTGGTTGTTTTGGTTGAAGTCTCAAAGACAGCAAGGAAAATAACAATTAAAACACTATAAGGTACTGCATATTGAACATTATCAATTAATCCATGAACTTGGCTTGCGATATATCCAATTAAGAATAATGATTTTTCTAATGTTAAATCAATAACCATATACTTAAAGACTTGGAAGTAGTGAACCATTAAAGCAATCAATCCAAACGTTCCCATGGCTGCTAGTGCTTGAAACAATGTGGAATGATACATAAAGAGTCTTGAGCCAGGATTTAGATTTTGAAGTGATAACCATCCACCACCAAAGATAGGATAGGTCTTGAACACTTCCCAACCTGTTTTATAAATCGTAATTCTTCCTGTTGTAAAATCATTAAAGTCTTCACCTAATGATTCTATAAAGAATTCATACCAGATATGAAATGCTTGTCTACCAATATAGAAAATAGTAATCGTAAAAGCTAGGAACACTAAACCATGGGTTAAGTGTTTTTTATTGCCTTTTAACCAAAAGAATAAAATCACACCAATAACTGCAGCAGCAAAGCCAATAACGCCACCACGTGATTTCGATAAAATCACTGCAACCACAGGTAGGATCATTAAAAACCATACCAAATATGTTTTTGGTTTTTTAAAGATGAAATATAAGTAACTTGGGAAAGTTAATGCGATGTAGAAACACATGTCATTAATATTAGCCCAACCTAGATTTCTTCCCCATCCAGAAAATATTCTATAATAAAACTCTAATTCAGGATGATTCATATAACCTTGATATAGATAGAAGAATACTTGAAAGACCATCAGTAAATTAATAAACAGCATGACTTTAAATAAATAGTTGAGATTACCTTTAACGGTTGATGTAAAAAAGATATAAATAAGTAAATATAAGATTCCCATCATCGATACTGGAATGGCTCTAATATCAAATGGAAGATATATTAAGGGTAATATATAAGAGATTCCTATCAGTAAAATACCTAAAAAGAAGATACCTTTATTAAATTTAGGTTTAAATCTGATTAAATGGATAACCGGACCAATAAAGAATGTAAATAAAGCTAGATAAGGAAACCCTAACGATCCGACAGTATCAAAATTCATATTTGATTTATTTAATACAAATAATAATGAAAATAAAGACGGTAGAATATATAAAGTATTCTTATAGAATATTAAAATCAAGGTGTTCATCAATATCAAAAAAAAGACACCTAACATATTGTATAAGTTAAAATCATATGGTGGTGTATCTTGATAAAACGACCATGATATAAATGTGATTAAAAAAATTGTTGCTATATAAAATCCGCTACCTAAAA
Organism: Mycoplasmatota bacterium; assembly: GCA_024650045.1. Lineage (GTDB taxonomy): Bacteria > Bacillota_I > Bacilli_A > Acholeplasmatales > Acholeplasmataceae > Peloplasma. The sequence goes on along the minus strand of JANKMU010000020.1, from coordinate 29,511 downwards.
ACTGTTCTATTTTTTTCATGAAAGCCCCCATTGAGTCTTACTATTTATTATAAGGATTTATTGATTAAAAGTCAAAAGCTTGATGTCAAATGAACAAAAAAAGGGTCTTAACCAAAGTATGGGGGAAATAATACTCCGGTTAAGACCCCGTGGGGGGCAAAATTAAATCAAACCAGCTTCCCAACTTTCAATAAATGAAATCAGTCCTTGATAATTTGGGCTATGTGCATTTCTAACATAGAAACCACTGGTTGCCATACCAAACAATAATGCTTCATCAGGCTCTAGTCCTAATAATAATCCAGTAACTAAACCAGCATTGAAGTTATCGCCAGCACCTGTTGTTAATTTAGGTTTTTTAACATATGGACCTTGTGCTTCATAATATAATCCATTAACCATGATTGCTGACATTTCAACTGGATGAATCACTACTGCATCAATATTTAAATACTCATAAAGTGCTTTACTTAAGCCTTTAAGCTTATCGCTTTTATTGATATTTTCAGGTACTTCATAAACACCTAAGACTTTAGCAACATCAACAGCTTCTTTTTCATTAAGTCCTAAAACGACTTGATAATATGATTTAAATGATTTAAGTACATTTAAAGCTTCAATAATATCTTTGTTTTCTCTTTTTTCTGGATCTGCAAGATCTACAAAAAAGATTGGTTTATTGACCCTTGGTGATAGATTAGGTAAAACATGTTGAACTAATTTTTTCCATAAGTCAGTCATCTTAGGAATCATTGACCAGTTAACGGTTGCGAAAAGGTCTGCATCTGTTAACAAATTATCAAGTCTTTCAAAACCAACGACTTCAATAAGGTTTTCATAATAGACATCCTTTAAGGATTCCATTTTACCTAACATGAGTTTCCCATCATGAAATTCTAGGGCATCAGTATGACCAGGATTAGCTAATGAATATAAGGTTACCTTCTTTTCCATAATTTTAAAGACTGGATCAATATTTGGATATCCTAGGGCACCAATATATGAAATAGTTGGATTGTGCATTGCTAATGCATTACACATAATTGGACCATTACCACCAATTTTCTTTTGAACAGGTATAAGTTCAATATTGGTTGATAATCCACTTGCCTTACCGATACGGTCTGCAAGTTTTTGAATTGTCTCTATTCTTGTAAAGTGATCAAAATCCGCTCTTTTATCCACAACATGTATGATTTCATCAACAAAACCATCTAGACCAATAACCATATTTAAATGTGTTGGATCTAATGATTTTAGTTTTTTAACTAAATTAAGCTTTTTATTTTCCATGGGTTACCTCTTGTTCTTTTAACTAACATGATTAGTATAACAAATATTTTTTTCTCAAGCAATATAAAAGACAAAAAAAGAAAGAAGATGTTCGTAGCAACCGCTATCAACATCTTCCTTTTTTATTTCTTAATGCTTGTTTTTAGGTATTCCATTAATTTTCTAGCAGCTTTTTGTGTACCAATACCTTCTTGTCCTGGTACTGCAAGTTGGGTAAATATTTCACCGACTTTAACTTTTTGTTGATAAAGCATTTCAAAATACTCAACTAATATCTTATCGGTTTGTTCCATGCGTTGCACAGGACCAAAAGGATTTGCGAAATAGCTTTTTACTAATCCGACTTCACTTGTTGTCCCTTTGGCGAATCTTTCACCACGTCTAAAGACATCAAGTGCATCTTCAACTTTATCGAAAAATCTAACACCCTCATCGGTTTCTTTATAATTATTTGCATATAATAAATAATCAATATGATGATTCATCATAATAAACTTATAATATGAGACAGGAAGAATAACTCTTGCATTGGTTTGATCAGGATTCATAAAGATAGATCGATCAATTTCTTGATATGCATAACCACTATCTAAGTCATCTAATCTAACGAATGCACCAATTTCAGTACCATGTGCATATAATTTCTTGCCATCGATGATAAAGGTTCCCATATCATCGAAGATAACATTCATGGTCTTAATATATTCTTTCCCTATTTGACGTAGGGCTTCAAGCGTTTCAGATTTACCTGCACCACTATCTCCAATGACGACAATATTTTTTTCTTCATCATTATTTAAAACAACATTAACCATCGCGCCATGGATTGGTAAGTAATTCTTATCAATCATACTGACATTATGGATGGTGAGTAACATTTTCTTTAAATAACCGAAATAATCGTTTTTCGTATTTCTTGAAACAAAACCGATATATAAGTCTTCCTCTTTATCATGATAATATTTACCATCATATTTTTCTTCACGTATACCATAGACATAAACTAAATCTGGTTTACGGTCTTTAAAGTCGTCATAAATGGCTGGTTCAAATAAATTACTTAAAGCAACCCCATGATGCATAAAGTCACGATGGAAATAAACAAAGGTAAGAAGAGGTCCAACCCAAACAGGATAACAAAAGTAATGAAGTTTATTTATACTTAATTCTTTTAATGGGTTTTCATCTATTTCTTGAAATAATCCTTTTCTAGTATTACTTTGTGAGTAAACCATAAAAGGTGGTCTTGTAAGAAGTCTTGTAATAAATCCAACATTTTGAAGATTCGAATACGCTTCACTATACGTAAAACGATGTGGAACAATCATCACATTCGCGTTAACACCTGCAGGAAGCTGACGATAGACCTTAAAATCCTCTCCCTTGAGGTTTTGAGCTAATGTTCTATACAAATATAGAACACGTTCATTAAAACGGTCAGAAATCGAAATTAGATCAGGTGCTTTAACACTTTGTGCATAGTTCTTTGAACTACTCATCACACCAAAGCGTTCCAGCTTTCTCCAATAATCATAAAACTTTTCGGTAAACTGATAAAAGGTTTCCCTTTCTTTTAATAAACCACTTAAATCTGGATGTTTCTTTAGAACATCTTCATAAGGATAAATAAGTAAAAGTTTATAAGCGTCCAACATCATGGATGTTCTTATACCTTTTAGATGATCCATCATTGGATCTTTTTCATCCCTTAGTTTTCTAACGTATTGGACTAAGAGTTGTTCAAAACTTTTTGAAGAAATGATTTTGACCTCTGAGTCACAAATTGATGCATCAAAATTAATGATTGCATAGTTTTTTTGTAAATGAAATTTTTTCATGCGATACCTCCACATTAGCATTATTATACCATATTTAGACTTAATACTGAGAATGTGGGGGTATTCACATCATTAAAAAAAGAAGTGCTTTCGCACCTCTTAAATTGATTTTGTATAACAACGTCTTCTTTTATGTTCAACCCAATCAAAGTCTTTCCATTGGTTTTGAATCGAGACATTTAATTCTAGTTCTGGACCTGTTTCAGCGTATTTAACATTGTGTTTAATTCCAGTTTCAATACCGTCTTCCCAAATCATCGCGATAATACCATGTCCTTGATGTTTAGGGTCGATTGCGATGAAGTATAGATCAATGACATCGTATTTCTTTAACCCTCTTAAGATTCTAAACCAACCGAAGGGAAAGAGCTTGCCATTATTCTTTTTATTTGCTTCAGCTAAACTTGGCATAACAACCGTTAAGGCAACCACTTTATCTTCTTTATCTAAGACTAACCAAATATATTCTAGTTGAACCATGGAGATAACTTGTTTAATATAGTAATCCATCACTTTATTGGTTATTGGATAAAATCCATATAATTCATTAAATGCGACATTAAACATTTCAAATGCTTCATAGATATATTTAAAGATTTCTTTTTTCTTTTTAAACTTAAGCAAACGATATCCATATCTGCGTCTTGCGATTTCTGCTCCACGTCTGACTTTATCTGAAACTTCAGATGGCCATTTGATTTGTTTTTCAGTCCAATCGACATCTTTAACAAATCCTAGTTTTTCTAAATGCTTCATATAATAGGGATGATTATAAATCGTTATAAACATATTTAACTGATCGAATCCGTCAACGAGCATGCCCTGGCGATCCAAATCAGTAAAACCAATGGGTCCAATTAAAGTATCCATACCTTTTTCTTTTGCCCAAGTGGTCACTTGATCAATTAAAGCTTTGGTAACTTCAAAGTCATCAATCATATCGATTCTTGTAAATCTCGCTTTTTTAATGTTATAAGCATTATTCCATTTGTGGTTAATAATACCTGCAATACGACCTACAATTTTTTTACCATCATAAGCTAAATACCTAACCGCATCACAGTATTCAAACACTGGGTTTTTCTTGGGGTTAAATACAACTCTTTCATCTAGCGATAACGCTGGAACGAAAGCTGGAACTTTCTTATATAACTTGTTAGGAAATTCTGTAAAGCGCCAAGCATCGAGTTTTGTCTTGACTTCTTTGATTGTTATCATCTAAGGACACCTCATTTCAATTAAGTATATTTTATCTTAATTTTACAAAATATACAATGTTTTGCCAAATGTCTTTAACTAAAAATAAATTATGTTATAATATAAAAGGTCTATCCACACAAATACGCACGAAATATAAAGGAGAATTAAAAGATGAAAGTAGAAAAAACAAAGGACAATAAAGTACGTTACTCATTTGATGTAACGCCAGAAGAATTTGAACACGGTCTTGACCATGCATTTGAGCATGTTGTCAAAGATGTGGAATTAAAAGGATTTAGAAAAGGAAAAGTACCTAGAAATATTTATGAAACGAAGTTTGGTGTTGAAACACTATATGAAGATGCACTCAACCACGTTTTACATCATAAGTATCACGAAGCACAAGCTCATCCTGACTACGAAATCGTAGGTCAACCTGATATTGATGTTGATATTAAAAATATTAAACGCGGAGAAACATTTTTAGTAAGTTTAATTGCTGAAGTAAAACCTGAAGTAACTTTAGGTGAATACAAAGGTGTGGAAATCAAAAAAATCGATGCGACAGTTACTGATGAAGATGTTGAAGCAGAAATTAAAAAACAAGTTTCTCAAAGTGGACAATTAGAACCTAAAGATGGTGCTATAGAACTTGGAGATACTGCAATCTTTGATTTTGAAGGATTTTTAGATGGCGTACCTTTTGAGGGTGGCAAAGCTGAAAATCATTCATTAGAAATTGGATCAAACCAATTCATTCCTGGATTTGAAGAACAAATGGTTGGCATGAAGTCAGGTGAAGAAAAAGATATTAACGTCAAATTCCCTGAACAATACCAAGCAGAAAACTTAGCAGGAAAAGAAGTTGTCTTTAAAATTAAACTTCATGAAGTTAAAGCTAAAGTTGAAAGTGAATTAAATGATGAGTTCGTTCAATCACTTAAAAAAGAAGGCGTAACGACTGTTGAACAATTTAGAGAAGCAACTAAAAAAGAATTAGAAGAAAAAAGACAAGCAGATGCAGATAATCAAATGACAAATGAATTATTAACAAAAGTTCTTGAAGCAGCAAAAGTAGAAATTCCTCAAGTGATGATTGATGAAGAAATCACTCAAGCTAAAGCGAATGTTGAACAACAAGCTAAACAATATGGTTTAGAAATGGATATGTTCTTATCAATGTCAGGTGTGACACCTGAACAATTCGAACAACAAATCGCTGAAGAATCTAAAAAGCGTGTTCAAACAACTTTAGTGATTGAAGCAGTTGCTAAAGCTGAAGGCTTAACAGCAACTGAAGAAGAAGTTAATGAAAAGTATGATGAACTCGCAAAACGTTATAATATGCCTGTTGAAGAAGTTAAAAAATATCTTCCAGCAAATATCTTAACAAGTGATGTTGTCTTGAATAAAGCTTATAAGTTTATTCTTGATTCTGCAGTAAGAGTTTAAAAAAGGGGACTTGGTTCCCTTCTTTAAAAAAAATGAATTGGCACTCGTGTGTTATGATTGCAAATTCTTCAAATTATGCTATAATATGATTGAATAAAGTAAAGGATGTGAAAAGACATGGAATTATCAAAAAGCCTACCTGCGATTATCGTACGTGGAACCGTACCAATCCCAAATAATGACTTTAGAATTGAAGTCGGAAGAAAAGTATCACTTAAAGCAGTTGAAGAGGCTGAAAGAAACTTCGGATCCTATGCAATTGTCTTAATCCAAAAAAACCCAATGATTGAAAACCCTACTGTAGAAGATATTGAAGAGTATGGGACACTCGTTAAGGTACAAATGAAGATTAAATTGCCTAATGATGCCTACAAAGTAAAATTATCAGTAATCCAACGTATTAAGGTCAAAGAATATTTTCTTACAGACCCTTATTTCGTTGTGGAATACGAAGAAAAGAATACAATTAATGGTGATGTCGATGAAGAAGTTACTTTAGTGAAGATGATCGTAACTGAAGTTGCAAACCACGCACCAACCATTTTAAACCCTAATAATCAAGTACTAGAAAAAGTACAACAAGGCTTAACTAGTGAAAAGGTTTGTGACTTGGTGATCTTTAATTTAAAATCACCAGAACAAACGAAATATCGTTATTTAGAAGAGCTTAATTTAAATGCTCGTTTAAGAATGCTTTTAGAAGATATTAATAAACAAAAGATGATTGTTGATCTTGAACAAAAGATTAATGATGAAATTAAGAAGTCTATTGATGAAAATCAAAAAGAGTATTACTTAAGAGAAAAAATGAGAGCTATTCAAAATGAATTAGGCGATAAAGCGAAAAAAGAAGAAGAAATTGATGAGTTAAGAAAAAAGATTTTGGCAGCGAAGATGCCAAAAGCAATTGAAGAAAAGGCACTTCAAGAATTAAGTCGTTTTCAAAATACCCCAGCAGCAATGGCTGAGTCTAGTATTATTAAGACATATTTAGACTTATTAGTTGATCTACCTTGGAAGAAATCATCAAAAGATACTTCTGATTTAAATAAAGTACAAAAGAAACTTGATGAAAACCATTATGGTTTAGAAAAAGTTAAAGAAAGAATTATCGAATATCTTGCAGTTAAAGTGATGACAAAGAGAAATCCACAGACAATTTTATGTCTTGTAGGACCTCCAGGTGTCGGTAAAACGTCATTAGCAATTAGTATTGCTGAAGCATTAAACAGAAAATTCGTGAAACAATCACTTGGTGGTGTTCGTGATGAATCAGAAATTCGCGGACATAGAAGAACATATATTGGCGCAATGCCTGGACGTATTATTAAAGGTATGAAAGATGCGAAGACGGTTAACCCTGTATTCTTACTTGATGAGATTGATAAGATGTCATCAGATTTCAAGGGAGATCCAGCATCAGCAATGCTTGAGGTGTTAGATCCAGAACAAAATGCTAATTTTAGTGACCACTACTTAGAAGAACCTTATGATTTATCACAAGTTTTATTTATTACAACTGCGAACTATTTAGAAAATGTTCCTGCACCTTTAAGAGATAGAATGGAAATTGTTGAACTATCATCATATACAGAACAAGAGAAATTCCAAATTGCGAAACGTCATTTACTTGCTAAGCAATTAAAGAGTCATGGTATTAATGATAAACAATTTGCAATTGATGATAAATCAATATTCTATATTATCCAACATTATACAAGAGAAGCTGGTGTTCGTGAACTTAACCGCTTTATTGGTGCGTTAGTTCGTAAAGCTATTAAAGAAATATTATTAACCAAGAAAGAAAAAATATCAATTGATACTGATAATATTGAATCTTATATTGGTAAACCTAAATATGTTCATAATATCGCAGATAAGAAAGAACAAATTGGCGTTGCTACAGGATTAGCATATACTCAATTTGGTGGTGACACATTACCTGTTGAAGTTACTTATTATAAAGGTAAGGGTAACTTAGTCCTTACTGGTAAACTTGGTGATGTTATGAAAGAAAGTGCACAAACTGCACTAAGTTTCGTGAAATCAAAAGCTTTACAGTTTGATATCGATCCTGATATTTTCAACAATAATGACTTCCACGTTCACGTACCTGAAGGAGCTATTCCAAAAGATGGACCTTCTGCAGGGATAACAATCGCAACTGCAATTGTATCTGCTGCAACACAAAAGTATGTGAAAAAAGATGTTGGTATGACAGGAGAAATTACACTTCGTGGTTATGTTCTACCAATTGGTGGCTTAAAAGAAAAAGCAATCGCAGCACATCGAAGTGGTTTAAAAGTTATTTTGATTCCTAAAGATAACGAAAAGGATATCGATGACATTCCAGAAGAAGTTAGAAATGAGTTAGAAATCATCACAGTTCAAAATGTGAATGATGTCTTCCAATACGCGATTAAATAAGTTATAATTAAAGTAGTCTTCGGACTACTTTTTTCTTAGAAAAGGAATGATGACATGATTAAGCAAGCAGAATATATTAAAAGTATTGTAGATTTGAAGGATGAACCAGAAAGTTTACCTCAAATTTTATTGTTAGGCAGAAGTAATGTTGGTAAATCAACATTTATTAATACATTGACGAATCGTAAAAACTTAGCAAGAACATCGAATACACCTGGTAAGACGATTGCGTTAAATTTTTATTTAATTGATAATTCTTTTTATTTTGTTGACGCACCTGGCTACGGCTATGCAAAGCGCTCAAAAAGTCAAAAAGATGAATTTGTTGTGATGTTAGAAAATTTTTTATTGTATTCGAAAAATTTGGTAGCTGTTTGTCTGTTAATCGATTTTAAGGTAGGACCAACTGTTGATGATATTGAAACTTATGAATTTTTAAAGAATTTAGGGAAAGATATTATTATTGTAGCAACCAAAAAGGATAAGATTCAAAAAACAAAACAACAAAAGCAAGAACAAGATATTAAGAAGAGATTGGGGAACCCTAAGACTTTTTATGCTTATTCAAGTGTTACTAAACAGAATATGGATCAAATTGAAGAAGAGTTTAGAAGTAGAATATAATTTTTAGAGGTTTTGATGATGAAGAAAAACAATCAACATACACAAAAACAAATGGAAGCACTTATTCAATCCATTGATCATAAGACTTGTATAACATGGGCAGCACTTTGTGCTAACCATGTTCTTTTTTACTATACAAGCTCATTTCCTAACGATCAAAGACCTAATGAAGCAATTTTAGCAGCACATCAATTTGTTGCTGATGGGATCTCATTATCAGAAGCAAAATCTAAATCACTTCTTGCTCATGAAGCTGCAAGATCTTCATCGAATCCATCAGCTACATTTGCAGCACGCTCTGCAGCACATGCAGCAGCAACTCCATCCAACAAATCTTTTGCTATACATACCGCCAAATATGCCATTAAGGCAGTTGCAGCAACCAAAGACACAACCTTAATGCTTGAAGAACTTAAATGGCAACTAGAGACCTTAACCAACCTAAAAAACAATACTCAATAATTGCTCTAAACCTTTACTTTATCCTTTGATTATGATAAAATACCTTCAGTAGCAATGAAGAGGAAGAGTAATAACTCGCTTGATTTTAGAGACAGATTGGTTGGTGAAAAATCTGATAAGCTGTTATGAAGGTAGCCTTGGAGCTGATGTTCTGAAACTTTCTAGTAGGTTCATCCGTATATCTGCGTTAAAGACAATGAAGTGCTAAAATGATTTTTTATTTTAGAACTAAGGTGGTACCGCGAAACTTTCGTCCTTAGATTATTCTAAGGGCTTTTTATTTTGTTCGAGGTAGAAACATGAAAACACTAATAACCAAAAGATTAATTTTAAGAGATTTAAATATGAATGACCTAGTTCCATTTTATACGTATGCAAAAAAGCCTAATATCGGCCCTATTGCAGGCTGGAAGCCTCATGAATCACTTGAAGAATCTAGAAAAATCTTAAAAATGATGATTTCAGAAAATGAAGTCTGGGGTATCGAATTGAAATCAACCAATCAACTAATTGGAACCATTGGCATACATGTTAGAAATTTTGATAATGCGATCAACAACGTCAAAGAGGTTGGTTATGTTCTTGATGACACCTACTGGGGTCAAGGTTTAATGGTAGAAGCAGTTTCAGCTGTCTTAGACTATTGCTTTATCAATCAAGAGCTTGATGCCGTCCTTTGCGGACATGCTAAAAATAATAGTCAGTCCAAACGTGTGATTGAAAAAACGAATTTTAAATATACACATACTGAGCCAAGAGATCATTTTGATAAAACAAAAATAGATATTATGATGTATGAATTAACAAGATTAGATTATTTAGGAGGAAAAATGAATGACAAATCTTAAGACAAAATACGACTTTAAAGAAGTGGAACAGGGTCGTTACCAAATATGGTTAAAAAACAATTACTTTAAAACAGGTGACAAGCGTAAAAAACCTTTTACTGTTGTGATACCACCACCCAATGTAACCGGTAAGCTACATTTAGGACATGCATGGGATAATACCCTTCAAGATATTATTATTAGAAGAAAAAGAATGATGGGTTATGATGCTTTATACCTGCCTGGTAAAGACCATGCAGGTATAGCGACGCAAGCAAAGGTTGATGAACGTTTGCGTGCGCAAGGTATCTCTCGTTTTGATTTAGGCCGTGAAGGCTTTCTTAAGCAAGCATGGGCATGGAAAGATGAATACGCAAACCATATTAATGAACAATGGGCTGCGTTAGGTAATTCTCTAGATTATTCTAAAGAAAGATTTACTTTAGATGATGACTTAAATAAAGCAGTAAACCATGTTTTCTTAAAAATGTATGAAAAAGGTTATATCTATAGAGGACATCGTATTATTAACTGGGATGTTGAAGCGAAAACTGCTTTATCTAATATCGAAGTTGAACATGAAGAAACGCAAGGGAAACTATATTATTTTAGATATCCTTTCGTTGATGGTTCAGGTTTTCTAGTTATAGCAACAACACGTCCTGAAACGATGTTTGCTGATCAAGCTTTAATGATTCATCCTGAAGATCAACGCTATTCACAAATGATTGCTAAAAAAGTATATATACCAGGAACGAAAAGAGAAATACCTGTTATTTTAGATAGTTATGTTGATATGAGTTTTGGTACTGGTGTAGTAAAAGTTACACCTGCACATGATGCGAATGACTTTGAAGTTGGTAAACGTCATCGTTTAGGCATGCCTTTATGTATGAATGAAGATGGCACAATGAATGAGTTAGCACATAAATATCAAGGCTTAGACCGTTTTGAGTGTAGACATCAGTTAGTACAAGATTTAACTGTTATTAACTTAGTTGATAAAATTGAAGAGTATACGAATAATTTAGGATATAGTGAAAGAACTGGTGTTGTCGTAGAACCAAGATTATCACTTCAATGGTTCGTTAAGATGGATCAAATCGCTAAAGAATCATTAGAAAAATCTAAAGCGAAGTTTATTCCATCAAGATTTAAAAAGATTTTTGCTAACTGGATGACCGATACTCAAGATTGGTGTATTTCTAGACAGTTATGGTGGGGTCATCGGATACCTGCTTGGTATAAAGGTGATCAAGTTAAAGTTCAACTTGAATCTCCTGGTGAAGGATGGGTTCAAGATGATGATGTGTTAGATACTTGGTTTTCATCAGCTTTATGGCCATTTAGTACGTTAGGTTGGCCAAAAGAAACAGAAGACTTTAAACGTTACTATCCAACCAATGTTATGGTAACTGGATATGACATTATCTTTTTCTGGGTTGCTAGAATGATTTTCCAAGGTTTAGAGTTTACTGGAAAAGATCCTTTTGATAAGGTACTCATTCACGGATTAATCCGTGATAAAGATGGTAGAAAAATGAGTAAGTCATTAGGTAATGGTGTCGATCCAATGGATGTGATTGCTGAGTATGGTGTTGATGCCTTAAGATACTTCTTAACAACGAACTCTGCACCAGGTGCAGACCTAAGATATGAACAAGAAAAAGTTGAATCTAGTTGGAATTTTATTAATAAGTTATGGAACATTACACGTTTTATCACGATGAATATTGATGATATTCATGTTGAAATGGATGATCATTTAGCACTTCATGATCGTTGGATCTTATCAAGATTATCTGAAGTGATTACTGAAGCAGATTATAATTATGAAAAGTTTGAATTTGGTGAGGCATCACGTACTTTATATAATTTCATTTGGGAAGAGTTTGCTAATTGGTACGTTGAATTTGCAAAATTAAGTCTTCAAAATGAAAAGACAAAGAAAAACACACAAGCGATTTTACTTTATGTATTAAAAGCAGTCTTAAAGATGATGCATCCATTTATTCCTTTTGTTACTGATAAGTTATTTCTAGAAATTAGTGATGAGCCTTCAATTATGATTAGTGATTGGCCAAAAGCTGGTTTATTAGATCAAGCATCTATTGAATATTTTAAAGAGTTGATGGATACGGTTGTTAAAGTTAGAAACTTAAGAAGTGAAAATAATGTAGTTCCATCAAAACCACTTGATATTCACTTAGTTATTGAAGACCCTAAATATTTTGAGATCCTAAGCGAAGAAGAGGCATATTTTAAAAAGTTTTTAAATGCTGATCATTTAGTTATTGAAAAGAAATTATCAAGCAAAAAAGAAACGATATTACTTGTTGGTTCAAAAGTTTTGACATATGTTGATAAATCTGGGATTATAGACCCAGAAAAAGAAAAAGAAGCATTGTTAAAACAAAAAACAACTTTAGAAAATGAAATTAAACGCAGTAAAGCATTACTAAGCAATCAAGCATTTATCTCGAAAGCACCTAAGCAAAAGCTTGATTTAGAAAAAGATAAGTATCAAGATTATCAAAAACAATATGAAATCGTGGTCGAAAAATTAAAATCCTATGTATAAAGATCTTAAAGAAGCAATCCATTGGATTGAAACACAACTAAAATTTAGACCCAAAGAGAATTTGAGTCGGATGCATGAAGCTTATAAACTTTTGGGTGTTGATTTATCAAACATCAAAAAGATTCATGTCGCAGGAACAAACGGAAAAGGATCTGTTTGTGCCTATATCTCAAATATCTTAATTGAAGCAGGATATAAGGTGGGTACGTTTACCTCACCTTATTTGCTGCGTTTTAATGAACGTATTCGTTATCAATTTCAAGATATTGAAGATGATGAATTATTAGAACTGATTAATATCATTTATGAGTTTAATCAAACGTTTGAGAAAACATTTGGTGAAAACTTATCGTTTTTTGAATTAATAACTTTGATGAGTTTTTTATATTTTAAAAATAAAAATGTTGATGTAATGGTCATTGAAGTTGGTTTAGGTGGCTTACTTGATTCGACGAATGTTTTATATTATGATGCATCACTTATAACATCTATTGGTTTTGATCACATGAAACAATTAGGCAATACCAAAGAAAGTATTGCATATAATAAGTTAGGTATCTTAAAAGAAGGTAATCATCTACTGACTACAGTTAGTAAAGATATGTATCCATATTTCAAAGATTATATTAAAAAAGCCAATGTAACTTCATCATTTTATTCAATAGATGATATCAAACGTATTAGCCATCGTCCTTTAGTATTTGAAGCTTTTGGTGAAACTTATGAACTACCTTTACTAGGTGATTACCAGCTATTAAACGCTTTATTATCTATTAAAACAATTCACTATCTTTTTCCCAACATCAATCAAGATGTCATTCAAAAGGGACTTTTAAAAACCAAATGGGCAGGCCGATTTGAAGAAATTGCTCATAATGTCTTTATTGATGGTGCACATAACACACATGCAATTGAAGCGCTTAAACAAACCGTTCAATCTTCATTTAAAGATTATAAAGTATGGGTTTTATTTAGTGCTCTAGGCGATAAAGATGTCTCAGGTATGCTTAAGATTATCAAATCATTTGCAAGTCGTTTGATAATGACTCAATTTCCCGATCCAAGATTTTTAGGATTAAAAGAGTTTTTAGATAATGATAGTGAATGGGCAGATCATGCTAAGCAAGCTATTTTATCTTTAAAAGAAGAGGTAGATGATCAAACGATTTTAATTATTACCGGATCACTACATTTTATTGGTTATATTAAATCAACCATTCATTAATACATTTATTGTTTCATTTCTATCAAACCAAACACCGTTAAACATATATTCGGTGTTTTTTTGTTGCATTTTAACGTGATGGTGGTATAATATGCATATATATACAGATTTTGCGTATTTTTGCGAATTTTATAATTGAGGTGCGAGTTATGGAAAATTATACAAATCTACTATATGTGGAGATTAAGGGATTGTCCTCTTATAAGGATGATGTTTTTACTTTTGATTTTTTAAACAAAAAAAATGCTACATTCAATGATGGCGAATTAAAGACAATTATTAACAATATATATGTTCCTACAGTCATAGGTATAATTGGTAATAATGCTTCAGGAAAAACCACTGCAATAAACATCTTAAAATGGATAATTGATCTATATGTTAATGGTAAGGATGTCCTACACAAAATTCAAGATATCACGTCAATCAATTCAACGATACAAGTAGAGGTCATTCTAACAAGATATGGCAAAACAAATCATGTAATTAAATACAAAACTTATATTAAGAAGGATGAAGAAGGTTTGTATATAGAAGATGAAACAGTTTACTTCAAAGATATGAGTTCTAGATTGACACGTCATTCAATTCTAGACTTTAATGAAAATAACGGACCTCAATTAAATCGAGACATATTCAAAAAACTAAAAATAGATGATCAAACAATAACCGAAGAAAGCATACTAAAATCCATGGTTTTGCAAAAAACAGAAAGCATTGCTAGACGTTTCCCAAATCCAGTTACAACTGCTTCTTATTTTGTATCAGCTCAAAATAAAGAAAAGTTGCCTTCATTTGACTCGATTTCAAACAAGTTAATACAATATCTAGATCAATCTATCAAAGACATTGAACTCATTAGTACTGGCAACCCAAAACTCGATTTAGATATTTATAAAGCGACATTTGTTGATGGAAGGGAGTATATTGATACTGCCCAAAACCTGTCAAGAATCTTGTCATCTGGTACAAATAGAGGCATACGTCTTTTTATGGCGGCTGAGCAAACCTTGAAAACTGGTGGATATTTGTTTGTTGACGAGATTGAAGTTAGCCTCCATAAAACACTTGTTATCGATTTAATAAAACTGTTCTATTCAAGACAAACTAACCCGTATAGCTCTACACTTATCTTAACAACACATTATATTGAGGTGGTTGATTCAATTAGGAGAACAGATTCAGTTTACCTATGCAATAAATGCCATATGGGGAAACTGGAGATTAATCCGTACTCAAACTTCATCACTAGAAATGATATTAAGAAAAGCGAACCTTATCTTGAGAACCTTATAGAAGTTCAAACGACACCAAATTATGACAAATTTATGTCTTATAGAAGTTCGTTAATTCACGGACTTAATAGCGGTAAAAACAAACATTTTAGTCATTTACAATGGTAAACAACTATGAGAGAGATTATTGTTTGTATATGTGAAGGAAGTGCTGAAACTGCAATTATAGAAATCTTACTTGATCATGAGTTTCTGATATTCAATCGGGACCAATTGCTTGATCATGAAATTTTACCTCAAACTTATCGTAACCCTAAGAATTTTAAAAGAGATTACTTAAACAGACAATTCAAAGAAGATGATGAGTTGCAAGTCTATCTAATTATTGATAGACCAACAACATTTAAGATTAAAGAACCCATCAGCATTAAATTGTCTATTGAACAAATAATTACAAGACCGGAGATAGAAATTCTCTACATTATTTCGGTTGGTAAATATGATGAATATACAAGAAAATATAGTTCAAAGTTAAGTCCACCTGAATACATTAGGCAAGTTTTAAAAAAGAAAAATATAAAAAAATATGATTTCATTAAGGAGCATTTTAATGATATAAGTTTGTTGATTCAAACAATTTCCAAATATAAGAAATATAAAAGGAAAAATGGAAAGAATTTATTTGACCTCATCAAAAAGGAGAAACTAGATTCAATGTAGAGATTGAAATTTATTGAATTCTTACTTATAAATTGACAATACAAAAAAAACGTGTATAATCAAGTTAAATTCAATGATAAAGAAGAGTACTCTTGAAAAAAGTAGTCAGCGAACTCGTGACGGTGGAAGACGAGTCTACAACATTTCTTGACGAATGGTCTTTTGAGAAGCAAGGTGAACTATAGTAGCCTGTGCCGTCAGCTTACGTTATCAGGCAAAAATATAAAAGTCTTAAATGATGGAGTATTTTGTTAGAGAAGAAATTCTTATTTCTTAAAATTGGGTGGCACCACGAGCGATTCGTCCCATGTTGACAATCGCTTTTTTTGTTATTCAAAATTAAGATAGGCAATTTACATCCCAAGACTAGAAAAGGGGTAGTAAAAATGGAATTCGGTAAGTTTGGTGGACAATTTGTCCCAGGTCCAATTTTAGTGGCTGTTAAGGAAGTAGAGGACGCTTATAATAAGTATAAGGATGATCCTGAGTTTTTAGAAGAGTTTGCGTTTTATTTAAATGAATACGCAAATAGACCGTCTTTGTTGTATGAAGCAAAAAATATGACAAAAGACTTAGATGGTGCAAGAATTTTCTTGAAAAGAGAAGATTTAAATCACACAGGTGCACATAAGATTAATAACGTCTTAGGGCAAGCATTGCTTGCTAAACGCATGGGTAAGACGAAATTGATTGCTGAAACAGGTGCGGGACAACATGGCGTTGCGACTGCTACAGCTGCTGCATTGTTTGGTATGGAATGTGAAATCCATATGGGTGCTGTTGATGTTGTTAAGCAAAGTTTAAATGTTTATCGTATGGAACTTTTAGGTGCGAAAGTCGTTGCTGTTGAAGCAGGACTTAAGACGTTAAAAGAAGCTGTTGATAGTGCTTTAATGAAATGGAGTACAGAATTGGATAAAACATTTTATTTAATAGGATCAGTAGTTGGTCCACATCCTTATCCAACGATGGTTAGAAATTTCCAAAAAGTAATTGGTAAAGAAATTAAAGAACAATTAGCACTTAAAGAAAAAAGACTTCCTGATTATGTCATTGCTTGTGCTGGTGGTGGATCAAATGCAATTGGTGCATTTTATGAATTTATTGAAAACAAGAGTGTTAAGCTTGTTGGCGTTGAAGCTGCAGGTAAAGGATTAAAGACGAAAGAACATGCTGCAACCATGACATTAGGTCAAGATGGTGTGATTCATGGAATGAACACCAGAGTGCTTTTAGAAGATAATGGTGACATCTCACCAGTGCATTCAATATCTGCAGGACTTGATTATCCAGGCATTGGACCAGAACATGCTTATTTACAAGAAATTAAACGGGTTCAATACGAAAGTGCAACCGATGAAGAAGCAGTACTAGCATTTGAGTATCTATCAAAAGTTGAGGGAATTATTCCAGCCATTGAAAGTGCACATGCAGTTGCATATGCAATGAAGTTAGCACCAACTCTAGATAAAGATCAAATTATAGTTATTAATTTATCTGGTCGTGGTGATAAAGATGTTAGACAAATCGCAAGATATAGAAATAGAAAATTAATTGATTAGGAACCAAAACCGGTAGAATTCTATCGGTTTTGATTTATTTATGAATAAAAAACTGATTTTATCTTTAAATCAATTGTAAAAACTGGTAAACTAAAGAAAACTTATAAGGGGTATAGGTCTATGATGAATGGTAAGGTAACGAAAGAAGCATTTACGTTTGATGATTTGTTATTGGTTCCTGCTTTTTCTAAAGTGGTTCCTGTAGATGTCAAAGTTAATACGAAATTAACAAAGAAGATTGTGTTAAACATTCCTATTTTATCTGCAGCAATGGATACAGTGACTGAAGATGAAATGGCAATTGCTTTAGCAAAAATAGGTGGTATGGGTATTATCCATAAAAACTTAAGTATCCAAGATCAATCTAACATGGTTAAAAAGGTTAAATCTACACCTATTGATGCATCCAATAAAGATGCTTGTGTTGATGAAAACAACAGGTTAAGAGTTGGTGCTGCTGTTGGTGTCTCTAAAGATACTATAGAGCGTGTCAAAGCTTTAGTTTCTGCGCATGTTGATATTATTGCTGTAGATAGTGCACATGGCCATTCTAAAGGCGTTATCGATACCGTTAAACAAATTCATACCCTTTATCCAGACCTAGATATTATTGGTGGGAATGTCGTCACTGCTCAAGCAGCAATCGACTTAATATATGCAGGTGCTTCAGCGATTAAAGTCGGTGTAGGACCTGGTTCGATTTGTACAACACGTGTTGTGTCTGGTGTTGGTGTGCCACAACTTACCGCAATTAATGATGTCTATCAAGTCACTAAACAATATGAAATAGGTATTATTGCTGATGGCGGTATTAAACTATCAGGTGATATTCCAAAAGCTTTGGCAGCTGGGGCAGATTGTGTGATGTTAGGTGGATTACTTGCAGGAACAAAAGAAACCCCTGGTGAAGTCTTTATCGTTGATGGTAAAGAAGTTAAAAGTTATGTTGGTATGGGTTCATTAACAGCCATGAAAAAAGGGTCAAGTGACCGTTATTTTCAAGGTGGTGTTCAAGAACTTAAAAAACTTGTTCCTGAAGGTATTGAAGCAACCGTATGTTATAAAGGTCCAATTTCAGATGTGATTCACCAAATGATTGGTGGTCTTCGTTCTGGTATGGGTTATTGTGGTTGTGAAACGATTACTGAAATGAAAGACAGAGCTCAATTTGTTAAAATTAGTAATGCTGGACTGAAAGAATCTCATCCACATGATGTCGATAATATTAAGGAGGCTCCAAATTATCATGAATGATATGATTATCGTTTTAGATTATGGAAGCCAATATAATCAATTAATCGTTAGAAGAATTAGAGATTTAGGTGTTTATGCTGAACTCATTCATCCTGATGATTTCTTTTCATGTGACCTTGATCAAGTCAAAGGCATTATATTATCTGGTGGACCTAATTCTGTTTATGATGAAAATGCTCCTAAATTAGATACTAAAATCCTAGATTTAAAGATACCTATATTAGGGATATGCTATGGTATGCAATTACTTGTTCATACTTTAGGCGGAAAAGTTGAACCAAATGATTTAAGAGAATATGGCTTAACAAAGCTTAATGTGAATCAAGAAAATCCTTTAACAAAAGGCATAGAGTATGCTTTTAATGTTTGGATGAGTCATGGAGATGTCGTAAAAGATCTTCCAGATAATTTTGTTTCTATAGCATCATCTAAAATTACACCACATGCGATGATGATGCATCAGTCTAAACCTATTTATGGCATTCAGTTCCATCCAGAAGTTAGAAACACTGCACATGGTATTGAAATCCTAGATCATTTTGTAAAAGAGATATGTGATATGGATAAAAACTGGTCAATACCAGCTTTTATCGAACAAAAGACTTCTGAAATTAGAGAATTAGTCAAAGATGGTCATGTTATCTGTGCACTATCTGGTGGTGTTGATTCATCGGTTGTTACTGCTTTATTAACACATATATTAAAAGACCAATTTACACCTATATTTGTTGATCACGGACTTCTTAGAAAAGATGAAGCATTAGAAGTTCAACAAACATTCAAAAATGATTTTAAAACTAATCTCATAACCATTGATGCTAAAGAACGTTTCTTTTCTAAATTAAAAGGTGTATCGGACCCTGAACAAAAAAGAAAAATCATTGGTAATGAATTTATTAAAGTCTTTGAAGAACAAATCAAAAACTTTAAGGATGCTGAATTTCTTGCTCAAGGGACTTTATATACTGATGTGATTGAATCAGGAACTAAAACAGCTCAAACCATTAAATCACATCATAATGTTGGTGGTCTTCCTAAAAATATGAAATTAAAACTTATCGAACCTTTAAACACTTTATTTAAAGATGAAGTTAGAGAATTGGGTATTCGCTTAGGATTACCGCATGCAATCGTCAACCGTCAACCTTTTCCTGGTCCTGGTTTAGCGATTCGTATCTTAGGGGATATTACACCTGATAAAATAAGAATCGTTCAAGAAAGTGATTTTATTTTAAGAGAAGAAATTAAAAATCATGGTCTTGATAAGTCTATTTGGCAATACTTTACCGTCTTAACACCTTTAAAAACAGTTGGTGTTATGGGTGATAATAGAACTTATGATTATGTCTTAGTTATTCGTGCAGTGACCTCAATTGATGGGATGACTGCGGACTTTGCTCAAATACCTTATGATATCTTGCAGATAATATCTAACCGTATGACAAATGAAGTTAAGGGAATCAATAGAGTGGTTTATGATATTACATCAAAACCTCCTGGAACGATTGAGTGGGAATAATAAATTAAAGTAAAAAACAAACATCTTTTCTATATTAAGATAGAGGAGGTGTTTTTTGATGTATTTAATTAAAGAAATGCCAAAAGAAGAACGACCAAGAGAAAGATTGGTCGCTTATGGTGTAGGTGCATTATCAAATGAGGAGTTACTTGCTATATTACTTAGGACAGGTAGAAAAGACTTATCTGTTTTAGAATTATCTAAAAATGTTTTATATCACCTAGAATCTTTAGAGGATCTAAAGAGAATAAGTGTTTTTGAACTGCTCCAAGTTAAAGGGATTAAAGAAGCAAAAGCGACAACCATTATCGCAGCTATTGAATTAGGTAAACGATTATCGAATTTAAATCGTGAAAAAAAGATATCTATACATTCACCTTATGATGTTTATATGATGTTGCAGCATGAGCTATCTTATTTAGAACAAGAACATTTTATTTGTATCTATTTAAACACCAAAAGTGAAGTGATTAAAAAAGATACGATTTTCATAGGTACGATTAATCAAACCTTAATTCATCCAAGAGAAATTTATAAACAAGCAATCAAATTATCAGCATCAGCTGTCTTATTTGTTCATAATCACCCCTCAGGTGATTCTAAACCAAGTAACGCAGACATTAAAGCAACAACTTCCCTTATGGAAGCAAGCACCATTATGGGTATAGACTTAATTGATCACATTATTATTGGACATAATGAATATTATAGTTTAAAAGAACAAAAGAAAACAAAATTGTAATCACTTCACATCGATTATGCTTTTATCATGCTATAATTTAAATAAGGAAGTGATGTTATGAAGAAAAAAGACAATACCAAATTGTTCTGGTATGCGATTGCCTTAGGATTTATCTTACTGTTTGTCTTAATACTATTAAGTAGCATTTTAGATGTAGGAGATCGTTTACGCACAGTTCACCCATATGTGGAATATGGTTTTTATGGTTTGTCAGCATTGCTTGTTTATGCACTTATTTTAAGACCTGTGCATATTATTTTATTCTCACCAGCGTTTTCAGTAGAAACAACACTTGATGAAGCATCAAGAAAAAACTATTTAGTTTATAAAAGAGTTGCTAAAAGATTAATGTCATATGAAGACCTTCCAGAAACAGAGATGCAAAGCTTAAAGGATGCAATGCGTAGTCCTCAAGAGTTAAGAGAAGCACTCAATCATACTTTTACAAAACATATTAAAAAGAAGATGAACAAAGTCATTAAAAAGAACGCAAAAACGGTGATGATTTCAACTGCTATATCTCAAAATGGTAAATTAGATTTTTATACTGTTATTGTAGTTAACTTAAAAATGATTAAAGAATTAGTTGTGATGTGTGGGTTTCGTCCATCTTACAAAAACCTTTCTAAACTAACCGTCAATGTTTTTACAACAGCATTGATTGCTGAAGGTTTAGAAAATATGGATATCAATGAAGTGCTACCAACATCGACGATTAATACTTTAGGTGATATTCCATTTATCAGACCGATGCTATCATCTGTAACTCAAGGCATTTCAAATGCTTTATTAACTTTAAGAATAGGTATTGTTACGCGTAAATTCTTATTTAGTGATGCCAAAGAAATTACTAAAGAAGAAATTAGAAGAGGTGCTTTATTTGAAGCAGCAAAAATGCTTCCTTCAGTTTTAGCAGATGCTTTTATGATATTACCTAAAAGAATTGCTAATTTATTCAAAAAACCACCAAAAGAAAGTTTTGAAGAACTATAAATTGAAGAAGATGCTTTTTGCATCTTTTTTTTTTCGTGAAATCGACAAATATCAGTTCAAACCCTTGCAAAATGTTTACTTTTTGAGTAAACTATATTTGTTAAGTTCAGAAATCGAATCTTGATTTCAAAAAAAAATAGAGGAGAAAAAAATGAAGAAAATTTTAGGTTTATTTTTAATGGTCGTTGCTGTGTTTACATTAGCAGCTTGTGGACCAAGAGTATATCAAATCGCTATGATTACTGACTCTGGTGATATTGATGACCGTTCATTCAACCAAGGTACTTGGGAAGGTATCGTTGATTTTGCGGAAGAAAATGAAAAAACTTACAAGTACTACAAGCCAACTGCAGTTACACTTGATGCATATGTTGCTGCAATCGATTTAGCAGTACAAGGGGGAGCTGAAGTTATCGTAACACCTGGTTTCTTATTTGAAAACAGCGTGCACAAAGCTCAAACAACTTATCCAGATGTAAAATTTGTAATCCTTGATGGTTCACCACATAACGTGGCTGACTGGGATACAATGGAAACTTATGATGGAGAAGCTGTTGATTTCACAGTAGAAGATAATACATTATCTATATTCTTCCAAGAAGAACAATCAGGTTTCCTTGCTGGTTATGCTTCAGTTAGAGAAGGACATAGAACGTTAGGTTTCATGGGTGGTATGGCAGTGCCTGCTGTTGTACGTTTTGGTGCAGGTTATGTAGCTGGTGCTTATTTCGCAGCTGAAGAACTTGGATTAACTACAACTCAATTACAATTCCCTGCAAACCGTTACGTATACTTAAATTCATTTGCTCAAGATGATGCATGGGTTACTCAAGCAACTTCTTGGTATAATGCTGGCGTTGATATTATTCACGCTGCTGCAGGTGGAGCTGGTATCTCAGTTATGACAGCTGCAGAAAATACAAACAAATGGATGGTTGGTGTTGACGTTGACCAATCTAATATTAACGACCAAGTTTTAACATCAGCAATGAAAGGTTTAGCAGTTGCTGTTCAAGAAGCTTTAGCAGATTTCTATAATGATACATTTGTTGGTGGTAGAAGTATTACACTAGGTGCTGCAGAAGATGCAGTAGGTCTACCAACTTCTGATGATGCTTGGAGATTTGAAAACTTTACAGTTGCACAATACCAAACTATCTTTAACTTAGTCGCTGATGGTGATGTAGATGTTCCAACTGATCGTACAACTATGGATGCATTCTTAACTGACTTATATCCAGAATATGATTTTACAGCTATTCTAAACGCTATTTTTGGTGAACCAGAAGCTGAGTAATCGACTTTAGACAAAATTTAATTTGGAATAATGGGGAAAGTTCTCTTTCCCCATTTTCTAAAAATAGAGGTGGTTTTTTTGACTTACAAAATTGAAATGAAAAACATCACAAAACGATTTGGAACGCTTGTAGCAAATGATCAAATTACACTACAAGTTAAACAAGGAGAGATTCATGCACTGCTTGGAGAAAATGGTGCTGGAAAATCAACATTGATGTCCATCTTGTTTGGGTTATATGTGCCTGATGAAGGCGATATTTTAATTGATGGAAAAAAAGTGGATATTCACTCACCA
>JANKMU010000020.1:0-5953 GCA_024650045.1 Mycoplasmatota bacterium | reverse complement strand
ATGCGAATAAACTTAATATTGGTATGGTTCATCAACATTTTAAGCTTGTTGAACCTTTTTCTGTATTAGATAATATTGTCTTGGGATCAGAAGATAGTCGTCATGGGTTTATGACATATGAGAAATCTATCGAAAAAATAAATCATATCATAGATACATATAATCTAAAAGTTGATATAGATGCACTCATTAGCGATATTACTGTTGGTCAACAACAAAGAGTTGAAATATTAAAAATGCTTTATCGTGATAGCGAAATCATGATTTTTGATGAACCAACTGCTGTATTGACCCCACAAGAGATCAAAGAATTGATGCAAATTATGAGAAACTTTGCTAAAGAAGGTAAAACCATTGTTTTGATTACACATAAACTTAATGAAATTAAAGCAGTAGCTGATCGTTGTACTATTCTTAGACGCGGTAAATGTATTGGAACTGTTGATGTCAATAAGACCTCTACTGATAAACTAGCAGAAATGATGGTAGGTAGAGAAGTTAGCTTTACGGTTGATAAAGAAGATATTAAGCCAGGAAAATCAGTATTTGAAGTTGAAAACTTATCGATTCATGGTCGTGGTAGAAATTCCGTTACTGATGTTAGTTTTCAAGTACATGAAAATGAGATTTTAGGAATTGCTGGAATTGATGGTAACGGACAAACAGAGCTTGTTCAAGCGATTACTGGACTGATACCAACGATTAAAGGTGATGTCAAAATCAATGGTGAATCTATCTCTAAAATGACCATAAGAGAAAAATATGAGCATGGTATGTCACATATCCCTGAAGATCGACATAAACATGCTGTCGTCCTTGATTTTGATTTACAAAGTAATTTAGTGATTCAAAATTATTATAGGAGTCCTTTCCAAAAAGTTAAAATGCTTCAATTTGATGAAATTAGATCTCATGCTGATGAGTTGATTGAACGCTTTGATATTCGTTCTGAAAAAGGTGCGAAAACAACTGTTAGATCGATGTCTGGTGGTAATCAACAAAAAGCAATATTAGGTCGTGAGATTTCTAGAGCACATGATATATTAATAGCTGTTCAGCCAACAAGAGGTTTAGATGTTGGAGCAATTGAATATATACATAGTCGTTTGCTTGAAGAACGTCAACAAGGTAAAGCAGTTTTACTCGTTTCTTTAGAAATAGATGAAATTATGAACTTGTCAGATCGAATACTCGTCATGTTTGAAGGTGAAATTGTAGGTGAGTTTGATCCTAAGAAAGTAACGATCAATGAACTAGGACTTTATATGTCTGGAGCAAAACGAGGTGGAAAACATGAGTGATCAACATCAAAAACAAAAACAATCATTTAAAAAATATTTATCTTCGTTTTTCCAAGTCATTAAGCCCTCATTAGTTTCAATAGGTACAGGTTTATTTATTGGTTTAATTATTATGCTCATCTTTGATGCACGTGATGCATTTCCAGCACTCTTAACTTTAATTGGTGGGGGATTTATAGGCGGTGTTAAAGGTGTAGGTGATATGCTTGAAATGGCAGCCCCAATTATGTTAGCTGGCTTAGCTGTCGCATTTGCGTTTAAGACAGGATTATTTAATATTGGTGCTTCAGGACAGATGATGATGGGTGCACTGGCATCATTGTTTGTAGGTATTTTAATTCAACTACCACCATTTCAACATTTAATGTTAGCACTCTTTGTTGGTATTGTTGCTGGAGCTTTATGGGGATTTATTCCTGGCATCTTAAAAGCAACTCGAAATGTTAATGAAGTTGTTGCATCCATTATGATGAACTATATTGCATTATATATATTTACAACATTAGTTACAACTTATTTATCACAAGGAACTGGATCAAATTCTACTTCAAGACCTGTTCAAATATCTGCTGCTTTGCCTAGATTATCGACATTATTTCCAGATTCTACAGCAAATATAGGTATCTTTATTGCTATAGCAGTTATTATATTTGCTCATATTATTATTCATAAAACAACTTTAGGTTTTTCATTAAGAGCTTCTGGATTTAGTTTTGAAGGTAGCCGTTATGCAGGTATGAATACGAAAGCAAATATTGTTATTGCGATGACACTATCTGGTTTATTTGCTGGACTTGGTGGATCGATTTTATACTTAGTCAGAGGAAAAACAATCGCTGATTTCCATATCTTTACAGAAGGTTTTGATGGCATTTCAGTTGCGTTATTAGGCTTAGGAGAACCAATTGGTGCCTTATTTGCTGGTTTATTTTTAGCAAATATTCGTATGGGTGGTTTTTATATGCAACTCTATTCTTATTCAAGAGAATTGATTGATATGATTGTCGCAATCATTATTTACTCGATTGCGATTACTGCAGCTATCCAAATGTTGCTTAAACGTTTTGGATATACTATCAAATCATTTGTTAGTCAAATGATTTTAAGAAAACCTGCTCCAAGTGGAGGTGACAAAGATGAAATATAAGTCACTCATTAAGTGGGGGATTATCATAGTAGCCATTTATGCAGTTTTACTTTTACTCTACTATACAACAGGGATTAAATTATTCTTGGAAATGTTCCAAAGCATGCATACATCATTCCCAATTTTACTGATTGTTGCTCTTGGAGGTCTCATCTCTGAAAGAAGTGGTGTTACCAACATTGCACTAGAAGGTATTATGATTATGGGTGCATTCCTTGGTATATGGTTTGTTTTAGGATTAGAAGCTTATCCATATTCAAACTTTACAGTATTTATTATTTTCTTAGTCAGTTTAATGTTTGCAATTGCAGTTTTATTGTTTACTTTATTTATCATTGAAATTATGAGGGAAAAGAAAAACAAAGATAAAATTAAGCTAAACATTTATATAAAGGCTGGTATTGTTTTAGCATTAGCAATTGGATTTACTTTAATCATTAAAGACATTCAACCTAAGAAATATTTCATTTTCTTAATGGCCATGATGGTTGGTTCAGGTGTAGGATCAGTTTATGCAATGATTCATGCTTATGCTGCAGTTTATTTGAAATCTAATCAAATTATTTCAGCAACCGCATTGAATATATTTGCTCCTGCATTTTCGATCTTTACTTCGCGATTTGTTAGAAATAGTTCAAATTATAATATTAGAACCAATGTCAGAATCGCTGAAGTACCTATTTTATCGAAGATACCAGTCATTGGTGAACTCTTTTTTACAAATACTTATTTAACACTATATATTGCATTACTACTTTTAGGTTTAGTAACCATTTTCTTATATAAAACAAAATTTGGTTTAAGACTTAGAGCTTGTGGAGAAAATCCTCAATCAGCAGATAGTCTTGGTGTTAATATTTATCGTACAAGATTTATTGCTGTAACTTTATCTGGTACACTTGCTGGTATGGGTGGCATCTTATATGTCCTACCTTCAAAAGCATATAGTACAACAGTTGCAGGATTTGGGTTCTTAGCACTTGCAGTTATGATTTTTGGTAATTGGAAGCCTAAGGGTATTTTATATGGTGCATTATTCTTTGGTTTTATGAGAACACTTGCATTATATTACCGAGAAGTACCATTTTTGGCAGATTTAGAATTAACATCAGATATTTATAATGCTATCCCGTTTGTTGCAACACTCATCATCTTAGCAATATTCTCTAAGAAATCAAATGTACCAAAAGCTCTTGGTCAAATCTATGATCAAGGTAAACGATAAGCGGTTTATTTAACCGCTTTTTCTTTGCGCAAATGAATCTATATAAACAACAAAATATCAAGGTTTATATATAAAAATAGGTTAATATGGCTTAAAATCATGCAATCTATCCTTTTAACACCTATAATCGGATAAACATGCATATTTTGATTGACTTTTGTAGTCACATAAGATAAAATATCTATGTTGTACCACATAGGACAGGTTATAAATGCTTACACATAAGCTACCTTAGATAGTGAGTCTTCAGAAAAATAAGGAGGTGTAGCAACATGTATGCAGTTATTAAAACAGGCGGTAAGCAAGTTAGAGTTAGCGAAGGTCAAGAAATTTACGTTGAAAAATTAGACGTTGAGGCTGGAGAAAATTATGAGTTTACTGAAGTCTTAATGATCGGTGGAGAAAAAACCGTAATCGGAACCCCAGTTGTAGACGGAGCAAAAGTCGTTGCCAAAGTATTGAAACACGGACGTGGTCCAAAAATCATCGTTTTCAAATACAAGGTTAGAAAAAAATACCGTAAAAAACAAGGCCATCGTCAATCATATACAAAACTTGTCATCGAATCTATCAAAGCATAAGATCATGATTACATCAAAGTTTACGTATATAGAAAACAAGCTTAATCAAATTACAGTATCAGGTCACGCCAACTATAAAAAACATGGCGAAGACATCGTGTGTGCAGCTGTATCAGCAGCAACCCTAGTTACTGCAAATGCGATTGAGCATTTAAAGTTAAACCGTAAAATAGGTTTAACAGTTTCTGAAGGATATTTCAAACTAACACTCAATGAAGAAGACCCAATAACTTTGGGATTACTTGAAAACTTGGAATATACTTTAAATGAATTAGAAAAAAATTATCCTAAATACATTAAAAATCAGAAGGAGGGATAACATGTTAAAGTTAAATATACAGTTATTCGCATCGAAAAAAGGAACCGGGTCATCTCGTAATGGTCGCGATTCACAATCTAAGCGTCTTGGTCTGAAATTATCCGACGGACAATATGCAACTGCAGGTTCAATCATTTACCGTCAAAGAGGAACTAAAATTCATCCAGGCAAAAACGTAGGTCGTGGTGGCGATGATACATTATTTGCAACAGTGACAGGAACGGTTAAGTACGAAAGAAAAGGCCGCAGTACTACTCAAGTATCAGTTTACGAAGGATAATCCAATTATCCTTTTTTTGTGTCAGAAAATGAGGTGTTACCATGTTTGTAGATGAAATTGTAGTAGAGGTTTACGGAGGAAAAGGCGGCAATGGAGTCGCTGTTTTTCGCCATGAAAAATATGTAGAGTTTGGTGGACCATGGGGCGGTAACGGTGGACGTGGTGGTTCTGTTATTTTTGTAGGCGATGAAGGTAAACATACGTTAATCGACTTAAGATATAGAAGACATATTAAAGCACATCCTGGTGTTAACGGTAGAACAAAAGGTATGCATGGCGCTAATGCTGAACATACTTATGTGAGAGTACCTCTAGGTACCATCGTTTATACCGAAGATAAATCTTTAAAAATTGGTGAAATCACTGAACATAATCAAGAACTTGTGGTTGCTTATGGTGGTAAAGGTGGTCGTGGTAATATGGCTTTTGCGACGCATAAAAATCCAGCACCTAATTATGCTGAAAATGGGGATCCTGGTGTTCAAAGAAAAATCTTGGTTGAATTAAAAGTATTAGCTGATGTTGGTTTAATTGGTTATCCTAGCGTTGGTAAATCGACTTTAATCAGTGTTGTATCAAATGCGAGACCAAAGATAGCCGAATACCCTTTTACAACCTTACAACCTAATTTAGGGATGGTATCAATCGGTGAGGAATCATTTGTTTTAGCCGACTTACCAGGTTTAATTGAAAATGCACATCAAGGATTAGGATTAGGTATTCGTTTCTTAAAGCATATTGAAAGATGTAGAGTCTTTTTACATGTACTTGATTTGACAAGAGAAGATCCATATGATGATTTTATTAAAATTAATCATGAATTAGAAATGTATAACGATACTTTATTGGAAAGACCTCAAATTGTTGTTGCTAATAAGATTGATATGCCGGATACAGAAGAAAAACTTGAATATCTAAAAAAACATATTGATTTTCCAATTATGGTGATATCTGCTTTAGAAAAAAGAGATATCGATAAATTATTATATAAAACGATTGAAGTCTTAAAGGCATCTCCTAAAGTTAAAGATGAAACACCAGAACTCATTAAAAACTATATATTTGAAGAAGATGAACCTGATTTTATTATTACCAAAGTT
>JANKMU010000001.1:192157-210991 GCA_024650045.1 Mycoplasmatota bacterium | reverse complement strand
CTTTTAACCTCCCTGGCATAGATTTTAAGTCCTAATGGAAAGCACCAATCATACCTGCCAGGGAAATGATTAAGTGCCTTCAATTAAGACTTAACGTAATTTAAAAAGCTCTTCCTGGCACAAAGCTTTGTTGCTTATTTTTCATTTGGTAATAATTGGATCTAAATTTTATCGCTCTAAGTTGACCTATTGTGTAGCCACCATGATCGGATAACATAAATTCATCTGCAGCTGCTTCATCATCGTTTAAGAGTTCATATCTAACAAAGTTGTATATCATTTGATCACCTGGATTATTTGTCACATCAATTTCAGCTTGAACTTTCTTCTTCATTAGTTCATGAGTCATAGTGACCTCCAATAAACAAAAAACACCCAATATGAGTGTTTTTAAGTTTGAAGGACTCCAAAACCGTCGGTGCGGGTTCGAATCCTGCTACCCCTGCCATTTAAAATACAAAGGACGAAGTAATCGTCCTTTTTTGTTACTCTACTTTTAGTTTAACGGTCATCTTAGTACCTTTACTTAATGTTGATGAAAGCTCAACAGAGCCATTGTATTTAAGTGCAATATGCTTAACAATAGCTAAACCTAGTCCAGTCCCACCATCTAGTCTACCTTTATCTACTCTAAAAAATCTTTCGAATACTCTTTGTTGATATTCTGGTTCAATTCCAATGCCTTGATCTTTAACAGTAAATATAATTTCATCTTCTTTTCGTTCTAAATCAATATTAACATTTTTATTTGGTTCACTATATTTTATAGCATTCTCAATTAAATTTTTATAAAGTTTTTGTAGATCTAGTGGATCACACATAAAAGACAAAGGTTTTGAGTTTACATTAAGCTTTATATTTTTCGACTTAGCAAATGCAGACAGGTTATCAATGACTTCTTTTAACAGCTTATCAATATCTTGTTTTGAATAGACTTTTTCTTTTAAGTTTTCTAGCCTTGATAACATCAACATGTCTTCAACCAAAGCGCTCATCGTCTCAGTTTGTTTAACAATTTGATGCGATGATTCTTTTATTTCTTCTGGTTTAATCAAACCGTGTTCAATAAGCTCTGCATAGCCTCTAATTGCTGTTAAAGGTGACTTTAGTTCATGAGATGCATGAGAGAAAAAGTCACGCTTCATTTGCTCAACCATACGTTCTTGACTCACATCTTTGAATAATGCAAGTACCGTGGCTTCCTTACGATTAAATCCTTGAGCATCTACATTAAAAATGCTAACTTCAATGGTTTTTCCATCAATTGTTGAATCAAATGTTGATGTTAACTTATCTTGATTTGCTTTTGTGATTGACTCTCTGATTTGAGCATCTCTAATTCCATAATAACTTGGCTTTAAATAAGCATCATCATCAAGATTGAACAATGTTTTAGCATCATCATTGAAAAATACAAACTGTTCATCTTTATCAAAAAGTATTACACCTTGTTTAAGTTCATTTAGTATTTCACTAAGTTGTATTCGGTATGCCTCAATTGCTTTTAAGTTTCTTAATGTTGATAGATTAATACCATTGATTTCATGGATAATTTCGTTAATTTCAGGATAAGGGCTATTAAGTGACATCATTTGAACATTTCCTTGATTTAAATCGATTAATCCATCTTTAACTTTTTTCCATGGTTCAAGTAAATTTTTATTGACCTGAGTTAGTCCCAAGTAAAAGATCATAATAAATCCAGCAGAAGTTAAAACTAAGACGATGATAATAGAATTGTATGAGGCTTGTTGTGACTCAACAGGAATAGCAACCCTCAAATAGTAATCATTATCAAGTCTTCTAGCAATATATAAAAGATTAACTCCAATAGTATCTGATGTTCGTTTATAAACGACCCCTAAGTTTCTAATTTCAGGTCTTTCACTCTTATCTGTCCCAATCGTATCATCATGAGAGTCCGCAAGAACAACAGCATTGTCATCTAAAATAGTTATTCTTCTGCCGTTTTCATTTTGATATGCTTCTACAAACTCTAGTGGTGTACCAACAAATAATTTGTATTCAACTTCAACTTCATCTATAACAAAATTCATTAAATCTTCTTGATTTTTTCTTTCAAATGAATATAAAGCGAAAAAAACAACAATAAAAAACAGCATAAAAGCACCTAACAAAAGGAGAATATTATTTCTAATCAATACCCTTTTCATTCGACTTGATATCCTATTCCACGAATTGTTTTTATTGTTATTTTTGCATCATTTTCTCTTATTTTCTCACGTAATGATTTTATATGCATATCTAAAGTACGAGTTTCTCCAATAAAATCAGTCTCCCAAACTTCACTAAATATTTTCTCTTTTGTCACAACTACATCTTTATTTTTTAGCAAAAGTTTCAATATAGAAAACTCTTTATTGGTTAAATATACTTCATTATCATTCATTAAACACACATGTTTCTTTTCATCTATAACAACATTTTTGAGTTGACTAACTTTATCATCAAACTGCTTTCTTAATTTCGCTTGAATTCTAGAAGTAAGTTCTAAAACACCAAATGGTTTTGTCATATAATCATCAGCACCTAAATCTAATGCAATCACTTTATCCATTTCGCTTTGTAAAGCAGATATCATCATAACCGGTGTCTCTTTATCACTTTTCCTAATTATTTTTAATAGATCTAAACCCGATATATCAGGAAGCATAACATCAAGCAAAATCATATCTGGTTTTTCATGTTTAAATGCATCCAAAAACAACTCACCTTTTTGGAATCCTTTACCTGTCATTCCAGCATGGTTAATCGTTTTTTCAATGATATATCCAATTGCTTGATCATCTTCTACATAATAAATAACTGGCATAAATCCTCCTAAAACAATAAAGTTTCTTTGTGTTTCCCACTGACCATAAATATAATCCATTCAGCAATATTGACAGCATGATCTCCAACGCGTTCAATATACTTAGCAACCATGAGCACATAAATTGCTTCGTTTGGATCTAATTTATCCTCTTTCATTTCTTTTGTCATTTTAACAATGAGTTGTTGGAATAGATCATCGACTTCATCATCTCTATCAATGACTTCTTGTGCTTGTTTCTCATCGACTTTAACTAAAGCATTTATACTTGAAAGAACCATTTGTTCGACAATCTCTGCCATTTTAGAAGTCAATGGTAGCATCCGTTGATTTCTATTATCTTCAAGATGCAAGGTCATTTCTGCTATATCACTAGCGTGATCTCCAATGCGTTCTAAATCTGTGATTAGTTTAAGAATCCCTGTAACTAACCTTAAATCACTAGCCACAGGTTGTTCTTTCCAAATAATCTTTAATGCATTTTTGGCAATATCTTCTTCAAATCCGTCAACTTCATCATCTTTATCCATAACTTCTTTTGCAAGTTTTAAATCTGTATTTTTAAATGCTTTTAATCCCTCTTTAAGGTTTGCTAACGCAATATCAGCCATTTGAGCGACTTCTTTTTTTAAATCTTCAATTGATTGCATGAGTGATTGTCTTAATGTCATTTTTAATTACCTCCATTATAGCATATTAACCGAATCGTCCGGTTATATATTCTTCAGTTTTTTTATGTTCAGGTGTAGAAAAAATACGTGCTGTATCATCGTATTCAATAATCTCACCAAGTAAGAAGAATGCTGTTTTATCAGATATTCTAGCAGCTTGCTGCATATTATGAGTCACGATAATGATTGTATAATTCTTTTTTAGCTCTACAATTAAATCTTCTATTCTTGCAGTAGCAACAGGATCAAGAGCTGATGTTGGTTCATCCATTAAAATAACTTCGGGTTTCATTGCTATCGTTCTTGCAATACATAATCTTTGTTGCTGACCCCCAGATAAAGATAGTGCGGATTCTTTTAATCGATCCTTCACTTCTTCCCATAATGCAGCTTGTTTTAAAGATTCTTCAACAATGTGTTTGAGTTCTGTTTTGTCTTTAATCCCTTGGCATTTAGGCCCATAAGTGATGTTATCATAGATACTCATTGGAAATGGATTTGGTTTTTGAAAAACCATACCAACTTTTTTTCTTAAACCAATGATATCTGTACCTTTCTCATATATATTATCAAGATGATAATTAATATCTCCTTCTATTTTACAACTTTCTATCAAATCATTCATCCTATTTAGTGTTCTTAAGAATGTTGATTTCCCACATCCACTGGGACCAATCAGTGCTGTAACCTCTTTTTCATATATCTGAAGACTTATTTCTTTTAATGCTTGGGTTTCTCCATAAAAAAGATTTAATTTTTCTATATTAAATACAATGCTATTTTCTATTGTCATGCGCTAACACCAAACCTTTTCATATAGTTTTTAGAAATGAATTTAATTGATAAATTCAAAATAAGTACGATAAATAAAATAATTAATGCAATTGTTGTTGAAAGTTCAATATTGGCAGGTTCATCACCCATCATTGACCATATATGTACTGCAAGAGACGTAGATTGACCAGTCAATGATATATCATCTTTTATTGCTGTACCAATTGCAAATACAAGTGCTGCACTTTCTCCTATAATTCTTCCGATTGCAAGCAAAGTTGCGGTTAATATTCCAGGGAAAGCATTCGGTAATATAATATTGAATGTCGTTTGTGACTTGCTTGCACCAAGAGCTAAAGATGCATATCGATAATCATCTGGTACAACTTTTAAACTTTCTTCAGTTGTTCTAATTACTACAGGTAATAAAATAACAGCCAAAGTCATTGCACCAGATATAATATTTCCACCTGTAGCATCAGTGATATTAACGATAAATGGGACAAATATTGCTAACCCCATTAACCCATAGATAATTGATGGAACGCCTGTTAATGTTTCTATAAAAGATCTTACTAATCTTGTAAATCGATTATTTTTTGCATATTCGTTTAAGTATACTGCTGCACCAATACCAATTGGTAAAGCAAATGCTAGAGTTAATACTATTAAATATAAAGTTGTAATAATAGATCCTCTAATACCTCCACCAGTCGTGGTAAATTCTAGTTCTCTAAAATCAAATTGATTATCTAAATCTGATATCATTTGTTCTGCACCGTATCTAGATAGTGATGTCGGACTTCCATCATAAGCAATCCGTATAATACTATAATCAGTATCTAAATGTAGAAGTTCTTCACCAGTTCCTTTATTGATTAAATCATTAAGTGGTGAGTTAGGGTGAATATAAAAAACTTCTACAATGTTTTTACCCAATAAATCAGAACCATCAGTTAATGCGATACCCCACCTGTTTGAATAATACGAATCGTCTGGTATTTCTATCGTGGGAAGACAGTTACAAAAAACTTGATCCTCTCTTGTATCGGCTATATAATTAAACGCTTGATAGTTATTCGTGATTAAATCCATGTTAAGTAATTTAACCCCATTAGAAGCAACATAAAACACAATTAGTGATAGCGTAACAAGGCTAAATAATGCAGCACCATATGTAATGACTTGAAAAAACAAGTCTTTGGTTTTTCTTCTATTTAACATTGACGTTACCAACCTTTCTTTTAATTGCATTTAATGAAAGATTTGTCAAAACAATGACAATCATTAAAACAAGTCCTACCGAAAAGCGAATATTGTAATCTAAGCCAGCAGACTCTTTCATCCCTTCAAGCATGGTTGTTGTCAGTGTACTTGTTGTATCTAAAATATCAAATGACAAACCAGATCTTCTTCCACCAGCAACTAAAGATACTGCAGTTGCTTCTCCTAATGCCCTACCAACTCCTAAAATAGCTGATGTAAATATACCGGATTTTGCAGCTGCTAAAACAACTTTAAAGTTGGTTTGTGTAGGGCTAGCGCCTAACGCTAACGAACCATGGATTAAGGTTTTATCAACAGACCTGATGGATACTTCTGATATTGTTGTAATTGTTGGTATAGTCATCAAAGCTAAAATAATAACAGTTGATAATACAGAGTTTCCTCCTTTAGATTGATAACCGAGAATTGCACTAAAATCATAAACAATTTTTAAGATAAATCCAGCACCAAATAATCCATAAATAATCGAAGGAATTGATGCTAATATCTCTACAACTGTTCTTAATATTTCAGCTAATTTTTTAGGTGCAATTTTTGCTATAAATAAGGCGGTTAAAACACCAATTGGAAATGAAATCAATAGTGATAATGAAACCACATAGATTGTACTAACGATAATGAAACCTACACTATATAAATTAGATTGAAATGTTGGTCCTATTAACCAAGTATCACCAACTAAAAAAGGTAGTACTGGAACGCTTCCTAAACCACCGTTGTCTGTTATAAATGGAGTTAGCCCTTTTGCAATAATAACTCCAGCGATAATAAATATAAAAGATCCCGATAGAATCGCTAATCCTTTGAGAATTTGCTCAACAGTAATATCGATGAGTGCGTTTTTTTGGAATTTTTTCTTTATTGTTTGTTGCATATGCCTGATTCCTTTCTACTGAAATAAGGGGCTCAAGGAAGAGCCCCTTCTTCATATCTTCTTTATCTTATTATTCGTTTGGAACATCTGCCCATGTTAAGTAGGTTCCATCATATATTTTCTTAAGCGTTTCTGCAGTGACATTATTGATTGGATTACTTAAATGAACGATTGCTACAATTGCATCCCATGCGAGTTGCCCGTATTGTCCTTCTGTCACATTAGCTAGTTCGGTTTCTGTAAATGGTCTTGACGAAAACCCCACATCTTTACCAACTGTTTGATCTTTTGTATCGCCGTTTGTTCTTTTCCAACCATCACCTGATCCTGTATGGTCATGTTCAGCAACGAAATTACCAGCTTTTGCAGTAAATGCGGCAGTTACAGCTTCAGCAACCTTTTGAATAGAATCTGACCCTCCAAATCTAACAGTTACTGAACTATTATCTTGTTGTGTGATTGGATAATCATCTTTTATTGAATCCCATGTTACTGAAGATGGTAATGCAATTGCCCCTGAGTTATTGATAATATCAGCAGCATCTGTTGTTCCTAAAAAGGCAACGAATGCATGAACTAAGTCCTCAACCTCTTGAGATGGAAAATCACCATCAACTCTTATCATCCACATAAAAGGACGTTTTAAATCATAGGTGTTGTTAACCACGTTTGCTTCTGTTGGTTCAACACCATTGAAGTATAATCCTTTGACTGTGTTGTTTAAACTTGATGTAGAAATGTAACCAATGCCATATTCATCAATTGACATTGCATTTAACTGTGCTGTGTTATCTCTAATAACAAACCCAGTAACAAGCACTGAATCAGATTTTGCTGCTTCAGCAAATCCAATACCATTCATAAATCCATCACGTGTTCCAGACGTTGTGTCTCTTGTATACACGGTAATATTACTTTCTAAATTAAAACCTTCTTCATTTGGTGTACATGCTGCCAATGTTAATACAAAAATTAGCATGATCACTGTTATCAGTTTTTTCATTTTTAATCTCCTTATTTTTGATTTCACCATGATTATATTAGATTTAACAAATCCGTGATACCAAGACTTAGTAAGGCTTCTGTAAATTTATCGTAAAAAAGAAAAAGAACCCTTTTAAAGAGTTCTAAATTCAATGATGATGTATGTTTTTAATTCATTTTCTTATTCATCTTTTTATAGGCGAAAAACATCAATATGAATGAAAGTAATAGTATAGCAGTAATAATTACCCACATCTTTACATCTTGACCTAAAATACCGATTTCAACAGTTCCATAAGCGACTTCAATTTCATTCATTACTTCTTGAGGAACTTCTTTAGCTAATGCTTCATATGGTTCTTTCAGTAAAACATTTTTTAATATGATTGTCATATGTGTAAAAGGAACTAACGATGCAACATAGATCATTGATTTACCTAATACAAACAATGGCATATATATCCCACTAATAAATCCAACAATCGTTCCTAATATACCCGATAACGCACCAAATGCATTAACCGACTTTAATAATGTTGTTAAGAAAATCATAAGGCTTGCTGATATAAATGTATAGAATATGATTAGTCCTGAAGCTTGCAAAATTGTACTCAATGTATACCAATATCCTGATAACAAACCAACATACAAAATAGTTAGACCCCACATAAAAAGTGAAAGTATAGATGTTACCAAAATAGCTGAGATATAATAGCTAAGGATAATCTTATATCTTTTTACTGGTGTAACTAAGAATCCATCAAGTCGATGGTTAGCTAAATCTGATATCACATTTCCCATAACACCAAGTGAAAGAGATATTGTGTTGATAACTAAAACACCACCCATAATAATACTAACACCTAAAAATGTTCTTAAATTTTCATCAATTAAATCTAGCGATCCACCTGTTGTATATTGTCTCCCAATAAACAAGAAGTATAGAGCTAATAAAATAATGACACTTAAGAAAGAAAAGAATACAGCTGTTTTATCTCTAAGGAATGTATATATATTTCTTTTAACTAAGCAGACAAGATCAAACATTTATCTCACCTCCGATGACATTAATAAACACATCATCCATTGAGCCTTTAATGACCTCAAACTGCTTGATGTTATCTTTAATTACATTAATTAAATCGATTGCATCTTTTGCATCTTCGATTGTGATGACATATTCACTAGAAACCTTAACATAACTTCTCTTCAAAGCGTCTAAATCAGCTGTTAAGCGCTTTTTATCATGTGGAACGACCTTGAGTCTATCATAACTGTACTTATCCTTTAGCGTTGCAGGAGTGCCTTGAGCAACAATCTTACCTTTGCTAATAATGACAACATGATCAGAGTTTGCAGCTTCTTCCATATAATGTGTTGTCAAAAAAATAGTTAATCCTTTTTCTGTTCTTAAATCTTCAATAACTCTCCAAACTGTTTGTCTTGTTTCAGGATCTAGTCCTGTAGTAGGTTCATCGAGCAATAAGATTTCAGGATCCGAAAATAAAGCACGCGCAATTTCAGTTCTTCTTTTTTGTCCACCAGACAGTGTTTTATATCTTTGATTCTCAAACTCATTTAGTTTTAAATACTCACTTAATTCTCGGTATCTTTGTTCAACTTTTTCCTTATTGTTGATATAAAGAGATCCTCGATAAATTAAGTTTTCTTTAACGGTTAAATCGTCATCTAAAACATTACCTTGAAAAACAACACCTATCTTATTTCTAAAATATGTTTCATTTGTTTGATCATTTAAATAAATTTGACCAGAATCCGCGTTTAATAGCGTTGTCATAATGTTAATGGTTGTTGTTTTTCCAGCACCATTTGGACCTAGAAAAGCAAAAAGACTACCTCTTTTAACTTCAAAAGAGATGCCTCTTACGGCTTTTACATCACCATAACTTTTGACAAGATTTTCCACTTTTATAATACTATCCATTTAATTATTCCTTTCAACGTTTTATGAACATTAACGGAAATAGTATATCATAAATGGAAGCAATATAAAATACCTTAATTGTCTATAATCTAGTTTGAACCACAACTTGATAGTACGACTAAAAACAAAGCTATATAAATAGCAAAAAAACTAAAAGGTGTCACAAGTATTCCTATAACTGTTTTATAAATTTTTAAGTTCTGAATTTTTTTTCTAAGCATGATTAAGTAATAAATAAGACTAATAATACCGTAAGCTATATGACCAAAGTGATAGTAAAAGACAATAGCTACTATGTTAACCAATATATCTGGAGCAGGTATAGAAATATTAAGCAACAAATAAACTAATCCACATAAAATAGCACTAATGATAATCATCACCCATGTTACTTTGAAATAAATATTTTGAAATAACTCAAATTTAGATCCGTACTGTTTCTTTTCCATATCATCACTCCTTTACTTCATTGTAATGCTTGTTGTTAATTTATTTGGTTAATATGCAAAAAATAGGCGAAATCACCTATTTTTTTGTTATAATCAGTCTTATTTATTTATCTTTTTAAATCGTATTGCATAATCAAATGGGAGAAAACCCATGTTTAAATAAACTGATCGATTAGATCCAACAAAAATATCGGTTGCTCCATCTTTTTTTGCTTGCAATATAGCATGATAAATACACGATCTTGCAAGATGTTTTTTACGATGTTCAGGTACAGTAGCAACCGGTTCAATTAATGCTGTCTTAGTACCTTTTTCATACCAAACACCTGCATATGAAACATATTGATTGTTATGAATTGCAACATATGTATAGTGCTTCTTAAAATTTGGCGATGAAGTCATATGTCTTCTATCTTCTAGGTTTTGTTCGCTATAGTCCACATCATCGCCATGGTTAAAACCTCTCCATAATGCATGATGAATTTGATCAAGTCTATAATCTTCTTCTAGTGATACAATGTCGTAACCTGGGGTCTCAGGAATTTCTAAAGGTTCATCAGTTAATCGTGTTACAGGATCAATCCAATCTGTTTGTTCATAATTTAATGATAGTAACCTTTGTTTCATGTCTTCATCATTAGGAATGATAATATCGTCTTGTATATTGTTTTTTACAATATAGTCGACAATAAAGTCTTTTAACTCTGGATTGTCGTCATAAACTAAGAAGTATAAACCTGGATCATCTTCAATACTTAACAATCCTCTTATTTGATCATCTTCCATAAACATGACAATAAGTGATAAATCATCAGTTTTAAATGAATCCCTTGCAAACATCCATTCCCATCTACTCCAATGAAAGTGAATATTTTTCAACATTTCATTGTGCTTTAATAAAAACTGTCTTACATCTTCAAATGCTTTTCCATATGCTTTAGTTTTTGGATATATTTTTGTATAGTACATAATGCCCTCCTTATTGTACGCAAATAAGCAAATATATTCTAACATTTTAGTTTGAATTAATGAATAGTTTTTTAATAATATTCATGAAATTAGTCTCATAATTCATCAAAATGCAAAAATATATTTATTGTTGTATAATGAAATTGGGAGGAGATATCTATGAAAATCAATAAGGTTGGACAAATTGCAATACCCATCCGTGATATGAAAAGAGCTATTGAATTCTATGAAAATGTATTAGGACTTAAGTTATTATTTAAGACGGATCAATTAGGTTTTTTTGATTGTGATGGCGTAAGGCTATTGCTAGCTTTACCTGAAAAAGAGTCAAATGATTATTTAAGTTCAATCATTTACTATCAAGTTGATGACATTCATCTTTCATATGATGAATTATTGAATCGTGGTGTTCAGATTGTTCAAAAACCACATATTATCGCAAAAACAAACAATATAGAAACATGGATGACATTTTTCAAAGACTCAGAGGGAAACACTTTAGCTTTAATGAGTGAAAACAAGATCTAGGTTATATTTTACTGCTTAATTAAGCTAAATAAGTGGAATGTGTTTTTAATCATTCCACTTTTGTATCGAATCATGATTTGTGATTCAAATTTAAATGTTGCGTATGCTTTGTTTTTAACATCATTAATATTTATA
Source organism: Mycoplasmatota bacterium (assembly GCA_024650045.1). GTDB lineage: Bacteria > Bacillota_I > Bacilli_A > Acholeplasmatales > Acholeplasmataceae > Peloplasma. The sequence continues at coordinate 199,542 of JANKMU010000001.1, read as the reverse complement.
ATATATATATGTAAAGAAAAGGAGAATTAATTATGAAGAAAATACTATTAATTTTAACCATTACAATAGGAGCACTTATTTTATCTTCATGTGGACGTGATTCTAACATATTGCGTGTCGGCATGGATTTGAAATATCCTCCATTTGAAACAGTTGATACCAGCAATAATCCTGAAGGTATCTCTGTTGATATAGCTTATGCTTTAGGTGAATATCTAGGTCGTGAAGTTGAAATTGTCAATACTGACTTTGGTTCGATCATACCTTCAATTCAATCTGGAGAAATTGATATCGCAATTGCATCAATGAGTATTACTGATGCAAGAAAAGAAGTCGTTGACTTCTCAGATCCATATTTTTATTTCAAGATTATTACTTTGGTGAATCAAGACTTCGCTACGACAAATAATCTTGATCAAGACTCAACTGTTGAAGAACTTCTTGCTATAGAAGGAACGAGATATACAGGAATAGCTTCTCAAGTCTCTTCTTCAATTCCTCAAAGTTATGGTAAAGAAGTCACTGAAGCAACTGATTTAGGTACTGCTGTTGAATCTGTTGCTCAAGGTACTGCCGATGTTTTATTGATGAGCGCTAACCCAGTCGTTGATGGTTATAAAGCAAATCCAACGACAACAATGGTTATGTGGGATCCATTTGTAGCAAGTCCAATTGGTATGGCTGTCCGCAAGGGCAACACTGAATTATTAGAACAAGTCAATGCATTTATTGCGACATTTAGCGAACCTGATGGTTTATATGATGTTTTAGCAGAAAAATGGGATGACATTTTGCTAGATCGTCTAGGACGTTATGGTTTAGATTTCTATATCAATGAATAAGTTTCTTTCTTATCTACTTGCTATACTGACAATCTTACTTCTCATCGTATTCATTGTCACACGTCAAACAGAACAGTTTACATTGTCATCCTTCAAAGTATACCAAGGATTAATTACGACAGGCGTATTAAATACCATTATCGTTTCTTTGGTATCCTTACTTGGAAGTTTAGTTTTAGGATTTGTGTTCTATTTATTTTCAATATCAAAAATAAAGTATCTTAATGCATTAACTGATGTTTTTACTGAAATCATATATGGTACTCCATTATTGGTTTTTATCGTTATTACTGCATTTCTAATAGGACCAGCATTTGGTACCTATAATCGAAGTGTCATGGGGTATCTTGCATTAATTATTTATATGACACCTTATATGAAAAACGTTTATCAATCCGCATTTTCAAGTATTGGTAGCGAACAATATATGACGATGGATTTGTTCGGCTTTACACCTTATCAAAGATATCGTTACATTATCATACCTCAAGTTATTCGTATATTAATGCCACCAATGATGAACAATTTTTCAATGATTATTAAAGGTAGTGCTTTATTAAACGTATTGAGTTATACTGAACTCTATTATGCAATACGTGTCGCACAGTCACAAACATTCGCTTTCGTTGAAGGTTATGTTTTAATGTGGATTTTATACTTAATGATTACAATTCCACTATCTCAAGCTACTAAGTATATCGAAAGGAAGTGGGCATTGTGAACATAGAAATAAAAAATATATCACATACTTATGATGTTGAAGTTTTATCTGAGCTTAACTTAACCCTTTCTAATTATCATTCTGTAGCCATTATAGGTGTGTCAGGTTCAGGTAAATCAACGCTGATTCGGTTAATGTCGGGATTAGAACTTCCTTCTTCTGGATCAATAGAGATTAATGGGTATGATGTTCGTGATGAAATATATCGTAAAAATATTGGTTTTGTTTTTCAAAACCATAATTTATTCCCTCATTTATCACTAAAAAGAAATATTTCTTTAGTATTAGAAAAGACTAGAAATATAGACAAAGTAGAGGCTGGTGACACTGCGCTTAGATATTTATCATTACTACATCTAGATGATCAAGTAGATAAACTACCCAAAAACGTATCCGGAGGTCAAGCACAACGTGCATCGATTGCTAGAGCACTAAGTATTAATCCAGATATTATCTTTTTAGATGAACCTACATCATCTTTAGATCCTATATTAACACATGAGGTTTTAACTGCTGTTGAAGAACTTAAGGGTCTAGGTAAAGATTTTATATTTGTTACACATGTGATGAGTTTTGTTAGAGACTTCGCTGATTATGTCATTTTTATGGATCAAGGGAAAATCGCAGAAAAAGGATTACCCTCAATATTAGACAATCCAAAAAGCGAAGCATTAAAATCTTTTATGCAAAAAGTTAGATAAACAAATAAAAAAGAATGAATCTATTTGATTAGGTTCATTCTTTTTCTATAGTTTCATAGGGCCAATCGATAATCCCGCCCATATCATATACACGTTCATATCCCAGTTGATTCATCATTAACAAAGCATGATGACTTCTTATACCACTTCTACAATATAGAACATAAGTTATTTCTTTATCTGGAAAATAGGTTTCAATTTGATTCTCAACTAAATAAACAGGAAATAAAATAGCATTAGGAATGTGAGCTTGATCAAATTCACTTTGAGTACGTACATCAATAAGAAATAAAGGTACTTGATCTTCTAACATTTTTTTATATATCTTTGGATCTAATCTTCTCTCATTTTTAGTTTTTTTGAATAGGTCTAAAATACTCATTTAATGGTCTCCTTGTTCACTCTTTTAAATATTGTATAAAAAATAAACCCAATAAAATTGAGGTTATATTTGTATGTTAAATAGATATAAGAAACATTTTATCTAAAAAACTAGAAAGCAATTGATAAAACTTTCTAGTTTTATAGTTATTAAAGATTTGTTCCAGTTTGCAAAAACCGCTCTAAATCAACGTGGTTAATTCTCCAGTACTTACCAATCTTGATTGCCTTAAGCGTTCCACTTTTTATATAGTTATATATAGTTCTTTGTGTAACCTTAAGAATTCCTGCAACTTCGTCAATTGTGTATAATTTAAATTCAGTCATTTCATCACCTCAAATTGATGCTGATATCCATTGATTCCACTCAATGAACATTACAATTACATTATATTACTTAAATTACTTATTGTCAATCTTAAATACATCATATCACTCACATATTACATCATTATGTATTCTTTTACATTATATTATAATATATTCATGATATATACACTATTTTCATATTATGGTATAATCAAATTGTCTTATAAAGGAAGATTGTTAACACAAAGCTTCTATTAGATTTATATTTTTTATCGGGAGGTAAATTTTATGTATATTATATTATGGTTAGTTTTTGGAGCAATTGTTGGGTGGATAGCAAGCATGCTAATGAATAAAAACAGAAGTATGGGATTACTTGCTAACATTATTATTGGGTTATTGGGTTCTGCGTTGGGTATGTGGTTACTAGGTATCTTCGGATTAGGTCAACCAAATACATTCTCTTTAATGGGATTTGTTGTTTCAGTTGGAGGGGCTGCACTACTCATTGCAATTATTACAGCATTAAGAAGGAGATAAACAATGAGAAAAATTACAGCAAACGAATTTAAATTAAGTAGTATTATTATTGGTATCTTAGCAACACTGATGATTTTGTTTCCTGCATTAGCTGTGGGGGACTCAAATACATCCTATTCAGGAATTCAAATAGCTTTTGGTCATGAATTTATTAATCTTGGCGGTTTTGGCAGTGGACAGATTGAGTTCAGCATACTAAACTTGATTGCATATGCATTACCACTAATCGCAGCACTACTTCTTATATTCACGAAACAAGGAAATCTAGCATCAACGATAATATTTGGAGCTGCAGCAGTTATGTTTTTCTTAGTTCCAGAATTTACAGTTGTTTCAACGACAATTCTTGGAAATGTAAATGAAATAAACATTGATTGGACATATGATATTGGTTTAATCTTTGCAGCTTCATTATCATTAATCGGATTATTGATTGGATTATTTAGAATTTATAAAAAAGTATAAAGAAAAAAGATTAGTTTGTCATCAACTTTATGTTGGAAACATCCTAATCTTTTTTTTATGTCTTTATGTCTTAATATTAATCGCTTGATTTAACAACTGTAGTTGCATCAAGTGTAACTGCTGTTTGTGCATATAATCTACCATTGATTGAAGAATTAGTTCCCATTGATATATTTGTCATCGCAAGAATTGTTCCTTCAAAATGTGAGCCTGAACCAATTGCTACTGTATCTGCAACTTGCCATACGATGTTTTTAGCATCTGCTCCACCCGCTAGAATAATACTCATATCTGAAGCCATTGTAAGATTTCCTGATATTTGGAAAATCCATACATCAGTTGCACTACCTGTTAAGGTAAGATCTGTGTTAATTAATACTGAACTACCAAACTTATATACGCCTGGAGTTAATGTTTTTCCACTTAGGTCTCCACTATATAGTTCTGTATAGTTGTTTGCTCTACCTGCTGCATCTGAATACGCAATCATCATATCAGCTATTGCTGTTGTTAACTTCGAAGGAGTTGGTGTTGTGTAATCAGCTGCATAGATCATACCAACAACTTGACTAGATGTTGAATATGTTCCTGATGAATCCATGATCAATGAAAAACCAGTAATGTAAGATGCTGCTGATGGTGAGACACCTAAGTCACCTGTAATATCTGAAGTTGTTGCTGTTGATATGCCTGTTTCAGCTAAGATAACAAAGTCACCAGCTGTACCTAAATCTACAGGAGCTGCTTGTGTTTCAAAAATAACGTAATAAACTTTTTCAACATCTTCTGTTGTTGTAACAGTAATTGCTGTTGTACGATCTAAGACATCAGTTGAAGTAACATCTACTGCGTCTGTAATTAAAACGGTTGAAGTTGTTTCATATAGAGTAGCTGTAACAACTGGTGTTACAATAATGCCATCTGACATGACATGTACATAACTAGTTACTAATGGATTAAAGCCTAATACTGAACTACCATCAACTTCTAAATGAGTTAAAGTAGCATCCATATTAGCTGCTAACTGATTCGAAATCGTAATGACTTTCGATCCATATACACCAGTTGTTGCATTTGATGTTGCAGTAACAGTAACAATACCATCTGTTTCAGCTGTAAGTAATCCTGCAACTGTTATCGTAGCAGAACCAGTTCCATTGGTTACTGACCAAGTAAATGTTGGATCAGTTGCGTTTGCTGGTAACACAGTTGCTGACATTTGTAATGTTCCACCTAGTGCTGAAATAGTTGTTGCACTACCAGCTGCAGAAAGTTCAATTGATGTAACATCAATGTCTTCTGTAGGAATAACCTCTGTTGGAGTTGGAATGACTTCTGTTGGATCTTCTTCATTAGTTCCACAAGCTGTAACTAAAAATATCATTGTAACTAAGATTGCAAAAATCATCATCTTAGGATTAAATATTTTTTTGAGTGTTTTCATTTAAATACTCGCTTTTCTAACTTAAACAAGAATAAATTATCTTTAGTTCAAGTTAACCTCATTATATACCTTTATTTTCATTTTGTATACTTTATTTTCATATTATGTGTTTTATCACACCTTATTTAACTTCTTTTTATTATATTTTATCTTATTTTCATATATATGACATTATATTTTGAGTTCGTATAGGTGAAACTATTCATAATTTGATTGCACAAGCAGCATTTGTGTTTATGAATAGTGCATATTTCTTCTACTCTTTAGACATGGTGATATAATCAAGGTAATTAATAAAGAAAGGTTGGATGGTATGAAAATAGGGATAATTGGCGCTGGAGATGTCGCAAAAACACTTGCAGTTGGTTTATCTAAAAATCACGAGGTGAAAATAAGTTCTCGTAATCCTGATAAAAACAAAGAGTTCATGAATTTATATCCTAAAGTTGAAGTTGCTACATTTAATGAGGTTTCTATATATGGAGAACTTATAATCAATGCTTTGCCTGGAAATGTTAGCTTAAATGTTTTGGAAAGTATAAAATCAAATCTTGAGAACAAAGTAATGATCGATTTAGCAAACCCTTTAGACTTTTCTAAAGATTCATTTGAACTATTTGTAGCAAATAATGACTCTCTTGGAGAACAAATTCAAAGGTTACTTCCTAATACTTATGTAGTAAAAGCTCTAAACACAGTAACAGCTAAATTGATGGTTAATCCTTCTTCTATAAAAAACCCACATGATATTTTTATTTGTGGCAATCATAAAGATGCTAAAAAAACAGTTAGGATGATTTTAGAAGATGATTTTGGTTGGGAAACGATTCACGACTTAGGTGATATTCAAGGATCAAGAGCAATGGAACAACTTATGCATATTTGGTTAAAACTATGGGGTAATATTGGGCACACCATGTTTAATTTTCATATTGAAGTTAAATAATTATAGAAAGTAAAAAAATAACCAATCAGATGATTGGTTTTTTTGTTATATCATTTTGAATTAAGGTCAAATTAGATGTTAAAAACTGTTTTATCTTTTATCTGTCTAAATATCCATATTGTATAGATACCAGCAAAGAGTGCAATGATTATTGTTAACAACATAGTAAATTGATCATATCTACCATCAACAGTACCTAAATAGAACATAACTTGACCAAAGAAATTAAAGGTTGCATGTAATAACATGGTTAACCACAAATTACCAGTTTTTAAGAATAATACTGCCCACATCATGCCAACTAAAAAGGAATAACCAATCTGTAACATTGTGCTATTAACTGATGCACCATTAAATATATTTAACACATGGATAAATCCAAATATTAGTGATGATAGAATAATTGATATCATAACACCATTTTTTTCTTCTTTAAATTTATCTAGTAAAAACACTAAAATCATACCTCTAAAAATGATTTCTTCAAAGAAACCCACACTAAGACTCTCTATAAAAAATAAAAAAATACGATAAATAGGCTCCGTCAAAATTGCTCTTCCATCTAAAAAAGCAACAATAGGGAAATTATTTATTGAAACAATAAATGCTGGAATCATAATTAACAAAGCTTTTGATAAATTCTTTATTTTAAATATATGTCCATGTCCTAAGCCATAAATGATAACGATAAAAACTAGTCCACCAAGAATCCTTAGTAGTGAACCTGTAATCATTTGTGTATCAAGATTATTTTGAAGCACGTTAATATCTATCAACACCAAAACGAACATGAGAATAATAAGCAAAAAGATTAAGTTTTTTTGATTCGCATAGCTTAATACATCATTGTTCTTATCTTCCATATCAATTCACTTTCTAATAAAAATGATATCAATGTTACAAACTCAACATTGATATCATTAATGATTATTTGTCTAAAACTTTTGTTGCATGAACATGTCTATATATGAGGTAAACACCTAATACAACCATTAATAAACTCATGAGTTGAGATGGTGTTGGAAATATGTTATAT